>NZ_CP150159.1:187500-925000 GCF_037963555.1 Bacillus sp. PS196 | reverse complement strand
CCCCAAGAGGCAAGCCTCTTGGTTTGGGCTAATCCCGTTTCGCTCGCCGCTACTCAGGGAATCGCATTTGCTTTCTCTTCCTCCGGGTACTTAGATGTTTCAGTTCCCCGGGTCTGCCTTCTCATATCCTATGAATTCAGATATGGATACCACTCCATTACGAGTGGTGGGTTTCCCCATTCGGAAATCTCCGGATCAAAGCTTGCTTACAGCTCCCCGAAGCATATCGGTGTTCGTCCCGTCCTTCATCGGCTCCTAGTGCCAAGGCATCCACCGTGCGCCCTTTCTAACTTAACCGTTAAAAAGAATCACTATGTGATATCTTGTATTACTAATTGAATGTGATGTCTACTGTTATCTAGTTTTCAAAGAACACGTTTCGAAGGAATGATCCTTCAAAACTAAACAAGACAGGGAACGTTCTGTTTATAAGACCCAAGGTCTTATATTCCGTATAATATCCTTAGAAAGGAGGTGATCCAGCCGCACCTTCCGATACGGCTACCTTGTTACGACTTCACCCCAATCATCTGTCCCACCTTCGGCGGCTGGCTCCTAAAAGGTTACCTCACCGACTTCGGGTGTTACAAACTCTCGTGGTGTGACGGGCGGTGTGTACAAGGCCCGGGAACGTATTCACCGCGGCATGCTGATCCGCGATTACTAGCGATTCCAGCTTCACGCAGTCGAGTTGCAGACTGCGATCCGAACTGAGAACAGATTTGTGGGATTGGCTTAACCTCGCGGTTTCGCTGCCCTTTGTTCTGTCCATTGTAGCACGTGTGTAGCCCAGGTCATAAGGGGCATGATGATTTGACGTCATCCCCACCTTCCTCCGGTTTGTCACCGGCAGTCACCTTAGAGTGCCCAACTGAATGCTGGCAACTAAGATCAAGGGTTGCGCTCGTTGCGGGACTTAACCCAACATCTCACGACACGAGCTGACGACAACCATGCACCACCTGTCACTCTGCCCCCGAAGGGGACGTCCTATCTCTAGGATTGTCAGAGGATGTCAAGACCTGGTAAGGTTCTTCGCGTTGCTTCGAATTAAACCACATGCTCCACCGCTTGTGCGGGCCCCCGTCAATTCCTTTGAGTTTCAGTCTTGCGACCGTACTCCCCAGGCGGAGTGCTTAATGCGTTAGCTGCAGCACTAAGGGGCGGAAACCCCCTAACACTTAGCACTCATCGTTTACGGCGTGGACTACCAGGGTATCTAATCCTGTTCGCTCCCCACGCTTTCGCTCCTCAGCGTCAGTTACAGACCAGAGAGTCGCCTTCGCCACTGGTGTTCCTCCACATCTCTACGCATTTCACCGCTACACGTGGAATTCCACTCTCCTCTTCTGCACTCAAGTTCCCCAGTTTCCAATGACCCTCCCCGGTTGAGCCGGGGGCTTTCACATCAGACTTAAGAAACCGCCTGCGAGCCCTTTACGCCCAATAATTCCGGACAACGCTTGCCACCTACGTATTACCGCGGCTGCTGGCACGTAGTTAGCCGTGGCTTTCTGGTTAGGTACCGTCAAGGTACCGCCCTATTCGAACGGTACTTGTTCTTCCCTAACAACAGAGCTTTACGATCCGAAAACCTTCATCACTCACGCGGCGTTGCTCCGTCAGACTTTCGTCCATTGCGGAAGATTCCCTACTGCTGCCTCCCGTAGGAGTCTGGGCCGTGTCTCAGTCCCAGTGTGGCCGATCACCCTCTCAGGTCGGCTACGCATCGTTGCCTTGGTGAGCCGTTACCTCACCAACTAGCTAATGCGCCGCGGGTCCATCTGTAAGTGGTAGCCGAAGCCACCTTTTATGTTTGAACCATGCGGTTCAAACAACCATCCGGTATTAGCCCCGGTTTCCCGGAGTTATCCCAGTCTTACAGGCAGGTTACCCACGTGTTACTCACCCGTCCGCCGCTAACATCAGGGAGCAAGCTCCCATCTGTCCGCTCGACTTGCATGTATTAGGCACGCCGCCAGCGTTCGTCCTGAGCCAGGATCAAACTCTCCGATAAACGGATCACAGGTTAAGTTCACCGCATCCTGCGGCGACACCTGTGTGACCTGCGTCGTGCAGGCCCTAGTTTGACTGACTACGCACATCGCTGTGCGATTTTTTAAAAACTGAATTAACAGGTACGTTTTGTCTTGTTTAGTTTTCAAAGATCATTTTCACTTCTTGTTGAAGCGACTTTATTAATATAACATTTTGACTTTCTTTTGTCAAATGTTTTTTTGATTTATTTCCCCGCCGCTGTGAGCTTGTTTTCTCAGAAGCGCATCAGCGACGTTTAATAATATAACACGGTCAAGAATCAGAGTCAACACCTTTTTTAAAAGAATATCCTCGGTGATAGACAGCCTGTCCTTTCGTTTCTATCTGGCAGACGTTGATAAGTCCCTTTTCCGTCAAGTAATCAAGCATAACGCCAAGATCTTGGGTAAAGTGCTTTAGGTCATGATGTTGAAGAAGCTCACCGAATTGCCAAATGTCTTTTTCTTTCATTACTTCGAAAAGATGCGCCGAACCGATCTCGGCTTTGGAATGGATGAGAAAATCATTTGCTAAGAATAATAATTCAAGTCTTTTTTCCAGGCTCTCATGACTTTCAATCAGCTCGGAATATAATTTGTACACCTGGGGCTCCATCTGGCGCACTTGGCTCCACACCGTGGTTTCGGGATGGAATCCTCTGTCGATTACTTCAATACGTGCTAAATGATGCAGCGCATGAACAACGGCATTGTAGGCATCTAAAAATTGATTGGCTTCAAAAAAAGCTTTCCCTTCAACATACCTTCTGATTAATTTGCCGTATTCGAGTCCGATCTTCAGTTTACGTTCGGCAAACGGAAATGTATTCAGCCTGTCAATCAGTTCAACTACGTATTCATTACGGTCAAACAAGACTCTGCCATTTACAATCCAATCTATGATTCTTCTATTTGTTCCAAGCAAAATCCATTCTTGAATCTGAGAATCTGTTACCACATGCAAAGAAGCTGTTTGATGATCAAATTCATAATGCTTTATAAAAACTGGCTCATCAGCATCCTTTACAATCACCAGCAAAGCTGCATCAAAGTTATCTGTTAAGGAAGATGTTTTGTTTCTTCTCTCAATCATAATGACAGCCAATGTATTGGGGTGACTTGCTCTTTCTTGGTAAATTGGACGGAGAAGATTTTCCATCACTATTCCTCCAATGCAATTGTTCAAATTTTTTTATTCTCTATTTGATTCAATTCTATGGTTAAAACGAAATTCCTTTTTTCTAAACACATTGAACTATTATAAACAATTTCACAGTAACTCTCCATATGTAAATTCCAGTTCAACCGAAAACATGAAGAAAATCCCATCGGGTTTGTGCTATAGTTAAAACAGAGGGGGATGGACATGGCGAAATACTCCAGCAAAATTAATAAAATCAGAACATTTGCGTTAAGTTTGGTTTTCGTTGGGTTTATCATTATGTACATCGGGATCTTTTTCAAAGAGTCAGTTTTGCTTTCTAGTTTGTTTATGATACTTGGGCTTTTATCCATCGGTCTCAGCACGGTAGTTTACTTTTGGATCGGAATGCTTTCGACTAAAGCGGTTCGCGTCATTTGTCCAGGCTGTGATAAAGAGACAAAGGTTTTAGGAAGAGTCGATATGTGCATGCATTGCCGAGAGCCGCTGACTTTAGATAAGGGATTAGAAGGAAAAGAATTTGATGAGTCTTATAATAAAAAGAAAATGTCGAAATAAAATAAGCTGACCGTTTCGTGCGGTCAGCTTATTTTTAATGATTTTCTTTTTTCGAACACTCTTGGCAGACGCCGTAAATTTCTAAACGGTGGTGGCTTACCTTGAAGCCCGTGACGTGGGCAGCGAGCTGCTCCACTTCATCAAGGCCCGGGTAGTGGAAGTCCACAATTTTACCGCAGTTTTCGCAAATCGCGTGATAGTGATCGGATGTGACAAAATCGAATCTGCTGGAAGCATCACCGTATGTGAGCTCTTTTACCAAACCTGATTCCCGGAACACACGCAAATTGTTATATACCGTCGCTACGCTCATGTTAGGAAATTTCCCTTCCAGAGCTTTATATATATCGTCCGCTGTTGGATGAGCCATAGAGTTAACGAGATATTCCAGAATCGCATGACGTTGAGGAGTAATGCGAACTCCGGTTTCCTTCAACGTTTCTAAGGCTTCTTTTAGTTCATGTGCAGCCATCCGTCATGCACCTCTCTTCTAAAAAAAATTCTTACATTGTAATGTTTATAATTAGTGTAACTCTTTCTACGATAATTTGTCAATTGATATCAGGGTAAAAGTAAGCATAGGCTCATAGAGATTTACTTTTCCGACATATCTTTGAGGGTTTGAAGCGCTTCGGCTACATGGTCCTTTACTTTTACTTTTCTCCATTCTTTAATGAGCCGGCCTTCTTTATCAATTAAAAAAGTGGAACGCTCGATTCCCATATACTCTTTTCCGAAGTTTTTCTTCAGCTTCCACACATCAAATGCTTCCGCCAGCTTATGCTCGTCATCAACAAGAAGCAGAAATGGAAGGTTATGCTTCTCTTTAAATTTTCCGTGTTTTTCCTGGCTGTCCGGGCTGACGCCGATAATGACGGCATCCAGTTCGGCGAAGCTTTCGTGACTGTCCCGAAAATCGCATGCTTCAGTTGTACATCCCGGTGTCATGTCCTTTGGATAAAAATAAAGCACGATGTACTTTCCTTTATAATCCGATAATTTTACTGTTTCCCCATGATCACCTTTTAACTCAAGATCAGGCGCTTTTTGTCCGATTTCTATAGTCATTACGTTACCTCCGGATGTTTTTTTATTAAGCGTATCCAATTCTTGTCCAGATTACAACCATCTCAGCTGAATCTGAAGCCCGAAGCCATTGTTCTTGTTCGGAAGCATGCTACAATAGAAAGGACGCATGGAGATATAGGAGGTTTTTATTCTTGCATACAAAATCAATTGAACTTCACAATGAGGCATTACAGCACATTGTCGGCGGTGTAAACAGCCCGTCTAGATCATATAAAGCAGTCGGCGGCGGTTCTCCTGTTGCAATGGAGAAAGCAAGCGGCGCTTATTTTTGGGATGTGGACGGCAACAAATACATCGATTATTTAGCGGCGTACGGTCCGATTATTACAGGACATGCCCATCCGCATATTACAGAAGCGATTAAAAAAGCAGCAGAGAACGGTGTATTGTATGGAACACCAACGAAACACGAGGTTACATTTGCAAAAATGCTCAAAGAAGCCATTCCCGCTATGGACAAAGTAAGATTCGTCAATTCGGGTACAGAAGCCGTTATGACGACCATCCGCGTGGCTCGCGCATATACAGGCCGGACAAAAATCATTAAATTTGCGGGCTGCTATCACGGGCATTCGGACCTTGTGCTTGTCGCCGCAGGCTCCGGCCCGTCTACTCTCGGCACACCAGACTCAGCCGGTGTACCGAAAAGCATTGCAAACGAAGTGATCACAGTACCATTTAATGATATCGATAGCTATAAAGCGGCTCTTGATAAATGGGGCAGTGAAATCGCGGCGGTTCTCGTTGAACCGATTGTCGGCAACTTCGGTATCGTGGAGCCGAAAGAGGGCTTCTTAGAAAAAGTAAATGAATTGACACATAATGCAGGCGCTCTCGTTATTTACGATGAAGTCATTACGGCTTTCCGCTTTATGTATGGCGGCGCGCAGGATCTCTTACAGGTGAAACCAGATTTAACAGCACTCGGGAAAATTATCGGCGGCGGACTTCCGATTGGCGCCTATGGCGGCAAACAAGAAAT
The DNA here is from genome assembly GCF_037963555.1 of Bacillus sp. PS196. Lineage (NCBI taxonomy): Bacteria > Bacillati > Bacillota > Bacilli > Caryophanales > Bacillaceae > Bacillus > Bacillus sp. PS196. The sequence continues at coordinate 919,173 of NZ_CP150159.1, read as the reverse complement.
CATGGAGCAGGTAGCTCCGCTAGGACCTGCTTATCAGGCAGGAACAATGGCAGGGAACCCCGCTTCCATCCTATCAGGCATCGCTTGTCTGGAAGTGCTCAAAGAAAAAGGCGTGTATGAAAAGCTTGATCACCTTGGCGCTATGCTTGAGGAAGGTATTTTGAAGCACGCAGAAACACACGGCATCACCATTACGGTCAACCGGTTAAAAGGTGCGCTCACGGTATACTTCTCTGATGAGAAAGTCGAAAATTACGAGCAGGCTGAACGGAGTGACGGAGAAACATTCGCTACGTTTTTCAAGCTGATGCTGGAACGCGGAATTAATTTAGCACCTTCTAAGTATGAAGCTTGGTTTATTACCACAGCACATACAGAGCAGGATATTAAAGACACGCTTGCAGCGGTCGAGGATGCTTTTAAACATCTTAAAAACTAGAATCAGATACCTTGAACAGGAGCTTTGAGCTCCTGTTTTTTTTATGGAATCAAACAACGTGTAAGATTTTGGTCTTTTTCTAGAAAAATAGCTTGAATATTTGTATCGATCCCTGTATATTACTTAATTGTTTAGCAAATAAACTAACCGGGAATTTTAAGGATTAGCCCATTTGCTATGTCACACAATTTACTATAGAAAGGAATGCACGCACAAACCAATGAAACTTGGTGCCCGCATTTTCAAAACCGGGATTGCGATTACACTTGCCCTTTATTTGGCTTCGTGGATCGGGCTTCCCGCGCCGATTTTCGCTGGAATTGCAGCGATATTTGCGATCCAGCCGTCGATTTACCGCTCTTTTCTCATTATTATTGACCAGGTTCAAGCAAATATCATCGGAGCTGTGATTGCCACAGTGTTCGGCCTTATTTTCGGACCCAGCCCGATTATGATCGGGTTAACAGCAGTTATTGTCATTACAATCATGCTGAAACTTAAAATTGAACATACAATTTCAATTGCTCTTGTAACAGTCATTGCGATATTAGAATCTGCCGGTGACGACTTTTTAATGTTCGCGCTGATCAGAACAAGCACAGTCATCTTAGGGGTGCTTTCTTCCTTTATCGTCAACCTTGTGTTTTTGCCTCCTAAGTACGAAACAAAGCTGATTCATAATACCGTCGAAAACACCGAAGAAATTATGAAGTGGATCAGATTGTCCATGCGGCAGTCGACAGAGCATTCGATTTTGAAAGAGGATATTGAAAAACTGAAAGAAAAAATGATCAAGCTTGATCAGACATATCTTCTATATAAAGAAGAAAGAAGTTACTTTAAGAAAACCACTTATGTGAAATCAAGAAAGCTTGTCCTGTTCAGACAGGCCATTATTACTGCAAATCGGGCGCTTGATACATTGAAGAAGCTGCATCGTCTGGAAAACGAGATCTATCATATGCCGGAAGAGTTTCAGGAAACATTGACTGAAGAACTTGATTACCTGCTTTACTGGCACGAACGGATTTTGATGAGGTTTGTCGGAAAAATCAAGCCGCATGATGACGCGGTTGAAGAAGGCATCCGGTATAAGCAGCTTTTAACAAAGTCATTTTTAAAAAATCAGCAGAATACGGATGAGGAGCTTATTGATTACAACATGCTCAATATTATGGCAAGCGCCGTGGAATATCGCGAGCAGCTTGAACATTTAGAAACACTTATCACAAGTTTTCAAACGTATCATCCGAAAGACTGCGAAATAGAAACAGAAGAGTAACCCGGTTAAACAGCCGGGTTTTTTTATATACAAAAAAATCTTATATCCTTCGTTAAAAGGATATAAGATTGATGTTTTAGTTCAAATTTTGAATGGTAAATAAGTGCTTGTATTGGCTCTCATAGTTCATGAGTTCATCATGGGTTCCGATTTCAATGATTGTCCCGTTTTCCATGACAACAATCTTATCCGCATGGGTGATTGTCGATAAACGGTGGGCGACAACAAAAGTTGTTCTATCCTTCGCCAGTTTGTCCATCGCTTCTTGAATGTAATGCTCACTTTCCAAATCCAGAGCTGATGTAGCTTCATCTAAAATGAGGAGCGGCGGATTTTTCAGGAATACCCGCGCAATTGAGATCCGCTGCTTTTGTCCGCCTGAAAGCTTAACGCCTCGTTCCCCCACCCGGGTCTCATATCCTTCTGGAAAACTCATGATAAATTCATGGGCATTTGCAGCTTTGGCGGCTTCGATTATCTCTTCAAGTGTGGCATCAGGCTTGCCGATCGCGATATTTTCCCGAATCGTTTCACTAAATAAAAAGGTATCCTGAAGCACCATACCAACCTGGTTGCGAAGGCTTCTTGCTTCATAATCGCGAATATCCGTCCCATCAATCAGCAGTCTGCCGCTTGTTACATCATAAAATCTTGGGATCAGGCTGACGAGCGTTGATTTTCCTCCTCCGCTCATGCCGACGAGAGCTACAGTTTCTCCTCTATTTACTTTTAAGGATACATCATGAAGAATATTTTCTTTGTCCTTCTCATATTGAAACGAAACGTTTTGAAACTCCACTCCTCCGCGAATCTGATCGGCCTTTATCGCATTTGGTTTGTCAGTGAGTTCATAGGGCTCGTCAATAAATTCAAACACCCTGTCCATTGATGCGATTGACTGTGTCAAAGTTGTAGAGGAATTGATCAGCCTTCTAACAGGGTTGTACATTCTGTCAATATATCCGACAAACGCGACCATTGTTCCGACTGTCAGCGGTCCATTAATGACAAAATACCCGGCGCACGCTATGACGATGAGCGGCGCCAAATCTGTAATGGTATTAACGACCGCAAAAGTTTTGGCGTTCCAATTCGTGTGTCGGATGGCTTTATCTAAGAAATGACCGTTTTTCTCATTAAATTGAGCCTGTTCATGATCTTCTATCGCAAAGCTTCTGATGACAGGCATGCCTTGAATGCGTTCGTGCAAATGCCCCTGCACTTGAGCAAGAGCCTGTGAGCGCTCCCTTGTCAGCTTTCGTAAACGGCCGTAAAAATACTTCACTGATATTCCGTATAATGGGAATAATACGATAGAAATCAGCGTTAATTTAACGTCCAGTGTGAGCATGATAGAGATTACAATCAAAATCGTCAGCATATCGAGCCATATATTCATCAGCCCTGTGATGACGAAATCCTTTGTTTGTTCTACATCATTAATCACTCGGGAAATGACTTCCCCTGTTCTTGTATTCGCGTAAAAACGAAGGCTCAGTTTTTGTATATGGTCAAACAGCTTAGCTCTTATATCATAAAGCACCTTGCTGGCAGTCCACTGGGCAAAATATTGCCGGTAATATTCAACAGGCGGGCGCAAAATTAAAAATAAGGCGAACATGATCGCCATAATCGTGAACAATGACGTGGTTTTGTCACTGGCCGTGCCGCCTCCTTGAATAATGTCGTCAACTACGTACTTCAGAAGCAATGGGAGAGCAAGCGGAATGGAAAATTTGACGATCCCGATTAACACTGTAACGAAAATTTGCTTCTTATAAGGTTTGACGAATTGCATGTAGCGTTTCATAACCCCCACGTTGATTCCCCCTCTCTCTTTCTCATGATGTGTGTGAGCCCATGTGAAAAACCTGTTGTACCCCGCAACAGGTTTTTACGTAACCATTATTTTGTATAGCGCAAATACCGTTCATACCACATATCGACAAACTCGGGCGCAAACGGTCCCTGACGCTGGTGAATCCAATGGAGCAGCGTATTTAAGTAGTCTCTTAAAATACTGTCGATTTCTTTTGGATAATTCATGGCTTTCCGATGATCATCATATTCGTCTTCATCGAGAATATTGTAGGTCATGTCAGGAAAAACCTTAACATCTAAGTCATAATCAATATATTTAATTGCTTCGCCATCATAGGCAAACGGAGAACTGATGTTGCAATAATAATGAACCCCGTCTTCCCTCAGCATCCCGATGACATTAAACCATTGTCTTGCGTGAAAATAACAGATTGCGGGCTCTCTGGTTATCCATGTCCGGCCGTCTGATTCGGTTACCATCGTCCGGTCATTGGCTCCGATGACACACATTTCTGTACTTTTTAAGATTGTTGTCTCATTCCAAATTCTATGAATCAGCCCGTTGTGCTTATAGCTGTGAATTTGAATGGTTTCTCCTTCCTTGGGATAGCCCATATTTCTCCCCTACTTTCTATAAAGCCCTACAGTTAGTATGTCCAAATTTGCTTACCGACAACGTCTTTTACCTATTATAACGTTACAAATTGAAAAATGAAAATAAAAGAGCCATTCCGGCCGGGGAATGGCACATTCCTGCACTACACAAAGGAAGACGGCTTTTCTGAGCTGCGATATGAACGAATGACCTGCTCTGTCTGCTTTTGAAACATATCCTGTATATCGGCAAGGTGTTTCCGTTTTACCGCAATTTCAGCCTGAATCCCACGCAGCCTTGCATCCCTTTCCAAATGCCGAAGTTCCGCCTCAATTTGTTTGCAGCGGTCGAGCTCTGATTGGAGATCGAGAAGCTTATCCATCGTTTTCATCTGTTCACTTACCAGCTTTTCAAATTCGGTCATCGGTTCCTCCTTCAGCCTGATGAAAGTATAAACATTTCCTCCTTTAATCATTTCGATCTCCGTAAAGCAAACCCTTTGACTCATTCTGTAGACCTTCCACAAGTTTTGTCGTTTTTCAAACAGAAAAAAGCACTTCCACCCGAAGATGAAGTGCTTTTTTCTGTTTCAGTGATTAGCTGTTTTGTTGTTTGTTTTGTTCAGCAGATTGGTTTTGCTGTCTTACCTGCTGTGCGTCAGTTTCACTAGCGAATTCAGTGCCGAATTGACCTTGTTGTCCAGCTGATTGCTGGTTTTGTTTTCTGACTTGCTGAGCGTTTGTTTCGCTAGCAAATTCAGTGCCAAATTGACCTTGACCAGCAGCTGATTGTTGGTTTTGTTTTCTAACTTGTTGAGCGTTTGTTTTGCTGAAGTTATTTGAGTTAGCCATTGTTATCACCTCCACGGTCATTAGAATGTGCAGGTGATCGTATAGCTATTCCTCTTTTTTAAAAATTTTTAAACGAGCAGTGAGCGTCCGCCGTCAACGATAATTGTCTGTCCGCGGATCATGTCAGCCTTGGAAGACACTAGAAACTCAACAGTATCAACCATGTCTTTAATTTCGACCATGCGTCCCGCCGGCGTGTTTTGGCGCGCATCCTCAAGCAGATCTTCTCTATTCGGGAAGTGTTTCAGCGCATCTGTGTCGATCGCTCCGCCTGAAACAGCATTGACGATAATTTGTTTTGGTGAAAGCTCAACGGCAAGATAACGGGTTAAAGCCTCTAACGCTGCTTTTGATACACCGACCGTGGTGTAGTTTTCAAGATAGCGGATAGAGCCTAATGAACTGATGCTGACAATATGCCCGCCTCCGTTCTTCTCCATTAGCTTGGCAGCTTCCTGAGCGCAGAAAAGCAATGCTTTCGCATTAATGTTCATCGTCCAGTCCCAGTGTGTTTCTTCTAATTCCATGACAGGTCTTAGTACTCCTGAAGCGGCATTATTGACAAAAACATCAAGTCTGCCGAACGTTTCATCAATTTGCTGAAACATTTCTTTGATTTTTGCAGGCTGTCCTACGTTTGCTTTTACGACAAGCACTTTAACGCCAAGCTTTTCGATTTCTTCCGCTGTTTCTAATGCTGCTTTTTTGCTGCGTGCATAGTTAATGACGATGTTATAGCCGTTCTCAGCAAGTCTGATCGCGGCCGCTTTTCCGACACCGCGGCTGCTTCCTGTTACGAGTGCACATTTATTTTGTTCCATTTTTCCTCATCTCCTTGTAGCGTATAGTTCTTTTATTTCCACAAACAATAATGGCAAGAACTTTAAAGGGGGTCTTCTGTTATGTATGTCGGACGTGATATGAGCGAATTGAACATGGTTTCCAAAAAAGATTGGAAGAACAGTGAACTCGCTTATTTTCATCATGCCTTTCAGCAAATTATGCCTTATTTGAACGAAGAAGGCCAATCAAAATACCGGGAATTAACGCAAGAAATTGAAGCGCGCGGCGGAATGAAGCGCAATGAAGCGGACTACAGCCACGGCACGCGCGTCTCTTACGATTAAGAATGGTTTACGGAGCAGCCGAGATGGCGGCTGCTTCTACTGCCATCTTCCAGATTTTTTGATGTGACACCGGGAACGCAAATTGTTCGAGCTCTTCTTTCGTTACTTTTTTCAGCTCGCTGGTATCCGACACTTGTTTTACCTTACCGAAAAACACTGAAATATTCCATACCAGGTGGGTGAAAACATGCTCGACTACACCTTGCAGATCACTGATATCAGCTTGTATGCCATATTCGTTTTCTAAGAAAGCAATGAGCTGTTCACGCTCAGTTTTGATCCCTTTTTGTGTTTCAAGATTAGGGAATTCCCACAGGTTGGCGAGCAAACCTTTAGACGGCCGTTTGTGGATATACACTTGTCCGTCTTCATCAGTCAGTACGATCGCGGCCATGGTTTTGATCCCGGGCTTTTTCTTTTTGCTTTTTACCGGAAGCTCCCGTTCAGTGCCTTCTTCAAATGCTGAGCAATGCTGCTGAACCGGGCATAGCAGGCATGAGGGTGATTTTGGCGTGCAAATCAAGGCTCCAAGCTCCATCAAGCCCTGATTAAATTCAGATGGTTTTTCTTTGGAAATAAAAGCTCGTATGGCGTCTTCAAAGATCGTTCTTGTTTTTGGTTTGGCAATATCATCCCAAATAGAAAGAATTCTGGACATGACACGCATCACATTTCCGTCAACCGCGGGAATGGGTTTATTGTAGGCAATGCTGAGCACCGCTCCCTTTGTATAAGGGCCGACGCCTTTTAACCCGCCAAAATCTTTCTCGTCTGGAGGGACAATGCCGCCGTATTCCTGTTTCACTTCTTTTACCGCGCTTTGCAAGTTTCTGACTCGCGAATAATAGCCGAGCCCTTCCCATGCTTTCAGCACCTTTTCTTCATCAGCATCAGCGAGCGCTTCCACTGTCGGGAATTGTTCCACAAACCGCAGAAAGTAAGGAATCACTGTCTCTACTCTCGTTTGCTGCAGCATCACTTCAGATACCCATACCTTATAAGGATCTTGGTCCTCTCTCCACGGCAGAACGCGCTGCTCTCGTTCAAACCATGAGATTAAATCATCGCGAAATTGCTGTATGTCTTTTTGTTTTAATTTGTCTTCAAGTACGTTCATATGTGTTTCTCCCCAGTCTTTCGCGCCCCGCTTTTCTTTAGACTGTTTTTTGTTGTACACTAAGGGCACAGTACGATAATATGTTACATTAAATAGTAATAAAGAAAAAGCGGAAACATATGAGAACGATTGAATCAGTTTAAAAATTGGGTATATGAAAATGGGGAATTTCTTACAAAGTGAATGTGCAGGATCACCCTGCAAGGAGGTCACCTATGGATACGGGCACACATGTCGTTATGGGCATCGCACTGGGCGGTATTGCGACGCTTGATCCTGTTGTCGGATCAGATCCGGCAATGGCTCATGCTGTTATGATCGCAACGCTTGCGGGCTCTCAGGCTCCGGATATTGATACTGTGTTAAAGCTTAAAAACAATGCTGTTTATATAAGGAATCACAGAGGATTTACCCATTCAATTCCCGCCGTTTTGTTTTGGTCTGTCATCATCCCGGCGATTCTGTATTTATTTTATCCTCAGGCCGATTTTCTGCACCTATGGCTGTGGACACTGCTGGCAGTCGTTCTGCATGTCTTTGTTGATATATTCAACGCCTATGGAACACAAGCCATTCGTCCGTTTTCGAAAAAATGGGTTGCGCTCGGGCTGATTAATACGTTTGATCCGTTTATTTTTATCAGCCATCTGGCAGCTATCGCGATTTGGTATGCAGGCGGGAGTCCCGGCATCACGTTTCTCAGCTTATATATCATATTGGCAGGCTATTACTTGGTGCGCCTGATCATGCAGCTGAGAATTAAACGGAAGCTTCATGAGATGATTCATGATGAGATCGAAAGCATTATTATTTCTCCAACGATGAAATTCAGGCAATGGCGAATCGCAGTGACGACAGCACATGCTTTCTATGTAGGAAGAAGCATGGAAGGACATGTCGTGATTCTGGATACATTTAATCGGGTGCCTGTTCCTGAAACCGATGTAATGCATGCGGCAAAGCAGGATGATAACATCGCGGCGTTTCTGTCCTTTTCTCCGGTTTACCGGTGGGAAGTGGATACGTTTAAAGATCATTATGAGGTGAGATTTATCGACCTGCGTTATCGGAGCAAAGGCCATTATCCGTTTGTCGCAATTGTTCATATCGGCCATGATCTCACAATTCGTTCATCCTATACGGGATGGATATTCAGCGAAGAAAAACTACAGAAAAAATTAAAGCTCGGCTCTATATAGAGCCGGGCTTTTTACGTCTTATATAGAAAACAGCAAGCAGCAGACTGACGAGAGATATGATCGCCGATATTTTGAAGTATGGCGGATAGTAAGTCAGCTCAATGTGATTGTCTCCCTTTTGCGCCTTGAAGCCTATAAAAGCATAATCCGCTTTTTCGATCTTCTGTGTTTTTCCGTTGATCTTCAGCTCCCAGCCTTTTTCATATGGGATCGGAAGCATGATGTACTGGTCTTTTGACAGAGGATATGCAAAGGTCAGTCGATTTTTGTTCCAATTCAGTTTGTCTGCTTTCTCTGTTTTATTTTGCATTACAGCGTTTTTCAGCGTTTGGTAATTTTCTTCATAGAGCGCTATGTTTCTCAGCTCATAGGTTCCTTTCGGAAGATTGATTGAGATATGGCGTGATTTAGGCACTCTTACCGTTATATTATTTACTCCGGTTTTATATATCGATTTGTTCGATTTCCTTGTTGTGACATAATCATTTACCTTTAACGTAAATCCTTTGTCTTTTGCTTTGCTTTTCAAATAAAAGCTGACATAGTAGTCTCCCGGAGCGGATGATGGCTGTTTCGGGGTGATGATCAGCTCTCCTCCGTTTTCTCCAGTTACGGTTAGCAGCCCGTTTTGATACTGGGCTTGTTTTGCAGTGATGTCCGACTTGGTGATCAAATTGGACGGTTTTGGTGTCTGCTCCGTTTTTACTGATGGATCTTTTAATATGATTCCTTTCAGCATCGCCTGTTCTTTCGCAAGAGCGGGCAATCGGTCCAGCTCACTTTCGCTGTATATGGCATCCGCTGTTTTGACGAATGGAAGCATGTACTGATTCTCATAAACTGCATAATGCTCTGTTTCTAAATGCTTTTTGAAGCCGTACGGGACGCTGGCTTCGTTTGTTTTTTCGGTCATATAATATTTGCCGTAAAGCAGGCTGTATAAATTCGCCCTGTCTCCCAATGACGCGTAACGGCTGACGCTTTCCCTGCCCATATCGATGCTTAAATCATTCCAATAGAAGGCCAGCAGATCTTTGTTTAAAATGCTGGAATACGCGCTGAAGCCATTAAACCCGTAAATGATTGGCGTATTATTGCGGACCCCGTTCATCCAGTCGATTCTCATGAGCGGATCATCGTCTTCCTTCTGTAAACGTCTGATGAGCTCAGATGATTCCCGCCCTCTGTATTCCTCACTTGTAAGATATTCTTTTGTCACACTGTCCAAATCGCCGCCTTCTGAGAGTGCGTATTTTTGATAGGAGTTGGCGATAAACAGCGAAGAAAGAATGATTATACCGTACACAGCCATTTTTGCCCGTTTTTTCGCAAAAGCTGCAGCAAACAAGGCTGCGATTGTCATGAGTAAGAGCAATAGAATACTTTCATTCGCAGGCTTCCATATATCGAGCTTATACCTTTGGATATGATACAAGTAAAGAAGCAGGACGACAGCTGCGGCCGGGAGCAGTTCTTTCCGTTTCAAATCAGACAGCTGTGACAAACCAGCCGCAGCTGCTCCCGCAATGGTAAAGGCCAGAACATATTCAAACCGGTTTTGCGGGGCGGAAAAACCGTTAAAGACGCTTGCCGCATACGGACTGAAATGAAACAGAATAAACAGCAGGCTCAATCCGGCAAAGAGACGAAATACACGGTTTTTGTAAAAAGAAATAATAAACAAAAACAGCAGAAAAGCGGCCGGCACAATGATGATCCGGCTCGAAAATAAGATATTATCATCGAAATTGAGCCACTCTATTTTCTGGCTGTATGGAGGGCGCAGGTTGTTTAAAAAACCGTATACTACGGGCACAAACGCCGCCGCACTGATGCCAAAAGAAATGAAGCCTGAAACCAGAAATAATCTGATTTGAATCCATCTTTTCTCTTCATGTGGTTCCAAACGGATCAGCCATCTGAACAGCAAATAGATTCCGATGAATATAAGGTTTATGTATGCAAAGTAAAAATTATTGATTAACGTCAGCGAACACGCAACGATAAACCACGCCGGACGCCGCTCTCTAATAATTTTTTCTGCACCAAGCACAAGCAGCGGAAGCCAAACCATTGTATCGGTGAAAAATTCCCAATACGCTTCGTGACGGAAATAAATAATTGAGACGCCGTATAACACGGCTCCCGTGAACGATGCCGCCCTGTGCTTGAGAAGATAATGAAAAACAGAAGCGGACGTAAAGATGATCAAGCTCAATTTGAAAATACTGATAAAAACAGCTGACTCAGCCCAAAAAAGCGTATCCGCTTCTTCGATCAGCTGGACGGCTTGAAGCAGCCAAACAGCGGCGGACACAGCAAGAAAAAGAAAAGACGCAGAAAAATAATAGCCGAGCTGACTGAATGTGCCGCCGCCAAGTCCGAATGAATAATTGTAGAAAAAATTCCCGTGTGTATATTGGTCAAATAATAATTTTTTAAATACGATCATTTGCGCAAGCCCGTCACCCGGACCTGTCATATACCTGCCTTCCGCCCATTCTTTCACAAAAAAAGCGTGTGCCAGAACGGACACCAGCAAACTGGCCGCATAGATCATGATATGTTTTCTTTTCATATGAATTCTCCAGTCTTGCTTTTAAGATAATAGACACGCAAAAAAAGCACTGCCAATGGCGTTTGGTATTTTCAGTGCATTTTTGTCAGACGCCGCATGCTTTTTAATTCGTTCGTTTCAGGCAGGTCTTTGTTCGGGATATTCGCTTCTTTGATCAAATAATGCGGGCGTTTTTTTGTTTCATAATAGATTCGGCCGATATATTCACCTATAATTCCAAGGCTTAACAGCTGTACTCCGCCGAGAAATAACACTGCTGAGATAATGGTGAAATACCCAGGCACAGAAATACCGTTAGTCAGAATTTTAACGAATGTGGCAATGATATAAATGATGGAAAGCAGCAGGATGAAAATGCCTGTATAAAAACATAATCTCAGCGGCTTATGATTAAATGAAACGACGCCGTCCATGCCGTAATTAAACAGACTGCTGAACGACCATTTGGAGGTGCCGTTTTTTCGTTCGACATTTTCATAAAATACAATTTTCTGATCAAAGCCAATCCAGCAAAAAAGGCCTTTTGAGAAGCGGTTTCCTTCGCTCAGCTTCAAAAGTGCATTCACAGCTTGGCGGCTTAACAATCTGAAGTCACCGACACCGTCACGCAAATCGACTTCCACCGCTTTATTAATGAACTTGTAGTACATAGATGATAAGAGTGAGCGGACAAAGCTGTCCCCTTTTCTGTTCCTTTGGGCAATGACTTGGTCATACCCTTCTTCGTAGCCTTTGATAAATTCCTTCAGCAAATATGTCGGATGCTGCAGATCGGCATCCATTACAATAACCGCCTCGCCCTGAACATGCTCAAAGCCCGCCAAAATCGCGGCTTCTTTTCCAAAGTTTCGAGAAAAAGATATATACTTCACCCGGCTGCACGTCGCTGCCAAGTCTTTGATCTGCTGAAGCGTGTCATCAACACTTCCGTCGTTTATGAAGAATATTTCATAGTCATAATGAATGTTTTTAAATTCCTTTTTTAAAGATTCATGAATGAGTTTGACATTATACCCTTCATTGTAAGACGGGATAATAATCGAGATTAATCCTTGCTTCATTAAGGCACCTTCTTTTTATTATTCTTTTTAAGTATTGCCTTAGGGGAGTTTTACACAAATCTTCAGTAAGGCTATTCCTTTTTTTAAAGTCGTTTAAACCTGTTTTTTGTTACAATTTTATGGTGACATTCATGATTTTTAATGTTATTTTGTCATGTTTAAAACAGACTATGAAAAAAACGCACAGAAAAAGTCTGCCATTATGACAGACGGATGGAGAGAAATTTTAGCTTATTGGTTCTTAAGATATTCCAAAATCAGCTGATTGACGATGGCTGGCTTTTCGTGGTTAATCCAATGGGAAGCTTCATCAACAAAGATGAGATGTCCATTCGGGCAATGCCTTTCCGTCTCTTTCGCAAGCTTTCTGCTCAAAAAGCGGTCTTCCATTCCCCAGATCATTCGGTAAGGTACTGTTTCGTAAGAGGGTTTCTCTGCCAAGCTTCCTTTTCTGAGGGCTCTGTACCAGTTCAGCATAGCTGTCAGCGCGCCCGGCTGTTTCCACGCTTCTTTGTACCTGCTGACATCCTCGGATGTAAAAAGCGCGGGACGGTCGGATAATCCAATCGCTTTGTCTAATGTTTCATAATCATTTTCCCTTAGTGATGCCTCCGGTATATCGGGCAGCTGGAAGTATGCGATATACGAGCTTTTCAGCCATTGCGGCGGATAAAGCGGCGTTACGGTTTTCATGACGTGCGGGTGCGGGATATTGATCGCGATCAGTTTTTCAAGATATTCCGGGCGTGTGGAAGCCAAATGCCATGCGACAGCCCCTCCCCAGTCATGACCGATGACAATTGCTTTTTCATCAGTGAATTGCGTAATAAGCCCGATGATATCATCTCTTAATGTATCAATCCGATATGAATCAATTCCTTCCGGTTTGTCACTGAGATTGTAGCCCCGCTGATCAGGAGCAATGACCCGGTAACCCGCATCAACAAGCGGTTTGATTTGATTTTTCCAGCCGTACCAAAACTCAGGAAATCCATGGAGCAGGACAATTAACGGGCCGTCTTCCGGTCCTGCGGCTGCAACGTGGAGCGTGATTCCGTTCGTATTAACAAACTGGCATTTAACTCCGTCCACTTCTATCTCCTCCTTGACTGTGCGTCATGATTTTCAGCCTTTTCTCCGTTAGCATAAATGTTATGACACAGGCGGCAATCAGCAGGATAAGCTGAAGAATAATCAAGTTTGATCCCAGCAGCAAACCCATTCCCGCAATCACCAAGCCTGACAGGATCATTAATGATGCACTGTAACGGTTCGCTTCATTCCATAATCTTTGATCTGACATTGAGCGTCTCGTTCTGTACCCGTACACACTGTTGATCGATTTGGGAGGAAACAGTTTGATCAGTATGCCCGCAATGATCATAAGCCCTCCGCCGACTAAACCCGTCATATCATCATCTCCTTTCTCATTGTTACGTGCAGAAAGAAGAAATGTTTCATGCATAGGCAAAAAGACAAGCCTCGGCCTGCCTTTTTATCGCATTTGTAAATCCTTTGTGTGAATATAGCCTTTAACTCCGCCATAATCCACGAACGCCCAAGTGAAGTCAAATCCGCCGTTTTCACTGAATCCCCACCCAAGTATTGTCACCTCTGTTCCAGATGAGAGCTGCTTAGCTTTTCCGTTTTCGGGCGTCGGTGTATAGAAGGCTGTCTGTTTCGTTGTTTTCGCTTGGCTTGCGGTTTTCATTAAAAAGTGAGTTGAAATATATGCTTTCTTTCCTTTGAAATGAATTTGAGCCCAATCGGCATTTACGAACCTATCGACTTTTACCTTTTGTTCTGATGATACAGTGCCGAGAATATCACCTTCATGATTTGGCTCAGTCCGGACATTCAGTTTTCCTGCTTTTATGATGTAAGTATCGGATGATGGCATGCTGACAGATATGTCGTGAAGGGGCGCAGCTTTTGCTGCGGGAGCGGAATGAAGTGCTGTCAAACCCAGTCCTGCGGCAGCTGTTAAAGCGAGCATTACTTGTTTCTTTTTCATATAAAGCTCCTCCTCGCATTTTGACAAGATATAAGTGGTATTCCCTGATTGACAGGCTGGTGAAACATGTTTTGTTTATGATTTCTTCCTGTTAAGGTAATTTTAAGAAAATGAAAAAACCTGCCGGTCGTTAACGGCAGGTTTTTAATGCAAAAGGCCTCTGCTTTGATTTAAGTAATCATTCACGTCGTTACGGGAGCTTTGAAAAAGGTGGAGCTGGCCGCCATAGTTTTCAATCCATTGTGTGACGATTTTTTCAGTCATTTTTTCACCTTGATAGGCGTGTCCGGCTTTTGCATAGGTTGCTTCGAAATCGCTCCATAACAATTCCACCCACGTTTTTGCCTGTATATAGCTGATCATCTCGTTCTTTTCCAGAAGCAGATTAGTCAGTTTCTCAATGTACATATTCATGTGTGCAGTCTCCTTTCTTCAGGAAAAAAATAACGCTTTATTACGTAGTGTTCTCCATATACTAACCTTACGTCTTCATCTGGAAAGACGCAACTTTTTGATCTCGAATCTAGGGGGATATGACATGGTCCGAAATAAAGAAAAAGGATTTCCTTACGAAAACGAAAACAAATTTCAGGGTGAACCGAGAGCAAAGGACGATTATGCTTCAAAGCGTGCTGACGGATCTATCAATCAGCATCCTCAAGAAAGAATGAGAGCCTCAGGCAAACGGTAAAGAAGAACAGCTGCATACACTGCAGCTGTTTTTACCCTTTATTGACTTGATATTCGTAGACGCTCTTCTTTTCTGATAAGTGTGCGAAGGTAGAAAGCACAAGTCCGCATGCAGTCATAAGCGCACCTCCTGCAAACAGCCAGGAATAAGAGCCTGTTCCGTTTAAAATCATTCCGCCGATCCATGCACCAAGGGCATTGGCAAGGTTAAATGCTGATACGCTGACAGCTGCGGCAATGGTTGTGCCGCCCTCAGATGAGGAAATGACCTTTGTTTGCAGAAGAGGCGGCGTGCCGAATGCGCATGCCCCGAATAGGAACGTTGCCACAATGGCTGCAGCCGGGTAAATGGCGATGTAAGGAAATACAGCCAGAACACCGATTAAACCGATCATTACGCCGATCATCGTCCGAGTCAGCAAAGGCAGCGGTACTTTTCCAGCAAAGAAATTCCCGGCAACGCCTCCCAATCCATACGCAAAGAGAGCACCTGTAATGCCAACCGTGCTGAATCCGGCTGAATGCCTCAAAATGGGTTCGATAAAGGTGTAGGCGATAAAGACACCGGAATAGCCTAAAATGGTAATCGCGAAGGAAAACAGCACTTGTTTGTGTTTAAAAACCCCCCACTCATTCATAAGCATTGGGATCACTTTTGGTTTTCTGTTCGGCACGGCAGCCATAAGGCCTAAAAATCCGATGACACCAAGTGCCGTAATGATGGAAAACACCGCTCTCCAATTCAGGACATCTCCGAGATAAGAGCCGAATGGAACACCAAGCATTAGAGCCACTGTCAGTCCGCCGTTCATTGAAGCAGCAGCTGCAGCACGCTTTTCCGGCGGAACCATTTCACTTGCGAATACCATGGCAATCGCGAAGAAAGCGCCGTGAATGGACGCAGATAAAATTCTTGAAATGGCCAATACCGCAAAATTCGGCGCCAGTGCGCTCATCAGGTTGGAAAGGATAAATATCGCCATCAGCCCAAGAAGCACAGGCTTTCTCGGAAGCTTGACGGAAATGATGGTGACGAGCGGCCCTGTCAAACAAACGCTTGCCGCATAAGCCGTGACAAGAAGCCCTGCGGATGAAACCTGTATATGAAAGTCATTGGCAATCGACGTCAAAATACCCATCACCGCGTATTCTGTATAGCCGATTGAAAATGTACAAATCATAAGAACAAATATAATAAATTTTACAGATGGGTTTTTGATACTCAACGTCATCGCCTCCTTTGATTTTAAAAAACAACGAGTTTCATCTTAAAAGATTTTTCAAGTGAATTCAATGATTTTTTCTTTAAGAATTCGTGTAAATGTGCTGCAAACAAAAAGAGGCTGATCATCAGCCTCCTGTTACGCTTTATTCTTTTTCTTGCAATACTGAGATTGGCAGCGCTTCCTCTTGCTGAGGGGAAGAGGTCCTGTATCCCCATGCGAAAACGCCATTTAAATAACTGATGGTAAACTCGTCCTCAGTGGTTTCCACACGATATGTTTCTCCCGGTGAGTAATCTTCCGGGTTCAGCAAATATGCTTTTGCCATCGTAATTTTCCGTTCGAGCACTGCCAGTTCGTTTATGATTCCATGCTGTTCGGCTTTTCTTGCTTTTTCAGAAAGTAATGCGATTTCGGTATTGAGTTCATGCGGTGTCATTTGACTGTATCGTTTCTCCATTTCAGTACTCCTCTTCCTGCAGTAATTGCTCGATTAAATCGAGTGAGAATCCTTTGCGGAATAAAAATTGTTTGACCTTCATGACGCTTTCATATGAGCCGTCATAGCGGTATTTTCTAAACGCTTTTTCCGCGTGAAGGCGCAGCGCTTCTTTCTCTGTGTCTTCATCATTTTCATATTCAATCTGATCCATCGCCGCGCTGATAACATCAAATGAGAAGCCCTTGCGCTGAAGCTGCAGCTGGGCGCGCTGTTTGAGTTCTTTCGTCGAAAGCTTTTTATCTTTTTTGAGAAGCTTTTCAACATGCTTGACCGCTTCTCTTGTCTGATCTTCAAAGGAAAAGGAACTTAGCGCCTCCTTAATTGTATCGTCATCAATTCCCTTCGCTCTTAGCTCTCTGAACAAAACATCAGGGCCTTTTCCGTTTGTTTTTTTGTGAGTGCTGACATAGGCTGCGGCAAATTCCTGGTCGTTTAAGTACTTGTAATCGTTAAGCCTATGGATGACTTCCGCAATGACGGGGGGCGAGGTTTCTTTTTTCTTTAAGTGGTCCTCGACCTCTTTCGTCGACCGCATTCGATAGGATAAAAAGTCAAGCGCACGGTTGAAGCCTTTCTTCACTTCATCGCCGTATTGAATCTCAATGATGTCAAGATCATCGAGTTCTTTTCCCTTCTTGAGCTCAAATTTCACGAGCACATCCGCGTCCACGCTGAAGGCGTATTTATCATCCAGAAAAATATTGAAGCGTTCCGTATTCTTTTTTTGCGTTGATATTTTTGTAATAAACGGCATCTTAATCTCCCTTCTCAGGCCTGAAACGCGTTTTCTTTTATTAAAATGAGGTAAAGTATATTTATTAGAACGATGAGGAGAGATGTTCATGAATATCGCAATGACGGGCGGAACCGGTTTTCTCGTCCAGCATCTGACAGGCGTTCTTACCCGCCAGGGACACCATGTTTATATTTTATCAAGAAACGCACGGGAAACTGAACAAAAAAATATGACATATGTCCAATGGCTGACGGAAGGAGCCGCCCCGGAGCAGGAACTTCCTCATATTGATGTCTGGATAAACCTTGCGGGAAAATCGATTTTTGGCCGCTGGACAAATAAAACAAAGCAGCACATTCTCTCCAGCCGTATCAATGCGACGCGTGAAGTGCAGCGGCTTATTCAGAAACAGAAGGAGAAGCCGAACACATTGATCCAAGCCAGTGCCGTGGGTATTTACGGCACTAGTCTTGAGAAAACCTTCACAGAGGATTCTGCAACGTCAGATGAGGATTTTCTCAGCCATACTGCACACCTGTGGGAAAAGGAAGGACAGCATATTGAGGCGATGGGCATCAGGACGGTTTATGCGAGATTTGGCGTGATGCTTGGAGAAAAAGGCGCTCTCCCGCTCATGATTCTCCCCTATAAGTTTCTGGCCGGCGGAACGATCGGAACGGGAAGGCAGTGGCTGTCATGGATTCATGTCGAGGATGCGGCCCAGATGATCCGATATGCGGTGGAAAACGCCGGCATCTCAGGCCCAATGAATGTCACCGCGCCCAATCCTGTGGACATGAAGCAATTCGGAAAAACGATTGCACGGGTGAAGCACCGCCCGCACTGGCTCCCCGTCCCGGAATTCTTTTTATCAAAAGCATTGGGTGAAATGAGTCTTTTGATTGTGAAAGGACAGCGCGCTCTTCCGAAAAAAGCGATAACCTCTGGATTTCGTTTTACATATTCGGATCTTGAATTTGCACTCTCACAGCTGATAGCGGACCGAAAGACTGTATAAAAACAGCAGGAAGCGTCAACCTTAAGAATAACATGGTTGAAGGAGGTCCTTTTTATGGAAAAAAAGAGGGAGAAGCACCAGCAAGGCGCCAACCTGAAAAAAATGCAGGAAGTTCTTTATTCAGGCGAATTTAAAAAAGCGGAAAAAGCTGCTAAGCGGAAGTAGGAATACATAGCCCCTTAAAACCAAATACTATATTTGTTTGATATCACTTTTTAGGGGGAATTTGATATGGGCAGAAATCATATCCACAAAAACCGTGATAAAAACAAACAAAAGCTTCCACAAGTTCCCGATGCCTTAAAAAGGGAAACTGACGGCGTTTACGAAGAATATTCAACCGAGCTTGCTGATGCAGATGACCGCGAAGCGCAAGAGCGTGCGAAAGCAGCCGACAACAGAGCGAAAAAGAAATCTCGTTAATGAAAAACCCCTTGTCTCCGTTTGAGACAAGGGGCTTTTTACATTTCAGTGAACCGTTCGCGGATCGGTGTGCGTTTTTTCACTTCCGGCGCCTCGTCAGGATAACCTGTTTGTATGATGGCGGCGAAACGCTCATTATCCTGTAAACCAAAGGCCTGATGGACTTCTTTGTCATAAAGGATTTTTCCGCTTTTCCAAACCATGCCGATTCCTTTTTCCCAAGCGAGAAGCTGAAGATTTTGAATCAACGAGCTTGTTGCCGCAAAATCGTCGTCCCGCGCTCTTTCGTTTTCATCTTCCTGAAACACGACGAGGAGAAATCCCGGAACGCGCCCAAGTGTGTTTTTGAAATTTTGAAGCTTTTCCTCTGTCATATCCGGCTTGGATTTCTTAGAGAACGCTGCAAATGTATTAATGAGGTTCGCTTTACCTGTCTCACTGGAAACGTAAATAAATCTCCATGGCTCTGTCACTCTGTGATTTGGCGCATATTTTGCCGTTTCAAGCATGTCAAGAATGACTGCTGAAGGTACTGGCTCTTGTTTAAACTTTCGAATCGATCTTCTGCTGCGTATGATGTCCCGCAGTACTGAATGCTGATGTATTTGTTCGGTTTGAGGCATACCGTCTCACCTTCCTATGCAATTGAAAATGATTATCATTTCATAATGATAACGGAAAGTGCATCTTTTTGTAAACCATCATCCGTATTAGATTTTAAGAATACGGGTTTCTGAGTAAACGGCTGTTCCTGTCATGTTCACTTTCACATGGCCGCCGGCTTCGTTCATTTCGATCTCCACTTTTCCGTCTTTTCCAATTTCCTGCCCTTGTTCAATGATAAATTTATGCTGCTCGGCATTGCCATAATGTTTCATATAAGCCCCCATCACGCCGGATGCTGTGCCGGTCACGGGGTCTTCAATCGTTCCCGAATACGGGGATGAAAAGTGGCGCCCGTGCAGGTCGCTGTCGGGATGGACGGTTTCAAAGGTAAACGGATGGACTGAAGCTTTTGGCAGATCAACTAACACTTCCGGAAATTGTTTGTTATCTGGCACCATTTTTTTGGAAGCCTCCAATGATTTAAGCGGAACGATGGCTGTCCATATCCCAGTGCTGCCAAACACAATCGGAAGGTCTTCATGAAAATCTTCATCGGTGATACCCAGTGCGTCCGCAAGTTTTTTCCGATCGCCTGTAAATGGTTTGAATTGCGGAGAGGCCTGTTCAAGCGTGATATGAATGCGGCCATCTTTTTCAGAAATCTTCACAGGCAGGATACCCGCTTTCGTTTGGATGCTGTACGTTTTACCGCTCTCCAGCATTCCTTTCTCACATAATGCGTAAAGAGAAGCAACTGTCGCATGACCGCACAAATTCATTTCGTGTCCAGGGGTAAAGTAACGGAGTTCAAGATCGGCCGACTCGCTTTTTCGGATAAAGGAGGTTTCTGAATACCCGGCACGCTCAGCTATGATCTGCATCTCGTCTTCCGTATAATCGTCTCCCTGCAAAACGACGCCTGCGGGGTTTCCTTTGCCGGGACTGCTTGTAAATGCTTCATATTTTAATACCTCTGCTTCTTTCATTCATCTGCCGCCCTTTCTTTATCAATGTCTCTGTCAGTATAGCAAAAATAATTACGAATCTTCAGTCATTATCAAAAAAACCCATTTTCTTTTTTAAGAAAATGGGTGTAACGATTAAGAATTTCTTGTTTTATAGAGCAAATAAATAAAATAAGGTGCGCCGATAGCCGCTGTAAAGACGCCGGCCGGCACTTCCACCGGAGCAAATAAGGTTCTGCCGACGATATCAGCTGTTAAAACGAGCAGAGCTCCAATAAGTGCCGACGCTGGGAGCAGCGCGCCATAAGATGAGCCGACAAGCCGTCTTGCAATATGGGGCGCCATCAGCCCGACAAAACCGATTGTGCCGGCAACTGAAACTGCACAACCAGTAAGAGCCGTACTCAAAAGTAGCAAGAAAAAACGATTTCGCTGCACAGCGCTTCCTGCACCCGCCGCAATATCTTCACCCAGCACCTGTATATTCATATTTTTTAGCGCGACAAAACAAATGAATAAGAGAATGACAGATAAGATAATAGCTATTTTTACATGCTGCCAGTTTGACCCATAAACTGACCCAGTGATATACACATTGGCTTGTGATGCTCGGTAAATCGGGCCTTTGATCATCAACAGGGTAGTCATCGCCTGCGCCGACATTGAAAATCCGATTCCGATAAGGACCAGCCGAAATGTGGAGGCGCCATTTTTGTATGCCAGTAAATAGACGATGAGCCCGACAGCCGATGCGCCGATAAATGCGGCTGCTGGAAGCCATGACAGACTGATCGTAAGTGAACTGCTGCGGTCTGAGAAGAACATCATTAAAAGCACGACCGCTACCGCCGCTCCTCCTGTTATTCCGATAATATCCGGAGATGCGAGAGGGTTTCTGACGAGCCCCTGCAATATCGCGCCTGCCGCTGCCAAGCAGACACCGGCGCATAAAGCCGTCAAAATTCTTGGCATGCGGAACGACATGATCATCAGTTCATCCAGCTTGGAACCTGCACCAAAGAATGTTTTTGCTACATCCCAGGGAGGAATAAACCTTTGTCCGAGACCAGCGCTTATGATGAGTACAGCAGCTGTTAACCCCAGTAAAATTAAAAAGACGATCCATGCTTTCTTTTCAGCCGCAGTAACGCCAAAACGAAGTTTCATAGCTTCGCCCCCCTTCTTGCGATGTACACAAACACAGGCATTCCGATGATGGCGGTCATGACCCCGACAGGAACTTCCTGAGGCATAATGATATATCGCGCACCGATATCCGCGCAAACAAGCAAAATGGCACCCAAAACAGCGGAAAATGGCAGAACCCAGCGATAATCATTACCAACGACAAAGCGGGCAAAATGCGGAATAATGATGCCGATAAAAGAAATCGGCCCGGCAATGGCGACAGCGGACCCTGCAAGCATGACAACACAAAGCGCCATCACAAATTTCAGCAGGCTTGTTTTTTGGCCGAGTCCTTTTGCCACATCTTCTCCCATAACGAGGAGATTAATTTTTTGGCCGAGAAAGAAGCAGATTACCAGCGCTGCCGCTGCATATGGAAACATCGTCATCAACAGATCCAGACTCCGGCCCTGCACAGAGCCAGTCAGCCAAAAAAGCACCTGGGCAAGCTCGAGTTCGTTGACAGACAGCAAGCCCTGTGTCAGAGAAGAAAACATGGCTGCCATGGCAGCTCCCGCCAGCGTCAGTTTGATTGGCGTCAGCCCTTCCCTCCCAAGCGAGCCTGCTGCATAGACGATCGCGGCGGTAAATGCTGCCCCCAGAAACGAGCTCCATACTAATGCCTGAGGTGACTGAATATGCAGAAAAAACGATCCGGCAACAATAAAAAAACCGGCACCGGCGTTAATCCCGAAAATCCCCGGTGACGCAAGCGGATTTTTTGTGAGCGCCTGCATGAGAGCGCCTGCGGCTGCAAGCGAGGCGCCGACGACTGTCGCAACCAAAGCGCGCGGAAGCCTGACATCCTTGATGATGACATGCTCATTTGTTCCGTTGAAGGAAGTAAACGCCTGATAGACCTGTCTCCATGACGTACCTGTATAGCCATACACGACGCTTGCGCAGACAGCCGCCAGTAAAATGAAAATCAGACATACTAACACAATCCATTTTGAAGATGCCTTTTTGCAGATCATGATCTAATTCTCCTAGTTATTTACTATGTAATGTTTGTTTTTGAGAATAATCCTCAATTAGGGATTGACACTCTTAACACTGCTTATTATGATCTAAATGATAATGAATTTCAATATTGGGAGGAAAAAGATGAAAAAGCATATCAGCATGCTATTCGTATTTTTAATGGCCGTTATGGTACTTTCTGCCTGTAATAGTTCAGAAAGTTCAAGCAACAGCGAGGGGTCAAGCAGCAAAACAAGAACGGTCAAACATGCAATGGGGACATCAGACAACATCCCCGCCAATCCAAAACGGATTGTTGTTTTAACTAATGAAGGAACAGAGGCGCTCTTAGCGCTTGGCATTAAGCCGGTCGGAGCCGTAAAGTCATGGAAGGGCGACCCGTGGTATGACTATCTGAAAGATGACATGAAAGGTGTTCAAAACGTCGGTCTTGAAACGGAACCGAATGTGGAAGCCATCGCAGAATTAAAGCCTGATTTGATTATTGGAAACAAAGTGCGCCAGGAAAAAATTTATGATCAGTTAAATGCGATTGCGCCGACTGTTTTTGCTGAATCTTTGGCCGGGAACTGGAAGGATAACCTGACTCTATACGCCAACGCGGTGAATAAGGCGGACAAAGGCAAGGAAGTCATTGCCGATTTTGATAAACGCGTTTCTGATTTAAAAAACAAGCTGGGCGACCAGACAAACAAAACCGTTTCTGTCGTACGCTTTTTATCCGGTGAGTCAAGAATCTATTATACCGATTCATTTCCTGGGATTATTTTAGACCAGCTTGGCTTCAAACGCCCTGAAAAACAAGTGGAGCTGTTTAAGAAACAAAAGGACCAATTTACGTTCTCAACCGACAGTAAAGAATCTATTCCTGATATGGATGCTGATGTGCTGTTTTATTTCACTTATAAAGCCGATAATGCAAAAGAAAATGAAAAATGGGCCAATCAGTGGACAAGCAGTTCACTATGGAAAAACCTAAAGGCCGTGAAGTCAGGTAATGCACATGAAGTCGATGACGTCGTGTGGACAACCGCAGGCGGAATTAAAGCAGCAAACTATCTGCTTGATGATATTGAAACCTACTTCTTAAAAACGAAATAAAAAAAAGACTCCGTCTTATTAGACGGAGTCTTTTTTGCTTTTGCCAATCAGACGTGTAACGAGGAACATGGTGACAGAAAGAGATCTGTTTTTCCGATACGCTAAGTATTTCCCTCGCCACTCCGGTTTGTATTTTTCTTTAAAGGCTCTTAGGCCGCTGAAGCTGTACATGTATCTGACATTATTAAAAATGACAGCGGCAAACCTTTCGGACCAGAAGGATGTAAAGGCAGTGCCAACATTGGCCAAGGGTGCCATTCCCATATTAAAAGACGTGCAGCCCTCTTCCTTTGCCCATAAAAACATGCGGATGAACAATGCGTCCATAATGCCATTTGGAGCGTCGCCGCGATAGCGCATCAGATCAACCGATATCTCTCCTTCCTGGTACATCGGCATGACATTTGCGAATGCAACGATCTCTCCTTCTGCATTTTTCATATAGGCGATCGGCGCTTTCTGTAAATAGGAAGGATCAAAAAATCCGAGCGAGAATCCCTTCTCTTTTTTCGAGCCGAGCCATTCGTCTGAGATTTGCTTCAGCTCCTCCAAAAACGCATCAGAAAATGGGGGATGATCCACATGGAAAGTATACTCCTCCCGCTCAAAGCGGTTATTGATTGCCCGAAGGCCGGCTTTTTTCTTCCCAGTCAAGGTAAATGTATTTAAATCTACATATGCTTCCTCGCCCAATTTAAAGAAGTTGTAGCCAAAATCGTGATACAGCGCCATGTCCTCTCGTTCAATTTGATAGAACAAAACACTGAATCCCTTCTGATGCGCTTCGTTTAGAAATTCTTCCAGCACGAGCGGGAATGATTCTCTTTGGCCAGATGGATCGCCGAGCACGACCAGCCTTCTGGCGATTTTCCCAAACAGAAGCAGTGCATTTCCATCGCTAGAAAAATAAAACCGCTTATCTCCAAGAAAACCAAGATGGCTCAGCGCGTTGCCGCCTTTTTCATTGAGAAACGCAGCAAGACGCTCAGGGTCAGCTTTCTCTCCGATCGGTTTCGTTCTCTTATGATAGACCACTGTAAATATAAAGAAGAACAGCGGCACAATGATGATCGCCATGATGGTTGCATGTGTAATATGCGAGGTGCTGTGGACGAAATATTCGTGACGCAGCACCTTCTTCATCCGGTCCCAAATAAAGCCCGCGATCAGATTGTAGTTAAAGAGCGCCACAGTAAACAGCGCCACAGCGAATATCAATTGTCCCAGTGTATAGGATGCCTGTTCGCGGACAAATTGTTTTTTCAATAGCACAAGCAATACGATAATCATCGGCAGTACGAATATCGCGCTGATGTTAAGCCCTTTTAAAAAGCTGAACACAAAGCCGCCGACAAGCGCTGTAATGGCCATCGTGTAGGAACGTTTTGTCCGTTTATAAAGCTCGATCGGCAAAATGAGCAGAATGAGCGCTGAGCTTAAGGACAGGCCGTTGAACAGCAAAAGCGCCGGGCGCGGAATGTGCGGTATAACCGTCAGCCTGTCAATCGGCAAGGAAACTGAGGCCAAGACAATCAGACCTGCTACGAACACAATAAGGGAAAGCGAGCCTTGCAAAATTCTCACTAATACCGCACGCTGAACAACAAGCAGAACGTTTGTCGTCTCAATTGCCGGTGCGATGCGCGGGTTCGTTTCGAGCCGCTTCATTGTATTTTCCGTCAGGTCGCCGGCGGCAAAGAACAGTCCCAAGATAAATGGGATAAATGAGTAGGCGAGCCTGTACAACACAATAGAAGTAACGATGGCCTCTTGATGATAGCCAAGCTGCTCCATCCCCAGCAAAAATAAAAGGTCAAACGAGCCGAAGCCGCCCGGCACGAGGCTGATCATTCCTCCGATCGCCGCAATGACGAACACCCCGAACACATACCTGATATCTGCATGAATGCCCATAGCGAACAAAGCAAAATAGATGACGGTCCCGGCCATGAGCCATTCAACAACTGAAGCTCCAATATATGCGAAAATCGGATTTTTCACTTTATCCGCATTCTCTTCGTCCCCAGCTTTGCGGTCTTTTATTTTGGACACCGCCAAAGACAGCGGCAATATCAGCGCAAAACCGATAACGACCGCCCATAGCCAAGGCTTTTCATGAATCACTTCATCCACTGGCAGCACTCTCGCAGCGACGAAAATGCTGAAAACAGATAATCCGAGCAGCATAGATGATGTGAGCCAGGCGATTCCTTTCACGAGTGCCTTATGGTCTTTCGTATGCTCCTTATAGAACATCATTCTTAACCCGACTCCGGCTAAACCGCCGAATCCCAACACATTATTAAATGAATTGGCGATCCAGGAAACCCTGAATACTTTTCCGTTTGTGATCGATAGGCGCAGTGAGTATTTCAGGACGTAATCATACAGCGACATGGCCGCAACAGCCAGCAAGCCGATCAACACAAGCATGAATAAGTCCGTTCGTTCCAGTCCGTTGATGACCATGAGCGTACGTTTGAATGACAGATTTGTCAGTTCTTTTTTCGATTGATAAATAACAAATAGCAAAACAGCAATAGGAAAAACGATTTTTAATATTGATAAAGCATTCTTTTTAATCAGCAATGGTCTCTCCAATCATATTCTAGTTCGATCCTCTCCCCCAATAATCTCCAACTCATTATACACTACCGTTATTTTTCGGACAAAGTCCCGCATGCGGTTTCTGCTCACTTTCTTTCAGGAGTGAAAATCGAGTAATATGGTAAGAGGAGTGAATGATGAGGAAGTGATGAAATGGAATATAATTTACACGATACAACAGTATTAAACGAAAACATTCTTTCATCGGAGGAACGGGAAATATGGGTGCTCTATATGAAAGTCTTAACGTCCGCCGGGCTCGGTGATGTGTCCGAGTGGATGAAACTGGATATGAGCATGCCGCAAATGAAGGTGCTGATGCTATTAAACAACCATGGAACATTGAAAGTGAGCGACATTGCTGAAAAAATGGGGGCTTCCCTATCCAATACAACTGGGCTGCTTGACCGGCTTGAAAAATCAGGATTTGTCAAACGCTCACATTCTGAAGAGGACCGCCGCTCTGTAGTTGTTCAGTTGACAGAGAATGCGAAAAAGATTTTCCGGGGTTTGTATGAAAAAGGCCACCTGAAATTGAAGCGTTCATTAGAGCTGCTGTCCCCTGAAGAAAAGCAGGCTGTTTCCGAAGGGCTGTCTATCCTTTCAAGAGCATTAGAGAATGCGAAAAAAGAATAAATCTGTAAGTCTGTCATCCGCAAACTGCGGGAGCAGGCTTTTTTTATTTGACATTTAGTTCATTTAAAATGAATAATATACTTTGAGTGAATAAAAAAGGGGTTGATGAATATGCCTGAAGCATTAACAGAGCAGAAAGGCCAAAAGTGGGCGATCAGCCTGTTTACGATTGGTGTATTTATGGCTGCGCTAGATAACGGAATTATTTCAGCTGCCTTAACAACGATAAACGAGTCGTTTTCCGTTTCTCCTTCCTGGGGATCATGGGGCATTACCCTTTATACGCTCGGTCTTAGCGTCAGTGTGCCAATCGTCGGAAAGCTTTCCGACCGCTACGGCAGAAAAAAACTCTTTCTCATTGAGGTTTACCTGTTCGGACTTGGTTCTTTGCTTGTTGCTTTGAGCCAAAGCTTCCCGCTCTTTCTGATATCGCGGCTGATTCAGGCGCTTGGAGGCGGCGGGATTTTCATCATCGGCAGCTCTCACATTCTCGCGACCCTTCCAAAGGAAAAACAGGGGAAGGCGCTTGGGCTGCTTGGCGCAATGAACGGGATGGCCGCTGTGCTCGGGCCAAATATCGGAAGCTTTCTGCTTGATTGGACCGGGTCTTGGCATTGGCTATTTTTGATTAATTTGCCGATTGCCGTGCTATTGGTTGTTTTCGGCGCATATTTTATCGCGGAAACAAAAGCACCTGAAGCTAAGCGCCTCGACGCGGCCGGAATCTTCCTTCTGTCCCTGTCGATTTTAGCCGTGATGTACGGCATGACGAACCTTGACGGGGCAAATCTCTTACACAGCTTGGGGAATCCGGAGGTTTATGGATGTATTATTTTTGGCATGCTCTGTTTTGCAGCGCTTATCTCGTATGAAAAGAGAGTTGAAATGCGAGGAGGCGATCCCATTTTGGCGTATTCTCTGCTGCGAAACCATATGTTTCAGCGCACGCTTATCATCGGTTTGTTATCCGGGGGGCTCTTGGCGGCAGTCATTTTTATCCCGTCATATGTCGAGCAGTATTTGGGTGTCCCTGCCGCAAAAGCAGGCTATTGGATGACACCGCTTGCGTTGGCTTCCGGAATCGGCGCTTGGCTTGGCGGAGCGCTTACCGACAAAAAAGGTCCTGTAAAAACCGTTATTCTTTCGGGAATCATCTCATGTGCGGGGTTTGCTTTATTTCCGCTCTGGGTCACGGAAAAATGGGAGTTTGTGATCGCAAGTGTGGCAGCTGGGATCGGTTTTGGCTTTCTGTTAGGCGCTCCGCTGAACGTCCTTGTATCAGAAGCGGCAAAAACAAATAAGGGTACAGCTCTTGGCACGCTTTCATTAGTAAGGCAAATTGGACTGACCTTGGCGCCTACTCTTTATGCAGGTTTTATCACAGCCGGGTTTGACCAAATAGGTGATGAGATCAGCAGCCACTTATCGGACAGCGGATATTCAGAAAAGGCGATGCAGATGATTCCGGAGATCGACAGTTCTGATGTTTCTTCTTTACAAGAACAAATCGAACGCATTCCCGTTCCTGAAGTCAAAACCGCGATAAGCGACGCCATTCATGCGAGTGTCGCCAGCGGCTATGATCATTTATATGCAGCGGCTGCTGTGATCTCACTTCTGGTGATTGCTGCTATCAGTATTCCGGCTTTCCGCCGGCAAAAGCGTTAAGACCACCCCATCCGTCTGGAAAGCTCCGTAATATGAGCAATATGGTGATGTGAGTGCCAGACATACAGGCCGAGCGCGTTCTCCAGGGTAATGATCTCCTTTGTATCAGGGTGATAAAATCCGCGCTTAAATTGCTGATCCGTCAGGGTTCGGAGCAGAGCCGTCCATCTTCCGTGAAGCTCCTGCAAAAGCGCGAGTGAGCCGCTCGGATCTGCCGTTTTCGAGTCTTTTAGCTCCGACCATGCTTTTTCATCATACGGACGGATAGCCGGTGTCTCTTCCGTCAAGCTCAATTTAAAACGAATATAGCTGTTCATATGACTGTCAGCCAGATGATGAATAACTTGCCGAACGGTCCATCCACCGTCCCGGTATGGTGTGTCAAGCTGGCTGTCCGTCATGCCCTCTACAGCTTGCTTCAATTTTGCCGGCACTTCTTCAAGTACTTGAATCCATTTATCTTTTTGCTCCTTCGATATGGATTCCCTCGGCTTGTATTCTCCTATTGGGTAGCTTAAGTTGTCTGTTGTCATGCATGTTCCCTCTTCTTTTCACTCTTATCTTTTATTTTACAAGAAAAAGATTGTATATTGTGTCTTTTTCCCATACAATAAAAAACGACACTAGTGTCATTTTAATAATCAGGAGGATGAATCATGGAAAAACCGTTGTTTCGCAATCAAAAAGGACTGATGACACTGTTAGCCTCGCAAACCATTTCTTCACTTGGAGACTGGCTTCACATTTTGGCCGTGCTAACATTAGCCGCTTTTCAGCTTCATGCTTCTCCATTAGATATGTCGCTTTTAATGATGTCGTTTGCTTTGCCTGTCATTGTACTCGGACCTGTATCGGGTCTGCTTGCCGACCGTTTTGACAGAAAAACGATCATGTTTCTGTCTGAAATCGGACGTGCCCTCACCGTTATCAGCTGCGTTTATGTCAGTGAGCTTTGGCAGCTTTACGTATTGCTATGCCTTCAGAGCTGTTTTTCTTCACTTTTTTCACCTGCTAAAAACGGAAAGCTTAAGGAATTGGCTCCGGAAGCACACATTCAGCAGGCTGTTTCCGCCAGCAGCATCATTGATAACAGTGCAAAAATCTTCGGCCCTGCCCTTGGCGGCATGCTGATCGCTGCTGTCTCTATACATTCTGTTTTCTATATTAACGCCGGCGCCTTTCTTCTTTCCGCTGTCATTTTGTTTTTCCTCCCCAAAGATGCTTTTTTACAAAAAGCCAATACACCTCAAGAAAAAACATCAGCACTTGCTTCTATTAAAGAAGGCCTTCAGTATTTGAAACGGATGCCGCTTCTTTTAATAGGCTTACTCACAGCTTGCGTCGTTCTCTTTGTTTTGCAGATTGGTGATTCCCAGGCTATCATTCTTATCCGTTCTTTTTCAGGCGCTCCGCCTGAGCTTGCAGGCTGGTGCATGGCCGTCAGCGGAGCCGGCATGCTCCTTACGGCGGCAATTGCCGGCAGACGGCGAATCACCTCTTATTTTCTTTATTTCTCAGCTGGGACCTTTCTGTTTGGACTAGCAACTGGAGGCGTGCCATTTCTGAGCGGAATGGGAATTGCCGGCATTGCTCTTTTTATTTTCGCTTTTTTCATCATGGGAGCGGCTTTTGGTCTGGTCCATATTCCATTTCAAATTCTCGTGCAAACAACAGTGCCGGTTGATTACAGCGGCAGGGTGTTTGGCGCCATTCAGAGCGCGACAACCCTCGCCTCCATCCTCGGCATGGCGGGCGGAGGCATGCTGGCGGAATGGATCGGTGTTTCACTTGCTTTTCTTGTCTGTGGCTGCTTGCTGATCTTGATTGGGTTGATTACACTTGTAGGTAAGAAAGTTTCAGAAAGCAGGCGATATCTTGTCACCAAAAGTAACAAAGGAGCACAAGGATAAACGACAGGCAAAGATTTTAGAGGCTGCCAAAACGGTTTTTAAACGTAAAGGATTCGAATTAACGACGATGAAGGACGTTGTAGAAGAGTCAGGTTTCAGCCGGGGCGGTGTCTATCTTTATTTTTCAAGCACTGAGGAGATGTTTCGCCGCATTATTGAAACAGGGCTGGATGAAGGACTCCGAAAGCTTGATAAATCAGCTGAACACCAAAGTGTTTGGTCCGCCATTTCAATCTATTTGGATGAACTGACTGAGGGCCTGCGTGATGTAGCAGATACGCTGGCGCCGGTGCAATTTGAATATTTAGTGACAGCTTGGCGGAATGAGGAACGTAGGCAGTATTTGGAGAAAAGGTATGATCTTTTTGTGGAAAGATTTTCAAAGCTATTGCAAAAAGGGATCGATCAGGGAGAGTTTCAGCCGCTTCAGCCTCTTGCGACTATCGCCAAGTTTTTCCTCAATATGAATGACGGCATCATTCAAAACGCCCTGTATTTCGATGAAGAAAAGGCTGATGTATCTGGACTTGCTGAGTCTGCAAAACTATATTTAAAAACAGTTCTGCAA
This sequence comes from Bacillus sp. PS196, assembly GCF_037963555.1. NCBI lineage: Bacteria > Bacillati > Bacillota > Bacilli > Caryophanales > Bacillaceae > Bacillus > Bacillus sp. PS196. The sequence continues at coordinate 888,264 of NZ_CP150159.1, read as the reverse complement.
GCGGATGAGAAGTAAAGAAACGCGGCAGGAGCCCCCCTGCCGCTTGTTTTTCACCCTGCGTGATCACGCACTTCGACTGTTACCTTCTTCTGTTTTGGCTGATAAATTTTCCCCACAAATAAATACCCATATTTGAACTTATTCAGCGCCCATGAGGTCATAATCGGGCCGGCTGTACACACGGCAAACAGCAGGAGAACAGCCGGTACGGCAGGAATGTCGGGCATATTCAAAAGCAACACGTAGCCTATAATCATAAAATAGGCATGAAGCAGATAAATCGAAAAGGAATAGTTGCTGATAAACATCATGATTTTCGGCACATGCTTCATTTTGGAGAACAAGTGAAAACACAGAAAAATCATGCTTGTTGAATACAGCATGATATCAGGCCGCTTCGAGCTGATCATGCCGATTTCACCCACATAAGAAACAGTGACAACCAGCGCCCCAGAAGCAATTGCGGCGCCGTACACCACCCAGCGGTATTGGTTCAGCAGCGCTAAAAAACGCTTGTATTCTTTTCCGCAATAGTAGGCTAGACAAAAGTAGAAAAGCCAGCCTGCGAACGGAACCCAGAAGAACGGAAATGCCCCGCCCTCTTCAGAAGCAGGAGCCGGGCTGGCTGCTGAGAAATAGCCTAAATAAGCGGCTGTCACCACAAATGAGATAGACAGCACCCATTTCGGCGATGCTTTTTTCAAATACTCATGAAACATCATATGCAGCATGTAAAATTGAAAGATGACGAGAATGAAGTATCCGATAAAGTTTCCTAAGAATACGTTCTCCAGATATTTTTGCACAAACGCGAGAAAGGTTACCTCTCCCCCCATCGCACTGGTCATCAGCAGCGCATCGATGGCCGCGATAAATAGAAAAGGAACAAAAATCACTTTTCCCCGCTTCTTTAAAAAACCGTCAGGCACCCCATCAGGATAAGAACGGGCCAGTAAAAATTCAGAGATGAAAATAAAAGCGGGCGTGCTGAACATCAGGAGTGTGCGGAAAGAATCAACAGTGTGAGAAATATCTGCAAGAGCTTCTGCCTGAAGCATCAGGACCATTGAAATGATATGGAGCAAGACGACACTTAAGCACGAAATGCAGCGGATCATAAAAATTTCTTTAATTTGCATAACAGCGCTCCTTTTATTTCAAATTTATAGAAATCGATGGTTGTACCTTAACATGTCCGCTCTATTTGAAAAAGTGCCTGATGTCATAAATTGACGTATGCATGATAGACTAAGGTCATAAACCCCTCTGGCTTTTTGGTGTATCTTTCTCAGACGAGATTGCTAGAAAATGCAAAAAACCTGCCGTATCGGAGACTGCAGGTTTTTTATGAAGATATTAATTTGTATTGAGGCCTCCGCCATTCAGCCCTTCTTTGATATAGCCGTTCACTTGGCTATTAGAAAGCAAGCCAATATGACCGATGCCATAAAGCTGGATGTTTCGCGCTCCTTGTAACCGAGACAAGCTATTGATAACAATTTGATCATTGAGACTGTAAATAGATGTATAGAGGATCTTTTGATTAGGGTCTGTGCCCGGTAGCGCCGTTGATGACACTAAACCATTAGCCCCTCCAAGCGTTACGACATTTTGAATCTTATTGCCCCCGCCTAAATATTTAATATAGTACAGCGTATTGGCGCCTCCCATACTATGAGCCACAATATCTACTTTTTTTGCCCCCGTCTCTTTTAAAACACGGTCAACATATGAAGCAAGCTGCGGGCCGTTATTTAGGTTATTTCCTGTTTTATCATAAAAATCAATTGCGTACAGTTTGTTGCTTTGCCAGCCTTGAGAAATTAAGTAGTTTTTAATAGCGAAAAAGTTGTATGATGCACCACTTATTCCATGAACAAGAACGACAGGATTATGTACTGATTCAGCTTTTGCGCCAGACGGCGGAGCGGCTAAAACAGATAGAATCAGCAATAAACAAATAATAAATGCCATAAGTACTTTTTTCACGTTTATTCCCCCTTAACATGTTGATACCACCAATTTCCTATTATACATAAAAAATCAATATGGTTAATATTTTTTCTGAAAATTAAATTTAAATCTCTTTTATATTGACGGTGATAAATCGGATACCTTCTGACAAACCTTTTATCTTCATTTCCAAAGAGCCCGGTTGTGTTCCCTTCCTCCCTTTTCTATAATAAGGGGAATAGGCAGTTAGAATCACAGTTGAGCACCGGCTCATCTGTTTTGCGAAACAGCCAGACACGGAGGATAGCATGAGAGTATTAAAATACGCCATATTAGGGCTTTTGCGAAAAGGCGAATTGAGTGGATACGATATTACGAGTTATTTTAAAGAGGAGCTCGGCCAGTTTTGGAGCGCCAAGCACAGCCAGATTTACCCTGAGCTCAAAAAGCTGACGGATGAAGGATTTATCACGTTCCGGACAACGATTCAGGGCACAAAGCTGGAGAAAAAGATGTACACCCTGACAGACAGCGGAAAGCAGGAGCTGCATGACTGGCTGATCCGCCACCAGCCGATACCCGAGACGGTGAAGGATGAATTTATGCTGAAGGCTTATTTCATTTCTTGTCTATCGCGCCAGGAGGCTTCTGATTTGTTCAAAGACCAGCTGCAAAAACGCCAGGCCAAGCTTTCTGACTTACAGGGAAGCTATGAAAAGCTTATGGCTTCAGCAGAGCCGATGTCATTTTCTTCACCGGACTTCGGCCACTATCTTGTGCTGACGAAAGCGCTGGAGCGGGAGAAAAATTACGTTTCTTGGCTGGAATCAATTTTAGCTATGATAGATAAGGATTAACCGCAGTTCAGGCTACACCTATACGAATGTACCCACATGCAAAAAAACATCTGCCTAAACGGCAGATGTTTTTTAGGCTCGGAGCGCTTTCAGCCCCGCTGCGAAAGTGATTGCTGCAAAAGCAAGCAAGATGCCGCAGATTCCGAGAATATCTGTGACGCGGGCACCGTTAGCGATAATCTCCGTCAGCCCGCTCATCGCCCACTTTTGCGGAAGAAATTCAGCGATGGATTGCATAAATTTCGGTTCAATGTCGATCGGCCAATACATCCCGCTCACCATACATGTTGCGATGACGAACAAGTTGCCGAACGCAAGCTGCTGTTCTGGCGTTCTGACATTGGCCGCAATCATCAATCCAATGCCGACAACGGTCAGCAGAAAAAGCGACACCAACACCATAACCGCAGCCGGATTCCCCCAGTTGATGCCAAACAGCCAATGGGTGGAAAGAAGCAATATGCCAAATTGAATCCAGCCAATAACAAAGAAGGAAAGCACATACCCAGCACCGATTTCAGCTCGGCTGACAGAGGCTGTAAGCAATCTGGACCAGACGCCGTTTTTTCTTGCTTCTAAAATGGTTCCAGCCGCTCCCATCATGGTCAGCATGACAAACAGGATGGAAAACCCTGCTGCTCTGGAGGCTGTGTCACTTGCTTCCGCACCCTCTTTTTTATCACTGAGCGTCTGCTGTTTTACAGCCGGAACTATATCTTCATGTTTTTTGGCGAAAACCGTTTTATACGCCGCCTTCCAGTTCTCTCCCGCTGTCTGAGATGCCGTTTTTGCCGCGGTCACCTGAATATTGAGCGTTGCCAATGTGCTTTCTGCATATTGTTTGACCATCGGCGTTTCCGACAGCTCAGGGCCGTGACGGAAAAGCAGCTCAGGGTTTTTGCCTTTTTCCAGCTGTGTCTGGAACGAGCGGGAAATGACGATGATCCCGGCAATTTTCTTTTGTTTCAGCTTTTCTGACGCTTTGCTTTCAGACATGTTTTCGAATACATACATATCATCGTGTGCCTTCAGTTGCCGAATATAATGCTGTGAGAGAATCGTATCGTCCTGATCAACGATTGCAAGCCGCACCTTATCATCATTGCCGCTGAGCATACTCCCAAATACAAAGGTAAGCAAAAGCGGGGCAGCAAACATGATCAAATAGTTCTGTGGCTTCTTAAAAATGAGAGAAAGCTCAATGCCGCAAATGGCTAGAATTTTTTTCACCTTTTGTACCTCCTTATCTTGTATGAAGCCGTCTGATACCAATTACAAGTGAACAAAAGCCGATCGCCGCAAAAAGAAGCACAGGCTTTTGAAGGTCAGCCCAGCCTCCCCCTTCCATTAAAGAAAGAAAGCCGTCAAGCGCCCAGCGATTTGGCACCGCTTTGGATACAGACTGCAAGACGTCCGGAAATTGGTACAGCGGCAGCATGGACCCGCCGAGAACCGCAAGCAATTGAATGCCGAAGCCGCCTATCGCATCTGCAGTTTTCATATCGCTGATGCACGACGCAAGCAGCATTGAAATACCAGATACAGCTGCGGCGTAAGAAAGCCCGAGTACACTCACTAACAGCAGATTACCGCCCCAGTCCACACCAAATACGTTGATTGTGACGATCAGAAATATGAAAAATTGTATGATGGCAAACAGATACGTCCCAAGCCATTTTCCGAAGAGAATGACGGATTTTTGCGCAGGCGTCATCAGCATTCTGGCAAGCGTCTCCGTATCCTTTTCCTGTAAAAATGATTTCGCCCCGACTGTGATATGAAACAGCATAAACATGCAAAGCATTGCCGCCGAATAGTATTGAAAACTGGTAACGGCTTTGCTGCCCACAGATTTTTCCGCAATAGTAAGCTTGTCACCTGTTTCTTTTTCTAGCGTCTTTGCCAGCTTTTCTGCAAACTGTGCAGGGTCAAGTTTTCCTTGCTTTACAGCTTCCGTTTTACTGATGTAGTCCATTGAGCCTGACGCGGCTTCCTTTACCGCTTTATATTGCTCTATAAAAGAGCTTGCAGCTGTTTCAATGATGGAACTTTTCAATGTTTGATCAGGAGCGGCATTAACAACAGCTGAGGTTTTGCCGGCTTCCCAATGGTTCGGGATAACGATGCCTACATCGATTTTCTTTTCATCAATCAGTTTTTTCATCTTGTCTTTGCTGCCGACTTTTGTGGCCTTTATCGACTTCATTTTTTTGAGAACATCTTTTGTAAACATGTTTGCTGTATCTGACTGGTCTGATTGAATGTAGCCGACTTTGATATCATCAATCCGGCTGCCTCCGTCAACAACTGATCCGAGCGCTGCGCCTAAAATACAGGTTAGGATGAGCGGCATTAGGATAAGCATCATAAACCCTTTTCTGTCCGTGATTCTGATTTTCACATCTTTCCATGCGATCCATATGCTTTTTTTCATGGCCGTCCCTCCTCAATCCCGCAACGTGCGGCCGGTCAGATTCAGAAACAGGCGCTCCAGATTCGGTTCCTGCACCTGAAGAGACAGCAGGTTTATATGATGAGCAGTGGCTTCAGCAAGCAGGCTTGTGACGACTTTCTCATGATGAGCCGCAGCAATGTCAATTTTGAGCTCTAATTCATGTACTGTTACATCATTCACATGGGCCAGAGATCGGATCGCCACAAGAAACGCTTCATTGATCCCGCTGACCGTGAGCTGAATGATGGTATCGCCCCCAAGGCGGCTGCACAAATCAGTTTTTGTGCCAATCGCAATCATTTCCCCCTGATCAATTATCCCGATCCGGTCGCATAAAAACTCAACTTCTTCCATGTAATGACTCGTATAGATCACCGTCATGCCCGTTTCATTGAGCTGTTTGACCGTTTCTAAAATGTGATTTCTCGATTGAGGGTCAATACCGACAGTCGGTTCATCCATAATCAGCAGCTCGGGCTTATGCATTAAAGCCGCACCGATGTTGATTCTTCGTTTCATCCCCCCGGAAAATGTTTCAATCTTATCTTTAGCCCGCTCAGTCAGACCGACATATTCAAGGACCTCTGCCGCTCTTTTTTTGGCCTCACCGTGCGTAAGTCCGTACATTTTCCCCCAAAACATAAGATTCTCATGAGCCGTCAGCGTCGGATATAATGCAATTTCCTGCGGAACAATGCCGATTTTTTGTTTCGCTTTGGCCGTTTCTTTTCCGATAACATAGCCGCCCACCGTGATGTTCCCGCTGTCATGCGGCACAAGGCCGGAAATCATCGAGATGGTTGTGGATTTCCCCGCACCGTTAGGCCCGAGCAGACCGAACGACTCCCCCTTTTTGAGGGAAAAAGAAATGCCTTTCACGATTGTTTTTTTTCCGTATGCCTTTTTGATGTTTTCTGCTTGCAGCACGTCGTCTCACTCCTTTTTTTGATCCATTGCCATTGTAGAAGAAAGAAAGGCGTGCGGCATGTAGCGGCAGATAGAACATAGGGCATGAAAAAAAGGCCTGTAAAAGGCCTTTTCAGAGAAGCGTATATGCAAAACGTCATATGTCAAAAGACAGATACACCATATCTGACCGAGTAAATGGCGGCTTGGGTTCTGTCCCTGACAGCCAGCTTGCTGATAATATTTGAAACGTGGTTTTTGACTGTGCCTTCTGTAATGTAAAGCTTTTCGGCAATTTCTTTGTTATTCAGCCCGTATCCCAGCTCAGCCAGAACTTCGATTTCGCGCTCGGTCAGGTCGAGCAGCTCGTTAGGTTTTTCTATCTCATTTATTCCTTTCAGCTGTTTTTCACGCTTCCATTCATTCAGCATTTGGGCAGTCAATTCCGGCGGAAGCACCATTCCGCCAGAATGAACAGTCATCACCGCTTTTACAATCGTATCTGCCGACATATCCTTCAGCAGATACCCGCTTGCTCCTTCTTCAAGCGCTTCAGCAATCAGCGCTGAATCCTTAAAGGTTGTCAGCATCAAAACCTTTACGCCGGGCAGCGAGCTTGTGATTAATTTTGTTCCCTCCACCCCGTTGGAAACCGGCATGCGGATGTCCATTAACACGATATCCGGCTCCAGCTCTTTCGCCTTTTCAAAGGCTTCCTGTCCGTTTCGCGCCGTTGCGATCACATCGAGCTCTTCTCGGAGCTGGAGCAGGGATGCCAGCCCTTCTCTGACGATATCCTGATCGTCGGTAATGATGATCTTAATCATGATAAACTCTCCTTTTGCTGCACGGGCCTGAAGCTCCATTTTTTATTGGCAAGTGAAAATTCTGCATTCACAGTAAATCCTTGATCCCGTTCGCTTTCAAAACGGATCATTCCCCCGTGTTCCGCTGCCCGCTTTTTCATATTCAAGAGACCAAAACCAAGTGCTGCCTCGGGATTGCCTTTGCCGTCATCCTTAATGACAAGGCTGATGCTGTCCGTTGTGCAGGCAAGCTGTATCGAACAAGCTGCGGCGCCGCCGTGCCGTTTGGCATTGGTCAGTGCTTCCTGCACCGTTCTGATCAGGGTCGGATGGAGAGACAGCGGGATGATTGCAGGATCACCGCTGACCGCAAATTCTGTTGTGACTCCTGCATTTTTGCAAAAGTCCTCTGTCAGCTGTTTCAGCGATTCGATTAGCGAAGGATCGTTTTCAGTTTGCAGAGTGCGTACTGATAAGCGGACATCATCAAGCGCTTCACGGGCAAGTGTTTCACAGACACCTACTGTCTCATCCGCTTTTTGGCTGTCTCTTTTTTGCCATTCACGCAAAAGCTGCAGCTGGACGAGAAGGGCCGTCATTTTATGCCCCACTGTATCATGGATTTCCCTTGCCATTCTGTTCCGCTCGTAAATGGCGGTCAGCTCTTCAACCTGCTTCGCATATAAATGCAGCTCCTGATGTGCGGAAGACAGCGCCAAGTGGGATTCTGTCAGTTCCCGGTACTGCTGTTTTGCCGTTTCCTGCGCATCCAACAGCTTGCGGATTAATTTGCCCACGACACCGCAGAAGACGACGAATGTCATGCTAGTCAAATGATCAATGACAAATTCATTGCCGAACATCGCATATGTACGGATGAGGACGGTCAAAAATAAAATAGAGGAAAGACATAAGACAGACCATGCTGTTCTTTTAGGAAACCCCCGCAGAAAAAAAGCGACCGCAACCGGACAAAGCATAATAATGAACAAACCTGTGCCGGGAAATATAAATCCGAACGAAAAGCCGATTGCAATATCAATCAGGCAGAACCAGATGGCATTTGTCTCTTTTGTCAGCAAAACATGATTGGCTGCATACATGGCAGCTCCTGCTGCTATAAATACATATCCAACCCAGTCATCCTCTTTCACAATGGACAGATACATTAAACAGCTCACCATCAAGGTGAACATTCTCGTAAAAAAAAGAGCTTTCACGCTCATCACTCCCGATACCCAATTCCCTTCTTATCATACCTGCCTCAGGGCATTTTTGACAGGAGTTTCTGGAAAATAAAAACCGCATATGAACTTTATGTCATATGCGGCGCATTCCCTCATTTATTTAAATTCAACCCAAACTGACCCTTGGTTTGCCGAGCGCACGCAGTTCTCAATCCAGCGAATGCCCTCGATCCCTGCATCAATGTCAGGATAAACCAAGTTGTTCAAGATTTCTTCATCTTCACGGTTTTTGGCGTCTATCGCAATGGCAAATTTAAGATAAATATTGGCCCATGCTTCGGACAGCCCTTCGCTGTGTAAGGCGCCCAGTCGTTCATCGGCGTTGCAAACATCATCTAAATACGGCATGCCGCGAACGAGTGTCTGGCCCGGCTCTCCCTGCACTTCATACGTCAGTTCATTTGGCTTGCTGTCCCACCACTCAATGCTTGCCTTTGAGCCGACAATCCGGATTCTATGGCCATCCATACATCCGGCATTGATTGACGATGTCCACATCGTTCCGACCGCTCCATTTTCATAATGCATCAGCACATGGGCATTATCCTCTAGCGGTGCGCGGCTGCCGACGAAGCTCTGTCGGTCACACAGCAGCTCCTTAATTTTCATCTTTGGCATAATAAGCTGTGACATATAATACGTGTGGGTAGATAAATCGCCCAGCACAAAGCTTGGCCCGGCGATCGCAGGGTCGACACGCCATTTCTGTGCAGCGCTTATCTTTTCACCTTCATCTGTTGCACAAAAACCGTGTGTGTACTGCAAGTCAACCACGCGAATATCGCCGATCATTCCTTGTTCAATCATCGCACGCATTTGAAGAAGCATTTGATTGCCTGAAAAACCGTACGTCACGCCGACAATTTTCCCTTTTTTCTCTGCGAGCGCTTTGATTTCCTGCCCCTCTGCTGAAGTGAAGAACAGCGGTTTTTCACAGATGACATGCACTCCTGCTTCAAGCGCCGCCTTACAAATCTCATAATGAGTGCCGTTCGGAGTGGCAATCGATACTACCTCTATGCCATCCTGTCTTTTCGCTTCCTCGGCAAACATGGTTTGATAGTTGGGATAACAGCGTTCCGCATCCACTCCAAGGTTCACCCCGAAATCTTTTCCTCTTTCGGCATCGATATCAAAAGCGCCAGCAGTTAATTGAAAAGCAGTATTGTCTCTCAGCGCTCCAATACGATGTTTATATCCAACCTGGCTGAGCCGCCCGCCGCCTACCATTGCCCAGCGAAGCGGCTTAGAGATGATTCTTTCTCCATTTAGCATCATGAAAACCTCCTATTGGCTGATGGTTTGTTTTAAAGCTTCTACAGAAGTACGGATGCCCGCTTCAGGTGACATTGTCAGATCCTCCATTTCTAAAGAAACCTCACCTTCATATCCCATCATTTTTACAACTGAAAAAAATTCCTTCCACCACTGTAAATCCTGTCCGCAGCCGACAGCTACGTAATTCCACGCCCGGTTTGCAGGATCTGTCACTTCTTTTGTTTCTAAAAGTCCGTTGACCGCCGATAAATATCTTTCAATTCTGACATCTTTCCCGTGGACATGGTGAATGGCTGAGCCGAGCTCCCTTGCTGCGATGATCGGGTCTGCGCCCATCCATAACAAATGGCTCGGGTCAAGATTCAAACCGACCATCGGGCCGACTGCATTTCTGAGCCGAAAGAGAGTCTCAGGATTATAGACTAATTGAGAGCTGAAGTTCTCAAGCGCTATTTTCCCCACGCCGCAGGCCTCCGCTTTTTTGACAAGCTTCTTCCAATATGGGATCGCAACGTCTTCCCATTGATAGTTGAGGATATCTTTTAAAACGGGAGGCCAGCTTACTGTGTATGTGATCCAGTTCGGCACTTTGTCGTCCGGGCCGCCGGCTGGCAAACCGCTCATCATGATCACTTTTTTGACGCCTAATAATCCAGCCAGCTCCATCGTTTTGTCAGTTATGTCTCTGTGCGATTTGCCCAATTCACCCGGATCTAAAGGGTTCCCCGAGCAGTTTAATGCGCAAAGTGTCATGTTCCGCTTTTCCAGCGCTTGTGAAAATTCTTTTCTTTTTTCGCTGCTTTGCAGCAATTCATCAAGATTCAAGTGAGGTGCCGGCGACCAGCCCCCGGTTGTCATTTCAAGTGTATCGATCCCAAGCTTTGCGGCAAAATTGAGCATGTCTTCAAAAGGCAAATGCCCTAGGCTGTCTGTTACATAAGATAGTTTCATTGATAGATTCCTCCTGGTATCTCAGGTTACGATAAGTGAGTTGTTTGATTTTGGATTTCCTGATCAGCGCGGCGGCCATACTGGCGAAAGGAATGCTCAAGCTGTTCAAGTGACCGCCCTTTTGTCTCAGGCACATATTTTTTCACAAATAGAATCGCTAGGATATTCATAGCGACAAAGATAAAAAATGTCGCCGACATCCCAATATGATTGAGCAAAATGGGAAAGGTGAATCCAATGAGAAAGTTAGCTGTCCACAAGCAGAAGGTGCTGATCCCCATGCCAAGCCCCCGCACATGCATAGGAAAGATTTCCGAGAGCATCAGCCACGTCACCGTAGAAATGGCAGTCTGCTGAAACGCAAGAAACAAAATGGTCAAACTCAGCACAACATACGGCAGGGCGGGTGTTCCTTCAAGGACAATGGATAAAATCCCGATCAGCAGAAGGGCTGTCATCGTGCCAATCTGTCCGATGATCAGCATGGGCCGGCGACGGACTTTGCCGAGAAGCCATATCCCAAAAATGACCGCAATAACTGAAATAACACCGTTTGCAATATTGCCGATTAATGCAGCTTCTGTTTGAAAACCGGCTTCTCTCAGAATTTCTGTCCCATAGTACATAATCGAATTGACACCGGTAATTTGCTGTACGATGGCGATTCCAATCCCAATGAATAGAATGCGCCTTATCCACGGCTCTTGAAAATCATGAAAGCCGGCCTTTTTTGCTGTGCCCTCAATCGCATGTTTGATTTCTTTTATTTCCTGCTGTGCCTGACTGTCTTCACGGATTTGCCGAAGCACCCGCAGGGCGTCACCCATTCTGCCTTTAGCTGCCAGCCAGCGCGGGCTTTCAGGCACGATGAGCATTCCGAACCATAACACAACAGCCGGAAGTGTCGCGATGACCAGCATATACCGCCATACATTTGCGCTCTCCCCCATTGTGCTGCCAATAATGGCGTTAAAGGTGTATGCCAGAAGCTGGCCAATTACGATCATCAGTTCATTTTGTGTCACGATTCGTCCCCTGCGTTCTGCCGGCGAAATTTCCGCTAAAAAGGTTGGAACCGTTACAGAAGCGCAGCCAACCGCCAGTCCAAGCAGAAAACGAAAGGCAATCATCACGGACGCGTTTGGTGAAAAGGTACAGCCAAGTGTGGCTGCGATGAAGAGTAAGGCTAAATAAAGGATCGTTTTTCGGCGGCCGTGCCGATCGGACAGACGTCCTCCAAACATCGCCCCGAAGGCTGCCCCGAGAAGCAGGGAACTCGCAACCAGTCCTTCTGTAACAGGTGTAAGATTCAGCTGACCTGCAGTTGCCATAAAAGGAAGTGCTCCATTAATGACACCCGTATCATAACCGAACAACAGGCCGCCGAATGTAGATACCAATGTAATCGTTCGTAAAAGCCCTTTATGAGCTAAGCTTTCTTCTCCTATTACAGCCTCTTTCTTTTTTGTACTCACGGCTTTCTTCCCCTTCTTTCAAGAATGGCAGAGCACCCGACACCAAGCATAAGCCAATGCATCCCTCCTTCAGCAATACCCCTTGTTGTAACCGCTTTCTAAAAAGATTATAAGACAACGAGATTTCTCGCGTCTTTATCATATGAAGACATTGTTTTGTCATTTCAGGACATCTTATTCGTGCGGCTTGGCCTGTTCGATTTTTTGAAAAGGTTTATTGATTTGAAATGCGGTCATTTTTGAGTCTTTATAAAGGGAGCGGAAAAGCCCTGGAGAGCTGCCGATTTTAGCGGAAAAGACGCGAGTGAAATAATGTACTGAGAAACCGATTTCTTCCGCTATTTCTTTAATCGACAAATTCGTTGATTTCAGCAGTTCGGCAGCTTTGTTTATTTTTTCATTTTGGACAAATTCTGAGTAGCTGACGCCCAGTTCTGCTGCAAATAAACGTGATAAATGCCTCCCTGAGATATGAAAGTGGCTAGCGACATCCGTCAGCTTTAACGGCTGTGACAGATTGTCTTTTATGTGCAGTTTCACCTCTGTCAGCAAAGCAGAAGATGTGTGAATGGGCTGCTTTTGTTTCGGGCGTTGGGCGTACGGGAGAAAGGTTTGGATTAATGACAGGATCAATGCATGCGACAAATGAGATAGGATCTCTTTGTCAAAAGCATTGACAGGTTGCGCTGCTTGCAGCATTAACGTTTTCCAAAGCAGGCCCGGCGGTTCGCCATCTTTCAATTGCATTGTGATAAAGGGGCTTTGTTTCACTTCTTCCATCACTTTGATCCATTCGGCGCTTGACTGATCCTCGCTCAGCTCGAAAGCGACGTAAAAAAGGAACAGCCCTGTTTCACTTTTGATTTGGTGCAAATGCTCCGGCTTTGACAAAAAAATCGTCTGTTCACGAAGCGGATATGTACGATCGCCTTCAAGGTAATATCCTTCACCTCTTACCACGTAACAAATTTCATAAAAGGAATGCTTATGAAGCAGTGTGTTATAGTGGTTCGTCATCGCTCCCCAGTAGTGGACGTAAAATGAAACATCCTTTTGCTCTAAGCGATGCACATATTGATTTAATGCTATTTTGCCCGTCACAAGGTGGTTGAGTTCCATGTAAACGCCTCCTAACAAGTTGGTTCTCTCATCATAACAAGGCGGACAAAAATAAAAAATCCCCCTGCCGTTATTTCGGCAAGGGGATTGCAGTTAAATCACAAATGTAATATAGGCGCCGGAAACAGGGTCTTTCACACGAAAGCTGTTTTCCGTCTCTTCAATCGAATACCCGGCATGTTTGACTCGGTTTGCCACTAAATCCAGCTCCTCTTGGTGAGGCAGGACAACAGTGTAATAGTCTAGTCCGCTGGCATTTGTCGGTTTAGGCGGCGCATTTCTTCCCGCCCAAATGTTTAAGCCGATATGATGGTGGTACCCCCCGGCTGAAACGAAGAGGGCGGACATGCCCGCATAGTTTCCGACAATGTCAAAGCCCAGTACATCTGTATAAAACGCCTTTGCTTCTTTCAAATCACTGACATGCAGATGAATGTGTCCGATGATTGTATCGGTCGGAAGCGATGTTTTCCGCTCATCTCCCGCCTCTTCCAGAAGGCCCTCAATGTCAACAGCGGTTGTCGTCATGACGTAGTTTCCTTCCCGATCACGCTGCCACGTGCTGCGGGGGCGGTCAGCGTACATTTCAATGCCGTTTCCGTCAGGATCAGACAGGTAGAGCGCTTCGCTGACAGCATGGTCTCCATGTCCGATAGCAATGCCGTGTTCAATCAGGCGGGCGAGCGCGATCCCAAGTTCTTTCCTGTCCGGAAGAAGAATCGCAAAGTGATAAAGGCCTGTCACAGACCGTTCAGGCAAGACGACAGCGCTCGGATTTTCTTCAAGAATAAGCAGTACGCGTTTCCCGTCAGCCGTTAATTCAGCTTGGCGATCCGTCTTTTTTAAGACTTGAAAACCGATGACGTTACAGTAGAACTGAAGCGAACGCTCCAGACTGCGAATTGTGAGTTTGGCATAGCCAATGTGTGTATCCTCATGAATACTGGTCATGCTGCATGCCTCTTTTCTTATGCTGAAACGTTTTCGTTCTTTTTTCCTTTAAATACAAATGGGTCCAGCGCCAGGAATCGACTTCCAGTAAGCGCCAGGTGAATGGATGTCAAAAGCAGAAGGTAATCAAATTCTGCATTGCCCATGAATGGCGCTTTCAGCTTAACAGTGATGATGGCGCCGATCAGTGTAAGGGCGAACAGTACACCGACAATACGTGTAGCCAATCCGAAGAAGACAAGCACTCCGCCAATGAGTTCAATCGCTGCGATGACATACGCCATAAAGCTTGGAAGGCCTATGCTGCCGAAAAATTGGATGGTGCCCTCCATTCCCTGAAACTTTGATAAACCGTGAACAAAAAAGATAATACCTGTAATAACTCTTAAAAGTAATGTGCCAATTTCAAATGATTTATTCATTTTATCCTCCTTGATAAATGTTACCACTTACTTAATGTAAGCTAGTATATATACATAACTTGTTTACGTCAAGTAATTTTGTTACATTTTACGAAAATGAAATAAAAGTACTATAAAACTGTAACAAAAAAGACCTCTGTGCAGGACAAAGGTCTATTTATCAAATTGGCTTTCATATAAGTCACTGTAAAATCCTTTTTGCCGAATCAGCTCATCATGGCTGCCTTTTTCAATCATTTCACCGTCTTTTAGCACCACAATCTGGTCCGCTCTTTGAATGGTGTTCAGCCTGTGGGCAATGATGACGCTTGTTCTTCCTTCCATTAAACGGGCGAGCGCTTCTTGAATGTTGACTTCTGTAACGGTATCAATGTTGCTTGTCGCTTCATCCAAAATGAGAAGAACCGGATCGGCAAGCACCGCCCTCGCTATAGAAATCAACTGCTTCTGTCCTTGACTGATGCCCGAACCGTTTTGCGTCAGCACGGTGTCATACCCTTTTGGCAGCCTTTCAATAAAACTATGGGCATTCGCTGTTTTTGCAGCGGCTTCGACTTCCTGATCAGAAGCATCAAGCCTGCCGTAGCGAATGTTTTCTCTGATCGTTCCCTGAAATAAGAAAGAATCCTGAAGAACAAACCCCATGTTTTTTCTCAGGCTTGCTCTAGTAAGGGTTTTAATATCAGTACCGTCGATTAAAATTTTTCCTTCGTTAGGCTCGTAAAAACGGGCGAGAAGATTAGTGACGGTTGTCTTCCCCGCCCCCGTCGGTCCGACAAACGCGATGGACTGCCCTGCAGGCACGGTAAACTGTAAATGCTTCAGTGTCTGCTGCCCTTTATCGTAACCGAAGGACACATCCCGGAATTCAATGCTGCCTGTTTGGATGGGCTGATGCACGGCGTTCTTTTCATCCTCGCGCTCTTCTTTTTCATCAAGCACGTCAAACACCCGTTCAGCGCCGGCGATTGCGGACAGCATCGTATTAAACTGGTTGGCCAGATCGTTTAAAGGGCGTGTAAATTGTCTTGAATACTCGGCAAAGACAACGATGGAGCCGATCGAGATCCAGCCTTTCAGCGCAAACAAACCGCCGATTGCCGCAATCATTGTAAAGCTTAAGTTATTCAAAGAGTTCATGACCTTCGGAATAAACCCGGAAATCGTCTGCGCCCAAAAGCCCGACGTCTTGAGTGCAGCGTTTTTTTCGAGGAATTCAGCAGTAATCTGCTTCTCACGTGAATATGCTTTGATGACCTTTGCGCCTGAAACAGATTCCTCAATATACCCATTCAGATCACCAAGGTTTTTCTGCTGTTCTTTAAACAGCTTTCCCGTTCGGTTGGTGATCCATTTCAGGCTCGCTGCCATCACCGGAATAATGGTCAGCGTAATCAATGTAAGGAGCGGGCTCATGTACAGCATCACCGCAATCGTCCCGACAAAGGTGATCACGCTTGACAAAATTTGAATGACTGACGTGTTTAAGGTAGAACTGACATTTTCGATGTCATTCGTCACCCGGCTCATCAGCTCCCCGTGCCGCTGTTTATCAAAAAATGGAATCGGCAGCTCATGCAGATGAGTGAACAATTCGCTTCTCATTCTGAAAACCGTGCCCTGCGAGATCGTAATCATCCAATAGTTTTGAAACCAAAGCGACAGGGACTGAATGATATAGATAGCGAGCAGAAGAAGCAAAACGGGAATCAAGCCGCTGACCGTTTTCCCGACGATAAAATGGTCAATGGCCTTTCCGATCACAAAGGGGCCAAGGAGCCCGAATATGGCGCTGATGACAACCATCAGCATGACAAGTATGAGCAGTCCTTTTCTTTCAGCCAAGTAAGACCAGATTCGTCTCAGTGTGCCCTTTGTATCCTTTGCTTTCGCCCGCTTTTTCGCACCTTCTTTTTTGTCAATTGGCAGTTTGGGATATTGGAAAGGCTTGCGGATGTCTTTTAGCATGACTCGCTCCCCTCCCTTCCGAATTGTGACTCGTAAATGCGCTTGTATAATTGAGATTCAGAAAGCAGCTCACTGTGAGTGCCTTTTTCAATCAGTTCGCCGTCCTCAAGCAGCAAAATCTGATCAGCTTTCATCGCCGTGGTCATTTTTTGTGTAATGATCAAAGTTGTGCAATGGTATGTGCTGATTGCTTCAAGCAGCTTCGCCTCCGTTTGCAGGTCAAGCGCGCTTGTGCTGTCATCTAATAGAAGGATAGCCGGTTTTCGAATCAGCGCCCGCGCAATGGAAATCCGCTGCTTTTGGCCGCCGGACAGGTTGACGCCTCTTTGCCCCAAAACAGTGTCATATCCATTTGGGAGCTTCAAAATCGTTTCATGAATTTGCGCATGTTTGGCCGCATCCATTATTTCATCTAGTGAAGCATTTTCTTTGCCCCAAGCGATATTTTCTTTGATTGTGCCGGAAAACAAGAGGACTTCCTGCGGTACATATCCAATTTGCCTGCGCAGCCCTTCAGCCGGAAAATCTTGAACCGGCTTTTCATCTATGTAAATGCGGCCTGAATCCGGCTGATAAAGCCGCGGAATGAGCTGAAAAAGCGTGGACTTGCCCGAGCCCGTCGCACCGAGAATCGCGATCGTTTCTCTTGGCTTTGCGGAAAATGAGACATTCCTGAGCGCTTCTCTGTCCATTTCAGGATAGCGAAAGGATACATGCTGAAACTCAATCCGTCCTGACAAACGATCAGATATGATGCCTTCCTCCCGCTCGTCGCCTTCTGTTTCAAGCACCTCACCGATTCTATCCCCTGAAGCCTTCGCCCGGGTGAAAATCATAATCAAAAACGGAAACATCGAAAGCGCGCCTGTAATTCGTGTTGCGTAGTTAATTATCGCAACAACATCGCCGACCTGAGTGCTTCCGCTCGTAATACTGTAGGACCCCGCCCACAAAATCAAAAGGATGCAGAGATTCATCAAAAGCATCAGTACAGGCATCGTGAATTCCACAAGCTGAAAGGCCGAAACCGTTTTTTCCATCAGCCTTGTGTTGGCTTTGATAAATCGTTTGACTTCGTGGCTGCCGCGAAGCAGCGCTTTGATCAGCTTGATTGCAATTAAATTTTCCTGCATGATGGTGTTCACTTGATCCAGCCTTTTCTGCACTGAGCGGAACAGTGCCCCGCCTTTCCTTAATACCCACAGCAAAAACAAGATCAGGATCGGAATGGTCACAAGCAGAAAAAAGCCGAGTTTCACATTAACGGCAAGCGACAGCACAATGCCGCCTGCAATCATTAAGGGAGCCCGCAGCATAAACCGCAAACTCATAAAAATCATATTTTGAACCTGTGTGACGTCGTTTGTCAGCCTTGTAATATAAGAAGAGGACGAAAACTGGCCAAATGTGGAATAGGAGAAGGACTGGATTTTTTGAAAAAGCCCTTTTCTCGTATCATAGGAAAAGCTTTGGCTGACATGGGCGGCATAAAAGGAATTCAGCATCCCCGCCGCAAAGGATAACACGGTCAGCCCGATCATGACCGCGCCCCATATCCATACATGCCGCAGATCTTGCTTCAATATCCCATCGTCGATGATTTTTGCAATCAATAAAGGCTGCACCAGTTCAACTGCAAGCTCCGTCAGCATAAGAATCAGAGCAATTCCCGCCAGCAATGAATATGGTTTTAAAAACGACAAAGCCTTTTGCATGTAAAAGCCTCCAAACCCCTTTTTACTCGATTGTCTCTTTCTTTACTTTACTATGGCGGTCTTTTTGACGGCAAACGAAAACCCTCCCGAAAAGGAGGGCAGTCTTTATTGATTCAATATTTTTTCCACACGCTCCCGCATCTGCGGCACGCTTAATCCGATAATCACCTGAAACGCCTTCCCGTTCCTGACAACGCCGTGTGCGCCAAGCGCGCGGAATACGCTGTCGGGTTCAACCTTTGTTTCATCCTTGACACTGACTCTGAGGCGGGTGGCGCAGTTTGTGACTTCAGTGATGTTGTCTTTTCCGCCCAGCGCTTCAATATACAGAAAAGCGGTGTCATCCGCCGTTTCAGCAGCGGAGGCCGTTTCATCCTTGTTTTTTCGTTCTCTGTATTCCTTTTTCGAATATAGCTTTGTTTCCTGCTGTTCATCCTTTTCCCGTCCTGGTGTAGCGATATTGAATTTGAGGATTAAAAATCTGAAGACGAAAAAATAAATTGCTGTAAACGAGAGCCCGATCAAAATTTGATACACATATGTCATACCGTGGCTGCCAAAGAGCGGAATCCAGTTCAAGGTCACCGCCTCAATCAGTCCGCCTCCCATATTTCCGACGACGCCGGCCATATACATAACTGTCGACATTGTGGCGGCAAGCACGGCGTGAACCGCAAATAAGAAAGGTGAAATGAATAAGAACGTAAACTCAATCGGCTCTGTAATACCGGCGACAATCGCTGTCAGTGTGACAGGAATCAGCAGCCCTGCGACGAGTTTTTTCTTTTCCTTTTTGGCTGTCACATAAAAAGCCAGGGCGATACCCGGAATACCGAAGATTTTCGAGTTGCCGTGAAGCGCGAATCCGCCTTGCGGAAAGAGCTCCTTCAGCGGTTTGGCGCTTTGCGAATATTCGCCAAGATGCTGTGCCCAATACGTGACGATCCCGCCTTCTGCTACAGCCGGGCCATAAATAAACGGCGTGTAAATAAAGTGATGAAGGCCGGTCGGAATTAAAATCCGTTCCAAAAACGTGTATATCCAAACGCCCACCGCCCCAGAAGCAACCAGGAAGCTTTGAAGCGAGCCGATTCCCGATTGAACCATCGGCCAAATATAAGACACAGCCAAGGCAATTGGGATCATAATAAAGAAGGAAATCATCACGATATATGTTGAGCCTTGAAAGATGCCGAGAAAATCGGGCAGTTTTTTATCAAAATAGCGATTATGCAAAAAGACGACAATCGAAGAAATAAAGATGGCTCCGATGATGTTGGTATCGAGCGTTTTTATGCCCGCAATCATCGTTAACCCGCTCGTTCCGCCGACCTCTTGATTCATGTCGACGCCAAATGCTCCTCCCCATACCGTCAATATCGCGCTGACAAAATAGTTGAATGTCAGGTAGACAGTAAGCGCTTCCAAACAAGCGCGTGCCTGAGCTTTCTTCGCCAAAGCAACCGGGATGCCAATGGCGAATAAGAGCGGCATTTGGTTAAAAACAGTCCAGCCGCCCTGCTCAATGATATACCAGCACTGATACCAAAAACCGTCAGGATCGGCGAGCGGTCCCATGAGGGTTTTATTTTTAAAGAGCGTGCTGATACCGACGATAATGCCGGCGAACGCGAATAATAAAACAGGCACAAACATCGCGCTTCCAAAGCGCTGAATTTTTTGCATCATACCAGAACCCCCTGCTACTCATTGTCATTTTTTTCTGCCTCTTTGTAATCAACATATGCGCGGAACAATGCTTCGCCAACGAGAAAAAACGGTGCAAAAGCGACAATTTCCGTTTTATCGCTTAATGTCACAGGTTTGCTTGTCGCATAAAGATTATGCGGAGTCAGCTGGGCGAGGACATTGTTTTTTAAATTCGTAATGGAAATAAAGGGAATACCCTTTGCAGAAAGCATTCTTGCCTGAGGAATCAGCTCCGGTGTTTCTCCGGAAAGAGAAATGATGATAAACAGATCGTTTACTTTAAAATCATCGCGCATCAAATTAAATTCATTTGTGTCTTCAATTAAAATAAGATAGCGATGGCGCGGAATAAACATTCTTTGCAGGTCGCGGGCGCATATCTTTTGCGCATTTCCAGAACCGTAGACGAAAATGCGGTCAGCTGCATCAATCAGCTGGCACATGTCCGTCATGTCCTTTGTCCGTAAAAACTTCAAATTTGCTTCAATATCATCAAGCAGCTTTTCAAAACTCATACTCTCGCCTTCTTCCGGCTGATCTTCCCACTTTAAAAAGACGCGAAATTCACTGTAACCGCTGAAACCGAGCTTTTGGGCAAGCCGTAAAATTGAGGAACGCGATACACTGCAAGCTTTGGCCAGCGCGTCGATTCCAAGGTGATAGCATGTGTGCTTATGATTCAATATATATTTTAAAATATGAAAATCGTTGTCATTCAATTTGCTGTAGTGCTGATTGATCAGTTCTTCGAGCTGCATATCAGATCCCCCCATTTTCTTTCTATTATATACAATTACAGATTCGAAAATGGGGGAATTTCAGTTATGATATACGGGTCGGGCTTTGATCAAGCTCAGGCCAGAAGTCTTTGTTGGCCTCCATTAAATCCTCGAGAATAAGTCTTGCCACACGCGCGTTCGGCACTGTTTTTGACAAAATTAGCGCCTGCCACAGCTTTTGGAACGATTTCTCCGCCCACGCTTCAACAGTCAGCTTCTCAACGGATACCTGCTGCTCCATAAGCCCTTTTTGGAATTGCGGAATGGTGCCGACGGTAATCGGTTCAGGCCCATTTGAGCCGACAATGCATGGAACCTCGACCATCGCAGTCGGGTCAAAGTTCGCAATTGCGCCGTTATTTTCAACGATCAACAGCATTCTTTCACCTGTGTTGTAGGCAATCGCCCGGGCAAGATCAACAATATATGATGCGTGGTCATCGATTTTGATTTCGCTGTTTTCTGTGGACTGCTCACGTGTAATCATGTCACATTGGCTGAAAATAAAAGCTTCGCGCCCTTCCATCACTTCATTTGCCCGCGTATGATTCGGATTTGATTTTTTCACCATATCATCCGGGAACAAATAATATTGCAAATACGTATTCGGCAGTGTATCAGGATCTGCGGCCTGCACGTCACGCGCTTTGGCGAATGTGTCATTCCAGCTCGCCTCCACCGCTTCAGCCTCTGTTTTCGGAATATAGCCGTATTGAGATACATGTTCCTTCAGCTTCGGCATTAAATCGTTGCCCTCTTGATCCTGAATTGATGTCCACCAGCCGAAGTGATTTAATCCGTAATAGCGGACCTTCATTTCTTTTCTTGAGGATAAGCCAAGAATTTGCGCCATCCGGTCTTCGATCCCAACCGGCATATCACAGATATTGAGAATTTTAGAATTCGGTCTAAGGCGTCTCGTAGCTTCAGCCACAATTGCCGCCGGATTGGAATAATTGAGCATCCACGCATCAGGCGAGTATTTTTCCATGTAATCTAATATTTCAAGCACACCGCCGATCGAACGCATACCGTATGCGATCCCGCCCGGCCCGCACGTCTCCTGGCCGACAACTCCGTACTTTAACGGAATTTGCTCATCAAGCGCACGCATCGCGTATTTCCCTACTCTGATGTGCGCCATAACAAAATCGACATCTGTAAAAGCTTCTTCCGGGTCAGTCGTCGCTGCAAATTCAATATCCGGCGCTTTTTCTCTGATAAAAACGTCACAGGCGCCTGCAATTCGATCCTGTCTCTCCTTATCATTATCATACAGCTTCAGCTTTCTGATCGGAAACTCCTCCAAATGGTCCAAGAGCATGAGTACGATCCCTGGAGTGAAAGTGCTCCCTCCGCCCGCTATTACGATTGAGAATGATTTTTTCTTCATATGACGACCTCCTTGATAACGTTTACAATTCCATTTATACCATGAGATAGCCCGTCCCGTAACACGTTTGGCGCACTTAGGTCATTTGATCAAATTTAGTGTTTTTTCCCATAGAGCGGGAAATTTCTCATTTGCCTTATGTCTGAGGGATTTGTTTTTTTTACCTTTTTTGTAATCTTAAAGTCTCACCAACTGTGAATTTTAAGTGAATATACGCCCTTCCAATTCTTATGAAAAGGTTCTTTTGTACGATTCGGATACATGCCGAATTATTTATAATCATTTATATAAAACATCCAATTGTGCGTGAATTTAGAAAAGGCAGGGGACAAAAGTTGGACTCATATAAAGTCATTGAGCTGGCAAACAAGTACAGTGCGGCCGCAGAAGAGGTCAGAAGCTCCAAAATGCTGCTTGAATCCCGGTTATCTGCAATGGGAGATGCTTGGCAGGGAAAAGCAAGAGATTCGTTTGACCAGGATTTCGAGGAAACGAAAGCCGCCTACGATCAATTCGAACAGGAGCTGCTTGAAACAAGCCAAGAGCTGAAGGCTGCCGCTGTCAAAATAGAAGAACGAAAAGCTGAAATTGCCAGAATGGAAGAACTGGAGCGTAAAGCAAGAGAGGAAAGACATAAATTCGGGAGGTGAACGGTGTGTCAGGAAACATTGCAGTTGATCCGGATAAGCTCGAACAGCTTGCAAATGATGTTGTCACTGAATTAACTGATATGGAAAACAAATATAAGGACCTGCATGTGGAGCTGGGGCAGATGATTTTGCAATGCGATCCCCGCTACAGCAGCTGTTTTTCCGGAGTGGGCGATGCGTGGAGCTCAGGAAAAGCACTCGTCACCAAGCTGAGTGACAATGAGATTTTCATCAGAAAAACGGGCGATAAATTTGTGGAACAAGATGATATTTTGCGAAAGCTCTACAATGCCTACGACAAATACGGTACGATGACAAGCTTAACCGCTCTTATGCTGACGCAGGGAAAATATTACGGATTAGGGCTTACGAAATTTGTGAAACAACCAAGCGGCTTGCATACAGCCCAGCACTCAAAACTGCTCTTGGATATTTCCAGGGCCGTTGACAGCTCACGTTATCAAAAAGCGGCAAGAGTGCTTTTGAATCCTAAATATTTGTTGAAAAAGACAAACCGTCCATTTTCAGATTTGGTACATAAAAAGTTTACAAAATACTTTCCTCAGGACACGGTGGATTTTTCAAACAGCGTCAGAAGCTACACAAAAGGATTTCTTAATGAAGCCGGCGTACGCTCCACTTTGAAGGATGTGGGAAAAACGGGCTTGAGATTCGCGAAAGGAAATGCCATTACCGCCACACTGATTACCGGAGCGACCGAAACATTCGGAGCAGGCGTGAAAATTGCTGAAAATTATGCAAAATACCAGGATAAACCGGAAGTTCTCAAGCGTGAAAACGCCAAGGCCGTCGGGAATGCTGTGAATAATACGATTTTTGTTGCCGGCGGTGCCACAGCTGGTGCTGTTGTGGGCGGTGCCGTAGGAAGTGTGTTAGGTCCTGTCGGCACAGTAATCGGAGGCACAATTGGTTCGGCAGTAGGAGGGTTTGTTGGGGAAAAAATCGCAAAATTCACATCAGTCTATGCTGAAAAAGCAGCGATAAAACTTAAAGAACCGATCCATGCTGTCGTTGATACAGCCAAAAAAGGACTGGAATCAGCCGGCAAAGTCGTCAAATCAGTGAATGACGGCATAGATGCGGCGAATAAAACGATACATAAAGGGATAGACAGTGCGAAAAAAGGAATAGAAAAAGCAAAGAAAACAGCGGATTCGCTCATACACGGCGCAACCCATTTCCTTAAAGGGAAATTTTCATTTGGATAGGAGAATAAACAATGAAGCAGTTTACAATCAGCATAGAAGAACTCTTGTTTTGTTTTTACAGCGAAGGGTTTTTCGAACAGGGAATGGCCTTAAAACAAGCCTATTTTCCCGAAATAGAAGATGAACAGCTCGGCGCCTTATTTGAAGCCGCGTGCCGCTCACTCTTAGCCAAAGATGCGGCGGAATATCGGAATCATCAATATCGGTTAAAGGACGAATACTGTCCGTTTATCCACGTGTTAAACGATGCGGACTATACAGTGAAGCTATCCAAATTTGATGAACAAGCCAAAGAACAGAATATATCCTGCCATGTTTCGAAGTTTGGCACTTACTCTCATGAATTGCTGTTTGATGAACAGGTACATAGAATCAAAAAAATGGATTCAACTAATGGAGTACTCTCTAAAACATACGAGTTTTTAAATGTAATAGATGCAGAAGATCATAAAGAATCAATGATCACCCTGACGTCAACTGAATTCGAATGGCTTCTGGAGGGCGCTTCAGACACTCCCGCATATCAGAAGGAATTTCTAGATAAGCATGATCACCAAGAGGACGTGACCCGTTTTGTAAATGATCTGGCTTTGCGAAAAGGAAAAATGGATACGCTGATGCGGCTGGTTTATGACAAAGACAACTCGCCGGAAGTGGCTGATATGGCTTTCGTCCTGCCTGGCAGCCGTCATACTTGGCTGGTAACAGGCATTACCCAAAATGAATTTTCTATCGTAACAGCAAATAAAGATGTGATAAAAGGAATACTTTTTTGCTAAAGAGCGATAAAGGAGAATAGCAATTGAAAAACAATGAAGTAATTAAGGTCAAAAGCAGACTGTTTTTTAGAATATGGCTGTTCCTCGCTACAGGGGGCGCCTTTATTGTGGGAGTCTGGCTGGTGTCTGAAGCCCTCACGTTTGAATCTAAATATGCCCTGCTTTATTTGGGCGGCGGATTACTGGCGATGATTTATGGATTGATCACATTCTTTATGGCTTTTCCTGCGTTCACAAGCCGTGGAAATGTCATTTTCACCATAAAGACCGGACCTAGTGGCGAAATCTTCTCGAGAAAGCGCAGCGTGCTGTTTTCCGAGGTGAAGCGGCTTTATATGGGACGCCATCAATACAGTTTGAAAGGGATCTTTTTTGAGGATATTATCATCGAGAAAACAGACGGCAAAATCGTTCGAATCCCGACCTGGAACATCATCGCGAATCCGCTGTTTTTCGAAGCAGTTGAACGCTATATCCTTCCCTATCTGAATGAAGAGGCGAAAAGCAATTGGATCGGACAATTTACAGAGGTTCAGCGAAAAGCATATTTGAAGGAATTTGAGAATCATCCGAAGCTTTAAAAGCTCTCCTCCTCTATAATGAAAGATAAATGCAAATTGAGGAGTGCTCATGATGCTGATTACCATTCTTTTATTTCTCGCGGCAGGGCTTGCTGAAATTGGCGGCGGATATCTGGTTTGGCTATGGCTGAGAGAGGCAAAGCCAGCCGGCTACGGGATCGCCGGAGCATTGATCTTGATTGTCTACGGCATTCTTCCGACATTCCAGTCCTTCCCTTCCTTCGGCCGTGTATACGCCGCTTATGGCGGGGTATTCATCGTGCTTGCGGTCCTGTGGGGATGGCTTGTTGACCGGAAAACACCTGATCTGTATGATTGGATCGGCGCATGCATTTGTCTCATCGGTGTCTGTGTTATTTTATTTGCGCCGCGCGGATAACAAAATGGCCTGCTTATGAAGCGGGCCATTTTTGTTTAATCCTCTTTTAAGCTGTTCAGCTGCACTTCATGCTCCTGCTGCGGTTCGTCAAGCGGATAAATTCTTGCTGTTCCGTTTTCTTCATTCACGTGCTGAATGTATATAGGAACGCCGTTATATGTTACTTTTTTCATATCGGGAGATTCTACTATTTCTTTCGCCCTTTGAATATTCATCGTAACACCCTCCTTCAATACATAACGTTTCCATTTCCTGAAGGAAGTATGCTTTATGATTCAGCGGACAAGTTGAATTTTTTCAGGCGTTTGTAGAAAGTGCTTCGGGGAATCCCGCTGATTTTGGCAGCTTGAGAGACGTTTCCTTTTGCAGATTCAAGCGCTTTGATCATCATATCCTTTTGGATTTGCTCACGAAAGGTAAGCACGCCGGCAGCAGCCGGCTTTTTTTCTGCAGAGCTGGCCGGCAATCCAGCGGCTTCCAGTAAAGCGGGAAGCGGTTCATCCCTCAGCCGGCCGTCCGGAAATCTGATAGAAAGACGTTCAAACACATTAAACAGCTCACGGATATTCCCCGGCCACTTCCATTGCTTCAGCACATGACAAAAATCAGAAGGAAGTTCGCCTGGCCAATGATTCTTCTGTTTGTAGTACTCAAAGAGGTCCGGGATATCCTCGGTGCGATCGCGTAATGGAGGCAGTTCAATTGGATAGACATGAAGACGGTAAAACAAGTCCTCTCTGATTTTTCCGTTTTCGGCAAGCTCGCGTAAATCACAATGTGTGGCGGCAATAACTCTGATATCAACCGGAATTTCTTTCGTCCCGCCGATTGGCGTTATCTTGCGTTCCTGAAGCACCCGTAAAAGTGCAACCTGCATCGAGTGGGAAATTTCTCCGATTTCATCTAAAAATAATGTGCCTTGATTCGCTTTTTGAAAGGCGCCTTTATAGCCATTTCGTTTCGCTCCCGTAAAAGCTCCCTCTGCATATCCGAACAGTTCGCTCTCAATCAAATCAGACGGAATCGCTCCGCAATTGACAGCAACAAACGGACCGTGACGTCTCTCACTGTTCTCATGAAGAGCGCGAGCCGCGACTTCCTTTCCCGTACCAGTTTCGCCCGACAAACAGACCGTTGCATCTGCCGCAGCTGCACGTTCAAGGTTCATCAGCATCGCTTGCGATCTGCCGCTTTTCCCGATCACTCCATTGAATCGAAACACCTTCTTTTTCTTATGTTCCGAAAGATAAAAACAAGTGCCGCCATCTCCTATGGTGACAGCTTTTTCGATTGAGTAGCCCCGTTCCTTCAACTCATACAGGTGCCGGCCCTGCCAATCCGGCATTGAGGTTCGAATCGGTATGCTCGCACTGATGATGTGCTGCTTGTTATTGCATAGCACCATCGGCACACTGGATGCAGCTCTCTCTCCAAAACGACTGATCAGCTCGAGCTCTTTCTCACGGCTTTTAGCTGCGAGTTCCCGTTCAGCTGCATAGGCGATCGCAGTGGCAATACCGAGCATATGAGGATGAGCGCCTGCCGCCGGACACGATATGTCAATCACACCCGCAAGGCTGCCATCCTCATGGTGAATCGGAGCGGCTGAACAGTTCCAAAGATGGGAAGCAATGGAGTAATGCTCTGATCCTTGTATCGCAACCGGCTCGCTGATGTGGAGCGCCGTGCCAATCGCATTTGTTCCGACAGCCGTTTCCGTCCAGCATGCCCCTTCGACGAAATTGATGCGTTTGGCTTCATAGAGCGCGCGGGGATGGCCGTCCAATGCCAGTACAACACCATCTGAATCAATTAACAGCGCCATCATTTCCATTTCTTTTATGGCAGGCAGCAGTTTTTCGAGGTAAGGCTTTGCGGTCGTCAGGAAGAATGAATGCTTTTTTGACTGCTGATCCAGCTCCGTTTGCTGTAAAACCTTCGGGCCTTTTTCTAAATAAGGATTGACCTCAGCTTTTTTGCAGCGATGCCATGACTCGGCGATCCGTTTTCTTATTCGGGCTTCGTCAAGCACACCGTCTTTCACAAAACGTTTCCAGGTTTGCAAATCGTTTGGGACCGAATTCATTTCCTTGATCGCTCCTCCCTTACACGCCGTTTTCATCTATTGTAGGGGAAAAATAAAGCGCTTTCAACAATAAAAAAAGCAGACGCCTTATATCCATGCGCCTGCTTTTCCTCTTATTATGCATGTACTGCAAGCCCGATCGTGCTTAGCAGCGCCTCGTGCAATGTTTCCGATAAAGTCGGATGGGCGGCGATAAAATGCTCCGCCATATCTGCCGTCATCTCACCATTCATGATCGCTGCCGCCTGGCCGATGAGCTCGGTTACATCCGGACCAATCATCGATACACCTACGATTTCGCCGAATTCCGGTTCAGCTATGATTTTGACCTTTCCTTCCGCTTGCTGTTTAATGAGCGCCTTGCCGTTTGCAGAAAAAGGAAATTCGCCAATCTTCACATCCCCGTATACGCTTCTTGCCTGTCGTTCTGTCATTCCGATACACGCGATTTCCGGGGACGTGTAGATGCAGCGCGGCACATGTTTCTCATTGATTTTGACATCCCTTCCAGAAGCATGAGAAGCAGCAATGATGCCCTCATGGAATGCGGCATGTGCCAGCTGAATGCCTCCTATTGCATCTCCGCACGCGTAAATATGAGGCACGTTCGTCTGCATGTGCCCATTCACCGGAATGCCTGTTGGAGAAAAATCAACTCCCGCCTGCTCCAGCTGTAATCCGTCAAGACGGGGTTTTCTGCCGATCGCCACCAGTATATAATCGGCCTTTGTTTTAAACTCACGCTGGCCGCTTTTCCATATTGCCGTTTTCGCTGTTTGATCCACCCGCTCTAATCTGGATGAAATATGCACTTCAACACCGTCTTCCTCAAGCTTTTCCTGAAAGAGACGGGCGATATCTTCATCTTCAGCAGGGACCAGCTGTCCCGCTGTTTCAATGACGGTCACCTTCGATCCCAATCTGGCAAACAGCCCTGCATACTCACACCCGATGACACCGCCGCCGACAATGACAAGTGAAGACGGAATCTCGGAAAGAGAAAGCGCGTCTTTACTGTCGATGATCCATTCGCCGTCAAAAGGAGCGAACGGCAGCTCGATTGGCTCTGATCCTGAGGCAATCAATACTTGGCCCGCCTCTCTGATTTCTTTTCCGTTTTGTCCTTCGATCAAAAGCTTTCTTTCAGAAAGAAAGGAGGCTGTTCCCTTTACAACCTGTATTTGATTTTTCTTCATTAGATACTGAACGCCTTGAACAAGCTGTCTGACAACCTGCTGTTTTCGATTTTGCATTTTACTCCAATCGACTGATATCGCACCTGCGGGGAGTTCGATTCCAAAGCTGCCGGCATGCTTGATTTTATCAAGAACGTTTGCGCTTTCTAGCAAAGACTTCGTGGGGATGCAGCCTTCATTCAGGCAGGTCCCCCCAAGCTTGCCTTTGTCAATGAGCAGCACGTTTCTGCCCTGCTGTGCCGCGGAGACCGCAGCCGCATAGCCTGCAGGTCCGCCGCCGATAATGGCTAGTGTCATGTCGTTTTCACCTGCTTTTCCTATAAAATTAATGCCGCGGGTTCTTCCAAATATGTTTTCATCGCCTTCAGGAATGCAGCTGCTGGAGCGCCGTCACACGCTCTGTGATCAAATGTCAGGCTGAGCGGCAGGAGCGTGCTTCTGACGATCTCCTCCCCTTGGTACACCGGTGTGTCATAGCTTGCTCCGATACCGAGAATGCCTGCTTCTGGCGGATTTAATATCGGTGTGAAATGCTCAACTCCAAAA
Source organism: Bacillus sp. PS196 (assembly GCF_037963555.1). Classification (NCBI taxonomy): domain Bacteria; kingdom Bacillati; phylum Bacillota; class Bacilli; order Caryophanales; family Bacillaceae; genus Bacillus; species Bacillus sp. PS196. The sequence goes on along the minus strand of NZ_CP150159.1, from coordinate 858,833 downwards.
GCGCCAAGGTTTGTAATGGAGAAGGTTGAGCCTTGCAGTTCTTCGCTTCCCGCACGTCCCTCGCGTGCTTTTTTGGCATTTTCTGAGATGGATTGAGCCAGTTCAATCAGCGATTGCTTTTCAGCATGGCGGATGACAGGCACCACTAAGCCATTTTCCAAGGCTACTGCCATACCAAGGTGCACATGAGGATATGTGATGATGCGCTCATTTTGATAAGAGCTGTTCAGCACAGGGTGAGCTTGCAGTGCGAGAACGGCGGCTCTTGAAACAAAATGAGTGATTGTCAGTTTTGTGCCGTACCGTTCTTCCGCAGCTGGTGAAAGCTGTTTTTGAAGAGTGGCAAGCTTAGTGATATCAGCCTTCATCGTAATCGTCAGCTGCGCGCTGTTTGCCAGGCTTTCCTGCATTCGGGCAGCGATGACTTTTCTCATGCCTGTCACCGGGGTTTCCTGCGCTTTCTGATCAGAAACAGGTTTTGCCTGAGCTTTTTTCTGTTCAGCCAGCGCCTTTGTCACGTCATCCTTCACGATTCTTCCGCCTGGTCCGGTGCCTTTCAGCTGTTTCAGGTCTAACCCCGCTTTTTCCGCTATTTTTCTCGCAACTGGAGATATTTTCAATCGATCTTTTTTGGAGGCTGCGGGTTTGTTTTCTTGTTTGACGGGCTGGACGGCTTGCGGCACGCTGTCTTCAGCAGCAGGCCTGCTTGCCTCTTCCCGCACCGACTCATTGGCGTCCCCGATGTAGCAGATTGCAGTGCCGGGCGGAACCTCTTCACCCTCTTTCACTTTGATGTCGATCAGCGTTCCTTTTTCAGGCGCTTCGATCTCCATTTCAATTTTCTCCGATTGAATGCTGGCAATGCTTTCTCCCTTTTCAACCGGGTCGCCTACTTTTTTATTCCATATCGATACTTCCCCTTGTTTCATCGCCATTCCTAATTTTGGCATCACTACTTTTACTGCCATTTGTGTCCCCCCTTTAGTTCATTGCCGGCTCGCCAAGCAATTCAAGCGTGACGCTGACAATTTTATCTGGTGTCGGCAAATATTGATCTTCAAGCACCGGTGAAAACGGCACTGGTGTATGCGGTGCTGTAATCCGTTTAATCGGCGCATCAAGCAAATCAAAGCCTTTGTCTGCGACAATCGCTGCAATATCCGTGGCAATGCTGCATCGCGGATTGGCTTCATCAATGATGATCAGCCGGTTTGTTTTTTCTAACGATGTGAAAATCGCATCCTCATCCAGAGGAGACAGACTGCGCGGATCAAGGACCTCGGCTTCGATGCCTCTCTCTGAAAGCTGTGCAGCTGCTTCAAGCGCGGTATTGACCTGCTTGCCGACTGCAAATAGCGTGACATCATTGCCTTCGCGTTTGATGTCGGCCTTTCCGAGCGGAATTGTATAATAATCTTCCGGCACCTCGCCCTTCATGTTGTAGGACGTCTTGTCTTCAAAGAAGAACACCGGATCATCGTCTTCTATTGCTGCAAGCAGCAGACCTTTGGCATCATACGGGCTGGATGGAACAACCGTCTTCAGTCCCGGGATGCTCGTGAAAAGGCCATACAGCGCTTGTGAATGCTGGGCAGCGGCCCGAAATCCCGCTCCGTATGTGGTGCGGACGGTAATCGGCACTTGCGCTTTACCGCCGAACATATAGCGGAATTTCGCCCCTTGGTTGATCACCTGGTCAAAGCATGTGCCGATAAAGTCATTAAACATTAATTCTGCAATCGGTCTCAGCCCGGTTGATGCCGCAGCCATAGCCGCACCCATGTAGCCCGCTTCAGAAATCGGTGTGTCCAGCACTCTTGTGCGCCCGAATTCCTGTACGAGCCCCTTTGTGACTCCTAATACACCGCCCCATGCTTCATCATCCTGCAAATGATCAACAGCCGCTCCGCCGGCAACATCCTCACCGATCAAAAGCACATTTTCATCTCTTCTCATCGCAAGCTTCATTGCTTCATTGATCGCGTCTGACATGCTTATGACTCTCGCCATCTCTTACATTCCTCCTTTTTCATATGACACATACACATCTGTCAGCAGCTCCGAATCTTTTGGATATGGGCTGTCTTCGCTGAACGAGACGGCTTTTTCAATCGATTCGCTGACACGCTGTTCAATGTCTGACAGCTTATTAGCATCTGTTTCTTTTAAAAGGTAGTTTTTAAAACCTTGAATGGCATCTTTTTCTTCAAGGTGCTCAACTCTTTCATCCTTCGTTTTATAGGTTTGGGCATCTCCTTCGAAATGGCCGTAGTTTCTGTAGGTCATACATTCAATCAAAGACGGGCCGCCGCCGTTTCTTGCTCTTTCTATCGCTTCCTCGGCTGCCTGGTAAACTGCTAAAATATCTTTGCCGTCAACTGTAACCCCCGGCATGTTATAAGCAGCCGCCCGATCGGCGATTGAATCACAGGCTGATGCGTACTCAAATGGGGTAGCTTCGCCATAGCCGTTGTTTTCAGCAACAAATACGACAGGAAGGTTCCATACAGCCGCTAAATTCAGCCCTTCGTGGAAGGTACCTTGGTTATTTGCCCCGTCCCCGAAAAAGCAAACGCTTACATTTTTAGTCTGTTTATATTTAGCCGTGAGCGCTGATCCGCATGCGAGCGTAAAGCCGCCCCCGACGATTCCATTTGCGCCTAACATGCCTTTATCAAGATCCGCAATGTGCATAGAACCGCCCTTGCCTTTGCACAATCCGGTCGCTTTCCCGAAAATTTCCGCCATCATGCCGTCCAGGTCACAGCCTTTGGCGATACAATGTCCATGTCCCCTGTGGGTGCTTGTAATGCTGTCGCCATCATGTAAATGAGCGCACACCCCTACAGCCACGGCTTCCTCACCGGCATATAAATGAACGAATCCGGGAAGCACTCCCTGGGCGAACAGGTCATGCACTTTGTCTTCAAAGCCCCTGATCTCCAGCATCTTTTGGTACATCCACAGCGCTTTTTCCTCAGTTAATGATAAGCCTTCTCGTTTTAACAATTCCATTTTGTGCGCCTCCTTCTATTTAGGGTTCACCATTATAAATGCAAGAAGTGTGCCAGTCTTTTGAGTCCGTAAAATCAATCTTCTCGTCTTCACTTTGGAGACAGTTTGAGACGTGTGTCTCGTTTTGTCTCAAACTGATTCATTTGTCTCGTTTTACAGCATGCAAAAAAAGACCGGATATCACCCGGCCTTTGACAATGATCGACGTATTTATTTCCTTGGAAATCTTTTTAACTTCCTAGTTCCTCTGCATCGTTTGACTGAATAGCTGTTTTTGAAAGAAAATCAATTGAATATTTGACATATCCAATACCGCCGCCCCCGTCCTTCTGCATACAGTCTATCGTGCCGTTTGAGTATGTGTATCCCTTTTCATTAAGCGTTTTTCTGACCGTTTCCGCCATCTTTGCGGCATCTGTTTTTGATAACCCGCTGGTGTCTAACTGAATCGTCATGCTCATAGGCGCTTTTTCAGCCAGCTGTTTGTTCCATTTTGTATCTAACATGAACTGTCCGTTTTCAATACTCAAAGCAGCATCAGCTTTTATAAGTCGAGGAACCGCTTTTTTCAGATCTGCTTCGATTGCCTTCGTTGCTTCTTCATTTACATGTTTTGATACTGATTCGGTATACGCTTCTTCAATTCCATCGCACGTTACTTTAGGATGCAGAAATCCCTTCGTACACATTGGGTAGCGATGAGATTGGGAGGTTGCTTCGAATACATATTCAGAGGTTTTAGCGTTATATACCCCATTCGTGATCTTGATTTCTTTCTTAGGATAGGTTTGTTTCACATAAGAGACTAGCTTCTGTTCTGCAGCATTTTTCGAAAATGGATCACCGAACCATACATGATAGATATATAGTCCGCATCCGAATAATGCAATGGCAAGCAAGCCAAACACAAGTTTTTTCATGTTCACACTCTTTTCTTCATATGTATGTGCTACAGTTCATGCTTTTCTTCAACAGCCCGGTTCAGCGCTTGGAGCATGTAGCCTATGCCTTTGTATGATGATAGCGGCCAGCTGATATGCTGGTGTTCTCCGATGACGGCGTTTAGAACGCTTCGATATTTTTTTCCGCCAAGCATGACTAGCTCTTTGATATTAGAAAAGCCTTTTTCGTGAAATTGGCGGCTCAGCTCGTCCGCTGTCATGATTTCCGGATGACCGGTGCCAAAAGTGACATCGTAATTTCTCGAAACGAGATCATTAGGGCGGAGGAACCCGTGCTTCGCAGACAAAATCACCCACTCATCGAAAAATGCTTTCGCATACCGCTCGCACGCCTGATGAAACGGGCTGAGATAAGCGTCCTCTGCTCTTACCGGCCCGGCATCAGGCTGGACATCCCAGATTTTTTTCTTGCCGCAGGGGATGATGCATAGCCGTTTCATTTTCCTCTCCCCCTTTATAAGATATCTCCACTAAATATACCATTATTTTCTTACAATAAATTAGAGAAAAGACAGGCTGAGTAAAAGCTGCGTACAAAAAAGACCCGGATTTACCGAAAATCCAGGTATTTTAGTCAAGAATTGTGTAAAAATCCCTTTATTTTGTTAGCCTTTTTTGAATCAAGCACTGCAGTTACTCTATCCCATCAAGATACTTTCTCTCAAAGTCGTCGAGCAATGCACGCACTTCATCTGTTGACTTTGTGTTCATGCATTGATTTCTTAATTCACTTGCCCCTCGGAACCCGCGGAGATAAATTTTGAAAAAGCGAGGAAGAGGCTTGTACGGACGGGCTTCTAATGCTGAATATTTATCATGAAGATCCAGATGCAGCCTTAAGAGATCAAGCAATTCCTTGCTGCTATGCTCTTTCGGCTCCTTTTCAAAGGCAAATGGATTTGTAAAAATACCACGCCCAATCATAATTCCATCAACACCGTATTGTTCAGCAAGTTTCAAGCCAGTTTGGCGGTCAGGGATATCCCCGTTTATTGTTAACAATGTATCTGGTGCCACCTCGTCACGAAGTTTCTTAATCTCCGGGATGAGTTCCCAATGCGCATCTACTTTGCTCATTTCTGCTCTTGTGCGCAGATGAATAGAAAGATTGGCAATATCCTGTTTCAAAATGTGTGTCAGCCACTCGCGCCATTCATCCACATCCGTGTATCCAAGTCTTGTCTTCACGCTTACAGGCAATCCCCCTGCTTTTGCAGCTTGTATTAATTCTGCCGCAACTGCAGGACGGCAAATAAGGCCGCTTCCCTTTCCATTCCCCGCAACATTAGGCACAGGGCAGCCCATATTGATATCTAGTCCTTTAAATCCTAACTCTGCCATGCCAATACTCATTTTACGGAAGTTTTCAGGCTTATCTCCCCATATATGGGCCACAATTGGCTGTTCATCCTCTGTAAAAGTCAAACGGCCGCGCACGCTATCCTTCCCATCCGGGTGGCAATAGCTCTCTGAGTTTGTGAACTCTGTAAAAAACACATCCGGTCTGCCTGCTTCACTTACTACATGCCGGAAAACAACATCTGTCACATCTTCCATTGGTGCCAGTACAAAAAACGGCCGTGGTAATTCACGCCAGAAATTTTCTGTCATAACAAAAATCAAATCCTTTCATTAGGGGATACGGCTATACCTGTATCTCAATATTAAAAAAACTGACCATGCTTCTTTTACACTTATCGCATGCGAAAGCATTTCTTATCAATCTATAGTAAATTTTGAAGATTTCACTCTTTATACCTAAAAAGCAAACCGAAAATAGAAAAGGCGGTTTGGGTCATATGGTTAGGTACATGACCCAGATTTCGGTTTTAAACTCCTGAAAAATCGAGAAATGACCTGATCAAAAAGTGAAAATTGAAACCCACATACTATGTGTGAGTAAACATAAAGTTTTCCAACCAAAAGATGATCTCAAGAACAGATCGTCCCGACAGGCTATGCACGAAAAAGACCCGGAAATCGGCAATGTTCATTCTGCCGAAATCCAGATCTGATTAGGAATTAATGAGACGATTTTAAAACAAGTCTCGCCACTGCTTCAACATGAGCCGTCTGCGGAAACATATCGACAGGCTGAATATAGTCCACGCGATAGTCCTTCGAGAGCGTCTGCAAATCCTTCGCAAGCGTGGATGGATTGCAGGAAACGTAGACGAAGCGTTTCGGTTTGACTTTTTTGATCGTGTCCAGGAACGTGCTGTCACAGCCGGTTCTTGGCGGGTCTACAATGACGACGTCCGGGCGGAAGCCTTCTTTCGTCCATTTCGGGAGCCAGTGCTCGGCTGTTCCTGTTACGTATGTGGCATTTGCCATGCCATGTTTTTTGGCGTTTTTCTTGGCATCGTCAATTGATTCCTTGATGACGTCCATGCCGCGGACTTCCTTCGCTCCGTCCGCCACCCACATGCCGATAGTGCCGACGCCGCAATACGCATCAACGACTTTTTCTTTTCCGGTCAGCTGCGCCGCTTTTTTCACTTCATCATACAGCTTGACGGTCTGTTCCGGATTGAGCTGGAAGAAAGCGCGGGCGCTCAATTCAAAAGATACGTCGCCGAGCACTTCTTGAATCACTGTTTTTCCGGCGAGCGGTTTTGTTTTCTCACCGAAAATCACTGAAGTTTTCGCCCCGTTTACATTCTGAATAATGGATTTGACCTCTGGCAATCGCTTTTGAATCGCTTTGACGATTTCTTCCTTGTGCGGAAGCGTTTCTTTTGCGGTTACAAGCACGACCTGCACTTCGCCTGTTTCAAAGCCGACTCTCGTCACGATCGTGCGAACGTCGCCTTTTCGTTTTCTTTCATTATAAACAGACACATTGAAGTCCTCTAAAATGCGGCGGACGATGCCTGTTGTTTTGTTCGTTGCCGGATGCTGAACGATACAGTCTTTAATCGGAACGATGTCATGAGAATCAAGACCGTATAAGCCGGCGATGATGCTGCCGCTTTGCGAGCGCCCGATCTGGAATTGGCTTTTATTGCGGTAATTCCACGGGTTGTCCATGCCAATCGTTTCTTTGATTTCCATGTTTTCAACTTTAAACTTCGTATGGCGTTCAAGAGACTGAATGACGATATCACGTTTTTCCCGAAGCTGCTGGCTGTATGCAAGGTGCTGAAGCTGACAGCCGCCGCATTGTTCATAAACAGGGCAAGGCGGTGCCACCCGGTGCTCAGATGCCTTGCGGATTTTCTTAATGCGGCCCTCCGAAAACTTCGGCTGGACCTTTGTGGCCTGCACAACAACTTCTTCGCCAGGAAGCGCGCCGGGCACGAAGACGACTTTTTTCTTAAAATAGCCGACACCTTCTCCGTTAATGCCGAGACGCTTAATCGTCAGCGGAAAAGTTTGTCCGACCTTCAGTTCGACGGGCGCCTGTTTCTTTTGTTGGTTCACGTTGTTCTCTCCGTTTCTATATGAAGCTTTCTGCGGATGGCAGAAAGTGAAATGGTTTTTTCACATCTTTCTAGTATAACACGTTTGCAGGATTTCCTTCATTGTCAGACGAATTATTCTATACTCCTCCACAAATACAAAGACGCATAGCTTAAATAAGGCTCCCACTCCTTGCTCATCGCCAGCATGACATCCTTTGCCGGCTTATCGTCCAGCTGAAAGTGGCGTTTGATGGCATTCTGGAGGCCGATATCGGCAAGCGGGAATAAATTGGGACGGCCAAGTCCGAACATGAGGACGTTTTGCACGGTCCACGGGCCGATACCCCTGATTTTGATCAGTTTCTTCATAATGTCTTCATCCGCCATATGCGGCAGCTCTGACAAGCTGAGTGTGCCTTCTGCGATCATCCTTGATGTATCAATGGTGTATTCCGCTTTTCTCATGCTGAATTGCAGATCACGCAGATCCTGATAATCGAGTTCCGCAATCGTTTCCGGCTTTGGATAGCACCACACGCCATCCTTCTGCTCGCCAAACGCATGAACAAACCGTTCTGTTAGCGTGTAAGCGAAGGAAAGATTGAGCTGCTGGTGGATAATGCATTTCATCATGCAGTTGTACACGCTGTAGTCCAGAACAAGCGGCGTCCCGGCATGCTCTTCAAAAATGGCGGACAGGCTCGTTTTTGAAAAATGATCCAGAACGTGCTGCAAATGATTTTCCCATTGAAAAATCCGCTTGATTTCCTTCATCATTTCTCCCTGATCGGTTTCCCCGCTAACGTGAAACTCAGGCTCGTCAGCATAGCCTAACGCCTGTACTTTTACAATACATACGTCTCCCGCATGATTTCTGATCGGCACGCGGACTTCTCTCGCCTCTCGATCGACAGCATTGAGGGGGTCTAAAGACAGCCTGTCCAGCACGCGGTCAAAATGATACGGAGGCGTGACAGATACTTTTTCCTTCCACATGAGATCCACCCTTTTTTCCGTTTTTGTTCAGTATAACATGCCGCTGGAATTAGGCAGAGAGTACCGTATACTTTTCTCATAAAGACCGCATGATATAATGGCAGGTGGAGGGTTGTTTATGATCAACATTACCGCAATCACAACAGAGCATCAGCTGCTGAAAAATATACCGATCGAACGAGTGGAACAGCCTGATATTGCATGGTACTGGGTTGATTTTTACGGCCCGGAGGATACGGAAACGGCGTTATTGAGAGATTTTTTTCATTTTCACCCGCTTGCCATTGAGGATTGCTTCCAGCATATGCAGCGGCCAAAGCTTGACCATTATGACGGCTATCGTTTTTACGTGATTCATGCGCTGAATAAGGAAACACTTGAGACGGAGGAAGTCGATATCTTTCAAGGCGAAAAATTTGTCGTCACCTTTCATTTACACGAAACGCCCGGTATCGCTAAAGTCCGGGAGCGTTTGTATGCTTCACCGGACATATTGAAAAAAGGGCCCGGGCATATTTCTTATATGATCATGGATCAGCTTGTTGATGAATATTTTCCTCTCGTGTATAAAATTGAAGACCGGCTGAATGAAATTGAAGAAAGCCGTCCCCACAAAACGTATGGAACGCTGATGAACGAGGTGTTTGATCTCAGAACAGACCTATTGCATTTGAGACGGACGATTATCCCGATGCGTGATTTGCTCTACCGGATTTTAAGCCTTGACCATGTGAAAGAGCAGCGGGAAACGAAAGCCTATTTCAGCGACATATATGATCATTTGTTAAAGTTGTCTGAAATTGTGGAATCCAACCGTGACATGACGTCCGACTTGCGTGACAGCTACGTGACGCTAAACTCAAACCGGATGAATGCGATTATGATGACACTGACGATCGTATCAACCATTTTCATCCCGCTCACCTTTATTGCCGGTGTATACGGTATGAACTTCGACTTTATGCCGGAACTGCATTGGAAATACGGATATTTCGCTGTACTTGGCCTGATGGCCGCGCTTGTGATTGGAATGCTGATTTGGTTTGTACATAAAGGATGGTTCAATATTTTTAAATGAGGACAGCGAGCAGCTGTTCTTTTTTGTTGTAAGCCGATCGCTATGCATATTCTGTTCATATTGTTTATAATGGAAAAAATATTCAGGGAGTGATTAGATTGAAAATTGCTGTCATCGGACTCGGCAATATGGGACAGCCCATTGCCCGAAATGTTCTTCAAGCAGGCTACGAATTGACTGTCTATAACCGGACGAAACAAAAGACAGAAGACCTTGTCACAGAAGGCGCACAGGCAGCTGATACGCCGCGGCTGGCGGCAAAATCCGCTGATATTGTCATCACAATGCTTGCAGATGATGATTCTGTCAGCACCGTGACATTCGGAGAAGACGGGCTGCTTGAAGGATTAGCAGAGAACGGCATTCACATCTCGATGAGCACAATCAGTGTTGAGTTCTCAGAAAAGCTCGCAGCGGCTCATGCAGAGAAAGGACAATTTTTTCTCGCCGCTCCTGTCCTTGGCAGACCGGATGCCGCAGCCAAAGCCGCGCTCCGTATCATAACAGCCGGACCGGCGGAAGCAAAGCAAGCTGCCAAGCCTCTGCTCGACAGCCTGAGCCAGCAAGTATTTGACGTCGGCGAAGAAAGCAAGACGGCAAATGCAGCCAAAATCAGCATCAATTTCTTGCTCGTGTCCATGCTGGAGGCGTTATCTGAATCCTTCTTAATGATGGAGAAATACGGCTTAGAACAAAAACAATTTTTAGAAATCGCCAGCGCGCTCTTTGGTTCTCCAGTCTATCAAAATTACGGAACCATTATGGCCGAGCAGAAATTTGAGCCGGCCGGCTTCAAAATGTCTTTAGGGCTGAAGGATACCAACCTGGCACTCGCCGCCGCAAAACGGGTTTCTGCAAATCTTCCTCTTGCCGAGCTGGCCAAGAGCCATTTTGAAAGCGGGATTGAACAGGGCTTCGGAGATCTGGACTGGGCCGCACTGATTAAATGTATAAAATAAAGAAAAGCCTCTCCATTTCAGGAGAGGCTCTTCTCATTACAAGGACGGCAGCCTCATTTCTTTCTCAAACATCAGATCATCAATGCTTTTAAATGTGTAGCCCTGTTTTTTCAGATCTGTAATCGCGTCATCCAGCGCTTCTGCATTGTCCCTCGATACGGTGTGAAGCAGGTAAATGGCTCCCGGGTGCGCCTGCTTGATCATATGATCGTAGGCATATTTCTTTCCCTTTTGGTTGTTGATTTTCCAATCAACAAAAGCGACCGACCAGAAAACGGTTTGATAGCCGAGGCGTTTCGTTTCTTTCAGTACGTACTCACTGAACACGCCGCGCGGCGGACGCAAATACAGGTTGTCCTGCTTTCCCGTAATTTTATAAACCTCTTCGTTGACTGAATCAAGTTCATCCTGAATCTGATCAGCTGTTTTTGTCGTTAAATCCGGATGGTGAAAGGAATGGTTGCCGATAATATGGCCCTCATCTGACATTCGTTTGATCAGCTGAGGCTGGTCCTTTACGAAATGCCCGGTGACAAAAAACGTTCCTGTTACGCGATGTTTTTTTAAGACATCAAGCACTTTTGGCGTATAGCCATTTTCATATCCGTTATCAAACGTTAAGTAAATCGTTTTTTCCTTTGTATTCCCTAAATAAAACGCGTCATATTTTTCAATCAAACTGTTCAGCTGCTTCCCGGCATCTGGCGGCTGATGATTGACACTTCGTTTAAAGCCCCAATTAATCGGCTCATTCGGCACCGCTTCCGCCTGTGCTGCACCTCCGGCAAGCAATACGGCGGCGCAGCATATTGAACACATCCACTTCATGGCCAGCGCTCCTTCTGCATTTTTTCTTATTTTACAGATAGGGGCTTTGTTTTATACTGTTGCTTTATGCCAATAAAAAAACCGCGGCGGGCACGCGGTTTTATTCCCAATCTTTTTTAAAACGTTCGTATTTGGCTTCCAGGTCATCAAGCATGCTGATAAGCCTGTCTATATCTTCAACGTCGGTTGCTTCAGGGTCTAATGAATCGATGACGTTCATAAACATGTCAAGTCTGTTCTTTAAATAATCAATCTGCTGATCTTTATTGTTTACGGCGTTCCCCATTCTGTTCCTCCATTCATTTTTTATTATGGTAGCTCATTTTTTGCCGTTTTTCAATCGCCGCGCTACTTGCGATCTTGGCAAATCAGGTCTAAAATTAACTGTTGGCAGCGTTAGTATGCCCATTAATAAAGGAGTTAGATAGTCATGACACAAAACACGAAGCTGCGTCCGATTACGCCCGAGTTTGACCCTTGGGAAGCCTATATGGATGTTGACCAATACGGAGACATGCAGCTGACAAACGTTGAATTCACAACGACGACACTGTGCAATATGAGATGCGAGCATTGTGCTGTAGGCTATACATTGCAGCCTAAAGACCCGAATGCTCTGCCAATAGATCTTCTGTTAAAACGGCTGGAGGAAATCCCGCGCCTCAGATCCATCAGCATCACAGGCGGAGAGCCGATGCTTTCGTTGAAATCAGTAAAAGAATATGTTGTTCCTTTATTGAAATATGCCCATGAACGGGGTGTGCGGACACAAATTAATTCAAATCTGACCCTCGACATCGAGCGGTACGAATGGATCATTCCGTATCTCGATGTGCTACATATTTCTCATAACTGGGGTACAGTTGAAGATTTTGCTGAAATCGGCTTTGCCATGATGGACAGAAAACCGACCTTCGAACAGCGCGCGCGCTATTTTGAAAAAATGATCGAAAACAGCCGCACGCTCGTGGATGCCGGAGTAATGGTATCTGCGGAAACGATGCTGAACAAACGAACTCTTCCGCATATTGAGCATATTCACCGCCAAATCACAGAAGATATGAAATGTCAGCGTCACGAGGTCCACCCAATGTATCCAAGCGATTTCGCAAGCGCTCTTGAATCCCTCAGCCTGAAAGAGATGAGACAGGCCATTCACCGCTTGCTGGATATTCGTGATGAAAATACGTGGATGCTGTTCGGAACGCTGCCGTTTTATGCCTGCAGTCCGGACGAAGACGACCAAAAGCTGCTTCGCCGGCTTCGCGCGGCGAAAAACGTCACAGTGCGAAATGACCCTGACGGCCGATCCCGCCTGAATGTGAACATTTTCGATGGAAACATTATCGTGACCGATTTCGGTGATACCCCGCCGCTTGGCAACATTCAGACGGACAGCCTCCCTTCCGCCTATGAAAAGTGGAGAGAGACCAAGCTTGCGAAGGAACTAAGTTGCCACTGCCCGAATGTCCGGTGCCTCGGACCGAATGTTCTTGTCAAAAACAGTTATTATCAGGATACAGACTTCACAAAACGTCAAGCCAGGAGTTAGATGCGGATGAAAGAAACACTTACGGAGATTTTTCAAAATAAAATCGTCGATATTCTCCTCGTTGCCGTTATCCTTTGGATCGGTGTCTTTATCATCAACCGGCTGGTACAGCTATTTTTTAAACGGACGGATTTTATTGAAGAAAAAAAGGAAAAAACGATTGAAAGCCTTGTCCGTTCTGTCACCCAGTATACGGCGACAATTGGTTTTATTTTTTACGTTATTTCTTTATTTGTGCATGATTTCGGCAAGATATTGGCCGGGGCGGGCGTAGCAGGTATCGTGATCGGTTTTGGCGCCCAATCGCTGATCAAAGATGTGCTGGCTGGTGTGTTCTTAATATATGAACGCCAGCTGCACAAAGGCGATTATGTCACCGTCAACAACTTGTTCAACGGAACAGTGGAGGAAATCGGCCTCCGCTCGCTGCAAATCCGGGAATGGAGCGGGAAGCTGCTCACCATCAGCAACGGCGAGGTCAGACAAATAGAGAACTATAATATTGATTTTATGCGGATTACCGAATCCTTTCTTATCAGCTTTAAAGAAGATCCGGACCGCGTGTACAGCGTGTTGGAAGAGGCATGTGACATGCTGAATGAAGAGCTTCGTGATTCATTGAAGCGGGATGAATTCGGCAATCCGACAGAACCATTTCAAATCCACGGCATCACCGCATTGAATAAAATCAATCGCGGCGTCGAATTTACGGTTAAAGGCATGGTGAAAGATGATGATTATTTCAGTGCCAGCCTTGCAGTAAGACGGGTTCTCGTTCGCCAGCTCTACCAAAACAATGTGCAAATGCTTGAGGAAGCGGTCCGAATTGAGAGAACCCAATAAACAAAAAAACTGATTCCGAGTTGGAATCAGTTTTTTATTTATCTTGGCAGTGAGGAAAGCTGAAAACCAAACGTGACATGATCTTGAACTGGAATCCACGCGCCGATTCCCTGTGACGTGACATTTTTCACGACGAGTTTTCGTTTATTTCCTTTCAGCACTAAGTACACTTCTCCGTAAGTCACTTTTCCTTTTTCATTCACAGCCGGTGCATATGCATGTAGATAACCGATTTTTTTAGGAGCGACTTTATAAATCTGATCCCGTTTTGTGCCAGCCCCAATGACCGTCTCAAATGCAAGCGGGAGGTTCGTTTTCTTCATTGCTTTTTGCATCATCATGCTTTTGACATCTTCAGCATTTGGAACTTTAGCTGTCAAGCCACCCTTCACTCTGTACTGCTGTTCCTGGGCATAATGCATTTCAGCAGTTTCTTTCCCGCCGCGGTTATCCGCACGGTTTGTATTGATTTTTTTATATTCCCAGTTTGCGACTGTTTCATTTGATTCATAGCCGAGCGCCCATTTCCCGAGAAATATTGTCGCCCGGTACCCTACTGCAAGCGGTGTGCCGGATATGTTGGATTCATTCAGCATTTTGATGAGATGCGGATTTTCAATCTTTACCTCAGAATGATCGAGCAATTCCTTTGCCAGCTTGCTCGGCTGAAGCATTGGCTGATCCTGTGAAGCATTCGGATACGTGTTTTCCTTTGAAATGCTTGCGACAGAATTAGGAACCTTAAACTGCTTTTTCGCGTGGATGGGCTGAACGCCGAAAAAACTAAAGAATAACAACACGATAAGTGTGGAATGAAATAGCTTTTTCATCATATCACTCTTTCTATGGCATTTTCCCTTAGTCTTTTCATCCCGCTTTGTTGTTATCCATCATTTTTTCAGGTTAAAGAAGGAAAAAGCCGATCGCCATAATGACATATGCAGCAAGCAGTGTCGCCCCTTCAAACCAGTTGGAATCCCCGTCATTCGAAATCGCGATCATCAAGAGAACCGCTGATACCATCGCGACGAGCTCCGGCAATGTAAATACAAGCGGCATGCTTGTCGGAAAAAAGATAGAACAGATGACGAGAACCGGTGCGACAAACATAGCGATCTGCAGCGTAGAGCCGACTGCAATTTCAACCGCAATGTCCATTTTATTTTTGAAGGCCATAATAATCGCTGACGCGTGCTCCGCCGCATTTCCTACAATCGCCACGATGATGACCCCGATAAACAGCTCGCTCCACCCGAACTGTTCAGCAACCGAGTGAAAGGTATGGACCAGGTTTTCGGATATGTATGCAACCACAATCGTTGCCGCAAACAAGACAATCGTCGCAACCTTCCCTGACCATTCCGGCTCTTCCTCTTCTTCAGACTGAGCGGCATTATTCGGCTGATAAACGCCCCGATGCGTGACAAGTTTAAAGTACAGCGCCGCCACATACAACAGAATCATAATGATGCTGATGCCGATGCTTAAATTGAGCTTGCTGGCGTTTCCCATACCAACAGAGAATACCTCCGGAATCACAAAGGCGACAATGATGGCAAAAATCAGAAGCCCGGAGTTATGGCGGGCATCATGGATATTAAATTCCTGCCGCTTATATTTTAAACCGCCGACAAAAAACGATAGGCCCGCTACCAGCAACAGGTTCCCCAGCACTGAACCGGTTAAAGAGGCAAGCACGATTCCTGTCAGGCCTTCTTTTAATGCAAAAAGGGAAATAATCAGCTCCACCGCATTCCCGAAGGTTGCATTCAACAAACCGCCGATACGCGGTCCTGCAATGATGGACAGTGATTCTGTCGCCCTCCCCATATAGCTTGCAAGAGCGATAATCGTCACGCAATAAACGGCAAATAGAACCGCGGAAGGCCAATGCATCAAACTGCCAATCACAGAAAGCGGAACACCGGCCGCCACTAAAATAAAAAAGATACGATTCATGGTGAAATAGCTCCTTTTTTATGACTTGTTTTATTTTTATTCTTCACAAAAACCTTCATGATTACACGAGGGCAAATGTATAGCGTGATATAGGCTTTTTTCAGGTTGCCTGCTTTTGGAAAACATTGTACGATCAACATAGATTCCACATAAGGAGAACTGACACGATGTCACGATTTCATTTCTTTATCCTTGTCTTGCTCGTATCCATTTCCGGGTTTTCACAAGGCATGCTGCTGCCTGTCATTTCAATCATTTTTGAAACAAATGGAGAATCCGCTGCTATCAACGGCCTGCACGCGACCGGGCTGTATATCGGTGTGCTTTTGGCTTCGCCGTTTATGGAAGCGCCGCTCAGAAAGCTCGGATTCAAGCCGCTGATCGTCATGGGCGGAAGCATTGTCATTTTAAGCTTATTCGGATTTATTTGGCTTCAGTCAGTTTGGGTCTGGTTCCTGCTTCGCCTGTTCATTGGAATCGGCGACCACATGCTTCACTTTTCTACGCAAACGTGGGTGACCTCCATGTCATCAAAACAAAATCGCGGAAGAAACCTGTCTATTTACGGGCTTTCCTTTGGCCTTGGCTTTGCCGCAGGCCCGTTCATGGTGCCGCTTGTCAAGCTGAGTCCGTCGCTTCCTTTTATCGTGTCCGGCTGCATCAGTCTGTTTGCGTGGCTTTTTGTTTTCTTTCTACAAAATGCATACCCGGAAACCAGTCCTCATGAAACCAAATCAGACAATAGTTTCAGGCGATTTTATCAGGCCATGCTGTTTGGGTGGGTTGCCTTTATGCCTACATTTGGCTACGGCTTTCTGGAAACGGCGCTGAACGGAAGCTTTCCGGTGTACGCGCTCCGTTTGGGGATATCAGTAGACGCAGTAGCGATCATCCTTCCCGCATTTGCGATTGGAAGCATTATCTTTCAGTTTCCGCTCGGCATCCTCAGCGATAAATACGGCAGGCGGAATGTGCTGCTGGTGATTTTACTGACTGGGGCTCTTTGCTTTTTCATCGCCGGTGTATTTCCTTCGCCTTACGTGATCGGCGGCTGCTTTTTTATTGCAGGAATGGCAGTCGGATCAACCTTTACACTTGGCATCAGCTATATGACAGACCTTCTTCCGCCTCACCTCCTGCCGGCGGGGAACCTGCTTTGCGGCATTACATTCAGTCTCGGCAGCATCCTCGGCCCAGTTGCCGGCGGCTGGTATATGCAGACATTTGAAAGCGCAAACTTGTTCTACTTCATTACTCTCACGCTTAGCGCTGTGTGGCTGGCCCTTGTGCTGGGCAAACCGAAAAGCTGGTCACCGGCTGAAACCTATTCTTCATCTTCTTAATCAAAAAGCCTCCCGACATCATGTCAGGAGGCTTTTATGCTAATGGTAGCCGTTTTGTCCGTTGGCGCTTCCGCTTGTTTTATGGCTCGATTTGCTTTTCGAGTTTTGTTTGTTATGGCTTCCGCCTTTTTTCGTATGCTTGGTCATCACGATATCCCCCCGACTTCTTTTTGAACCGAAGTTCGTTTATAGGGTGCGCTAATGGTAGGGATTTTCATCAGGAAGCTTTTTACGTTTATGTAAAAGAGCGTTGATTTCTCCACCTAGGATAATTAAAATGCCGCTCAAGTAAAACCAAATCATCAGAACGATGATTCCCCCGATGCTCCCGTAAGTGGCGCTATAGTTCGCAAACGTGCTGACGTAAAATGAAAACAATGTGCTGACAATGATCCAGCCGATAGTCGCAAAGACCGCACCCGGCATGACAAACCGGAGAGACAGCTTTTTGTTCGGCGCAATCACATACAGCGCGGAAAAAACAATCAACAGCACAAGCGGACTGACACCCCAGCGAATGGCGGCCCAGACGGATAAAAACAGATCCGACGCGCCGACAAAGTCAGAAGCGAGCCTTCCAATCTCCCGGCCAAATACCGGCAGAAGCAAAGCCACTAAAATCGTAAATACCATGGCAATCGTCAAAAAAATCGAGGTTAGACGAACAATGATAAAAGAGCGGTTTTCTTCCACATCATACGCGTGGTTTAGCGACCGGACGATCGCGTTCATTCCATTAGACGCAGACCATAATGCGGCGATAATCCCGAATGACAGCAAACCGCCATTTCGATTATTTAAGGTTTGATGGGTAATGGATTCAACGAGAGACATTGCACTGGCGGGAGCATATTGTTCTATGACTCCTAAAACATCATCGGTAGAAAGCGGAAGATACGCGGTGAGCGTCAGCATAAAAATCAAAAACGGAAACAGTGACAATAGAAAAAAATACGCCAGCTCCGCTGATTTACTTTGTCCTTCATGAAGGGTGTATCTGCTGAAAAGCTCTTTCAAAAAACTCATGTCGTCTCACCTCGCATGTTTGATCATTTTTTTGAAAAATGCTCTTTCGTTTCTTGCAGAAGTTCCATCACTTGCGGCGTTGTTTTCTTCAGCTCTTTCACCTGCTGGTTCACAAAGTCGACTTCCTTTGAAAGCGTTTGGGCGAGCTTTTTGGCCTCATCCACTTTTGTGATGACAGTGTTTTTTAACAGCTCCGGATTGCTTTTATACAGTGAAAGTTTATGCTTGCATGTCAGCCATCTCATGCCGCACGCCTGTCTTGTCGGCTTATGGAGCAGTGATAACGCCGCGCCTGCCGCAGCTCCGAGAAATATCCCTTTCAGCATTAACCGTTCGTTGTTCATGCAAATTCTCCTTTCACTCACAATTGTTTTTCTTTTTGAATAGACGCAAGCAGATGCTCACAGCCCGATTTGATTAATTGGCAGACTTCTTCAAAATTCCCTGTGTAGTAAGGATCGGGAACGTCGGCAAGATCTGAATCTTCAACATAGTCCAAAAGCCTTTTGATATGCGAGGTGTTTTTAAATCCCGCCATGCTTCTGAGGCTTCCGATATTTTCTGCATCCATTGCAATGATGTAATCAAAATCGGCCAGATCCTGTTCGCTGACTTGACGCGCCAGCATGCCATCAAAGCTGATTCCTTCTCTGCGCAATATCTCCTGCGTTCCCTCATGCGGCGGATTGCCGATGTGCCAGCCGCCGATTCCCGCTGAGTCCGCCTTGATTTTCTCCTCTAATCCTTTTTTGGCTGCAAGGTCCCGAAAAATCGCTTCCGCCATCGGAGACCGGCAAATGTTACCTAAACAAACAAATAACACGCTTATCATATTGTCCAACCTCCCTATTCTTTGCCCCTATTTCTCTAAAAAGAAACCTTCATGAATATCTTAGTAGGATGTTCATTTTCTTTTCAACTGATGTCTTCACTTTTTTGGAATGAACAGCCTGCTTTTAGAATAGGGTTTTTTTCTGATGGAATTCTGTTAGAATAAAACATACCTATATTGCGCATAGAAAGGATGGAACCCTTTGTCCAGCCCAAATACAGAAACATTAACTCAAATGATTGAAGAGATTTCCCAAAAGCTGAACATGCTGAACGTCGGCGTAATCAAAGCGGAGGATTTCAGTGATGAGAAGATTGAAGACCTCACGTACCTTCACAGAATGGTGATGAAAAAAGAATCATTCAGCCCAAGTGAAATGCAGGCGATTGCTCAAGAATTAGCCTCGCTTCGTAAATAATGGAGACTGGCCGGAAACTCGGCGAGTCTTTTTTATCATTTCCCCAAACCAAAACAGCAAAGTGTTCGAATAAGATTTGAAGGAGTACAAGCATGCAAACGACATCTATCAAAACAGCATCCGGAATGTATATCAACTACTTCTTTCTGGGGATGGTCAACATCATTCTCGCATCCAATATGTCTTCATTAACAAAACAGTGGAATACCGATCCGACCGGCATCAGTTATGTCATTGCCGCTATCGGGTTTGGCAAACTTCTGACATACGGCATTTCCGGCGTTCTATCAGATAAAATCGGCAGAAAGCCGCTTGTTGTCGCTTCTGCGGGAATTATGGCCGTCTTTTTAGTCGGTATTCCTTTATCACCGAGCTATGAGCTGGCGTTTGTGTTCGCCTTATTAGCCGGAGTCGCAAATTCAGCGATGGATGCCGGAACATATCCGGCCCTAACCGAGCTCTTTCCGTCTGCTTCCGGTTCGGCGAATGTCTTGGTCAAAGCCTTTATGTCTGTCGGGGCCGCACTTTTGCCGCTTTTGATCACATTTTTATCAGACCACAGCATGTTTTACGGATTTGCTTTTTATCTGCCGGCAGCGGTCTATCTCCTGAATATTATTTATTTATCAACGCTTTCGTTTCCTAAAAAACATAAGAAACCAACTAATAGCGGCCAACAGGAATCTCCCGTTTTCTTGTCTGAACCCGTTTTTCAGAAGGAAGGCACCGCACTGATTATCATCGGTTTTACATCCACGGCTTTATTTACGGTTTCTCAAATCTGGCTCCCGAGCTACGCGCAAAAGGCAGCCGGTTTAGCTGAATCAGCATCTGTACAATTGCTGAGCTATTATAGTATAGGATCTCTGGCATCTGTTTTATTATTAGCCGTTTTGCTGAATAGATGGGTCAAACCTGTCTTCATAACGCTCTTATATCCTATTATTACTTTATGTACGCTCGCAGTCATGCTGACCGTTCATATCCCAGTTGTGCTGGACATCACTGCCTTTTTCTTAGGCTTTTCAACTGCGGGTGTGTTTCAAATTACCATTACGTTAATGACAGAGCTTTTCTGGAAGCGAAAAGGAACCGTTACCGGAATTGTAGCGACCGCTTCAAGTCTTGCATCAATTCTGCTGCCGATTGCAACAGGGCTTATCGCAAAAGCGGGGGGCATCGCCCATATTTTCATATTCGACTTCGGCATTGCGGTCATCGGAACGGCTGCAGCTGCTTTCTTGTATTACAGGTACAAGAAACTGACAGGTGCTCAAGCCTAAGCAACAAAAAAACGGACGCCCAAGAGCGTCCGTTTTTTCTTATTTCTCAAGCAATGCCAATGACTCGCGGTTAAATGCCGGTATATCGTCCGGTGTGCGGCTAGTGACCAATTGATCCTGGCAAACAACCACTTCCTTGTCCACAACGTCGGCACCGGCGTTTTCCATGTCAACACGAATGGACGTATAGCCCGTCGCTTTTCGGCCGTCGAGCGCTTTCGCATTGATTAAAAGCTGCGGGCCGTGGCAAATGGCGAATACCGGCTTTTTGTCAGTCATAAACGCTTTTGTAAATTGGACGAAACGATCGTCAGCGCGAAGCTGGTCTGGTGAAAATCCTCCGGGAATCAAAAGCGCATCAAAGTCTGAAGGGTTTACGTCGTCAATGGACGCGTCAACCGTCACTTCCGCTTTTCCCTGCTTGCCTTTTACTGTTTTTCCTTTTTCTTTTTCGATGATAGTCAGTTCATGTCCCGCTTCTTTAAAAGCTTTCGCAGGCTCAGTGTACTCGCTGTCCTCAAAATAATCTGTTAAAACCACTGCAATTTTTTTCCCCATGATTCATAACCTCCCGCTTTATATGTCTACATAAAACACTCTACCCCAGCCACACTAAAATAAACATTCCGCGATTGTGACAAACGATAAGCATAAATACCCAGTATTTGTCGCTTGATACTGCTACATAATACTCATTTTTCTCCCTTTTACAATAATCATAAAGAAACACCTACAAATAGTTACAAAATATTCTTACAATAGGAGCTGTAACACAAATTTCGTTGAAAGGTGGAGAACTGGTGAGAATACAGAAAAGACGAACACACGTCGAAAACATTCTCCGTATTCTTTTGCCCCCAATTATGATACTTAGCCTAATCCTCCCAACACCACCCATTCATGCAGAAGAAAGCGCGGCTCCTCAGGTGCATCTGAATATTTTGGCTACGACTGATATTCATGCCAACATGATGGATTACGATTACTACAGCGACAAAGAAACGGCGGATTTCGGTCTGGCGAGAACAGCGCAATTGATCCAAAAGCACCGCGAGCAAAACCCTAACACCCTGCTTGTGGATAACGGCGACTTGATTCAAGGGAATCCGCTGGGTGAATACGCGGTGAAATATCAAAAAGACGACATTATCTCCGGCACGAAAACCCATCCGATTATCAGCGTCATGAATGCGCTGAAATACGACGCCGGAACGCTTGGCAATCATGAATTCAACTACGGGCTCGACTTTCTCGACGGCACAATCAAAGGAGCCGATTTCCCGATTGTAAATGCCAACGTCAAAACAACTAGCGGCGAAAACCGTTATACGCCGTATGTGATTAATGAAAAAACCCTTATTGATGAAAACGGTAATGAGCAGAAAGTAAAAGTCGGTTACATAGGCTTTGTCCCGCCGCAAATCATGACATGGGACAAAAAAAATCTCGAGGGGCAGGTTCAGGTGCAGGATATCGTAGAATCCGCCAATGAAACGATCCCGAAAATGAAGGCGGAAGGCGCAGATGTCATTATTGCCCTCGCCCACACCGGCATTGAAAAGCAGTCACAATCATCAGGTGCAGAAAACGCCGTATTTGACCTTGCCACCAAAACGAAAGGCATTGACGCGATTATCTCGGGCCATCAGCACGGACTCTTTCCTTCCGCCGAGTATGCGGGTGTTGCTCAGTTCAATGTGGAAAAGGGAACAATTAACGGCATTCCTGTCGTCATGCCAAGCAGCTGGGGCAAATATTTAGGCGTGATTGACCTCAAGCTTGAAAAGGCAGAGGGCTCATGGAAGGTAGCAGATTCCAAAGGAAGTATTGAATCTATTGCTGGCAACGTCACATCAAGAAACGAAACCGTTACAAACACCATTCAGCAAACACACCAAAACACACTGGAGTATGTCCGAAAGCCAGTCGGCAAAACCGAAGCAGATATTAACAGCTTCTTTGCACAGGTCAAAGATGATCCTTCCATTCAGATCGTGACTGACGCGCAAAAATGGTATGCTGAAAAAGAAATGAAGGATACTGAGTACAAGGACCTTCCAATTTTGTCTGCGGGGGCGCCGTTTAAAGCAGGCGGCAGAAACGGAGCCAATTACTATACAAACATTCCAGCCGGAGATCTTGCGATTAAAAATGTCGGTGACTTGTATCTTTACGATAATACTGTTCAAATCGTCAAGCTGACAGGCAGCGAGGTCAAGGACTGGCTGGAGATGTCAGCAGGCCAATTCAATCAAATTGATCCAGCCAAAGGCGGCGATCAGACCTTGCTGAACGAGAATTTCCGTTCCTATAATTTTGACGTGATTGACGGTGTCACATATCAGGTCGATGTGACAAAACCGGCTAAATACAATGAGAACGGAAAAGTGATCAATGCGGATTCATCCCGTATCATCAATCTTTCCTATGAAGGCAAGCCGATCAGCCCAAGCCAGGAATTTCTCGTGGTCACCAATAACTATCGTGCGTCCGGAGGCGGCGGGTTCCCTCATCTGACGAGCGATAAAATTGTCCACGGCTCTGCGGTTGAAAACAGGCAGGTGCTGATGGATTACATTATTGAACAAAAAACAGTCAATCCAAAAGCAGACAACAACTGGTCAATCGCGCCTGTTTCCGGCACGAATCTGACGTTTGAATCCTCGCTTTTGGCCAAGCCATTTGCCGATAAAGCAGACGACGTCGCTTATGTAGGCAAGTCTGCGAATGAAGGCTATGGTGTGTATAAGCTGCAATTCGATGATGATTCAAATCCAGATCCTCCTAAAGACGGACTGTGGGATCTGACCGTCATGCACACCAATGATACGCACGCCCATCTCGATGATGCAGCGAGACGAATGACGAAAATCAACGAAGTGCGCAGCGAAACAAATCACAACATTCTCCTTGATGCGGGAGATGTGTTTTCCGGCGATCTGTATTTTACTAAATGGAACGGTTTGGCCGATCTGAAAATAATGAACATGATGGGCTATGACGCCATGACCTTCGGGAACCATGAATTTGACAAAGGCCCGACGGTGCTTTCTGATTTTCTAAGCGGAAACAGCGCAACCGTTGATCCGGCGAACCGCTATCACTTTGAAGCGCCGGAATTTCCGATTGTCAGTGCAAACGTAGATGTGTCAAATGAGCCCAAGCTGAAATCATTTGTCAAAAAGCCGCAAACCTTTACGGCAGGTGAAAAGAAAGAGGCCGGCATTCACCCTTACATTCTGTTAGACGTTGACGGGGAGAAAGTCGCCGTATTCGGCCTGACAACAGAAGATACAGCCACCACATCAAGCCCGGGCAAAAGCATCGTATTCAATGATGCCTTTGAAACAGCACAAAACACCGTCAAAGCGATTCAAGAAGAAGAAAAGGTAAATAAAATTATTGCTTTAACCCACATCGGGCATAACCGGGATCTTGAGCTAGCCAAAAAAGTAAAAGGCATTGATTTGATCATCGGCGGACACACTCACACCCTCGTAGACAAAATGGAGGTCGTGAACAACGAAGAACCGACGATCGTGGCACAGGCAAAAGAATACGGCCAATTCTTGGGGCGCGTTGATGTCGCGTTTGATGAAAATGGCGTTGTGCAAACAGACAAATCAAATCTGAGCGTGCTGCCAATTGATGAGCATACAGAAGAAAACGCAGAAGCAAAACAAGAGCTTGATCAGTTCAAAAGTGAATTAGAAGACGTAAAAAATGAAAAAGTCGGCTATACGGATGTGGCGCTTGACGGCCAGCGTGAGCATGTGCGCACGAAAGAAACGAATCTCGGAAACTTCATCGCGGACGGTATGCTGGCAAAAGCGAAAGAAGCAGCCGGCGCCAGAATAGCGATAACAAATGGCGGCGGCATCAGAGCCGGCATTGACAAAGGTGATATCACACTCGGCGAGGTGCTCAACGTGATGCCGTTCGGCAATACGCTTTACGTGGCCGATTTAACCGGAAAACAAATTAAAAAAGCCCTTGAACAAGGCCTAAGCAATGTGGAAAATGGCGGCGGCGCTTTCCCTCAGGTGGCCGGAATCGAATATACCTTTACATTAAACAACAAACCTGGACACCGTGTGTTAGAAGTGAAAATTGAATCGCCTAACGGAGACAAAGTTGCTATAAATACGGATGATACCTACCGCGTGGCAACAAATAATTTTGTTGGTGCCGGTGGAGACGGATATTCTGTCTTTACAGAAGCCTCCCATGGTGAAGACCTTGGCTACGTTGATTATGAGATTTTCACCGAACAGCTGAAAAAACTAGGAAACAAGGTCTCTCCTAAAGTTGAAGGACGGATCAAAGAAGTATTCCTGCCGACAAAGCAGAAGGACGGCAGCTGGACACTTGATGAAGACAAATTTGAGATTTACGCTAAAAATGCCAACACGCCGCTTGTCTATTACGGAACACATGAAGGATCACAAGAGAAGCCTATCAATCTCAAAGTAAAAAAAGATCAGGTCAAACTTTTGAAAGAAAGAGAGTCAGATCCTTCATTGACGGTGTTCAACTACTGGTACAGCATGAAGATGCCAATGGCGAACCTTAAAACTGCAGACACTGCAATCGGAATCAAGTCGACGGGAGAATTGAATGTGTCATTGGCAGATGTATATGACTTTACAGTAAAGCAAAAAGGAAAAGAAATAAAATCATTCAAGGAGCCCGTTCAGCTTTCGCTTCGCATGTTTGATATTGAAGAAGCCCATAACCCTGCCATTTATCATGTCGACAGGAAAAAGAAAGCTTTCACAAAGACAGATAACGGATCAGTTGACGATGATATGGTGACAGGATATACAAACCACTTCAGCGAATACACGATCTTAAATTCCGGTTCGAACAACAAACCGCCGGCATTCCCGTCCGACCAACCGACAGGCGGTGATGACGGCAATCATGGCGGCGGCTCCGACAAACCAGGCGGAAAACAGCCAACTGACGGAAACGGAGGAAATGATACGCCTCCCGGCACTCAACCGACTAACGGCTCTGGAGGAAACGGTTCGGGCGGATCAGGAACAGACGGTCCGGCTGGCGGCCTGCTTCCGGACACAGCCACATCCATGTACTCGATCCTGTTGGCCGGATTTCTTATCAGCGCACTCGGAACGGCAATGTACTTACATCAGAGGAGAAAACAGAATAGAGCGAATCAGGCATAAAAAAAGAGCTGCTCGCTAAGCGAGCAGCTTTCTTTTTTATACCCACTTCACAACATCTTCAACAGCAGATCTTGTTTTCGGACGAGGGTCTCTCACTCGGTAGCCAAATGCCACCATCACAGAAATATCGAAGCTTCCGTTTTCCAGAAGGCCTTCTTCTTCAAGAATACGGTGAATGTGATCGTACTGGAAGCCTTCTATCGGGCAGGAATCAACACCGATTTGCGCAGCGGCAGTCATCATGTTGCCAAGCGCGATATAGGTTTGTTTTGATGCCCAGTCAAACAATGTTCTGTCACTTTCAAGCAAATGCAAATCGTTTTTCTGGAATTCTTCTGTTTTGCTTAAATAGCCTTCGTACACGTCTTGAGGCATTTGTTTTACTTCTTTTAAATGACGTTTGATGTAGTCCGCATTATATTTGATATCCTTCGCTGTACGCGCAAGAATCAGGACGAAATGGCTTGCGGTCGGCAGCTGCTTTTGCGCGCCCCATGTGTATTCACGAAGCTTCTCGCGGAACTCCGGATTTTGGACGACGACAAATTTCCAAGGCTCAAGGCCGAGTGAGCTCGGAGACAGTCTTCCTGTTTCTAAAATAAATTCAAAATCGCTGTCTGACACTTTTTTATTCGGGTCAAATTCCTTAGTCGCATGCCTGAAATTGTATGCATCCAGAATTTGTGTCTTTAGATCTGCCATGTAAAACACCTCTCCTTTAGATTACTCTCATCTCTATTGTAGCCATTATGATAAAAAGTAAAAGTACGCACATTTTTGTTGGATAGTATCAATTTTGATACCAAACAAAAAAGCGCGCTGCCGCAGGCAGGCGCCTCTCTCATTTCCCCCGCCGCGCAAAATCAACAAATCGGAATTTGTCGAGACGGTGTCTGCTTTCCGTATATTGAAACAAACTGGTATCCTCCAAAAAGACGTAGTTTCTCACCACGACCATATGGTCATAGCCGCGTAAATCGAGCAGCTCTCTGTCCTCGTCCGTACACGGCTCGGCGACAATTTCTTTTTGGGCGTAACTGATCGAAAGACCGAGCTCTCCTTCTATATATTCATATATGGAGTTTTCACAAATTTCTTTCGTCAGGTGAGGGACATGCTTTCTGAAAAAGTAATCCTTGTCCAAAATCACATGTTCCCCGTCAATCTTTCTAGACCTGATGACTTCCCAGATGTCGTCATCCAGATTGGCCCGGAGCTGTTTTTGGATCAGCTCTGACGGAGGCTCCAGCCCGAATTTGTGTACAGTTGTTTTCGTTTCTTTGCCAAGCGTTTGCGCGAGCTCCTTGAAGCTGACAAGGCCCGAAACGGGAAACTGCATTTTTTCACGATTGAGCACGACGGAGCCTTTTCCCCTGATTTTCTGGATATAACCGTTTTGCGCGAGCATATGAAGCGCCTTTCGGACCGTTTCTCTTGATGTACCGTACTGTGCGGTCAACTCATGTTCAGACGGAAGAATCTCCTCCGCTTTCCATCGGCCGCCTTCAATTTGCTGTGCGATGTCTTTATAAATTGTGATGAATTTATTCACCTTCATTATGGACCACCCAGCTTAGTTTAACACGGTTTCGTTAAACGATAAACAATGGACTCATACGGGCGAAGCGTCATGTTCTGAAGCCCTCCCCTTGCTTCATCGTTCGTCAACAGCACCTCTGCCTTCCATTCGTCAGGCGCTAAAGAGTCCGGCAGTGTAAAGGCCGCCTCTGTCCCGTAAAAATTATTGATCACGAGCAGCTTTTCATTGCTGCCGTGTCTGAGATACGCAAAAATGTTCGGGTCATCCTTTGCGATTATCTCATACGTACCCTCTGTCACAATGTCATACATTTTGCGAATCTGAATCAATTTTTGATAATGGTAAAACACCGAATTCTGATCCCTCAGCGCCGCTTCAGCATTGATTTCCCGGTAATTTCCTGCAACCGGTATCCATGGTGTGCCCGTTGTAAAACCGCCATTTTCCGTAGCATCCCACTGAACGGGGGTTCTGGAATTGTCACGGGATTTCGCCTGCAAAATGGCTGTAATATCTTGATCAGCCATTCCTTTTTCCTTAAAGGCGTGATACATGTTCAGCGATTCGACATCCCGATAGGAGCTGATGTCAGTGAACTTCGGATTCGTCATCCCCAGCTCCTCGCCCTGATAAATATAAGGCGTGCCCTGCATCATATGAATGGCCGTAGCCAGCATTTTCGCCGATTTCACCCTATATGCGCCATCATCTCCATATCTTGATACAACGCGCGGCTGATCATGATTGCACCAGAACAGAGCGTTCCATCCTCCTCCTGCGTGCATCCCCGTTTGCCAGTCAGATAGGATCTCCTTCAGCTTCAAAAAATCAAACGGCGCCAAGGCCCATTTTTCGCCGTTAGGATAGTCAACCTTGAGATGATGGAAGCTGAATGTCATATCAAGTTCTTTATTGTCAGGATTCGTATACCGGATGCAGTGGTCTACGGTTGTTGAAGACATCTCACCGACCGTCATGCTGTCGTAATGCGAAAACACCTTTTCGTTCATTTCATGCAGAAATTCGTGCACCCGCGGCCCGTCAGTGTAAAAAGAGCGGCCGTCGCCTTCCTCCGCATTCGGAAAGCGCTGATCTTTAGAAATCAGGTTGATGACATCAAGCCTAAAGCCGTCTATTCCCTTTTCAAACCAAAAATGCATCATGTCATAGACATGCTTTCTGACCTCTTCATTTTCCCAATTCAAATCAGCCTGTGTCACATCAAACAGATGCAAATAGTATTGGCCCGATGCTTCGTCAAGCTCCCATGCCGAGCCGCCGAATTTCGATTCCCAGTTCGTCGGAACAGAACCGTTTTCCTGCGGGTTTTTCCATATATAAAAATCACGATACGGGCTGTCTATTGAAGAGATCGCCTCGCGAAACCATTTGTGCTCTGTTGACGTATGATTGACAACAAGATCCATGACGATTTTCAGGTCTCTTTTATGTGCTTCGGACACTAGCCGCTCAAAATCCTCCATCGTTCCGTATTCAGGATAAATCGAGTAATAATCACGAATATCGTACCCATTATCATGCTGGGGAGAATCATAAATCGGCGTCAGCCAAAGCACATCCACCTGAAGTGTTTTTAAGTAATCCAGCTTTTCAATAATGCCGTTCAAATCGCCGACACCGTTTCCCGTCGTATCGTTAAAGCTTTTCGGATAAATTTGATAAACCACAGCTTTTTTCCACCATGGCGTTTGTTCTGTTTTCATCTGTCTCCACCACCATATTTAAATTGAAAATGGGAAAAGGGAACGTTCAACACGTCCCGCTCCCCATTTGTTATTTATGTTTGAATCTCGCATACGCGTATGTTCCGGCAAACGGCACGATCAATACAATAGCCATCCCGATTGCAAACGCGCCCCAGTGCTGGCTCATGATTGAGAAAATCCCCGGCACGCCGCCGACACCAACGGAGCTTGCCAGCACACCTTGAGAAGAAATATACATTCCGGCCAGGCCAGAGCTGACCATTGCAATGATAAACGGGAATCTGTATCGCAGATTCACCCCAAAGATGGCAGGCTCTGTAATGCCAAGATAAGCAGAAATCCCTGATGTGAGGGAGAGGCCTTTTTGTTTCTCATCCTTCACGATAAACATCATGGCCAGAGCCGCCGAACCTTGTGCGATATTAGAAAGCGCCAGCATCGGCCATAAAAAGGTGCCGCCGAGCTTTGAACCGATGAGCTGCAGGTCGACTGCAAGAAACGTGTGATGCATACCGGTAATCACGAGCGCTGAGTAGAAACCGCCATATAACAGACCGCCCAGTGCGGCAAAAGAACCAAACACCGAGATAAGCCCTGAAGTCAGTACATTACCGATCGCAAATGTAATCGGGCCGATAATGATAAAAGAGGCAAATCCCGTTAAGAGAAGCGTAATTGGTGCGACAACGAGCAGCTGTATGCCCTCAGGTGTGCGTTTTGTTAAAAATACCTCAATCTTCGCCAGCATATAAGAAGCGAGCAAAATTGGGAGCACCTGGCCCTGATAGCCGACTTTCTGCACCTCTAGGCCGAATAGATTCCATACCGGGATCTCTCCGCTTTGTTCTGCCGCGCCATATCCCCACGCATTCAGCAAATCAGGATGCACGAGCATAACCCCGAGCACAATGCCGAGAAGCGGATTGCCGCCGAACCGCTTGACGGCAGACCATCCGATTAACGCAGGCAAAAACGTAAAGGCCGTGCCTGCAATCAGGTTAATCATATTAGCAAGATCCGCCCACTGCGGATAAACCTGCACAATCGATTTTGTGCTGAAGAAAATGCCTTCCGCCGTTAAAATGTTATTGATCCCCATTAAAAGACCCGCCGTGACAATCGCAGGCAATATTGGAATAAAAATATCTGCAAGCGTTTTCACAGCACGCTGCAAAGGATTCATATTTTTTTCTGAGGCCTTCTTCACTTCATCCTTTGTTGACTCGCCAATCCCCGTTTCCTTAACCAGTTCAGCATATACTTTATTGACAGTTCCCTGGCCGATTACGACCTGAAACTGTCCGTTTGTCGAGAATGATCCCTTTACCACATCAATTTGATCAAGCATCTCTTGGTCAACCTTGCTTTCATCTATTAAAGCAAAACGCAAACGTGTAACACAATGAGTTGCCGCTGCAATATTTTCAGCACCGCCGACTGCTTCGACAATCTGACGTGCCGATTTGTTCAGTTCCCCCATGCCAACCCCTCCGTATCCGTTTTTATAACTTGTATATACAAATTATAATCATATTGTATTCCTGTATATACAGGTAGTCAACACTTTTTTATAGCGCTTTCATCCTAGTCTGGAATATATGAAACAGACAAGGTTACCCTAAAAGTCACAAGCACTTGTTGAATATGACATTAAAAAGCAGGGTGAGCCTCTATGAATAAACGCGACAAAGCGCTTCAGCTCATCAAAGAGCTTGAAGACAATCAGGACAGACCGATCTCTCCCAATTTGAAGGAAAACCTCGAAAATCTGACCTTATTAACAGAAGGCTGCTCAGACATCGTATTTAGACAATTTGACTTTGGAAACGGGCTGTGCGGATTTATTGTTTATATCGAAGGAATTGTAAAATCTGAACATATTCAGGATCACGCCCTCCGCCCTTTCTTAATGCATTTGACGGAACAAATAAATGAACATGAAGAGGCGCTGCAAAATACTCTATCAATTTCAAGTGTTGCAATAGAAACGATTATGAGCAAAGTGGCTGCATCCATCATTGAGGGGAACGCGGTTTTATTTGCCGACGGGCACTCAAAAGGGCTGATCTTAAATATAAAAGGCGGACAAAGAAGAAGCATTGAAGAGCCGATAACAGAATCGACCATCAGAGGGTCAAGAGAGGGCAGGGTCAATACCGCTCTTGTGCGCTTTCGCGTCAAAACGTTTCAGCTTAAAATGATCTCGTTTAAAATCGGCACGAAAACCAAAACCGATGTTGTCTTGGCCTATATTGACGGGCTTGCCGATCCAAAGGTCATTGACAAAGCAAAAAAAAGAATCAAAAAGATAAAGATTGATGCTGTCTTAGAAAGCGGATATATTGAAGAATTTATCGAAGACGACACGTACTCGCCATTCCCCCAGCTGCAATACACAGAAAGGCCGGACACCGTCGCCGCCCAGCTTCTCGAAGGCCGATTTGCCATTTTCACAGATAATACGCCCTTTGTCTTAACAGGCCCGATTACGTTTTGGCAGCTTATGCAGGCCAGTGAAGATTACTATGAGCGTTATTTGATGTCTAACTTAATCCGCTGGCTTCGCTATATGTTTTTATTCGTTGCTTTATATTTGCCGGCTATTTATGTTGCCGTTATTACATACCATCAGGACTTAATGCCGACAAACTTAATGTTCAGTGTGGCCTCTGCGCGTGAACCGATTCCTTTCCCCGCCATCATAGAAGCATTGATTATGGAAATTTCTTTTGAGGCTCTCCGTGAGGCGGGAGTGCGCCTGCCGAAAACCATCGGCCAGACCGTCAGTATTCTCGGGGCCCTAGTCATTGGGACAGCAGCTGTTGAAGCGGGAATTGTTTCTGCCCCCATGGTGATCATCGTATCGTTAACAGGGATCGCGTCTTTTACAATTCCGCGGTTTAACTTAGCTATCTCCATCAGGATGCTTCGTTTCCCGCTTATGTTTTTGGCGAGTATTTTTGGGATATTCGGCATTATGCTCGGCACGATTATCTTAGTGCTTCATTTATGCAAGCTGCAATCTTTCGGCATTCCTTATTTATCCGGGATTTCTCCGTTTAAACGAGATGAAGTAAAAGATATTTTTGTCAGGGCGCCTTGGTGGACGATGACCAGAAGGCCGGGCACGTATTCGCGCGGCAACGGACAGAAGGGGGCGAAAAGAGAGGACCCAAAAGATGAAGAAAACAATATATAAGTGTGTTTTGCCGCTTCTCATTTGTATCCTTCTAACGGGGTGCTGGGACCGGACAGAAATCAATGACATTGCATTTGTTGTCAGCTCAGCCATTGATAAGAAAAAAGATCAGTATCGAGTGGCCATGCAGATTCCCTTGGTCGGCCAATTAGGCGGACAAACAGGGGGCGGCGGCGGAACTGCCGGTTCAAAAACATGGTATGTTGATTCAGCTTCCGGCACTACGATCAGAGAAGCGAACAACAAGCTGCAAACCTCCTTGTCACGGACAATCAATACGTCCCACAGACGTACAGTCATTATTGGAGAGGATATGGCGAGAGACGGCGTTGCCCCAGTCTTTGATATTTTAACGCGAAATCCGCAGAACAGATTAACGGCGCTCATTTTAGTCAGCCGGGGAGAAGCGCGGGACATTTTAAATACCGATGTTCAGCTTGAACAATTTCCGGCGGAAATGATTCGGGAGCTGGCCATTATCGCAACGAGCCGCCCCGTTTTCTTAAGCAGATTCATGTCTGATCTAGTAGAAATAGGCAGTGATCCGTATGCACCGGTCATCTCTGCATCTAAAACAAAACCTGGAGGGAAAGGCAAATCTAATTTGAAAATTGACGGGCTTGCGATCTTTAAAAAGGACAGATTGATGGATATTTTCAAAGATGAACACATGACAGCAGCCCTGATGTTGCTGAATCAAGCCCGCCAGCCAGAATTCATAGTAGACCTGCCGAATCAAATGGGGCAAGCATCCATTCAGCTTCAAAAGTCCAATGCATCCTTTCATGCCGCTGAAAAAAACGGAAAGCTGTCAATGACAATCGAGATCAGAGCCAAAGGAATTATTATGGAAAACCAATCAACCTATGAGACGAGAGAAAATGACCAGTATTACATCATTCAAAAAGCACTAAACAGAACCATAAAGAAGGATGTGATCAGCACCGTTCATCGTTTGCAAAAGTTAAAGGCGGACCCGGCCGGCTTTCAAGACAGGACCATCAGAAGCACGGCAACCACGAAGAATCTGCTGAAAAAGGAATGGGAAGAGGTATATAAAGATATGGAGGTTCACGTCGTCCCAATTGTGACGATTGAGCAGGGCGGTGTCCTATACAAAACGATCAGCCATTAATGGAGGTGCGTCAGCATGATCAGCTATATCGTACAGACATTGATTGTGTGCATTGCCATATACGCATATGAATGGAAGAATTTTCGTTCCGCTAACAATCTAACAAAATGGGCCTTCAGCCTGCTGATTGCAGGAAGTGCTTTTCTATGGATTTATATGAGAGTGAATCCCCTGCTTCCGCGGCTGGGGCACCTGTTTAAATATATTCCGTTTTGAACATGACAGAAAGGATGTGCTTTATGGACAAGACCTCTGCATACCAAGGATTATTTTTCGGAGCTCTGTATACGTTAGCAGTCGGATTAAAGCATGCTCCGATTCTCATGATCGAATCAGCAAAACAAAATGCCTGGCACAGCTACATCCTCGGCGTTGTCATCGTGATTCCGGCACTCTGGCTCATGCATAGGCTGATGAAAAAGCATCAGGATAAAAATATCTATGAGCTGCTGAGCGATTCCTCACCAATCGCAGGCCGGATTATCATTTTACTGTTTTCTTTGTATTTCCTGTTAATCAATGCTCATGATATACGTTTTTTCATCAATTTGATTAACATTTTATTTCTCCCGAGAACACCAATGGCTGTTTTTGGCGGTGTTATTATCTTTGTGGCGATCTGTATTGCCAGAGAGGGAAAAGAAACATTGACCAGAATGGCGCAGATATTCCTATTTCCATTCGGCATCCTGGTCTTATTCCTTCCATTTACGCTGGCCACACAAATTGAGCTTCAAAACTTGACGCCTGTTTTTGAAGGTCTAATCCCATACCTTCAATCAGGCTATTACGCGTTTGGGACAATGGGGGAATTGATTATCCTTCCGCTTCTCTTCTCAAACCGGAGCGTCCCGCTAAAATACACCATTTTCGCGATACTGCTGGGCGCTTTATTGTTGGCCGTGATGTTATTTTCTTCAATTTCTGTCTTTGGTCCCAACCTGACATCTACTTTCTTTGATCCTGCTTATATGGTCATCAGGCAGATCCGCATTACGGATTTTCTGGATCGCTCAGACCTGATCATCGCGGCTTTTTGGATTCCGGTCATTATGGTGAAGATAGCAGGTTCCCTATATATCGTGGTATACGGCCTTTCGTTTTTACACTCAAAAATCGACCCGAAAGCCATGTATACACCAACCGGCATGTTCTCAGTCGTATGCGGCTTTTGGTTCTTTTTAAATACAAATCAGCTAATCGACTTTAACAGAATCAAACCAATCATTAATGTAGTGATTTCTATTTTGCTGCCTTTACTCATTTATTTGATCATAAAAAGCAAAGCTTTGTTCGGCGCCAAAGCAAAGCACTAGGAATTTTTAGCTTCTTTTGTTTGATAAACAGGATTCTGTTTTGTTTTTCTTATATCTTTCAGGTAGTACTGTTCAGATGTAAAGAATTCGGTGTACAGCGCTTTTACCTTTCTGCTCAATAACAACAGCGCAATCACATTTGGAACGAGAATAAAAGCCAATGCTAAGTCCAAAAAGCCCCAAATGGCTTTTGCTCCGCCTGCGGCACCTATGATAATAGCCGCTAAATATACGAATTTAATCACGTGTCCTGCCAGCCGCCCGAACAGAAATTCAGCTTGCTTTACGCCGTAAAAAATGACAACCATAATGGTTGATACGACAAAGAAGACTAGGGAAACCGAAACGAAGTACCCTCCGCCAGAACCGAAATAATGCTGAAATGCAGCCGTCGTCAGTGCTGCCGGGTCAATTGAGGCGTTCTTCCCTGTCCAGACACCAGATGCAAGAACGACAAAAGCGGTGGTCGTGCAGATGATCAAGGTGTCAATGACAATGCCGATCACAGACCAAAACCCTTGCCGCACAGGATGATCAGTCATTGCTGCCGCATGTGCAATCGGGGCTGTTCCCATTCCGGCTTCATTAGAATACAGCCCGCGGGCAAATCCCCAGCGAACGGTTTCCGCCAACGCAGCACCTGCGAACCCTCCAACTGCTGAAGAAGAGGTAAACGCATTTGAAAAAACGAGAGAGAAAAACGCCGGCACTGATGATAGATTCATGAGAACAATCAGGAGACCGGCACCTGCGTATGCCCCTGCCATAAGAGGCACGACAAACTCTGTTACTTTTCCGATCCGCTTTACCCCTCCTATCACCACTAACCCAATCAAAAATGCAATTCCGATTCCTGCGTATATTTTATTGAAAGAAAACGTCTCGGCAAGCGAGACTGAAACCGAATTTCCCTGAACCATAATGCTGGGAATCAGCTCCACAATCAGCGCAACAGAGAAGAATACGCCGAGCCATTTCATGCGCAGCCCTTTTGTTATGTAATACATCGGTCCCCCGACGTATTCACCCTGCTCATTTTTTTCTCTGTAATGAACAGCAAGAACACTTTCAGAAAACTTAATCGCCATGGCAAATAAGGCAATAAGCCACATCCAAAAAACCGCTCCTGGCCCTCCAAACATAATAGCGGCGGGCACACCGACAATGTTCGCTGCACCGATCGTTGAACTGAGGGCTGAGGTCAATGCCTGAAGCGGTGTGACTGTGCCTTCTCCCTTCGGCTTTTTTCCTACGCTGCCGATTGTCTGTTTGAAAATGTATAAAGGATAGCGAAATTGAAAACCTTTCAGCAAAATAGTGAAATACAACCCCGTCCCCGTCAGCAGGATGATTAGCGGCGGGCCCCACAGCCAATCAGATATATGCTCTATCCATACTAATAGTCGTTCCATCCCATCACCCTTTTTTCGTTTATGGGTCATTTCCCATAGATGGAAAAACATAAACCTTTTGACATAGAACTTGGAACATAAAAAGGATGGCTTTTATCAATCGCCATCCTGCAGATCAGACCAATCAGCTGGAAGAAGGTCTGTTTCGTCCAAGCCGATCATATACTTTATTCTTATAAAAAGCGGATGCTGGCTTTGAAAACATGCCTTTTTTGTCGACAAGCTTATCAAGCAGCAATTGCTTTTCAGATTTTTTTCTGATTAATTGCTCGCGTTCTTTTTCGTCATAGCACTTTTCGATTAAATGGTCGATGGTCATAAGCTCTTTTTTGAGCGCGCCCTCGTCCTCTGCCATTCCCGCGTTTTTCAAAATACGATAGCCCATGCGCAGCGATTCCGGCAAGTGTGCCGCGTCATCCTTCGGCAGCGGCTTCCCCATTCCCGGGAGGTTTTGAAAGTCCCCGTCTTTGATGGCGCGCTTAATTTTATCTTCAGACACAATATGGGAAAAATCCATCATTTCACCTCTTTTTATCTATACCTTATATTTTATCATACAATTCTCAATGTACCATTTTATTCCTTTATTTCTAGAAAGATACCTTGTTTTACATTTGGTAATATCAAAGCGAAACGTTGATTCGACGGCGTTTTTCGCCACTTTCTCCCTCATACGATTTTCACTTTTCTAATCTGCTGATTCGTGTTATATTGGATACGTTCGTTTTTTCTATCGTTTCGCTCGAACTGGATCGGAAAAAAGGAGTGTAACAATGAAAACATTTATAAAAGAAAGAGGACTGGCCTTCTTCTTAATTGCGGTCGTCCTGTTATGGATCAAAACGTATGTCGGTTATGTCCTGAACTTCAACTTAGGAATAGACAACACGATACAAAAAATATTGCTTTTTGTGAATCCTCTTAGCTCAAGCTTGTTCTTTCTTGGCTTTGGACTCTTGTTCAAGAAAAAATTACAGCAGACAGCCATTATAGTGATTCATTTTTTAATGTCTTTTTTACTGTACGCCAACATTGTGTACTACAGATTTTTCAATGATTTTATTACAATTCCGGTCATTATGCAGGCTAAAACAAACGGCGGCCAACTCGGTGACAGCGCATTTTCGCTGATGAGACCGACTGACGCCTTTTACTTTATCGATACGATCATCCTGATCATCTTGGCGATCAAAGTAAACAAGCCTGCCGAAACGTCAAGCAAAAAATCGTTCCGAATTATTTTTGCGTCTTCAATTCTTGTGTTCTTGATCAACCTGGCAGTTGCGGAATCAGACCGTCCTGAATTGCTGACAAGATCATTCGACCGGAACTATCTTGTGAAATACTTGGGAACATACAATTTCACGATTTATGACGCTGTACAGAATATCAAGTCCAACAGCCAGCGCGCGCTTGCCGATTCCA
Source organism: Bacillus sp. PS196 (assembly GCF_037963555.1). Taxonomy (NCBI): domain Bacteria; kingdom Bacillati; phylum Bacillota; class Bacilli; order Caryophanales; family Bacillaceae; genus Bacillus; species Bacillus sp. PS196. The sequence goes on along the minus strand of NZ_CP150159.1, from coordinate 821,392 downwards.
GCGACGTAACGGAAGTAGAAAACTACATGAAAGCCAATTACGATGTGCCGAATAACGTGTATTTCGGCAAAGCGGAAGGAAAAAACGTCATTTACGTTTCACTTGAATCTTTGCAGTCATTTATCATCGACTATAAAATTGACGGCAAAGAAGTGACACCATTCTTAAATAAACTGGCACATGATAACGAAACGTTCTACTTTGATAACTTTTTCCACCAAACGGGACAAGGTAAAACATCTGATGCTGAATTTATGATGGAAAACTCTCTGTACCCGCTGGCTCAAGGTTCAGTTTTCGTAAACAAAGCGCAAAACACGCTGCAATCCGTTCCGGCGATTCTGAAGTCTAAGAATTACACATCTGCTACTTTCCACGGGAACACGCAGACGTTCTGGAACCGTAACGAAATGTACAAGGCGGAAGGCATTGATAAATTCTTTGATTCTGCTTACTATGACATGAACGAAGAAAACACGAAAAACTACGGCATGAAAGACAAACCGTTCTTCAAAGAATCAATGCCGCTGCTGGAAAGCCTGCCGCAGCCGTTCTATACGAAGTTCATTACCCTGTCTAACCACTTCCCATTCGGAATGGATGAGGGGGATACAGACTTCCCGGCTGGAGACTTTGGTGACTCTGTCGTCGATAACTACTTCCAGTCAGCCCATTACCTTGATCAGTCCATTGAACAATTCTTCAATGATCTGAAAAAAGACGGGTTATATGATAAATCGATTATTGTGATGTACGGAGACCACTACGGCATCTCTGAAAACCACAATAAAGCGATGGCGAAAGTGCTTGGCAAGGATGAAATCACTGATTACGACAACGCCCAGCTTCAACGGGTGCCGCTCTTTATCCACGCTGCCGGCGTGAAGGGCGAGAAAGTTCATAAATATGCCGGAGACGTTGATGTGGCTCCTACCATTCTGCATCTGCTCGGAGTGGATACGAAGGACTATCTGATGTCCGGTTCTGATATTTTATCGAAAGAACACCGTGAAGTGATTCCGTTCCGAAACGGAGACTTTATTTCACCGAAGTACACGAAAATATCCGGTAAGTATTACGACACGAAAACCGGAAAAGAACTCGATGAATCCGAAGTCGACAAGTCAGAAGACTCGCTCGTCAAGAAGGAACTTGAAATGTCCGATAAAATCATAAACGGAGACCTGCTGCGGTTCTACGAGCCGAAAGGTTTTAAGAAGGTGAATCCTTCCGATTATGATTACACAAAACATGACGAAGATTCTTCCGAAACGTCAAAGGATAACGAAGATAAATAAGAAAAAGCGGAGAGGTTGCCCTCTCCGCTTTTTTTATTTGACAGCAGCTCTCAATTCTTCCGCCGCAAATTCCACATTCGGGCCAATAATGACTTGAACCGATTGCCCGCCCGATTTGACAACCCCTTTTGCGCCTGCTTTCTTTAGCAGCGCTTCATCCACCAAAGCGGTATCCTTCACAGTCAGTCGCAGCCTTGTGGCGCAATGATCAATGGTTTGAAGGTTTTCTTTTCCGCCGAGCCCTTTCAGCATGATGTTTTCATTTACATCCTGAACAGTATTTTCATCCAGCACTTCATCTACATCATCGTCTTCCCGTCCAGGCGTTTTTAAATTCAAAGCCTTAATCAGTACATAAAACACGATAAAGTATACTGCCGCATAGCATATACCTACCAAAAGCAGAAGCAGCGGTTTTTCCGCGATTCCATAGCTGAGCACATAATCGATAGCTCCAGCTGAAAAAGAGAAGCCTGAGCGGATGCCGAGCCAGTTGACGATAAATAAAGATAACCCGGTTAAGACCGCGTGAACAGCGTATAAAAGCGGAGATAAAAACATAAATGCAAACTCAATCGGCTCCGTAATCCCTGTGATAAACGCCGTTAAAGCAAACCCAATCATCATCCCAGCCGTCGCTTTCCGTTTAGACGGCTTCGCAGTCACAACCATAGCCAGACACGCCGCCGGAAGACCGAACATCATGATTGGGAAGAATCCCGTCATATATGTGCCCGCTGTCGGATCTTTCGCGAAAAAGCGCGCCAGATCCCCTGTCACTCCGTTATATTCTCCAAATTGGAACCAGAAAATATTGTTCAGCACATGGTGAAGGCCAAGCGGAATTAACAGCCTGTTGAAAAGGCCGAATATGCCTGCCCCGATGCCGCCGAGCCCGAGCATCCACTCTCCAAACGAGTTTATACAAGATTGAATCGGCGGCCAGACGACTCCGAATATGCCCGCTAAAATGATCGTAATAATGGCTGTTATAATCGGCACAAGCCGTCTGCCACTGAAAAATCCGAGATATTCAGGCAGCTTGGTATCCTTGAAGCGGTTATAGGTGTAACCGGCAATTAAACCGGCAATAATTCCCCCAAACACCGCCATGTTATTTGTTTTATCAATTGTCTTTGTTGCCGCGTCAAGCATCAGATACGATATCGCCCCTGATAAACCCGCGGCCCCATTGCTGTCTTTTGAAATGCCGATGGCAATTCCGATCGCAAAAATAAGCGGCAGATGATCAAAAACCGCCGTCCCCGCCTGATAGACAAACGGGATATTAAATACATCCTCTCTGCCAAGCGCAAGGATAATTCCAACCGCAGGCAGAACTGCAATCGGGAGCATAAATGACTTCCCGAGTTTTTGTAAAAGTGAAAGCATACCCATCCCCCTCATACCCTTTTTTTTCAAATATACCATATAAGATATCTAGTGATCTATACCAATTTTCCCGGGGGTATTTCTTTTTTCCCAGGCCCGTGTGTTTCCTATTTTTAAGACAGTTGTGGTAAGCTTAATCTAGATTATTTAAAAAGAAAGCGGGAATGACAGATGATTGTAACAAACGATCAAGAATTAGAAGGCCTGAAAAAAATCGGAAGAATCGTCGCGCTTGCGCGTGAAGAAATGAAGCGGAAGGCAGAGCCCGGCATGAGCACAAAAGACCTTGACCTTATCGGAAAAGCTGTGCTTGATGAGCATGGCGCCGTTTCAGCTCCTGAGAAGGAATACGATTTTCCAGGCGTGACATGCATCAGCGTAAATGATGAAGTGGCTCACGGCATACCAAGCACATCCAAAATTTTAAAAGCAGGGGACCTTGTCAACATCGACATCTCCGCTGAATTTGGCGGCTTCTATTCCGACACAGGCATCTCATTTGTGCTCGGTGAAGGAGAAGAACGCCTTCATAAGCTTTGCCAATGCGCGGAAAACGCTTTTCAAAAGGGGCTTCAGCAGGCAAAAGCGGGCAAGCGCCAAAACCAGATCGGAAGAGCCGTTTATCATGAAGCACGCTCTCAAGGCTTTACCGTCATCAAAACCCTGACCGGCCACGGAATCGGCCGAAGCCTGCATGAAGCGCCGAATCACATCATGAACTATTATGATCCGTTTGATAACGCACTGTTCAAAAATGGCACAGTCATCGCGCTTGAACCGTTTATTTCAACGAAAGCAGAAACGATTGTTGAAGCTGGAGACGGCTGGACGTTCAAGACGCCGGATAAAAGCATGGTTGCCCAAGTTGAACACACGATCGTCATCACAAAAGATGAACCGATTATCCTGACGAAACTGTAAAACACATTCCGGGCTTCCGGCAGGTTTAACCTCCTCCAATAGCAGGTAAAACATCATTATTCTGCACGAGGAGGTCTTGCAATGAACAGAGATCAAGAAAAAATCCAAATTGAAAACGAAATGAACGCGATGCATGGCACAATAAAAGAAGACATTTTAAAAGACTTTGATGAATTTAAAGGCTACCTGAAAAAACAAGTCAACCGAGGCAAAAAGCTGGGATTGGATGACGGCAAGCTTGTAAAAAGCGCTGCGATCCTAGGAGACTACCTCGCAAAGCATGAAGAGCCGCAAAACGGTGAAGAAATGCTGCTGCAAGAGCTTTGGAGCGTTGCAGACGAAGATGAGAAAGAACATTTGGCACAGCTTCTGGTCAAATTGGTTGATAAACAATAAAACATGAGCCGGGCGATATGCGCCCGGCTTTCTTGATATTGTCACAGCCCGGCTCTTTCAGATATGCTACACTACTATTATGTCTGTGAAAGGAGCCTTTATCTGCATGTGGTTTATTATTTTCGGCATCATTTTTTTCATTGAAGGCATCATTATGACCGTTTACGGCGTTAAGAAAAAAAACGGGATGCTCACATATATCGGCATTGTTTTCGCCATTATGACATTTGGCGTTGTCATGATCAAACTAACCGGCCATTAAATCATATTCGGCTTTTGCTCCGCATATACATTCAGAAGAACATTCGTACATCTAGTGCGAAAGGCTCAGTTTTCCCCGCATCTCTTTTCAGCATCTTTTTATAGATGTTACAATGCCAATCGTTTCGAAATCAGATAGGGAAAGGAGTTTTCTGACATGCATTACGGCAGTAAAGGCTGGTATGTGGCAGAACTAAAAAAGCAGGGGATCACGCACCATGAAGGAAGAAAGCTTCAAAGCTATAAAACCTATTTTCTTGCCAACCTGCTTGAATCAAAGAAAAAACAATCTTAAATATGACAAAGCCGCGCACGTTGATATGCGCGGCTTTTTTCTATTCAACCGGCAGCAGCCTGTCCTTTTTTTTCATAAAGGACGCTCTCCAGCTTTCCGATAGTGCAGCCTCACTTAAAATCAGTTCAATGGCGGTGAGATTTTTTGCATCATGGTAGTTGATGCGGTTGGCGAACTGGACGGATATGCCCTTCTCTCCTCTGGACAGCAATTCAAGGTTCGCGCCGGGAGACACCCTGCCCTCCTCCAGCACGCGAAAATAGAACCCTGTATAGCCGGTTTGCTGGACCTTCAGCACCATTTCTTTTACACCAAACTTTTTCGCCAGCTTTACACACGGCTGGCGCGGCTGGCTGACCTGAACAACAGCTTCATCAAGTCTGAACACATCCCCGATGCAAACATTCTCCTCAGTCAGGCCCGCGACCGTCAGATTTTCTCCAAATGCGGCATTTGACAGCGGTCTTGAGAGGAACTCTTCCCAAAACGGATAATGCTCCGCCGGGTAGACACAGACAGCCTTATCAGGTCCGCCGTGGTTGACGAGGTCCGCCTGTCCGTCTCCTTCAAAATTCTCCCGATACAGCATGACGGCTGATTCAGCCGGCCGCTTCATGATGCCGGTTTCGATTTTCTTTCCGTCATATTCAAGCGTCTGCGGTTTTCCCAGATTAAGAGAAAGAACTGAATAGCGCTCTGGTTTCATATAAACACATCCCCTTTACAGGTTGTAAAATGATTGATTATCATAAAAAGAAAAGGTGGTTTTTACATGCTTCAATACCGAATCATTGTAGACGGCCGGGTTCAAGGTGTGGGCTTTCGCTATTTTGTTCAAATGGAAGCTGATAAGCGAAAACTGGCCGGCTGGGTCAAAAACCGTGATGACGGGCGTGTCGAGATTTTGGCAGAGGGTCCGGAAAACGCCCTGCAATCGTTTGTTGAGGCTGTAAAGAACGGAAGCCCTTTCTCAAAGATTACCGACATCTCTGTGACTGAATCCCGCAGCCTTGAAGGCCATCATCGATTTTCTATTGTTTACTCATAAGGCTTATCTTGATAAAAATAGTTCGGCTTAACGATTGAGTTATCATAGGAGCGGTGGAAGATATGAGAGGCAGCGGGTGAAATTGGCGGAATCAGCCACGTCCAGTCTCCCGTCAGCTTTCTGCCCGCTTCTTCCTCCTGTTCTTCAAACCGTTTAAACTGGCTTGCCGCTGTATGATGATCAACGATGCTGACACCCTGCTTTTTATACGAGTGCAGCACAGCTTTATTCAATTCAACTAGCGCTTGATCCTTCCATAAATCCGTATTGTAATCAGCGGCGATGCCGATCACGGACGCTACTTTTTTCAGCTTGTCGTACCGCTTTTCATCTGCGAGGTTTCTCGCTCCGATCTCCGTGCCCATATACCAGCCGTTAAATGGCGCGGCATTATAATGAATGCCCCCGACCTCAAGCTTCATATCAGAGATGATAGGCACGCCGTACCACTTCAGCTCCAAATCAGAAAACGCCTCGATGTCCGGATGTGTGATTGGAACCTCGATCACAAGTGAACGCGGCAGCTCATACCAGACAGGCTGTTCGTCGCCTTTCATGCGAAAAATGAGCGGCAGCAGGTCAAAATCCGTTCGTTCTCCGCGCCAGCCGAGCTCTTCGCAGGCTGCTGTCAGGGAACAGGAAGCCGGGTCGCCGATTCTTTCTCCGTCTGACTCATATCCAGCGTACCGGATCAGCTGATGATTCCAGATCTCGACTTGCTTTTCACCCTTCTCTTCCGGAGGGAAAATCGTAATGGTCGGTCTGATTTTCCCGTTATTGGTGGCGGTTTCAATATGGTGAAAGAGGGCGTCACGCACTTCCTCCTTCGTCCGGACGTCTCGTCTGTCGATAACATTCAGCGAATTCCAGAACAATCTGCCGATGCAGCGGTTGCTGTTTCTCCAAGCCATTTTCGCTCCGTGCTCTAGCTCTTCCTTCGTATGTACATAGCTTCCGGTCAGGTCAATTTCACTTTTAATGTCCTCGAGACGGTCTTTCACTTCCTCCTCCTTTCCTAATTCCTGATAGCATGCGGCAATAAACGCTTTCGCTTCGTTCCAGAGTATTTCTTTTTCTTCCAACAAACTCTCCCCTTCACATCACTTCATGCTTTTCATTGTATCGTTTTTAAGCGGCAAGACAAATGATTTTTCTGCAACTTCCTGGAAAACAATAAAAAACACCCGCGTAATGCGGGTGTCAAATAGACGATAATCGACTTGCCAATTCAGTTAAGTCACTTCGAAAGTTTTTGCCGGTCATCGGTATGCCGTGCCCTGTCAATAACGCTTCCGGTTCAAGACCGGCCAGCTTTAGAATGGACTCCGCGGCCGTCTCTGTGTCAGGCGTGAAATAAGCCGGCGGACCGTGAAGCTCCTGTTTTTGTATCAAGACGTCAGCCATTTTCTCCTGTTCCACTGTAATAACAGCATCACCTGCTACAAGCACGCGTCCGTCATCGCGGAATAACGAAATATGGCCCGGCGTGTGTCCTGGTGTCGCGATCCATATCCACTCGTCAAGAAAAGGAACTGAACCGTCTTCCGGCAGTGCCTGGACATGTGAGGAAATATCGATGGAATGCCGCGGAAACAGCGGCGACAGCTTGGCGACCAGCCCGCTCTTGCTGTCAGGACGAGCCGGAGGATAATCCTCTTTACCTGTTACATAAGGCATTTCCCGAGAATGGATATAAACAGGCACATCCCAATGCTCAAGGATCTCTTCGATTGCCCCAATATGGTCAAAGTGCCCGTGTGTGAGGATAATCGCCTTCAGCTGAAACCCTTCACCGAATCTTTGTTTGGCTTCATTGACAATCACGCCGGCTGATTGGGGCATGCCGGCATCAATTAAAACAAATGAGTGAGGTTCAGAAGGCAGCTGAATAAAATAGACATTCGCAATTTGCACAGTCAGGCCGTGCACCCCTTTTGCCGCTTCGAACCCCGTTCCGCTTCTGACTGAAGTCAGCGGCATATAAGGATCACTCATAATGACACCTCCGGAATGTTGTATGCCGTTAGTGTGTGTCATTACGCCTGAATTATCATACGGAAATAGAGATCGCACCGATGAATAGAGCGATAGCCGTCATGACGATCACTGCGAGAACCGCCCATTTCAATGCGAATTTTTGATGGTCATCAATAGAAACTCCGACGAGTCCGACAAGCAAATGAGTGGATGGCACAAGCGGACTCAGCATATGAATCGGCTGGCCGATAATAGAGGCTCTGGCAATTTCCACTTTATCCACACCGTATGCGACAGCTGTTTCTGATAAAATCGGCAGCACCCCGTAGAAATACGCGTCATTCGGCATCAAGAATGTGAAAATGCCGCTTGTTAAGGCAACAATCGCCGGGATCAATCCGCCCATTTGTTCCGGTATCATGGACACGAGCGAGATCGCCATTTCATCAACCATTTTCGTGCCTGTCAAAATCCCCGTGAACACCCCCGCGGCAAAAATCATTGAACCGATAGCCAGCACGTTGCTGGAATGCGCCGCGATGCGCTGTCTCTGATGCTCGAGATTGGGATAATTCACAATCAGCGCAATACAAAACGCAATGACAAACAGTACGGTTAAACTGACTTTACCCGATACTAAACATCCTATTAAAGAAAGCGTTAACAATAAATTGAACCACCAAAGCTTCGGCCGCTTCCACTCATCTTCAACCGCAGCAGCCGGTTCATTGGCATTGGCCGGCTGTTTCAGTTCAATCACACCAAGGCGCTTTCGTTCCGCTTTTCCAAGCACATACGCAACCGCCACCATACAAAGCATCCCGCTTGCAATGACAGGAATCATCGGCCCTGTAAGCTCAGCTGGATCAACCCCCAGCGCACTCGCGGCCCTCGGCGTCGCACCGCCCCATGGAATCGTGTTCATGATTCCCATGCCGACTCCCGCGATTCCTGCCAAGATAATTGGCCGGATGCCTAGCAGCAAATAGAGCGGAAGCATGGCGCTTGTCGTAATCATGTACGTTGTCGAGCCATCTCCGTCCAAGGCGACGAGCATTGTAAGGACCGCTGTCCCGACAACAATTTTTAAAGGGTCTCCTTTGACCATGCTTAAAATTTTGCCAACCATTGGATCAAACAGGCCTGTATCAATCATAATTCCAAAATATAAGATCGCAAACATAATCATGACCGCAGTCGGTGCGACTTGCTGAATCCCCGAAATCATCATGTCCCCAACTTCAGTAAATCCAAATCCGGCGATAAGCGCAAACACAATCGGCGTCAAAACTAATGCTGTTAAAACAGAAAGCCGTTTTGTCATGATCAATGCCATAAACACAAGCATCATGAGAAAGCCTAAGATTGCTAACACATCCATTCCCCCTTAAATGAATCCGCTTACATTTTTTTCTCCCTTACTCCCCTTTTTGTCTTGCCTTTTTGCCATCGTATGGGAAAACCAACCGCAAGTAAATAATTTGGTTTTTTTGTATTTTTAAATTTTTAAAACCGTTTTGTTCTTTTTGATCATTTTTCGGCATGAAAAAATCCCGGGATGCCGGGATCTTAATTTCCTGTCATGATGCTTTGATAAAAAGCGGATTGCTCTTCTAAAAACCGTTTCGTTTCCCTGCTGTTCAAATAAAAGCTTTCCCAGTCCTGTTCGTTTATTTTCCGCTTCCATTCAGGTGAGGAGGTGACCTTCTTTAGCGCTTGATCCCAGTAAGAAATCTCTTCCTCAGACATATTTTTCGGGCCCAAAATCCCTCTCCAATGAGAAAAAACAAACGGGATTCCCTGCTCCTTCCACGTCGGTACATTTGGAAAACCGGGAAGTCTTTTATCAGATGTTACAGCAGCTAACGTGATATCGCCGTTTCGTTCATATGGTTTCGCTTCAGAAAGTGTCATGGAAGCCGCTTCTATCTCATGTCTGATCAGCGCCTGAATGAGCTGTTCGCTGCTGTCATACTGTGAGAATTGAATGTCAAACGGGTCAATGCCGTACATATCTGCCGCTCTGACGAACGAGAGCTGATCATCATTGCCAAACCCCGGGGCAAAGCCGATTCTCACCTTGCCGGGATGCATGTTGATCTCATTCAGCACATCCTTGCCATTTGTTAACGCTGATCCTTTTGGCAATGCAACCGTCTGCCATTCCTTGGAGAGAATGGCGAGCGGCGTAAAATCGGACATTTTTAATTTGCTTTGCCCGAGAAGATCATTGCTCAATATTAGGCTGGACGTCATGCTGATGGTTTGTTTGCTGCTTTTGTTGACATATTTCCAGCCTTTCTCTCCCCCGCCGCCGGATTTATAGACGATATGAACATCATCCTTCACGATCTGCTTCTGCCTCAAAACTGATTGGATCGCCTGCGCTGTGACATCCCAGCCGCCAGAAGGTTCGGCAGGGACGACAATTTCTATCGGCCCGTCCGGCAGGCGCGGCGCAGCCACCTGCCTGATATCACCCTGCATAAAGATCAATAGAAAAATCAATAATATTATAGATTTTTTCATATCTAATCCGCCGCCAAATAATATTTTCTCTCCGGCCTGCCGATAATCCCGTATTCAAGCTCGGCTCTTGCTTCTTCCTTTGACACAAGGTACTCGGCATAACGGCGGGCAGTTGTTCGTGACGCCCCCATTTTTTCCCCAAGTTCCTCCGCTGTCAATCCTTCTGACGCAGTCTGAAGCGCTTCCTTAATTTTTCGCAGTGTAATCGAATTAATGCCAGTCGGCAAATCCTCTGCCGGCAAAGCTGTCTTCACACCGTTCCCAAAAATATGGTCGATCATGGATTGGCTGACCTCCGGCTGAGACATGAGCAGCTTCCTTTTTTCTTTATACTGAAGCAGCACCTGCCTGAACTTGTCAGCCGTTACGGGTTTGATCAAATAGTGGGCAATTCCTGCCCTTAGCGCTTCCTGCAAATGCCGGGTTTCTGTTGCCGCTGTGATAATCATAATGTCCACTTCAGGAAATTGGCTTCGTATATCAGGAATCAACGCGGTCCCAAGCTCGTCCGGCATATAAATATCCAGCAGAAGCAAATCAGCCTTGTGTTCCTTCAAAAGCGCCAATGTCTCTTTTGCGTTAGCCGCCTTGCCGATAATCTTGAATCCATCAAGCTGTTTAATCAATCTCTCATGGATTTGCGCAACTCGAAAATCATCCTCCGCAATCGCGATGTGAATCAAATGGATTCCCCCTTTGTTTCTCCTTCGGTATAAACACAGTGAATACCGCCCCGCCAGTTTTTTGATTCGCCAGTTCGATCCAGCCGCCCAGTTCACGCACTGAGTCTTTCACATTGGCCAGACCGTAGCCTCTCCTCATCCCCTTTGAAGAATAGCCTCTCTCAAACACAGCTTCTATTTTCTCTGGCGGCACACCGGGCCCTGTGTCTGATACTTCAATGACAATGTCATGGCCCATATCCGTGATAAAAAACAAAACTTCCTTCACGCTTTGCTCCGCTACAGCTTCGAAAGCGTTATCAATTAAATTGCCAATAATCGTAATAAGATGGGACAAGCCGATATGTGCAGGAAGAGGCGCGAGTGAGCTGTTCTCATCAATCACCAGCTTGACCTTCTTTTCCGATGCCTTGCTTATTTTCCCTAACAAAATGGCCTGCACCTGCTGCGAATGAATGTTATGGAATAAAAGATCATGCTGTTCATTTTGTATCGCATATTCCTCTTTAATCAGATCAATGGCTTCATCATACTCCCCAAGTTCAAGCAGCCCTAAAATCGCATAAAGCTTATTTGAAAATTCATGAGTCTGCGCCCTGAGATCCTCAGAATATTTGCGAACCTCTGTCAATGTGTCGATCAGCTTCTTCAGCTCTGTTTTCTCCCTGAAGCTGACGACAATCCCATACGCCTGCCCGCCTTGATTCATCACTTTCGTATTGATAATAAACACTTGATCGTTGACGCTTACTTCCTGGTTCGGCAGCATTTCTCCTTTTTCAAGCACAGACATCAGCCCTGCTCCCGGCATGACGTCATCTATAGGAAGATGGGTCACAGGCTCGGGCAGCTTCAGCATCTCGGCCGCCGATACGTTCATCATGGTGACGACGCCTTCACGGTTGGTGGCAATAATCCCTTCTCGAATCGCGAAAAGCATTGCGTTCCTCTCACGATATAGAGCCGCGATCTCATGCGGCTCAAGCCCAAGCGTATCCTTTCTGATGCTTTTCGCCAGCACGGCGGCGCCAATAAATCCAAGCAGCAGTACAAGCACAGCAATCACACTCAAATTTCTCAAATGCTTTTTGATGCTTTGCTCTGTCTCCGTTTGCAGAAAATCAACAGATACGCTGCCGATCACTTGGCTGTATCCCTTCTGTTCTTTTATAATCGGCGCGCTCCCTCTGATCACTCTTCGTCCATCCGCTTTTGTTTCAGAAACATGCGAACCGCCAAACAAAATTTCTCTGCTGCGCTCCAGTTTCTTTAATCCGCTTTTTCCAGAGGCGCTGCGAATGTCTCCTTTTTCGTCCAAAACATAAATGGCAAACGCGCCAGTCTGTTCTTTCATTTGTTCAATGACCTCTTGCGTCTGAGCCGCATGTCCGTCTTTTCTCTCAATGAGCTCTTTAACCGGCGGCATATAGGAAATGGTTCTCGCCGTTTGAACCGCCAGCTGCTCTGCCTGTCTCCGTTCTCCCTGTGTATGCTGAACGGCTAACGTAATGGTCAGCACACCAATGACAAAGACCAGCAGAGCCGCAATCAGCCCCATTATTTTTGTTTGCAGGGAAAAATGGAACCGCTTTTTCACCACAGCACCAGCCGTCCTTTCTACCTAGATCATACCATTTTTCACAGGAAATTTTCTCATTTTTCAAAATCCGTTTTCTTGCGAAGGAGTGAAAATAAAAAAAAGGCAGACCGCGTCTGCCTTTTTCTTTCTACCATATTCCCAGTACTTTCCACCATAATCCGCCGATCACAAGCCATACGATGATATGAACAATCGACAGGATAAATCCGATGGACCACCATTTGCCTTGCGGGATGTAGCCTGCTCCGAAGAAGACCGGAGCCGCTCCAGAACCGTAGTGAGTCGTTGACCCGAACAGGTTACTGATGAACGCGAGGCTCAGCGCTGCTAAAAGCGGCGGTGCGCCCGCTGCCACGACGACAGCCAAAAATGCTGAATACATCGCACTGATGTGGGCTGTCGCACTTGCAAAGAAATAGTGAGAGTAATAATACACAACAATTAAAATGATAAATGCCACAATCCAAGAGAACCCTGATACGGATGATTTCATGGCATTACTGAACCAAGATACCATGCCTAATTCATTCAAGAAGTTGGCGAGCATGACAAGCGCCGCAAACCAAGTGAGCGTATCCCAAGCGCCCTGTTCTTTCTTGATATCATCCCAAGTCAGAACTTGTGATAATAAGAGAACGGCCAAACCGATCAATGCGGTTGTGGTTGCGTCGATGTTGAAGCTGCCGCCAAAAATCCACAGCACGAGCACCAAAAGAAACACGATAACCATGGAAAGCTCTGATTTTTTGAACGGTCCCATTTCTTTCAGTTTTTCTGTTGCGATTTTCGCCGCATCCGGTGTTTCTTTGATTTCCGGCGGATACAGCTTGTAAATCACAAGCGGCGTGATGATTAAGCTTACAAGTCCCGGCACAATCGCGGCAATTGCCCAGCTTGTCCATGTTAAGTCCACCCCTGCGACATCATGGGCCAGCTTGGCAATCAGCGGGTTCGCCGCCATCGCTGTCAGGAACATAGCAGATGTGATCAGATTCCCCTGAAAACCGGTTTTTAATAAGAATGCACCGATTTTCCTCTCTGTTCCATTTGCCGGGCTTGATCCGAATGTTTCGGATAATGATCTGATAATAGGAAATATAATGCCTCCTGCACGCGCCGTATTACTTGGAATAGCAGGTGAAAGTATTAAATCACTGAATAGCAGTGAATAAGAAAGTCCAAGGGTTTTTTTCCCGAATTTCTGAACGAATACATACGAAATTCTCGCACCGAGCCCGGTTTTGATAAATCCCCGGGAAATAAAGAATGCGATAACGATAAGCCAAATGGTCTTATTCCCGAATCCGCTTAATGTATCCTCAATTGATAGTGTTCCAGTTAGTGCAGTAACCGCCAATGCAAAAATTGCAATTGCACCCATTGGCAAGGGCTTGGAGATAAAGCCGATAATTGTCGCGACAAAAATCGCAAACAAATGCCAAGCTTTAGGTTCAAGTCCGGACGGAGCGGGAATAAACCAGATGATTAGTCCCACAGCGACAGTAATAAGCAATGGAACAAGCTTTACTGCTGACTGTTTTCCTGCGTCTTTTTCTGAAGCCATAAATAGGTCTCCTCCTATATACTTGTTTTCCGATCCCCTTTTCCATTCTACTCCTTAACTAAGTTAATAAACATTTTAATTAATTAAAAAACACAAAGGTTAGCACCCTTTGTGTTTTTCACTTTCTTAATTTAATTTACCCGCACCCGCTTGATTTATGACATTTGATTTCACATTAGCAGAAGCATCAATCGACCCATGCAGAGACGGCGTCCAGCCGACAGAAGAGCTCAGCCCGTTTGCAGCCGATGCGTTGATCTGTGTGCCGTTCAGCAACGTGCCGGAGTCATATAAAGCCGTTCCCCCGCTGAATACGCTGATCGTTTTAGCAGCTGACAGTCCCGGTACGTCAATGACATTGTTTTGGGCATAGATTTTAGATGACTTTCCGATTCCCCATGCATAGCTGAAAGGATAACTTGAAGAGCTTGTGCTTCCTTCATAATAGTTGTTGTATACGTGCACTTGCCCGAAGCGGACTCTCGGCGCGCGCTGGACAATATTTTTATAGCGGTTATGATGGAGCGTAATTTTTAATTTGCCGTCATCGGAGGTTTTGCTGTCACTTGATCCGAAAATAGAGCTTTTATCATGATCGTGATAATAGTTGTAGGACATCGTGATATAGTTAGCGCCGTTGGAAGCATCCGTTTGGCCGTCATGGTGCTGATATTTTCTTCCATAATATTTCGGTGATGTGCTGTCCGGACGCGAACCGTCGTTAAATGTACAGTGATCAATCCAGATGTGTGTGCCGCCGTTTATCGTGATGTTGTCGTATTGTGAGTTCCAGTTCCCTGAGCTTCCGTCAGTCGGATCCCATTGCGGAAAATAGTCATAGGCATCCTGGAATTCAATGTTGCGAATAATGACGTTATCACTCTTGATTTGGAAGTTTCCTCCCACGACTTTAGCGTTAGTCCCTGAACCGACGATCGTCGTGTTTGCAGGGATATCCACCATGACCCGTGCTTTTTGGTTTTTCTGAGAGCGCGCTCTCGCTTCTTCTTGTGTTCCCGACGGCTCTTTTTTGCCCCATGTGCTAGGATCATAGGCTTTCAAATATTTGTCCAAATCATACTCCGGATCTTTATAGTCATTTAGACCAAGCGGCTTCAGATTGTCATCCACGTTCATGTCAATCGTTCCCTTGATATAAATGATTTTTGGCGTTGTGTTCGTTTCCTTCCCTAATGCCGAGACAAGCTGGTTTCTGTTGCTGACGGTATACACATTTGAGGAGGATGCTTTTGATCCGCCTGTCGTGCCGGTCGAGTACGCGCCCCAGCCATCATTGGATCCCAACGTCTGGTGGCCTAAATCAGCTGCGTTCGCGCCAGCTGGAGTCAATCCTAAAAACAAAGCCGTAGCTAACATCACTTTTTTCATCCACTATGTACCCCCATTTTCTATTTTGTGAGATTTTATTCCAATTTATCACAAAAATATAATAGCAAATTGAGGGACATTCAGAACCGAAAATGTTCCGCTATCCTATTGCGGCATTCTGCAAAATGCCACCGCAAAGACCGCAAAAAAACCAAAAGGCCGTCATAGCCTTTTGGTTTTTTCCTTGCTTTATGCCCAAGCTTTCACTTTTTCGTTATCTGTCACAAAGAGAAGTACTTTTCCTTCATCTAAGCGTTTTTCAAATTGAGCGGCTTCATCTTCAGAAAAACCGATTTCGTGAATTTTATTGCGGAGCTCATCTCCTTTTTTATTGAAGATATTTCCCACCGCGTGCTTGAAACCTGTTTCTTTGGCTCCGATCGTATTGGCATTCGTGTTGTCTGCCAGGCGTTCCGTTCTGTCATCGTCGTGAGCTAAGACGTATACATCCTCTTTCGCAACACCCATTTTCTGCAATTCCTCTACATCCTTCATGAGCTGTTCGTCATTTGTATACTCTTTTACAACTGGTTTCATGTCGATATTCCTCCTTCATGTTTTCTATATTTCTTTCATACCCGATCGTCTGTACCTGAAACAGATTCCAGAACATTAAAGAGAAAAACAGGAGGAATGGTAGTAGCTATTTGTTTTCCGTCCATGGTAAAGTGATAGGAACGGGACCTATTTTCAGAAAAATCAAAATTAAGGAGAAGCCGCTGCACGGAGCACACGACCATGAAACGCTGCCTTTATCCGTACGAGCAGGAGGTATGTCTAATGCAATACTTTTCACCAGAACAGCAATACAATGCTTGGATTGTGAGTGATTTAGTCAAACAGATTTTCCATAAGCGTGCCGGATGTTCACCAGGAATTCACGAGCTTGCGGTTTTTGCCGAGGAACATTTTCATATCGATATCGACTTTGTTTTCTCGATTATCATGAATATCGGCGACATTGAATTTGCACTAACAGATGAAATAGAAAAGAAATTGTCCGGTTATCTCAGCACTCTCCTTCCTTATGTCACTGCTGATATGTTCGAAACCTCTAAAGCCAACGCCCATGCGTTTTTGTCTCGAAGACACGGTAACGCTTCATACCACTTATTTGTGTCTGATGATGCTTTCATGAGAAAGCAGTAAAAAACGCATCTTTCTTTACTAAAAAAATATTGACATGATAAGCCATGCTATTATAGTGTTACATGTGATAATGATTCTCATTACTAAATCTGAAAAAAGGAAGAATGACATGCGCACCTATTCTAACAAGTTGATTGCCATCATGAGTGTTTTATTGCTCGCCTGCCTCATTGTATCCGGCTGTTCATCAAGCCAGAATAACAACGGAAGCGGCGAAAGCAAGTCTAAGGATTCCAGAGTGATCCATGACGAAGAAGGAAAAACGACAGTAAGCGGCACACCTAAGCGAGTGGTTGTGCTTGAGCTTTCATTCTTGGATGCCGTTCGCAATCTCGGCATTACGCCGGTGGGCATCGCCGATGACAACAAAAAAGATATGATTAAAAAGCTTGTCGGCAGCTCCATTGATTACACATCTGTAGGCACACGCAGCGAACCCAATCTTGAGGTCATCAGTTCCTTGAAGCCTGATTTAATCATCGCTGACGCTGAGCGCCATAAAAACATTTATAAACAGCTGAAAAAAATCGCTCCGACGATTGAATTAAAAAGCCGTGAAGCGACATATGACGAAACGATCGACAGCTTTACGACCATTGCTAAAGCATTAAATAAAGAAGATGAAGGAAAAGAAAAGCTTGCCGAGCACAAAAAAGTCATCAACGATCTAAAAGCCGAACTTCCGAAAGATGAAAACCGCAACATCGTTCTCGGCGTTGCAAGAGCGGATTCCTTCCAGCTTCATACATCATCATCCTATGACGGAGAAATCTTTAAAATGCTAGGCTTTACACACGCTGTGAAGTCAGATAACGCCTATCAAGAGGTCAGCCTTGAGCAATTGAGCAAAATCGATCCTGATATTTTGTTCATCTCAGCCAACGAAGGCAAAACCATTGTAGATGAGTGGAAAACGAACCCGCTCTGGAAAAATCTCAAAGCGGTGAAAAATGGACAAGTCTATGATGCGGACCGTGACACTTGGACAAGATTCAGAGGCATCAAGTCTAGTGAAACAAGCGCCAAAGATGTGCTTAAAAAAGTGTATAATAAATAGGACAAATGAGAAGCGAGGGGAAATCCTTGCTTCTTCGTTTTTGCAACCAGACGCAGTAAGGAAGTGAGACTGTTGTATCATTCAGCCAAACGGCGCTCATCATCAAGACTGATGATGTTTATCATTGCACTGATTATTTTTATATTTGGGCTTGGGCTGAATCTTTCAGTAGGAGCCTCAGACATCGGCATCATAGATTCATTGAAATATCTTTTTGTATGGGACGGTTCAAAGGAACAGCTCATCATCTCTACTCTTCGCCTTCCCCGCACTTTAATCGGCGTTTTTGTCGGCGCCAGCCTAGCTGTAGCAGGGGCGCTGATGCAGGCTATGACCAGAAACCCTCTGGCTTCACCCCAAATTTTCGGTGTGAATGCGGGTGCATCGCTTTTTGTCGTTTCTTCTCTCGTCATTCTGCCGGCATCGCCCTATTCATCTGTTATATTCGCTTTTGCGGGTGCGGCAGCAGGCGGCGCGATTGTATATATGATTGCCTCATCCGGCGGAATGACACCTGTCAAGCTGGCGCTGTCAGGAATGGCCGTGCATTTGTTCCTCTCCTCTATGACACAGGCCATCATTATTTTAAATGAGTCAGGTGAGGATGTTC
Source organism: Bacillus sp. PS196 (assembly GCF_037963555.1). Lineage (NCBI taxonomy): Bacteria > Bacillati > Bacillota > Bacilli > Caryophanales > Bacillaceae > Bacillus > Bacillus sp. PS196. Next base: position 803,223 of record NZ_CP150159.1, on the reverse strand, counting down.
TGTACTGGATGACAGGCGCAATCGACGGCAGCAACTGGCAGGATGTCATAACCATCGCTCCGTTTTCTGTCATTGGCATCGGGCTTGCCCTCGTATTTTCCGGTTCTGTTTCTGTTCTCGGTCTCGGAGACGAAACAGCAAAAGGGCTTGGACAAAATATGAACGGCATCCGGATTCTGATCAGTTTGATTATTTTAATCCTTTCCGGCGCTTCCGTAGCCGTCGCCGGGCCGATTGGCTTTGTCGGGCTGCTCGTCCCGCATATTGTCCGCAAGCTGATCGGAGAACATTATCAATACGTGCTTCCGTTTTCGGCACTGTTCGGTGCCATTTTGCTGGTGTACGCAGATGTTCTGGCCAGATGGATTGCATTTCCTTATGAATCACCGGTCGGCATTGTCACCGCGATTATCGGAACGCCGTTTTTCTTATATTTGGCAAGGAAAGGGCGGCATCTGAAATGAAGAAAACAACCAGAAAACAAAAACGCCCCTTGCTGGCGATACTCATATTGGCCGTGATTTTAATCGTTCTGTCCGTCATCAGCATTGGAATCGGTGCATTATACATTTCACCTGATGCAGTAGTGACGAATCTGCTGGGACTGGATCATTCCTTTGAATTTATCATCCAGCAATATCGTCTGCCCCGCATCATATTAGCGATTTTGGCCGGTGCTGGGCTTGCCGCTGCCGGAGCGATTTTACAGGGTGTGATCCGAAATCCGCTCGCTTCCCCGGACGTTGTCGGCATTTCAAAAGGCTCCGGACTTGCGGCGATGGCTGTGATTCTCATCTTTCCTGAGTCGCCGGTATACGTGCTTCCGTTCTCCGCATTTGCCGGAGCCGCCATTATTGCTGTACTATTATTAATGATAGCCCGAAAAAAGAGCATTCAGCCCTCTTCACTGGCTTTATCAGGCATTGCTTTAGGCGCGGTCTGCCACGCCGGAATGCAATATATGATGGTCAAGTTTCCGGGCGACGTGAATGCTGCACTCATTTGGCTGACAGGAAGCCTCTGGGGAAGAAACTGGGAAGAAGTCAAGCTGCTTGCGCCATGGCTTTTGATTCTTTTTCCGATCGTCTGCATACTCATACCGAAGCTGGATCTTATGTCACTCGGGGATGAGCTTGCACAGGGTCTCGGAGAAAACGCAAACCGGCTGAGATTCATTCTGATTTTCACCGCGGTGGCGCTGGCGGGAAGCTGTGTAGCCGTCGTCGGCTCAATCGGTTTTATCGGCTTGCTTGCTCCGCATATCGCCAGACGGCTTACCGGAGAAAAAGCTAAATATTTACTGCCTGCATCGGCATTGATTGGTGCTATTATATTATTAATTGCAGATACGTTAGGGCGCGGCATCATGCCTCCGGTTGAAATACCTGCCGGAATACTGACAGCCGTAATCGGCGCGCCTTATTTCTTATATTTATTGAAATTCGAAGCGAGGAAACAGTAGGGAGAGGATACCATGGGAAAACTGGCTGCAGACCAGCTCACTCTTTCATATGACAGTACAGTGATTATTGACGGAGTCGACTTAAAGATAGAAGAAGGAAAAATCACTGCGCTCATCGGCGCTAATGGCTGCGGTAAATCAACAATCCTCAAATCGCTCGCCAGGCTGATGGCCCCGAAAAGCGGTACAGTGCTACTAGAAGGAAAAGACATCCACCGCCAGCCATCAAAAGAAGTCGCAAAAAAACTGGCCATTCTTCCACAATCTCCTCAGGCTCCTGAAGGATTGACGGTAGAGGAATTATGCTATTTTGGCAGACATCCTCACAAAAAGCTGTTATCCAAGCATACCCAAGAGGATCATGACATGGTAGAGTGGGCGCTAGAAGCAACGGGCATGATTGAACTGAAGGATCGGACGCTGGATGCCCTTTCAGGCGGCCAAAGACAAAGAGCCTGGATTTCCATGGCACTTGCGCAAGGCACTGATTTGCTTTTGCTTGATGAGCCGACCACGTATTTAGACATCTCACACCAGATTGAAGTGCTTGAACTGCTGAAAAAGCTGAACCGCGACCATGGCCGCACCGTTGTCATGGTGCTCCATGATTTAAACCAAGCAGCTCAATATGCTGACTATCTGATCAGTGTGCTGGACGGAAAAATATACAACGCCGGAACACCGGAAGATGTGTTCACCCAGCCATTTTTCCGTGAAGTCTTCGGCTTGGAATGCTGCATCATGAGAAGCCCGATCGACCAGAAGCCAATGTGCCTGCCGACGGGACTGTGCCCGAAATTACGGGCGAAATAAAAAGGAGAGGAGCCCCTCTCCTTTTTTGTATGCCAGCTTACCTTTTGTATTTCCTCTCCTGTCCATGTTACAGTGGTGTCAACCAAGTGATAGGAGGATGAAAATGACAGCATCTCAGCAGCAAATTCAATTAGCAAGACGTCCACAAGGTATTCCTGTTCATGAAGACTTTCGCTTTGAAACCATTCCGGTTCCTGAACCCAAGCAAGGGGAAGTGCTTGTCAAAACGCTTTATGTATCGGTTGACCCTTATATGCGCGGCCGTATGCAGGATACGAAGTCATATGTTGAGCCGTTCGCCTTGGATGAAGCGCTTTCTGGCGGGGTTATCGCTGAAGTTGTGTCAGACGGGAATCATCTGAAAAAAGGCGATATCGTCATCGGAAATCTCAGCTGGCAGGAATTTTCCGCTGTGAGCGAGTCTGCCTTGCGAAAAATTGATACAAGCCTTGCTCCCGCTTCGGCCTATCTCGGCATTTTGGGAATGACCGGCTTAACAGCATACTTCGGATTGCTGGACATCGGACGCCCGAAGGAAGGCGAAACCGTGGTTGTCTCCGGAGCTGCTGGAGCCGTCGGTTCAACAGTCGGGCAAATTGCCAAAATCAAAGGCGCGCGAGTCGTCGGCATCGCGGGCTCTGATGAAAAAATCGACTATTTAAAACAGGAGCTTCAGTTTGACGAAGCCATCAATTACAAAACAGCGGATGATATCCAAAAAGCGCTTCAAAACGCTTGTCCTGACGGTGTCGATGTGTATTTTGACAATGTCGGCGGACCGATTTCAGACGCGGTGATGAATCTGCTCAATGAATTTGCCCGCATTCCGGTGTGCGGCGCCATTTCTTCCTATAACGCAAAAAGCGAAGCAGATGACATGGGCCCTCGTGTCCAATCAAAACTCATTAAAACGAAGTCGCTGATGCAAGGCTTTATCGTAAGCGACTACTCCGATCGTTTTTCTGAGGGAGCAAAACAGCTGGCCGAATGGCTGAAGGCTGGTAAACTCCATTACGAGGAAACCATCACAGAAGGCTTCGAAAACATTCCTGACGCGTTTCTCGGTTTATTTAAGGGAGAAAATAAAGGGAAACAGCTGATCAAGGTCAGTGATCCGAGCTGAATGAAGATGAAAACGGGAGGGCTTTTTGCCCTCCTTTTGTGTTTCGATGAGATCAGTTGCGAAGAATCAGCGTAAGAAAACCATCTTCATCAGGTTCCGTGTCTTCCAAAGTGAATCCTGCTGCTTGAAAGCAAGCTAAACTGATTCGATTGTCTTCTTCAATGCATGCCACCCATTCTCGCACGCTAGTAAAATCAGGTTCGGTCATCAGCTTTTGCAATATCCGTTTTCCGTACCCTTGAAGCCGGTACAAAGGATTGACGATCAATCCAATATACGTCCGCTCCTCTCCGAACTCAATAACGACCATCCCTGCCGGCAGCTGTCCATCATACGCCATGATGACAGTATCGTGTTTATCTTTATTTACTCGTGCATACCACTCATCTAATGGCAGCATCCCATCCATTCTCCGTCTGGTATCCTCATTCTCAAACCAGTGTTCAAGGATTTTCAGCTCTGGCTCCTGCATTACTTGAAACCTGTCTATTGAAGCCATTTTCCCACCTCCGCGCAAAATCTTTTCTATTATTTTACAACAAAAAAAGGGCTCTTCGCCCTTCTTTTTATTTCGTCTTCAGTTTTCCGCCTGCATACACAGCTTCACTCAGCTCAACACCAAGCTTCTTCGCCATTTTTTTCAGCTTAGATTCCTCCAATTTTGTCACAAGGCTCAGCACGTTGCCTTCTTTTCCGGCCCGGCCTGTTCGTCCTGATCTGTGGACATAGCCATCTTCATCTGGAATATCAGCATGAATCACGTATGGCAGGTTTTCAATGTCTAAACCGCGTGCGGCAATGTCAGTCGCCAATAAAAGAGGAAACTCTCCGTCTTCGAATGCGGCAATGATTTTCGCTCGCTCCATTTTTTTCGCTTCACTGTGCAAAACGCCGAGTTCAACGTGGTGATATGCCAGTTTTTCCGCATATACACTCAGGTTGCCAATGTCTCTCACAAATACGAGTGCCTGCATGCCTTCAAGCCTTGACAGCTTTTGCAGCAGCTTCACTTTGTCGCGCTGGTCGCAAATCAGGTATTGATGCTTCACTTTCCCTGCCTCCGCCTTGCTTCGCTGCACCTTCAACACCTCAGGCTCTTGCGCCAATTCGCGGAGCACGTCCTCTGTTTCCTTTTTGAGCGTGGCAGAAAAACATAGAAGCTGGCGGTCTCTTAATGTTGTTTTAATGATTTGCTTCATCGTTTCGCGATGCTCCGGCAGGACGAGCTGATCCGTTTCATCAAGCACGATCGTTTTCACTTCATGCATTTTGAGTTTCTTCGCTTTAATCAGTTCAAACACCCTGCCCGGCGTGCCGACGATGATATGCGGATGTTTCTTCAGCTTTTCGACCTGCTTCTTCACATTCGCCCCGCCGATTAAGGAAACCGCACGCAGCTCTGAGCCCGCTTTCCAATCCTGAATCACCTGAAAAATCTGCATGACCAGCTCACGGGAAGGCGCTAAAATCACCGCCTGCGGATGCTTTTGCTCTGGTTTGATCCGCTCCAAGACCGGCAGCGCATACGCCAGCGTCTTCCCTGTGCCTGTCGGCGATTCTGCAATGACATCCTTTCCGTCCATGATCAGCTGGGCTGCCTGCTCTTGAACAGGGGTTGGCGTTTGAAAGCCGGAAGCATTCCAATTCTCTTGTATAAATGATTGTGCATTATGTAAAAATGGCCAAGTTTGCGTCATTTTGTTCTCCTCAATTCCTGAAATCTATTCCATAGTATCTCAAAACCTCGCCCGGAACGCAATTTTTCTTTTTCTTTCCTATACCTTTCAACATTCCGAATCCTCCTTTATAATCAAAAGGGTGAATATTACACGCCGATTGTGCGTGTTTGATAACGATAGAGGTGTAAACATGAGTATTTTATCTGTAAAGGATTTAAGCCACGGCTTCGGGGACCGGGCCATTTTTAATAACGTTTCCTTCCGCCTGTTAAAAGGCGAGCACGTCGGTTTGATCGGCGCAAACGGTGAAGGAAAATCAACCTTCATGAATATTATTACCGGAAAGCTTGAACCTGATGAGGGAAAAGTCGAATGGTCAAAAAATGTCCGTGTCGGCTATCTGGATCAGCATACCGTGCTGGAAAAAGGAAAATCTATTCGCGACGTCCTGAAAGACGCATTCCATTATTTATTTGCGATGGAAGAGGAAATGAACGAGATTTACAACAAAATGGGCGAGGCTGATCCCGACGAGCTCGAGAAGCTGCTTGAAGAAGTCGGCGTCATTCAAGACGCGCTGACAAACAATGATTTTTATGTCATTGATTCCAAGGTGGAAGAAATCGCCCGCGGTCTCGGTTTGAGCGATATCGGTTTAGAGCGAGATGTCACCGATTTGAGCGGCGGACAGCGCACAAAGGTCCTTCTCGCTAAGCTTCTCCTTGAAAAGCCGGAAATTCTGCTTCTCGATGAGCCGACCAACTATCTTGATGAACAGCATATTGAATGGCTGAAACGCTACCTGCAGGAATACGAGAACGCGTTCATCCTGATTTCCCACGATATTCCGTTCTTGAATAGTGTCATCAACCTGATTTATCACGTTGAAAATCAAGAGCTGACACGTTATGTCGGCGACTACCATCAGTTTATGGAAGTCTACGAGGTGAAAAAACAGCAGCTTGAAGCGGCCTACAAAAAGCAGCAGCAGGAAGTCGCGGAGCTGAAGGATTTCGTTGCCCGCAACAAAGCGCGTGTCAGCACGAGAAACATGGCGATGTCCCGCCAAAAGAAACTCGATAAGATGGATATGATCGAGCTTGCGGCAGAAAAGCCAAAGCCGGAATTCCACTTTAAGCCGGCGAGAACGTCAGGCAAGCTGATTTTTGAAACGAAGGATCTCGTGATCGGTTACGATTCCCCGCTGTCCCGTCCGCTCAACCTCCGCATGGAGCGCGGCCAAAAAATTGCCCTTTACGGCGCGAATGGGATCGGAAAAACGACATTGCTGAAAAGTTTGCTTGGTGAAATCCAGCCGCTCGAAGGCTCTGTTGAACGCGGTGAGCACATCTATACCGGCTATTTCGAGCAAGAGGTCAAGGAAACAAACAACAATACGTGCATCGAAGAAGTATGGAGTGAATTCCCTTCTTATACGCAGTATGAAATCCGTGCCGCTCTGGCAAAATGCGGACTGACGACAAAGCATATCGAAAGCCGCGTCTCCGTATTAAGCGGAGGCGAAAAAGCGAAAGTCAGATTGTGCAAGCTAATCAACTCAGAAACAAACCTGCTGGTGCTCGATGAGCCGACAAACCACTTGGATGTCGATGCCAAGGAAGAGCTCAAGCGCGCCCTGAAAGAATATAAAGGCTCCATTCTGCTCATTTCCCACGAGCCAGACTTTTATATGGATATTGCGACAGAAACGTGGAACTGCGAGTCTTGGACGACGAAAGTGCTTTAATTTATAAAAAAACCCGCCTGATGAAGGGCGGGTTTTTTACTGCCATTTTTTCTGAACCATTCTCAAAAGCTCTCTGTCTTTTAAAATGAGCTGCAATGGAGATGTGAATTCATCAAGTGTCAGCTCTCTTTTGGCAGACAGCTCAAAATCCTCCTCATCTGCCCAAGCGGTAAACCACTCGACCGAGAAAAGCTGTTTTTCATGACGCTGTGTATGTATTGATAGAGCGTTTCTAAACATTTATGATCATATTCGTCAGGTTTTGCCTTATCCATGGCAAACGTCCCCTCTACAGCATGAACCATCACTTGAAATGGCAATCGTAAATGAACGGACACATTCTCAGCTTCTGCAAGATAAATCCCAGCCGCATCAATGCCTGACCGAAGCGGATGCCAACGCAATTAAAAAAATCTCACTGAATGTCCTGGAAACAAACGAAAGGATTTGAAGCAGAAGGAATCTTAAAAAAGGAGAAATTGCTTTCTGACGGAAATTACTATAATACGGTAGTAATGGGAAATTCCACGATTAAAAAAAGACACTGCATCTGTGCAGTGTCTTTCGTTATTAATGCCCCGCCTTAATTCCAGCAAGATGTTTACGTCCCATGAGAAGGACAAGCATGCCGACAAAAACGACGATTCCGCCTACTGTATATGGTGTGCTTGCAGTAAAGTGTTCTGACAGCATTCCCGCAATCCACGGAGCGAGCGCGCCGCCGATGAAGCGGACTGAGCTGTAGGCTGAAGACGCGATTGAACGTTCAACCGGCGCAGAACCCATCACAGCGGTTGTCATGATCGTATTCACCATACCGAGGACAGCACCAGCGACAACGATACATGTAATAATCAAAGTCTGATGGTCTGTCCAGATCCCCATAATAACGAGAATGGCCGCAAAGGCGATAAAGAGAACGACGAGCGAACGCACTGTGCCCAGCGCTTTGTGCACGAGCGGCGCCGTAAAGACTGACGTAATCGCCAGCAGAAGACCCCAGCCGAAGAAGACATATCCAAGACCGTGTTCATCTAAATCCAGAACGAACGGAGAATAAGCAAGCAAAATAAAAAATCCAAAGTTGTATAAGAATGCCGATACCGCCATTGTTAAAAGGCCTTTATATTTTAGCGCCTTCATCGCATCAAACACACCGACGCGTTTCGCCGGTTTCGGCAATTTCGGAAGCATGAAAGAAATCGCGATTAACGCAATAAACATCAGGACAGATACTCCGAAAAACGGCGCGCGCCATGAAATGCTTCCAAGCTCTCCGCCTGCAAGCGGCCCGACAGAAATCCCGAGACCGAGCGCAGCCTCATACAAAATAATCGCTTGGGCGCTGCCACCGACTGATACGCCGACGATGACCGCAAGCGCTGTTGAAATAAACAAAGCATTCCCTAATCCCCAGCCGCCGCGATAGCCGACTAACTGAGCGATTGAGCTTGAGCTGCCGCCAAGCCCCGCAAACACAATAATAAAAATAAGTCCGAGAATTAATGTCCATTTCGCGCCGATGCGGCTGGAAATGGCTCCTGAGAAAAACATCATAAATCCGGTTACAAGCAAATAACTTGTAAACAAGAGTGATACTTCACTAGGTGAAGCATGCAATTGTGCGGCAATGGCCGGAAGAATTGGATCGACCAGCCCGATTCCCATAAAAGAAATCACACAGGCAAACGCGACAGCCCATACCGCTTTTGGCTGGCTGAGCAAACCCGTTTTCTGATTCACTTGTGTTGTCTTATCCATTTGACCTAACCTCCATCTTTATTCCATTAAAAGAAACGCTACAAAAATAGCGTTTAACAAACTTTTCATTCGATTGATTGAATGGCGCGTTCCGCTTTGCCTTTCATGCCTTGCAGGCGTTCTTTAAAGCTTTGGAATGTGCGGATTTTCTCATCAATCAAACTCAGCTGGTGATTCAGGGTTTCCTGAATTTCCTCCAGTTTTTCTTTCCGTTCCTTAGGATCCAGTGACAACAAATACCCCTCTTTGTTTAACTCTAGCTGGCGGCTGGTTTCCATGAAATGCTGAAGCTCCTGAAGGGAAAAACCGAGCACCTCTTTTGTGCTGATGACTTTCTCAAGCTCCTCCATATCATCCTCTGAATAAAGCCTTACGCCGCCGTCTGTCCGTTTCGGCGCCGGAATCAAGCCGATTTCTTCATAAAACCGGATGGTCCGCTTTGTCAGTCCGCTTCTTTTGGCCACTTGATCAATCTTCATCCATTCCAAGGTAAATCCCCCTTCGCCGTTTCTGTTACCATTATACACCTTTTGAACCTTAACGTAAACGTTAAGGTTTAAAAAACAATAAAAAAGACGAGCAGCATAAAGCACCCGTCTTTCACTTTCCTGTTTAAGCTAAACTTCCCGCCACTGACAGAGACTCTTTTTGAAGGCTTTCAGAAAGCACTCGATACGCGATCACTTTCTTCTTGTACTGTTTCACGACGTCGATATGGTCGTCGTAGCGGTACACGAACAGCTTCACGTCTCTTTTTCCTTTTTTTGTATCTATCACCAGCGGCGTGCCGCCGTTTTCCGGATGTAAATAACGCTCTTCATCACCTGGATAGATATAATATTTTTCCAGGAAGACAGCTTCGTTAAATTGATCAATCACTTTCTGCTTCTCTGCACCCTTGAGGCGTTTTCCATCTAGAGAGAGACTTGCATTTTCGTCACTCAGCTTGGCGTGCACTTCAAATTTGCTGAGCAGCCATTCTATGACGCCTGTAGGAAGACAGGTTAATACGATTTTCACCAGACTCATGAGAATTAACATCACGATCGCCCATGTCATACTTCATCATCTCCGTTAGTTTTCCATGTGCCTCTGACACACAATTTTATTCTAACATAAGCAGGCCGGTTCGTTTTTGTCCATTATGTGAAAAAAAGCGCGGCCTGCTGCGGCCACGCTTTTTAGCTTTCCAGTTCTTCGATCATGAGGGACAATTCTGTCCAGCGGTCCATCGCAGCCTCAAGCTCTTCCGCAGTTTTCGCCTGCTCGGCCATCAGCTCTTGGATTTTGCCAAAATCACTGCCTGCTGCGGCGATGTCAGCTTCGAGCTGCTCATGCTTTTCTTCCAGCTGGGCAATTTTATCTTCGATGCCATCCCATTCCAGCTGGTCTTTGTAAGAAAGCTTTTTCCGTTTTTTCTTCGGCTCGGCTTCAGCCGTTTTTTCCTCAGCTGTCGGTTTTTGGGCCGCTTTTTTCGCTTTTGACTCCTCCATATAGTCGCTATAGGAGCCTTGAAAGCGGGAAATGACGCCATTTCCTTCAAATACAATCAAACGGTCGACGACGCGGTCAAGGAAATAGCGGTCATGGGATACGGTGATGACGACGCCAGGGAATTGGTCAATATAATCCTCAAGAACGCTTAATGTTTCAGTATCCAAATCGTTCGTCGGCTCATCGAGAAACAGGACATTCGGCTCCTGCATGAGAACCTGAAGCAAGTATAAACGGCGTTTTTCCCCGCCGGACAGCTTGCGGATATACGTCTGCTGCATCGAACGCGGGAAGAGGAAACGCTCGAGCATTTGTTCAGCTGTAATCATATCGCCATCTGCCGTTTTTACGACCTCCGCCGTTTCTTTTATATAGTCAATGACCTTTAACTCACCGTTCATTTCACTATGATCCTGAGTATAGTAGCCGATTCTGACCGTCTGTCCGATCATAATATCGCCTCCGTCCGGCGTATGACGGCCGGCAAGGGCATTTAACAGCGTTGTTTTCCCGATGCCGTTCGGCCCGATGATCCCGATCCGTTCACCTGGTATGACAAGTTCATTAAAACGGTCGACGAGCATGCGGCCGTCATAAGCGATCATGACGTTCTCCGCTTCAATAACCTGTTTTCCGAGACGGTGCGAGCCAATGGCAAAATCGAGTGAACCTGATGACTGAGGGCCTTTCTGCTCTTTAAGCGTCTCTACCCGGTCAATTCTCGCCTTTTGTTTTGTTGAGCGGGCTTTCGCTCCTCGTCTGAGCCAGGCCAGCTCGCGGCGCAGCAGGTTTTGCCGCTTCGTTTCCTTTTGCTCAGCCTGCGCTTCCCGTTCCGCGCGTTTTTCTAAAAACACTTCATAGTTGCCTTTGTACGTGTAGAGGCTGCCTCTTTCAAGCTCATAAATGCGGTTGGTGACACGGTTTAAGAAATATCTATCGTGCGTCACCAGCATGACAGCGCCGGGATATTGGCTTAAATACCCTTCAAGCCACTCAATCGTTTCATTATCCAAATGGTTTGTCGGCTCGTCCAAAATGAGCAGATCAGCGGGCTGAATTAAGTTTTTGGCAATGGCTACCCGTTTTTTCTGGCCGCCTGAGAGCTCATTGACCGGTTTTGTTACGTCGTTGACGCCCAGCTTAGACAATACGGTTTTTGCCAAGGTGTTTGCATCCCATGCATTGTTTGCGTCCATTTTCGCTTGTGCTGCCAGCAGGTGTTTCTGGCGCTGTTCATTTTCGGGATCTTTCCCCAGTTCATACAGCGCTTTTTCATATTCACGCAAGGTTTTCATCACAGCCGATTCACCGGAATAGATATGCTCCAGCACTGTTTGCCCCGCAGGCAGCTCCGGGTCTTGATGAAGAAATTCGACCTGCACGCTTCCAGATTTCGTGATTTCTCCTTCTTCGATAGATTCCAAGCCGGCAATCACTTTCAGCAGCGTTGATTTTCCTGTTCCGTTCGGCCCGATTAATCCGATTCTCTCATTCTCTTCAATATGAAAGGAGATATGGTCAAATAATGTTTTATCTCCGTATGTTTTATAAAGATTTTCCGCTTTTAATATGCTCATGGTTCCTATCAATCCTCACGTAAGTTCATGTGTACATTTTAAATCAGCCGCTGGAATAAAACTAGTAAAACGTCAGACAAATTTCATGGAAATGCAGGATAGAAAAAGACCGGGGACATTTGTCCCCGGTCTCTTACTCTTCCTCAAGCGCTTTTTCGGCCATTTTTGCAAGATGCTGTGCGCTTCCTGAAATCTCCTGCATTGTGGCGGAAATTTGTTCAACAGCAGCGGCTTGTCCGTCTGTATGCTGGTTAATCGACTCAATGGATTCCTCCAGCCCTTTCAGCAGGCTGTGGATTTTTTTCGTAATCTGGTCAATTTGGCCGACATTTTCTTTTGAATGCGTTGCTAGCTTTCTGATCTCATCTGCGACGACAGAGAAGCCTTTTCCGGACTCCCCTGCTCTTGCCGCTTCGATCGCGGCGTTCAAGCCGAGCAGATTGCTTTGGTCAGAGATGCCTTTAACAGTTACTGAAATATCGGCGATTTCACCGGCGCTTTCGCTTACTTTTTTCGCCTGAGAGGAAATGCCCGACATTTGAGTTGAAAACCCGTTAATTGATTCAGAAATGTCAGAAATAGCCGCGGCTGTTTGTTCAACGACAGCTGATAAGCTTTCCGCGACATCATGCAGCTTTGACGACTCCTCAAGGCTCGTTCCGAGGCCGACGCCTCCAATGACTCTTCCATTCTCGTCGTGCAGCGGGATGGCACGCGCGATCAATGGGAAGCCGAACAATTCTTTCGGAACCATGCTCGTCTTCTTCTGATTGCTTCGGATGGCATCTGTGATGATATCCCCTTCCTGCAGCGGATCGCCGGCTTTTACGTTCAGCGAAAAGGTTTTGGCCGGTATATTCACGAGCAGTTTTTCCGTATCATAAATGCCGATTGTAATATCATCCTGAACCAGGCTGTTTAAATAAGGGGCTACTTTGATAAATGCGTCCAGAATATATGCGGTTTCTTTTTCCGTATTTATGGTCAATTCCATTCACTCCTTTTCATTAATAAGGGAAGCTGCGTTTTTCGTGCTGGACCGAGATCCATTTCAGCGTTGTAAATTCTTCGAGGCTCCACTCACCGTTTAAACGGCCGAGACCTGATTGCTTTTCACCGCCGAAGGCTACATTCGGTTCATCATTGATGGTCGTGTCATTGACGTGAATCATGCCCGTTTCAATGCGTTTCGCAAAAGCCACGCCGCGCTCAAGATTTGACGTATGTACGGCACCGCTCAAGCCAAACGGGGTTTCGTTTGCGATATCCACCGCCTCGTCTTCTGAATCAAACTTCATAAAGGAGACGACTGGTCCGAACAGCTCTTCCTTGGCAATGCTCATGAACGGTTTGACGTCTTTTAAGATCGTCGGTTCCACGATCGTCCCGTTAAATCCGCCAAGCTTCACTGGTACAGCGCCTTCTTCAATTGCTTGCTCTACAGTCTTCATCAGCCCGTCCGTCTGTCTGCTGTTGATTAATGGCCCGATAATCGTATCAGGATCCATTGGGTCGCCGACTTTCAGCGATTCCACTTTTGCCTGGTACAGCTCAAGGAACTTGTCATAAATAGAAGAATGAACAAGCACGCGGTTGGCTGACATGCAAATCTGTCCTTGATGTGTAAATCGGCTGAACACCGCCGCATTGACCGCATATTCTATATCTGCATCCTCAAGTACGATGAAGGCACTGTTCCCGCCAAGCTCAAGAAGCGGCTTTTTAAAATGCTTCATCGCAAGCTGTCCGATGTAGCTGCCGACTTTCGTAGAACCGGTAAATGAGATGATCCGCGGCACTGGATGCTCAACGAAGCTGTCGCCGATTTCAGCAATGTCTGTGACAACAACATTCAGCAGCCCCGCTGGAATTCCCGCGTTCTCAAAAATTTTCGCAATCAGCGTTCCGCCGCAAATCGGCGTTTCCTCATGCGGCTTTAGCACAACGCCATTGCCGGCTCCGAGTGCAGGCGCCACTGATTTCATAGATAAAAAGAATGGGAAGTTAAACGGACTGATGACACCGACAACGCCTGCCGGCACGCGATATAATCTGTTTTCCTTGCCATCTATTGTGGACGGAAGAATTTTCCCCTCCATGCGGATTGGGAACGTTGCCGCTTCTTTTATGATGTTTTTGACAAGACCGATTTCAAAAGCTGCTTTGAGCCTTGTACCGCCTAGCTCCTCCATAATCAAATAAATAATGGCTTCTTCATTTTCTTCAATATACGTGACGGCTTTTTCTAAAATGATTCTTTTCTCGAACGGGTTGACCGCATCCCATTTTTTCTTTGCCAGCGCCGCTGCCCGATACGCTTCATCTACATCGTCAGCAGTCGCTTTACGGAATGTTGTGAATGTTTTTTGAGTATAAGGATTTTTGTTTTCCAATACATTTGGGCTGCTGCCCTCCTGCCATTTCCCGCCGATAAACTGTTTATTCAACTCTTCATATTGAAACATGGTCAGCATCTCCTTTATAACCGCAAATCAAAATATGGGCGAATCTATTTTTTCTATCGGTTCATCTTGCATAAAATTGAATATACGATTAGTAAAAATTACTATCCTATGATACGACAACGCTGTTTCGCTTCTATCATTTAAAGCAGAAAAATATTTTATTGACTGCGTCAAATTTCGACAATATAATACAACAAGAACTGCATATAATGATTAGAATATTTTGAATATTTCTAGGAGGAACTTTTGATGAGTTCATTATTTAGAAAAAAACCGCTTGAAACATTGAGTGCGCAGAGCAAGTCAAAAAGCCTTGCCCGTACGTTAAGCGCATTTGATTTAACCTTGCTCGGTATCGGTTGTGTCATCGGTACAGGAATTTTTGTCATTACAGGAACAGTGGCAGCGACCGGTGCAGGTCCCGCCCTCATCATATCGTTTATTTTAGCGGGGCTCGCCTGTGCGCTGGCTGCTTTCTGTTATGCTGAGTTTTCGTCTTCCATTCCGATTTCGGGAAGCGTGTACTCATACTCATACGTGACACTTGGAGAGCTGCTCGCCTTTTTGATCGGATGGGATCTCATGCTTGAATATGTCATTGCACTGTCGGCGGTTGCCACCGGCTGGTCTTCATACTTTCAATCACTGCTTGCCGGCTTCAATCTTCATATTCCGGCTGCACTGACAGGAGCGCCGGGAAGCACGGCGGGCGCCGTATTTAACCTTCCGGCTGCGGTGATCATTCTCCTCATCACTGCGATTGTCAGCAGAGGCGTCAAGGAAAGCACACGCTTTAACAACGTCATCGTACTGATGAAAATCGCGATCATATTATTGTTCATTATTGTCGGCATCGGCTATGTGAAACCGGATAACTGGTCTCCTTTTATGCCATTCGGGATGAAAGGCGTCATACTTAGCGCTGCCACTGTATTCTTCGCGTACCTTGGGTTTGACGCGGTTTCTAACGCATCAGAGGAAGTGAAAAATCCGCAAAAAAACATGCCCGTCGGCATTATTTCAGCTCTAGCCGTCTGTACGGTTCTGTACATCGCGGTATCGCTTGTGCTGACAGGCATGATGCCTTATGCCAAATTGAATGTCGGAGATCCTGTATCCTTTGCGCTGAAATTCGTCGGACAGGACGCTGTTGCCGGAATTATTTCTGTCGGTGCGATTATCGGGATTACGACGGTGATGCTCGCTTTGCTGTACGCTCAGGTTCGTTTGACATTTGCCATGAGCAGAGACGGCCTTCTGCCTGGATTGTTCGCAAAGGTTCATCCGTCATTTAAAACCCCGTTCCGCAACACATGGCTGACAGGGATCGTTGCAGCGGGAATCGCCGGCTTTATTAACCTCGGAACGCTGGCCCATCTGGTGAACATGGGAACACTTGCCGCGTTTACGGTCATTTCCGTTGCTGTCATTGTGCTAAGAAAAAAACATCCTGAAATCAAGGCGTCCTTCAGAGTGCCGTTCGTTCCGGTTGTGCCGATTATCAGCGCAGGCATCTGCCTTTGGTTCATGTACAGCCTTCCCGGCGTCACATGGCTTTCATTTGTCATCTGGATCGCTGTCGGAACGCTGGTTTACTTCCTATATTCGAGAAAACACAGCTTATTAAACAAATAATCTCTTTTCAGCCGGCGGTGCCTCACCCGCCGGCTTTTTCCTTTTTTTATGTGCTATACTTTGAATACTCATGAGAAAGGGAGACACACAGATGAAACAATACCGCACTTTATTATTTGATGTAGATGATACCATCCTTGATTTTCAAGCGGCAGAAGCTTTAGCCCTGCGTTTGCTGTTTGAAGATCAGAACATTCCTTTAACAAATGACATGAAGGAGCAGTATAAAACCATCAATCAAGGTCTCTGGAGAGCCTTTGAAGAAGGTAAGATGACACGGGATGAAGTCGTAAACACACGTTTCTCCGCTTTGCTCAAGGAGTACGGTTACGAAGCGGACGGCGCCTTGCTTGAGCAAAAATACCGCCGCTTTCTTGAAGAAGGACATCAGCTTATTGACGGTGCATTTGATCTCATCTCAAATCTGCAGCAACAGTATGATTTGTACATCGTGACAAACGGTGTGTCTCACACACAATATAAGCGTCTCCATGATTCAGGATTATTTCCATTCTTCAAGGACATTTTCGTTTCTGAAGACACAGGCTTCCAAAAGCCGATGAAGGAATATTTCGATTACGTATTTGAACGGATTCCTCAATTTTCAGCAGAGCACACATTAATCATTGGGGATTCACTGACTGCTGATATCAAAGGCGGACAGCTCGCCGGGCTTGATACTTGCTGGATGAACCCTGACATGAAGCCGAATGTGCCAGAGATCATACCAACCTATGAGATTCGTAAGCTTGAAGAGCTATATCACATTTTGAATATCGAAAATACTGTCAGCTGCTAATCAGGCTGACGGCGTTTCTTTCATAAGAGTCTTTTTTCCTCTTGATAAATTCTTCACCTTATGAATAATATGGTGGTATGCTTTGGTTATATATGTAAGGAGGAGACTCAATTGGCTATCGCCGCCCCGTTAAAAGAAAAAACAGTTCAAAAACCAGGCACCACGGTGTATCCGATTTTGATTATTATCGGAATTTGCCATATGCTCAACGATTCGCTTCAGGCTGTGATTCCGGCCATGTTCCCTATTTTGGAACGCTCCATGAGCCTGACGTTTACACAGCTCGGCATCATTGCTTTCACATTAAACATGGTGTCATCCGTCATGCAGCCTGTTGTCGGCTGGTATACCGATAAACGGCCGCGGCCGTATGCGCTGCCAGTCGGTTTGACCGCCAGCATGCTTGGCATTTTGGGCCTTGCATTTGCCCCGTCATTCATAACGATCTTATGCTGTGTGTTTTTCATTGGATTAGGCTCGGCCATTTTCCATCCGGAGGGCTCCCGTGTGGCGTATATGGCCGCCGGCACAAAACGCGGGCTCGCCCAGTCGATTTATCAGGTGGGCGGAAACTCAGGCCAGGCGATGGCGCCGCTGATCACCGCGCTGATCCTTGTGCCGCTCGGGCAATTCGGCGCTGTTTGGTTCACGCTTGTCGCCGCGCTTGCTGTTATGTTTCTCATGTATATCGCGAAATGGTACGCCTCACGTCTCGGCAGCCTTGCCCAGAAATCAGGCAAACAAAAGAAAACGGCTGAAAACACGGCCATCACCAAATCTGTTGTATCTGCTCTTATTATTATTATATTTCTCATTTTTGCTCGTTCTTGGTATACGAGTGCGATCGGTAACTTTTACACGTTTTACGCGATGGATACATATCACGTAAGCATTCAGCAGGCACAAAGCTATATTTTTGTCTTCTTGCTGTTCGGCGCAATCGGCACGTTTCTCGGCGGCCCGCTTGCAGACCGTTTTGGAAAACGCTTCGTTATCCTCGGTTCGCTGTTATGCTCGGCGCCGCTGGCGATTGTGCTGCCATTTGCCGGCCCGGTTCTCGCCTATGGCGTGCTCGCATTGATTGGCTTGGTTCTGATGTCGAGCTTTTCTGTAACGGTCGTCTACGCACAGGAGCTAGTTCCTGGAAAAATCGGCACAATGTCCGGTTTAACCGTCGGGCTTGCCTTCGGGATGGGCGCAATCGGCGCTGTGGCGCTGGGCGCTCTGATTGACGCCGCGGGCCTGACCCCGACGATGATCGCCATTGCCTTTCTCCCTGTTCTCGGCATCCTTGCCTTCCTATTGCCAAGTGACCAGAAGCTGAGAGAATGGCATAGCTGAAAAAACCCCTGCCAGGCGGCAGGGGGTTTTTTAATCCAGCTGGATAAAATGAGTGTCAGGCACTGCGTGCTTCGGGATAAAGCCATCCGCAAAGTCCGGAAACGCCGACTGTATTTCATCAATCCATCTTTTCAGATTTAATATATACGGCATATAAATCATCTCAATTGTCGCTTCGTCTTCAATCCGGTAGTACCAGCAAAGATTAAACTCTTTTTCTGTCACCAGTGTAAACCCAGAGAAATGATAGAAAATCAGCGGCGTTTCATCTATATACACGCGGCCGTCCTTTTGCCCGACCTTATAGTTTTCGATATTCCAAAGCGCTGTATTGGCTCCTATTGATTTGACAACATGAACACCTTTAAACTGCTCCGGCCATTTCTCCACATATCTTTGATCACCATATGTCTTTCGTTCCGTATCCATTTCGACCGTGCAAAATTCAATACAGTCCTGTCTCCACTGCCACACCGCTTCATATGCTTCCTTTGTATTACCGGCGCCGACAAAGCCTGTATTAAAGCGTCCGGTTCGGTCGTAGTAGGACATGAAGCGCGGCGAATTACGATGATCAGTCAAATACAGAGACGCCGTTGGGTTTTCTGCAAAAATACGTGCCGGATCAGAAAAGAAAAATAGATCCGTATCCATATGGGCAAAGTATTCAGCGTCATCCCACTTGCTCATCACATGAAACAAAAAGGCGGGCTTTAACGTCCAGCAATATTCATGAAACGTTCTGTTGCTTTTCGCTTTCAACAGCTCCGGGTCTTCCATTTCATGCAGCTGCACAAAGGTTACATGCTCCCATGGAACGTGCTGAAGCAATTCATACGCTTTCTGGTCGACACACAGCACATATAAATGAAAATCATCGCAATGCTCATGGAGAGAATGAATCATAGGCATGAGCTTAAAGATATGTGTCCTTGACACTATCGTTGAAAAATGAAATGTACTCACTTATACCACATCCAATGATCTAAGATCCACGTGCAGCAAATCGTTGACAAGCGCATACAGTGCGTTGGCAAAATCGTTCACGCCTAGCTTTTTCTTCGCCTTAGGCAGAAGCTTGCGGACAGTTTGCAAATCAAAGCTTTTCGCCGTCACCCTTGGGGATTTCTTTCGCCAATCCGGATCAATGTTGCGCTCTTTAACAACATGCAGAAGCTCAAGAAACAGATTCAGCAGCATATCATATTTCTGTGATTCCAGCAGCTTTTGAATATCAGCCATGATTCTGTTCGTCATGTCAGGCGGGAACGGCCCATTAAAAGCGAGATGAACGTCTAAGGAGCGGATGTTATTGTATTTATCGCACATATAGGCAATGTTTGCCCGAATATCGTCTACAGACTTACAATTGCTTGGATGTTCCTGATGAACACTGACAATATCACGGCGAAGCCTGAAGGTCAATCCGGCCTGATGAAGCCTGATCCCGAGGTCATAATCCTCAAACCCGTACCGCACAATGCCTTCGTCAAATAAACCGAGGTCAACCACATGCTTGCGTTTCACAGAGGAATTATTCGTGATAAAAAAGCGCCATGGCATATGATAGCCTTTCAAGTCATCGCCGTACTCATCTAAAATCTTCTTGAGCACGTCTATAAAGTCGGTATCGAGGTCAAAGCTTTTATCAAGAAAGCTTCCGTTTTTGATGTCCGCTTCCTCCAGCAGCTTTTGTTTGTCTTTCTTCGGCATTTCACCTGTGAGCTTTGCGAGCTGTTCCTTATGTTCTTCTTCAAATCGTTCATAGTAAAAACTGTAGATCCGTTTCCAAAACAACCCGCACACGACGAGATTCTCTTCGTTCTCATGGGCTTTAATATGTTTTGCCACAAGGTCCTTTGCCGCAAGCATATCGCTGTCATGGAAAATCAGGATGTCTCCTCTGGCATTGCGAAGCGCCTGATTTCGTCCGTACGCAATGCCCCTGTTTTCTTTAATCCGTGTAAAGATCAGCGGAAAATCAGATTGAAATGACTCAAGCATCGAGAGCGTCCCGTCCTCAGAGCCATTGTCCGCTACAATGACTTCGAATTCTTCATCGCACTCCTGCTGGTTTAATGACAGAAGGCTGTTGTAAAGACGCTCCTTTGAATTATATGCAGGAATAATAACGCTTGCTTTCACTTCATTTTCACTTCCTGTATTTACTCATTTATTTGTTGTCATCTTTTGAAGCAAAACCGTTAAATTCAGGGTCTAACGTTTTCATGTGCTGAATGATATGCGGCAGTGTCTCTTGATACAGTTCATGCACAAACGGCAGATCTGTGCGGGTTGTTTCATGAATCTGTTTGATTTCATTGATGCTGACGATTCGGTATCCGCTGAAATGATAAAAGATCAGCGGACTGCCATCCTCCAGCACGATCCGGCCATCTTTCCAGGAAAACGTATGCTGCCCATAATTCCAATGGCCGATGTTCACGCCGGGTGTTGTAATGTCACACACATTCGGAAACAGCTCAGACATATAATCCAAATAGCCCTGATCACCGAATTTTCCTTCACCCGGTGCATTTTTGCATTCCTCAAGACAGCGTTCCTTCCACCACTCCAAGCAATCCGTGCCTGCATCATCATGCTTGAAGCTGATAAACCCGGAATTATATCTGCCTAAAAGACGCTGCAGCATGTCAATCTGCTCTTTCTCAAAAGAAGGGATTACAATATCCCCCCGTGAAAGCAGCACCGAGCAGTCCGGCTGGTTCTCAAAAATCGGCGATGGATCTGCATAGAAAAAGAGGTCCCCGTCAATATACGTCACGCGCTCCAGCTCAGGATTGCTGTTCAGCACAGCTTGCAGAAAGATCGGCTTCATCGTCCAGCAATACTCACTTTGATCTCTAGTTTCCTTCAGCTTCAATAGCATTTCATTTTCAAGAGCGGCCACCGGCACAAGGTTCAGCTGCTTCATCTTCAGCTTCTGTAACACGCGGTGCGTATCTTCATCCATGCAAAGTATAAAAATGGGACTGTCTTGATCAACTTGCTCTAACGACTTAAACAAAGCGACTGCCTGATATAATCTTCCTTTTGATAAAACGGTGCAATACGCGCTGGTCACAGTCTTGTTCACCTCGTTTCACATTACTTTTTGAAGAATTCCGTATACCACTCAATCGTTTTTTCAAGTCCCTCATCAATAGTGTAGGCCGGTGTCCAATTCAGCAGCTTTCTTGCTTTTTCCGCGGATAAATATTGATGTTTGATTTCATTGCTTCCCTGATTCAGCACCTTAGGTTTCAGATTGCTGTTCATTTTCTTTAATATTTTCTCTACCAGTTCAAGTACGGTCAGCTGGATCTCATTGCTGAAGTTAAAGGCCTCTCCGGCAAGATTGTTTTCTTCCATTTTTTCTGCAAGAAGCAGATAAGCCTGAACGGCGTCTTCAATATAGAAGTAGTCCCGTACAAATGTGCCGTCGCTTCGGATTTCCGGCGCTTCCCCGTTCAGCACAAGCTGAATCGTCTGAGGAATGATGCGGTTGAAGTTCAAATCTCCGCCGCCGTATAAGTTTCCGCAGCGCGTAATGCAGACCGGAAGCCCGTACGTATGAAAATAGGTGTGGCTGATCAGATCTGCGCAGCTTTTTGAGACGTCGTACGGGTGCTTGCCTTGCAGCGGCATGTTTTCATCGTATGGAAGGTTTTCTTGATCGCCGTAAGCTTTATCACTTGAAGCGACAATGACCCGCTTAATTAACGGATGCTTGCGGCAGGCTTCGAGAATATTCCATGTGCCGAGGATATTCGCTTCAAAGGTAGAAATCGGGTTGCGGTTTGCCACGCCGACAATCGCTTGTGCAGCAAGATGAAAGACAGTGTCGATCTCATACTCGCCAAGCGCGCGTTCAATCACAGCCAAGTCCTCAAGAGAGCCCCGCACGATGCTCATTTTCTTGATATGTTCTCCTTGATAAAGATTGGATTGAGGCACATGATCCCTGACAAGCCCCGTAACGTTTGCGCCCTGTTCAATCAGCTCTTTCACCAAATAGCTTCCTAAAAGACCTGTGCACCCCGTGACAAATACGTTTTTATTTTTCCAGAAACTCAAATCGATTCACCATACCTTCCATACTTGTTGTCCTTGATTCCACATTTTGTTGACTTCTAAGAGATTTTTATACGTATCGATGGCCGTCCAAAATCCGTAATGGCGGTACACAGCAAGCTCCCCATCTTTGGCAAGGTTCTTCAGCGGTTCATCTTCGAACATCGTGTTCCCGTCCTTCGGCAAATAATCGAAAACCTTTGGACTAAGAACGAAGAATCCGCCGTTGATGATTCCATCACTTGATGTCTTCTCAGAAAATGTTTTCGCCATGCCATCCTCAACTGTCAAGGTGCCAAACTGCGAGACTTTGTCAATGCCGGTGACAGTCGCGGCAGCACCTTTTGTCTGATGATAGCTGATGAGATGGAAAAGATTGACATTGGCCAGCCCGTCTCCATAGGTGAGCAGAAATGTTTCATCACCGATATAGTCTTTCGCCTGCAAGATTCTTCCGGCTGTCAGCGTATCTTCCCCAGTCTCCAAAAACGTAATTTTCCACGTTTCAGGCTGCCCCAGCATCTGTACCTCTCCCGTAGAGCTGTCGAGTGTCAGGCTGTTGTGCTTCCATTCATAGTCGAGAAAGTATTCCTTGATTTTTTCTCCTTTATAGCCCAAAAGCAGAATAAACTCGTTTACTCCGTAGTACTGATAAATTTTCATAATATGCCATAGAATCGGTTTGCCGCCTATCATGGCGAGCGGTTTAGGAATGTCATTCGTGACTTCACTCATTCTCGTTCCTTTTCCGCCGCAGAGAATGACCGCTTTCATCTCTACCCCTCATCTCTATGAATATTGAGTTCGAAACCTGGTACATCTTCACAATCTATCAAGGCATTTCCCTGATAATTTGTCCGATTTCAATCCGGTTTCAAAATCTACTGTAATGATATGAGAGAAAGACGGCCTTGGTGACCAAATGGAATCTATTTTTTCAAGTTGGTTGTATAACCAAAAAAAAGAGCCTTGAGCGAAGGCAATGCGCCCGCTCAAGGCTCTTTTTCATCTTATTTGATTTCTTTCTCCTTGCCGTAATGATAGTCTGACGGATCAACGGCTTTGAAATCATTTAGTTTATGGAACCTCAGCAAGTCTTTGTACAGGACACTGTCTGAAAGGCTCAGCTGCTGGTTCACTCTTGTTTTCAGATTCTTCGTTTCTTCATTCGCTTTCAGTTTTTCACCTGTCTTCGTATCGTAAATGATATTGTCGACTGATGTGTACTTCGGCGTTACGAAGTCTCCGTTTCTGAATGCCACCGTATCGTCGTGGTCTTTAGAGAATAAATCAGTACCAAAGTTGATATATTTCTGAGAATCAATTCCTTCTAAGTGCAGAAGTGTCGGCATGACGTCAATTTCGCCGCCATACGTATGGTTCACTCCGCCTTTTTTGCCAGGAACGCGGATCATCAGCGGCACACGCTGGTTCTGTGCGTTTTGATAATCTGTGATCTCTTTTCCAAGAATCTCTTTCATCGCTCGGTTATGGTTTTCAGAAATACCGTTATGGTCACCGTAAATCATGATGACTGAGTTGTCATACAGGCCGGCTTCCTTCAGCTCCTTGAAGAATTGCTCAAGCGCTTCGTCAAGGTAACGCGCTGTCTGGAAGTAGCTGTCAACTGTGTTATCGCCTGTTGTCGCTTTTTTAAGAGACGCGTCTTTTTCATCAAGGTTAAACGGATAATGGTTTGTCAATGT
Organism: Bacillus sp. PS196; assembly: GCF_037963555.1. NCBI lineage: Bacteria > Bacillati > Bacillota > Bacilli > Caryophanales > Bacillaceae > Bacillus > Bacillus sp. PS196. The sequence goes on along the minus strand of NZ_CP150159.1, from coordinate 779,547 downwards.
AATCAAATGCGCATAAAATGGCTGTTTAAGAGATTCAAGCTTTGGAATCGATTCTGTAAAGAACGGCTTATCCTTAAGCCCCATATTAATCACATTTTCATCTGACATATCATACGTGCTTGCGTCGAAGAACTTGTCATATCCGATATGTTTGTAAATCTGGTCACGGTTCCAGAACGATTTGTAATCACCATGCAGGACGGCGCTTGTATAGCCTTCCTTCTGGTCTAAAATCGCAGGAAGCGACTGGTAAGTGTTTTCGCCTTTCGTCACAAACGCGGAGCCTTCAGGAAGACCGAAGATCGAGTTATCCATTGTCAGCTCGGCATCAGATGTTTTTCCCTGGCCTGTCTGATGGAAGAAGTTATCAAAATACGTCACATCTTCCCCGCCGTGCGCAAGTTTATTTAAGAAAGGCGTCACCTCTTCACCGTTTAGCTTGTAATCAATCAGGAATGACTGGAAGCTTTCGAGGTGAATTTTAATGATATTTTTGCCTTTGGCAGAGCCGAAGTACTCGGCGTTCGGTTTCGCATAATGAGACGTCGTGTAATTCTCGACGCTTGTTAAATCATCGCTGCTTGCATAGGCCCGTTGCGTTTCTGTTTGAGCCGTCTGTACACCGTCATAAATGGTGTAGTTGTATAAACCTAAATATTTCACAATATAATTGCGGTCAAACGTTCTTGTCAGCAGCTGCGGACGGTCTTTTTCCGCATAGTGCAGGTTGATGAAAAACAGTGCGATCCCAGAAAGGATCACTAAAGATGCAAAGCGTTTTTTCATTTTGTATTCTTTTAATTCAGGTCTCCAGATCAATACCGCAATCAAAATGATAATATCTAAGAAATAGAAAATATCATGACCGGCCATGATACTGAAAATCCCGTCTCCCATGTTTCCAACGTTTCCGGACTGTTTAATGTTCGGGAACGTCAAGAAATCGTCAAAGAAACGATAGAATAAAATATTTGCATATAACACAAATGTCATCAAGAAATCGATAATCAGCATAATAATGGCTGATTTACGCCCTTTCGCCAGCAAAGCCAGTCCTAAAAAGAAGACGGCGCTTGAGAATGGGTTAAATATCAGGAGGATCTCCTGAGTTGTGCCTTTTACCCCAAGATTAAACTCAGTCTTGTAGGATAAATACGTTTTTGCCCAAAACAGTATAACAGCCAGCACAAAAAAGCTAAGTTTGTAAGAAAAAAGTTTCTTCATGGCAACCTCTACTTTCTTAAACACTTTAAGTTCTTCATTCATATTTACCTGCTCTTTATATCCTGCCTTCCAATTCCTTCTTTCCAAACAAAATCAAGGCATCACACAACAAGAAATACACCGCGGCAAGCCGGAATATTTATGTTTCGCACCATATCATTTTTATTACAACCATTTGGAAACCAATCACTGGACGAAAGAAACCTTCATTTCGTTTCACATTTTTTTCTCGGAAATAAAAAAAGGATTTCTTTTGTCATGTGTGCCTTTGAAAAAAGAAATAGATACCGAGTATAAGAATAACATAAACTAGCAAAAACGAAAAATAGGTTTTGCAGACAGCCCGCCCTTCCGGCGGACTGAAGTTATTGTATGCATCAATGTTTAGCGCGATCACCATTTTTTCGAAAGGACTAAAAAGACTGGATGTCTCCAGTCTTCTTTATCTATATCCCTGCCCAGACATCCTTAGCGTACATACCGGTATCCTGCAGATGTCTCAGCCAGTTTTGCGCTTCTTGTTCCCCGGTTCCATGGACAGCCTGATACGCTTTTTGAAGTGCCGCCTCCACATCCGGGGCCATTTTGCTGCCATCACCGCATACATAAAGCCTGCCACCGCGGTCAAGGATTGATATTAATGTATCTGCTTGGTCAGCCATGAGATGCTGGACATATGTTTTCGGCATGCCCTCTTTTCGGGAAAAGGCTGTGTGGACAGTGACGATTCCGTCTTTTTCAAACCACTCAAGCTCATCTCGGTAAATAAAATCCCGATCGTTCCTGCATCCAAAATAGAGATGAGCCTCACCGAGCGTTTTGCCCTCCCGCTTTAAAACATCGCGGGCTTGAAGGAAACCGCGAAATGGCGCGACTCCCGTGCCTGGCCCGACCATAATAATTGGCGTTTCAGGGTCTTTCGGAAGCTGAAACCGGGATTCCGGTGTGCGGATAAACATCACGACATCATCACCGGCTTGACGCTCAGCTAAATCATTTGATGCCACACCCCTGTATTCGCCACGGCCGCTCCACGCCGGGCCGCGCACGACACCGACTGTGATCGATGCTTGCCGCGGATTCACTCTTGGAGAGCTTGAAATCGAATAATATCTCGGTTTTAACGGCCGTAAAAGCTCTAAAAATCGTTCAAACGGCATGTCGCACGCTTCATACTTTTCAAGCAAATCCAGCATGGAAATTCGTTTTTTCAATATTTGCTCCTGATAAACACCCTCTGCTGACAGTTCTTCTAATTCGCGCCTATGCGGCGGACACACTGTAAATGCCGCCAGTTCACGTATTTGCGCTCTTGTGGCTGCTTCCTGCACCTCGACGCTGTAGCTGAGAAGATCATGCAGGCTGACAGGACGGCCCAATGGCAGATGCCCCGCACTGCGGCCGCTTGCCGACAATGTCACTTGGTCGGTTCCCTTCAAACCGAATCTGTGAAGAATCCGGCTGACATTGGTTTGGCTGTTTTTTGGCAATACGCCAAGATGGTCGCCCTCTTGATATTCAACATCCGGCGGCAATGCGATTTCGATATGGCGGGTGCTTCGATCGCTGTCCGCAGACTGAAGTTCACGATTTTCAGCAATGGATGCGTGAGAGGCTTCGTACGATCTAGCCAGCGGAGACTCGCCCAGCCCTCTGACAAACTGAAGGCTCAGCGTGCTTCGTTCCTTATCGGCGTTTTCATTAAGCTCCAGTCCGAATGCCTTAATGGCGTCTGCCCACATGCTTTTTTTCCACTCGTCAAGCTGCCCTTCAAAATCACCGCTCACATCCCCTTCCCCGCGCGCAGAAAACCGAGTCGCGCCTTTCTCCGCAAGCTGCTCATCAATGAATCTCGGCACGTATTGATACGTGCTCGCCCAGTTGTGGTCGCCGCAGCCAAATACCGCGTAATGGACGCCCTCAAGCTCACCCGGTTTGATTTCTTGAAGCCACTGCACGAACTGTCCGGCATTGCTTGGCGGCTTTCCATTATAAGACGAGGTCACAATGACAACTGCTCCCTCTTTTGGCAGCTTTCCAATCCGGTCGTTCAGAGGTGCTGTCTCTGTCCTTACGCCGTGAAGACTGGCAGTATCAGCAAGCTCCCGGGCGACGCCTTCTGCGGTGCCGGTATCTGAGCCGTACAGCACGAGAAGCGGGCGGTTGTTAAGACCGATGACCGATGTGCCCTTTGCTTCCGTTTTCTCCTTTTGCTCATCAGACGCGGCTTTTTCAGCTACCCGGACGTCTGCATGAATGGCTTCCAGATGACGGCTTTGAACCCTGATGTGAAAATCGCCCGGCTTAAGTGTTAAGGTTTGTTTAATATCAAGCTCATAATTCTCATGATCAATCAGCGTGAAATATTTTAGAATCATGCCCAGCACAAGTGTGGCTTCATGAAGGGCAAACTGCATGCCGATACAGGCCCGTTGTCCATTTCCGAATGGTTTGTACGCATGATGAGGCACTTGGTCCTGATGCTCAAACCGTTCCGGCCGGAATTCTTCTGCGTCCTTTCCCCAAGCGTCTCGATCACGATGAAGCTGCGGAATCAGCACAGAAATTCTGTCATTCGTCGTGATCGGGAATTTCCCGCCAATGACTGTGTCTGCTTTTGGATAAAGGCTGAAAGCCGGAGCTGTCGGCCATAAGCGCAGTGATTCATTTAAAATCATCCGTATGTATGTAAGCTCCAGCACTTGTTTATAGGTCGGCGCTGCATCCGTCAGCACCCGATCGACCTCTTCATACGCCTTTTTCAGTTTGTCAGGATGCTTCAATAAAAAGTAAGTCGCAAAGGAAAGCAGGCCGCTCGTTGTTTCATGGCCGGCAATCAAAAACGTAATGATTTGAAAGCGGATATTTTCGTCGTCGAGCTTTTCACCCGTTTCCGGATCTTCCACATTCAGCATGCGGGCGAGCAAATCTTTTTCATCCTGGTCTCCATTCGCCCTGCGCTCTGCAATAATGCTGTCGACTAACGAAAACATCGTTTGAATATCATGGCGGAATTGCCGCTTTGTTCTGACCATAAGCTTATCTTGAACATCAAGCCGCTGCATTTGATGCATCGCTTCATCAAGCGCCCGCACCATGCTGTTGATAAACGGGTGGGGCGTTTCTCTGTAGTAACTGTTAAAGCGGTAGTTAAACCCGCATAGCCCAATGGTGTCGAGCGTCAGCCGGGTCATATCTCCCGGGACATCGACTGCTTCATTCGGATTGAGCCTTGCCCATTTTTGAATGAGCTGAACAGCGATATCGACCATTTTCTCATGATAGTCCTTCATGGCCCGCTGGCTGAACGTCGGCATCAGAATGTTGTGCGCTTTTCTCCAGTTAGGCTCATGCGTCCAGCTCGTAAACAATCCGTCACCGGAAAACGCGCGGACCTTTTCCAAGGCGCCTTCAATGCTTTTATCAAACCGTTCTTCATCACAAACCTCTTTCACCAATTCGTGGCCGGACACTACAATGGTCGTGCCCGCGGGTGTATGGATTTGAAAAATCGGGCCCTGTTCTTCCGCCAGTTTGATCAGCGAAAGCGTCGGCTTGTCTTTATCGATTAAAGGCAAATTGCCGAGCGGCCCAAACGTCTTCGGTTGAGGAATCGGGCTTGTTTCCTTCATCGAACCATTCCTTTCCGTATGAGATGCCTTCTATTTGACTACATTTCCCTTTCATGGTCATGATTATTCCGTTCTCCCAATTGACGCATGATCGCTGTTTTTTCTATACTTGAGAAGCTGTACAATACGCGAATAAGGTGAGTTTATATATGGATTTTGAAATTCGGTTTTTATCCTTTTATGTCATACAGGTGGAAGGCAAAGATGAGCAGGCGAACAAGCAGTTCAAGCACTTCCAGACCCTTGATACGGGCGAATTTGAAGAAAGCGAGCTAAAGGACTTTCTCGACGGGGAACTGAAAAAAATCGTCAAACGGAAAGCCGACCGCCATCCGCAGTCCGAGCAGGTGCCGACGAAAATCGGCCATTTTATCGTCGAGCCCGGCCACGAGCTCGATTCCAACCCAAACTACAACATGTTCAACCGCGCTCGTCTGGCGGAAACAAAAGAAGACTTCAATGAGCTGAGCGAGCAGTTCGTCCGCACGTACCTTGACACAAGCGCGGTTCGCGGCGGCGTGTTTCTCGTCGCTTCGGCCGTACCGAGAAAATACTTTGACGAGTCATTTGTCTTTATTATGAAATGTGATTTTGAGCCGAAGGTCGCCCGCATCTCTGACACGTCTTCTCTCATTAAAAAAGTCGAAATGGCGATCACGACAAAAAACATGAAAAGCATCCAATACCCGTACATGCCAGAGGAAGGAATGGTCGAAGAAGGTGAGCTAAAAATCCATCAGGCCTCGCACGCCCGCTATTTTGAGGACTTTCTGAAATTCGTCGAGTACGGCGAATCGATGCCGGAAATCATGAAAAATCAGGTCATGAACATGGTACAGGAGCACGTCTACGAGACATTTGAAGACAACAGCGAAGAGCTCAAGCAGTTCGAGCACGACATTGAGATTTGGGAAGCAAGCGAAAAGCGGGAAATCCAAGAGCGTCTCGACACCCATCAAGTCATCGAAGCCTCCGCCCAAATCATCGAGCACACGCCAGAGGCCCAGCTGAAAATGAAAGTCGGAGAAACAGAGATTAAGGGATTGCTAGCGGATTTTGGCGATTCTATTCATCTCGCAAAAGTAAACGGGCGCTATGTCGCGCTGATTGAAGCCGAGACAATTTCGTTTGAGAAAGGCAGTTCACCGGTGGAGTTTTATAAGCCTGAGGGGCTGCATGAGGTGATTGAGCGGATACTTAATAAAATCTGAATATAAATTAATCAACTTTTAAAAGGGGCTGATAATTTTTATTCAGTCCCTTGTTATACTAGTATTTTTATATTAATTTTCTCTGATTGTTTTATCTCTAGGCTAAAGTTTATTTATAATTAGGATTGCTATATTCAAATGTGAATCTTTCAATAGTTTTTTGATTTATTCTTATATGATTTTGTCCCGTAACAACTATACTTAGATCACCATTTCTTTTTTCAACATTTCCTACACAATCCAAAGTTAATTGTTGTTTCTGCTCTAAAGCATCATTTACAACTTCAAACATGTTCATTATATTTTTAGCAGCAGTAGCAAAGAAATCTTCCTCAAAAAAAACATTTAACTTTAATCTATCTTTCCCCAACAATATTACTACTCTGCTAACTTCTATTTTGATTGATAAGATATTATCATGAATTGCAATTGCTGTATTTAAATCTTCTTCATTTAAGTCAGAGATACTATAGCGTTTTTTTACAGGTGGTTCTTTTGAATTTTCTACATTTCCAGAAATACTTTTATCCGTAGTTGGTAAAACATTTAATGAATTAGTTGTTGTATCAACTATTTGGCTTTTTTTCTCTTTATATCTTTTTCTTTGTTTTTCTAATCGAAGGCGTTTTTGTTCCTCAGTTTCATTAGTATACTTAATTAGATTTTTCAATACATTATTAATATGTTTATCTGTCAACCTTGCAGAAGTCGTTGCTAGATTTTTTTTAGACTTCCTCTTCTCCTCTCTTTTGAAAAAATCTTTACAGTCTTCCGTATGATCAACTTTTGGCCATGTTCTGAAATGTGCTACCCTTACTCCTCTTGGTACATACTCCATCTTAGCCGAACAACCTCCAAAAGCACAGAATAGATTTCTCTTGATTAATTCTATATCATCTCTGGATTCTATTTCATTTAAATAAATTTCCTCAATACTATCATCTCGTTTGTACAGTACCTTCTGTATCCGCAAACTATCCCCCCCTTTTTAAACGTCTAACAGATAATTTCTCATAAACGAAATATGTGAAAATCGTATCACAAAATAACTTAAATTACCATAATGAAAAATTGATTATTCAGTTTTTATATAATTATATACCTAGACGACTTGGAAGATCGAACGGATACGCCACAAAACAGAGCAAGACTAAAAAGTCCAGAAATCACTTTCTGGACTTTTCCTATTTAATACCCTTCCCTCAACACCGCATAGCACTCCCCAATCAGTTCTTCCGCTCCCGGCTCTCCTTTCAGCCCGCGGCGGACGATTTCCGATGATAGGTTCTGGACTTTGAGCGCTCGTGGGGCTCTTCTTTTGTAGTACGCCTGTAATGCTGTTTCGTGGTCGGCGTGGTTTTGGAGTTCTTCGGCGAGGACGATGGCATCCTCGATCGCCATTGCCGCTCCTTGCGCCAGGGTCGGCGCGCCGGCGTGGGCAGCGTCTCCTCCGATGACAACGCGGCCTTTATGCCATGGCTCCTGCACGGCGACCTGCTCCAGTTTGTTAAAGATGACAGGATGCTGTTTTGACATGTGCTTTGTAACAAAATCCAGCCCCGGAAAACCAGAAAGAACCTCTTTTACTCTATCAAACCGGGTATCTTCCTCATCCCAGTAATCGCTCGTGCAAGGCTGGAGGACGAAGACATAGCCAGCGTGTTCCGCCAATGGCACCACCCCGATTTGTGTGTCTCCGCTTCTATACATGAATGTTGCGTCCTCGAATGTGTAATCAGGAAGTTCGATATAAAAGCGCCACGCTCCCATGCCGAGATGCTCTTTTTCCGTCTCCTTTTGCAGCATCTTATCGCGAACAACAGAGTGAATGCCGTCAAAGCCCGCCAGAATGTCAGCCTGCATCTTTTCTCCATCTTCACATAAGGCAGTGACCGATTCAGCAGTTTCTTCATAAGCGACAACCTTTTTCCCCCACTTGATGTCTACACCCGCCGCCTCGGCATGCTTCATGAGAATGTCATTTAACGTTTTGCGCAGGATATTATTGCGTCCTGGAAGTGAATCGTCTAAAAAGGATTCACTGACTTGAAACAGCAAATTCCCCTGTTCATCAAACGTTTTAAACCATTCTGTTTGAAAGCCGTGCTTACAGCACTCTTCGAATACGCCCAGTTCTTTCAACACCGCCAGTGCGTTTTGCGGCTGAAGAATCCCCGCACCTGTTTTTCGGTTTTCTGAAGCCGCTTCACATAAGGTGACGGAAAACCCTGCCTTACGGAGAGAAATGGCCGCTGACAAGCCGCCGATGCCGCCTCCTGCAATTAACATATGTTTCATATAAATAACCACCTTTTCAGCTCTATGTGTATTAGTTAGGTGCCTAATTATATTACCTTACTATGTCCCAAGAAAAGCTGTCAATCATCTCCAAGCCAAGTTGCGTTATGGTTTTCCCTCCTTTATAATCGTGTCACAACGAATGTACGGGAGCTACTTGCGATGGAATTAAAACATTTACCGAAATATAAGCATATAACAGAGCACGCCGAAACGTATGCCAATATTGACGCCGGCTCTCTTGAATTGTTTTTATCTCTTTTTGATATTTCAAAAAAAATGAATCATGTGATGGAGCATTACTTTGCTGGCCGAGGGCTGTCAGAAGGAAAATTCAAAATCCTGATGCTGCTCTTTGATGCCAAGGATCATAGGTTAAGTCCGACAGAGCTTGCCAAACAGTCAAACGTCACGAAAGCGACGATTACAGGCCTGCTGGACGGGCTGGCGAGGGACGGTTTTGTCAGCCGCAGGCATCACACAGAGGATAAACGAAAAATCAGCATTGAACTGACAACGGAAGGCAAAGCACGCCTTGAGGAATTTCTGCCCGGCCATTTCAGCAAAATCTCAGCGGTCATGGAAAACTACAGCGACGAGGAAAAAGACATGTTCGTAAAGATGCTTGGTGATCTTTTTGAAAGGCTGAGCGTGTTTAAAGACTAAAAAACCCGTCCGATTTGGACAGGCTACAGCGTCTTTTCTTCTGAAGCCGGATACGCATCCGGCTGTTTTTTCTTTATGACCGTAACAAATATGCCGCCGATGACACATACAATGCCAATCAAATGCACAAGCTCAAACGGCTCCTTCAATATCACGCCTGCCAAAATGACAGCAGAGACCGGAAGAAAGGATGTGAAAATGCCAGACACCCCAGCCGGCACCTTCGTCACCCCGCTATACCATAAGTAAAACGCCAAAACAGTGACAAAAAGCGCGTAATACAGCACATACGACCAATCCAAAACAGTCGGCACGCTGTAATCAAATGAAGAGGCCTCAAACAAAGCAAACGGGAGAAAAAACAGGAAGCCGAAGAGCGATACGAAGGTCGAAATCGCCAGTGCCGAAATATGCGGGGATAGCAGCTTGGCCATCAATGTAAACAACGCTTCGCCAATGACTGCAGCAATGATCAGCATGTTCCCGAATAAGGCGTGCGGCGTCCCGTCTTGGCTCCCCGCTCCAAACAAATTAATCGCCATTACGCCGCAAACCGACAGCAAAATGCCGATCAGCGTCTTTTTCTCAATTTTTTCTCTAAGCAGGAAAAAGGATAAAATACCGATCACCATGGGGGTTGTGCTTGTCAAAATGCCGCTTTCCGTTCCCGTAGTATATTGAACCCCATACAGCAGGCAAATACTGAACAAAAACACGCCTGTGAATGATTGCACCAGCAATACGAACACATCTTTTTTCGTCAAAGCCGGAAACCCTTTTTCAATGCAAAACAGCAGCGTGAGCAATACGACAGAAGCGATCAAAAACCGCAATCCGGAGGAAAGAAAGACCGGAATCCGTTCGACCATCAGCTTGCCGACAACGACAGAGCTGCCGACGATTGCCATAGCAGCTGCCAGAGATGCATATGCGCCCATTTGTTTTTTCATCAATACTCCACCTGCCTTTTTGTGTATGGCAAAAAACGCCTATCCAATGACAGGCGCTTTTTCATTAATCATCACTGCTCAAAATGCCGAAGAAGCGGAGCAGGTTGATGAATAAGTTGATAAAGTCAAGGTACAGCGATAACGCCATAACGGGAATCAAGTCTTCCGTAATGTGGCGGTGTTTGATTTGGTTCAAATCATACAAAATGTAAAGGGAAAAGACGATGGTTCCGATCACGGAATACGCCATCATCGCCGCTGAGTTTAACGGGCTGAAAATGTTGAAAATCCCTACCACTGCGAGTGCGAGCACCGCAACCAGCAGAAACGACCACAGGAAGGATAAATCCTTCTTCATTTTTGCGCCGATTGTGCCCAAGACGGCAAAAATGACAAATGTAGAGCCAAAGGCTTCGAGCACGACATAGGCGCCGGCGATGGAAGCGTAATGGCTGACGATCGGAAATAAGGTAATGCCGGAAACGAACGCGAATGTATATACAAACGCATACCCGACCGCTTTTCTTCTGCGCATCCAGAAGGCCAGAATAATCATCGCCACTTCAAGAATAGAAAGCGGCAGCATCAAAGCGACAGGAACAAATTGGCCGATAAAAAGGCCGACAGTCGCGATCAGCAATGTGAAGACAAAGACTGTCAAAATGCGTTGCATGATCGATTGCTTACTCTCGTGAACCGTAGCTTGCATGTCAAAAATCCTCCTAAAAAATGATCTTAAAGGTCTATTATATAAAAATTGGATGAAATATGTATATGTTTTAAGGAGAATTTAATGAAAACAAACGCCCTTTACATTATCATTTTGATTCTTTCCTTTTCAGCGAAAAACGGTGCTTTTCTATTTTCTCAATTTGGGTAATCTGAGAATCATGAACCGTAATCTGAACCGTGCCGAAATCGAGTGTTTCCAGCGAGCTGATGATTTTTTCAATCACTTCCGGATCAATCGTTGATTTAGAAACCAAAAGACCTTCCCCCCTGTTGAATAGGTTTTAATTCACAGTATTCTTATAAGAATTATAATATTATGTTTTTTTCGATAAATCAATGGTGATTTCTGTTCAAATCAAAAAGGCATATGATCACCCGGTGACGGACAATCATATGCCTGGAAACTTCCTATTTGTTTTCTTCCAATTCCTCAACAATACAGCGGACACCCATGTTTTCTAATGCCTGCTTCAGCGTGCCGTACGTTTCATATTCACTAAAATCAAGCCCCAATTGAATCGATGTTTGGGCCACATCCGGGCGAATTCCTGAAAATACGGCTTTGACGCCTAATAAGAAAAGTGTTTTAGACAGGTTGTACAATTGCTGAGCCACCATGGTATCCACAATCGGAACACCCGAAAGATCAACGACGAGGCTTGTGATTTTTCTCTCGACACAGCGGACCGGCACTGTTTCTAAAATGACCTGTGCCCGTTTTGTATCAATGGAGCCGATAAGCGGCAATATCCCGATTCCATCGGCAATGGAAATGACCGGGCAGCCAAGCTCTGAGATCAGTTCCTGCTGAGATGTAAGCCTCATCAGCATGAATTTTTGGTACTGCTCGGAGAATTCAATAATCAGCTTATCGAACGACTGATTCACAATGCGGTTCCATCGGTCTGCATCCTCATTTGTCACAATCTCCTGATTCTCTTTTATAAATGTGGCGACTGCGTCCCAGAATGAGATTCTTGAATTGGATATGGCTTCTACGACCTCATGCACTTGAACATCCTGCTCTACCCTGTTTTTCGCAACGTTTTGCGCCCATTTTGTCATGTTTTCTTGAAAATCGGTTTGATCCTCCAGAAATGCGCTTGCGATTGTTATATTGGTAAATGTATGCTGCTCGGTTAAAAGTGTTTTCGTTTCTTCACTTAAATGGCTGGCGGAATATAGCTCGCCTTTTAGCTGGCAACGCAAACTGAACCATTTCTCAGTAATATCCGCAGTGTTGTCTATGATATATTGATATAATAATTGATCGATATTCACGGTCTGTCTCCTTTTTCGTAATAGAAGCACTTTCATTATAAAATGATAAATCGGAATTGTGAATAAGACTAGAGAAAAATCAAATGATTCTGCTCTCTGAGAGCATTCCAGCTTCATATCCTTAGGCGAATGCACCAATAAGAGTCCGCCCGCATAAACTGCAATGTACAGTTTACAATGAGAAAGGACGTTATCACATGTATTATGTTGATCCTTATATGTTTGCGGGGCATTTTTATGAGCCTTGGCCTGCTTTTGAATATGAATACCGATATCCATGGCCTGGCATTGGCAGCGGCGCTGTTCCGGGCTCTGGCGGCGGCTCCGGCCCTGGCATTGGCGGTGGCGCTGTTCCAGGCTTTGGCAGCGGTGCCAGCCCAGGCTTCGGCGGTGCGCCGCAGGGACCTCCTCCTTCCCAAATACCAGCGAAACCCCCAAAACCGCAGGGTTCTCAAGGAGCCGTTTTGTTAGTTGAACCAATCACCATTCGTCCTTGCCTTTTCCGATTTACCTATGTTTGGTTAACCAATGGCCGCTCATTTTGGTTCTACCCAATTATCCTTGGCAGAAGATCCGTCGGCGGCTTTTATTGGGATTCCTCACGGCGCCGCTGGGTTTATTTCGCCTTAGACACAAATCACATCGATGTTGTCAGCTGCTCATTTTAAAAATCAGCCGGTTTCCCGGCTGATTTTTTTATGTTACTTCGGCCGTAAACAGGTTATAGTATTATTATCTTTTCAACTTGGAGGTTTCCCTATGATCAAACAAATTGGCACTGTTGCTGTATATGTCGAGGACCAGCAGAAAGCGAAGCAATTTTGGACAGAGAAGGTAGGCTTTGATATTGCAGCGGACCACCCAATGGGACCTGAAGCAAGCTGGCTGGAGGTTGCGCCAAAAGGGGCCGAGACTCGTTTAGTCATTTACCCGAAAGCCATGATGAAAGGCTCAGAGCAAATGAAGGCTTCTATTGTGTTTGAATGCGAAGACATCTTTGGTACATACGAGAAAATGAAGACAAACGGTGTAGAATTTCTCGGTGAGCCCAATCAAATGGAGTGGGGCACCTTCGTTCAATTTAAGGACGAAGACGGAAATGTGTTTTTATTAAAAGAATAAACTGTTGCGCACGGCGGTTCGATTCCGCCCTGCGCTTTCTTTGACATTGAGAATGAATTTCATTTACAATTATTCATATGTGAGAATGATTGGAGTGAGACAAATGTTTGTACAGTTGAGAAAAATGACGGTTAAAGAAGGCTTTGCAGATAAAGTCATAGAACGTTTCAGCGCTGAAGGAATCATTGAAAAACAAGAAGGTTTAATTGATGTGACAGTGCTTGAGAAAAATGTGCGCCGCGGTGATGAAGAAGTTGTTGTCATGATTCGCTGGGAATCAGAGGATCACTGGAAGCAATGGGAAAAAAGCGATGCGCATATCGCCGGCCATAAAGCAAACAAAGGCAAACCAAAGCCTGACTATCTGATCAGCACTGAAGTGAGCATGTACCATGTACGTGCTGTCAAACAAGGGACATACAATCAATAAAAAGCTTGCGCCTTGCTGCAAGCTTTTTTCTAAGAGTCATGTTGATCTGCTTTGTTCGTATGTTACGGTATACAGCGGCTTATTTTTATGCCATTCTGCAAATAACACGTCCTCCGTCTTATCAATGTTCTTCTTTTTCAATTCTTGCTTCAGCCACTGTTCATCCACACCTGCTTCCTTCAGATTATCCCGGACAATCTCTCCATCTATGATTAAAGTGATCGGCAGGGAAACAGACTTCGAAGGAATCTGCAAATCCTTATTGGTCGGTTTGTCAAAGTCTGATTTTGGAAGCACGCTGACCATCCCGTTTGTTTCCAAAATCGCATATTCTACTTCTTGAATCGAAAAGCTCCCAGCTTGCCTCAATAGGCTTTGCAGCTGGTTAATGTCCATCTTATTTTTCTTCAATACTTTATATTGAAGCTCCCCTTTGCGGATGACGATATTCGGCTCACCCTCCAAGAACTTCCGCGATGATTTCATTTTTTGCGTGATAAATTCAATAATATAAATCAGCACGCCCCACAGCAGCGAAGCAAAAATAATTTCTTTGATCTTGATTTCATGATCGTAAACGGCATTTCCGACCAATTCTCCTAAAATTAAAGCAGAGATAAAGTCAAACGGCGTAATTTGAGAAAATTGGGTTTTCCCGAGAAGCTTTAAGATGATAAATAAAATGCCTAAACCGCAGACCAGTTCTACCGCAACACTTAAATAATTTCCCATATTGATAGCACCTACTTCTTGATAATACTATCAGTATGGTCAATGGTTTCTTTTCTAAACCGGAAAAGCTCCGCTCAACGTTGCATGGTGCATTGGAGCATGTCATTGAAAAGCTGCTCTGCATCACTGCGATCAATCTTGACAAGCGGGTCATTGAGGAAGGCTTGAAACGCGAGGCCAGTATCCTTTGTTAAACCTGCGTCCGCCACTGCCTCCTGATTGAATATATGCCTAGCCGCCAGCATTTCCACACCTTTCGGAAGCGCTCCGGACAAAATCGGCTGGACACGGTTCCTTGTGATGAATGCGTTTGTTTCGACAATGGCTTGTATAGGGAGGTTTGAGACCTGGCCTTGATTCGGCATATTTACATTTGTGACGAGTTCACCCAATCCGAGAAGAGCCGCTATGATGTTCACGCCTTCTTCTCCCGAAGCTTTCTCAGCAACGCCCCGTTGTTGCACGATCAACCGTTCTGTTTCTTGTCGTTTCTCAGCTCTGTCTTGTTTTCTGAATGATATAGGTGTGAGATGAAATTTCCATACTTCAGGCTGTTTGAGGTATGGGCCGGGAAGAAACTCTGCCAGATGCCTGTCTCCCGCAGCAGGGATGGAGCCATACGTTTCAAATAAATCAAACGCAACACGGTGTGCCGAACAAAAGACGCTGTCCCTCCAGCTTTCCCCCTCCAGCTCATATCCTGATTCCCCATAGTGCGCGCTGAATTCACGGAATATAGGCAGCAGGTCAATATGGCGGTAAGAGGCTTTTGTGATCCATGTAAAATGGTTAATGCCGAGCACATTAACGCGGATATCCTCACGCCGCGGCACCTCAATCCCCAGCCTTTCCGTGACCATTTCCGCCAATAACTTTTGCGTCCCGAATACCTCGTGGCAGCAGCCAATCGCTTTGATGCCGGGAAACACTTTATACAGCACTCTTGTACAGACAGACATCGGGTTTGTATAATTAATGACC
Source organism: Bacillus sp. PS196 (assembly GCF_037963555.1). Classification (NCBI taxonomy): domain Bacteria; kingdom Bacillati; phylum Bacillota; class Bacilli; order Caryophanales; family Bacillaceae; genus Bacillus; species Bacillus sp. PS196. Next base: position 764,288 of record NZ_CP150159.1, on the reverse strand, counting down.
CATGATTCAGGTGCGTAGTCTCTTATTGCCCGGGCAATTTCCGCAAATATCGGCACAGCACGCAAGCCCCTGATGATCCCTCCAGGCCCGACAGTATCACCTACAGACTGATAAATACCGCAGCGCTCAGGCAAGTGGACATCGACTTCCATATCATCCAGTGATCCCGGCAAAATGGAAATAATGACGATATCCGCGGCTGATAACGCCTTTTTCAAAGTAGAAACAGCCTCATATCTCCATCTGCCGTTCCCGCTGTGATTGCCGATCACTTCATTTTTCTGAGCGGCTTCAAAATCAAGATCATAGAGCGCCACCGTGCCTGACATACGTTCATCAATCGACAAATCACTCATCAGGCTTCTGACCCAGCCTTGGGACCCCCCGCCAATATAGGCAATCTTAATCTGATCTAATGTACTGATATGAAACACTCCCTTTCTCAGCCTTTCACCGAACCGATCAGCATTCCCTTTGCAAAGTGTTTTTGTAAAAATGGATAGACCGCCAAAATCGGCAGCGTTGCAATGACAATGACAGCGAGTTTAATTCCCTGCTCCGGCGGAACGGCATTTTGCATCGTATCGCCATTGGTCGCCGTTAAATCCGATAAAATCGTGACTTGGCGAAGCACCATTTGCAGCGGCCATTTTGCACTGTCATTGATATATAAGAGAGCGTGGAAGAAATCATTCCAAATCCCGACCGCATAAAACAGCGCAAAGGTCGCAATAACCGGCTTTGACAGTGGCAGGGCGATCCGCCAGAAGACTCCGATTTCGGAACAGCCGTCTATTTTTGCTGATTCCTCCAGCTCGCGCGGCAGCTGCTGAAAGAAGTTTTTGATAATAATAAGGTTGAACGGATTAATCGCCATCGGCAGAATCAATGCCCAATACGTATCCAAAAGGCCAAGTGATTTTACGACAAGGTACGTCGGAATCATGCCGCCTGAAAACAGCATGGAGAAAATCACCAGATTCAACAGCAGATTCCGTCCCTTCACATGCCGCTTCGCCAGCGGATACGCCATCGTGAAGGTAAAAAACAGCTGTACAGCCGTCCCAACCACCGTGATGAAGATGGACACGCCCATGCTTCGAAGGAACGTCGGTGTCGAAAACACATACTTGTAAGCATCAAGTGTAAAGGTTTTCGGGAAAATAAAGAAGCTCCGCTGGGCAAGTTCCGCTTCTGTCGCAAAGGAACCGGCGATAATATATAAAAACGGCAAAATGGTAATCGCGCCGACACCGCCGAGAAACAGAATGTTGCAGACGTCAAACACCCGTCCGGCTTTGGTGTTGTGCATCGTGTGAATTTCAGCCATACCTCTCCCTCCTCTAAAACAATCCTTCCTGATCAAACTTTTTCGCAATGTAATTGGCGCCAAAAATCAAGATAATCCCGACAACTGATTTAAACAAACCGACCGCCGTGCTGTAGCTATACGCCCCTTGGGTAATCCCCATCATGTACACATACGTGTCGAAGATGTCAGCCACACTGCGGTTGAGTGAGTTCGTCATCAAATACACCTGTTCAAAGCCAAGATTCAAAAAGCTGCCGATTCTTAAAATCAACAAAACGATAATGGTGCTTCTTATCGCCGGCAGCGTAATATGCCACATTCTCCTGAACCGCCCCGCTCCGTCCATGATGGCCGCTTCATACTGCTCTTGATCAACCGTAGCAAGCGCTGCCAAAAATAGAATCGTTCCCCAGCCTGTCTCTTTCCAAATGCTTTGCATCACAATCATCGGCCGGAACCAGTCTGCATCCGACAAGAAAGAAATCTGCTCACCTGTCAGGCTCATGATCATTTTGTTGATCACACCTGTATCGACAGTAAAAAAAACGAAGGTGATGCTGACCACAATTGTCCATGATACAAAATGTGGTACGTAAATAAAGGTTTGGATACATCTTTTATACACGGCCTTTCTTACCTCATTCAAAAGCAGGGCCAAAATGAGAGGCGCGGGAAAGGCAAACAAAAGATCCAGGCTCGCCAGCATGAGGGTGTTGCGCAGCAGCCGGAAAAAATCCGGATTCATAAAAAAGTCTTTGAAATAATCAAAGCCGACCCATTCGCTTTTCCAGAAGCCGAGATATGGCGAATAGTCTTTAAAAGCGATCAGCACACCCCACATCGGCAAGTATTTGAAAATCAAGAAATAAAGCAGACCGGGAATAAGAAGAAGATAAAGCCATTTGTCCCGTTTGAGCGCAGCCATCCAGCTGATGCCTTTTCCAGCGGTGAGAACAGGTGCATCTCCCTTCTTCGGCACTGTTTCCATATCTGTTCTCCTTTCGTGATACCGGGGCGCCCGCCGAACGGCAGGCGCATCGGTTTATTTTGACGATTGGTACAATTTGTTCAAGTCCTTCATCAGTTCATTGCCGCCGCTTTTTTTCCAAAGCTCCACCGCATCATCGAACCCTTTTTCATCAATTTCTCCAATGATAAATTGTGTTCTCGCGTCGAGGATGATGTTGTCAAGCTGGGCTCCTTTTTGGGTATAGACATCAGATACAAGCGACTCAGCCGGGTTAAAGACGGCTATTTTTTCTCCTTCGGTTATGATGTCCTTGCGATGCTGGAAGAGCTTGGTTTTCTGGTCTTCGATGTAATACTCGCTTTTCGGAATCGACATGCTGAACTGTGCCAAGCCTTCATGCTCATACAGGAGAGATTTATTGTTTTTTTCAAGTGAGGTGAATACGCCGTCCTTGAGCTCGTAATTGCGGCCCTTCACTCCGTTGTTCGTGAGAATTTGCGCTTCCTTATCATTCATCTTATCGAGGAAGGACAGCACCTCTTTCAGCTCTTTTTCGGTTTCGACGCTTGATTTTGGTATCGTGATCATGCCTGAATAACCAGATGTCGGGAAGGTGCGCTTGCCATTCGGTCCCTCAAGCGAGCCGACGATATCAATGATATCCTTGTTCGACTCATCCGCCTCCTCCATCGCGCTTTGGATTTGAGACGCTCTTGAGCCTGTATCAACGATGACACCTGCTTTTCCTTTTACAACCGGATCATTCCACTTCGCAGAATCCATGACAGCAAAGTCCTTATTGATCAATCCCTCATCATAGAGCTTTTTAAAAAACGTGAGCGCATCCATGTATTCCCTCGTTGTAAAATCTGGAATCAGCTTTCCGTTTTCAACACCGTAGCGGTTCGGAGCGCCGAACCAGATTTGCAGAACATCCCATGGGCTTCCGTTGCCGAGTCCCATCCATTTCGGCACGACCATGCCGTACGTATCATCCTTGCCGTTTCCGTCAGGATCTTTTTCCTTAAAGGCTTTCAGCACTTCATAGAAATCATCAAGCGTTTCCGGCATATCCAGACCGACATTTTTCAGCCAGTCGGTTCTGATGATCATACACGCCCTGATCAGATCCCTCGTTCTGTAGATTCCGTACACCTCGCCGTTCACCGAGCTGTTCTTCAAAATCTTTTCATCTGCCTGGCTTAAATTCTTGTAGTCTTTTAAATAAGGAGACAGCTCCCAAAACGCCCCTGCTTTGACAGATTTGATAAAGCCGGCTGACTTATCTTTAATGACAATTGCGTGAGGCATCTCTCCTGAAGCCATGACGATGTTGAATTTGTCGTTGTAGGATGAATCAGGCACCCATGTGACCTTAATCTCTTTGCCTGTGTATTTTTCGAGCGCTTTTAATGAAGGGCTCTTATCACTTGGGCTTTCCGGCGATAAGAGCGGCGCCATAATTTTGATCGTATCTTTCGAATCGCTTGCTGAATTGGATGTTTCCGAATGGCTGCATCCGGCGATCATCATGGCAGCAAGCGGCAAGGCCATCCATTTTTTTCGCATTCTTATTTTCATGTTGCGTAAGTCCCCCTTTTTTCAATTTGCATTTCCCCTTTGCCCCTCTCAATATAAAGCGCTTACATAAATTCTTGCAATCTTCATTTTTTGCACCATTTCTCCTATGAAATTCCGGCTGTTATCCTTTTTTGCCCGATGTTTCTTTTTTTGCCGGAAGGGAATCTCCGATCAGTTCCAGCGCCGCTATGACATTTAAACACCATTGAGAGACAGTGTTCGTTGTCACCCATGGAAGCTCCTCTAAGTGCGTCCATGTCTCGATGCGCTCCGGTTTGATCGGAAGCGGCGTATGGCTGAGCTTATCTTCTAGCAAAAGATTCCACGCTTTGGCGGCGAGATGAGGATCTTGTTTTTTTCTTGCGGCGTAGGCTGTCATACTGGCGGCGAACATCGGCCAGTGAAAATGCCCGTCATGAAGAGCGCCTCCGCTTTTTTTCCGTTTTTCCTCATCACTTAGTGTGTAAAATTCGCCGAATTCACTCAGCATATCTTCCCATTCCCGGTCATCAAGAAGCTCAGCCAGCTCCATCCACACTTGCGGCGCGCCGAAGGCAATGATCATATGATATCCGCCCGCAATGCCGTCTCCCATGTGATGAAGCATCGAGGTCGCCGGGTCATATTCAAATGTCGGGCCGGATAATAAGCGGAGCGGCAGCAGCTTCAGACAGTTGATTCCCGTTTCGATTTTTTTGAGATATTTCGGATTTTCGGTCCGCTCCCATTCCGCCAGCCAGTTCGAGCAAAACGCCGCCCAGTCCGGTCCCGTTCTGGCGTGAGTCGGGTGCTTGCCTTTCTCGTAAAAAGCGCGCATCGGATCGGTTTTGACGAGGGCATAATCGGCATCCTTCACTTCTGTCAAAAGATCTCCCGTCCGCTCATCACCCGTCAGATAATAATAGAATTTATAAAGCCCGGCCATGCTGATTCTCGCTTCCTTGCAGCCGCATCCCCAGTGCACAACATTATGCCGTGAACCAAGCCCGGCGTATTCACCGAGGTGAAAGCTGTCCGTTTCGCTCGTATGGCGGGTCATGGCTTCTGCCATGCGAAAGATATCCTCTCTGCCTGAGCGGAAAAACGCCTGCCACAGCCATAGGGTCGGAACGAGCTCATTGTTTTGCCATGCGTATCCACCGAGATCGTACCGCCACATATGCCGGATCGGGTCATACGTATGCATGACATCGCCATAATGCCAAAAACCGTACCATCTGCGTTGCTCTACTTCCTTTTTATAAAACAGAAAGGCCGCATCAAGCTGTTCTTCCAGCTCTTTTTTGAGCGGATGGGATGTGTCAATGATGCTCCAAACCCCGAGTGCTTTTGATTCGTAATAGACGTCCGGCTCGCATACAATGAGCGGCGGCGCCTGCCATTTGTCAGCGAGTGCATTGAGGACTTCGTCAGACGGCATGTGCGAAAAGCACGCCAAGCTGATTTCATTTGTGTTCGCAATGCCTGTCGGATCAGAGCGCATTTCATCAAAGCCTTCATACGCGCTGACCACGTGGGTGTTTCCTGTATAATGCCGCAAATCCATCGCTTCGCCGTCCGGAGGCCAAAGCCAGATAGTCATTTTGGGGCGGCTGCCGGCAAGACCTGTGATTTCCAGTGCTGACGGATATTTCTCAAAGAAATACCGCAGGCCGAGAGCCACACCGCCATTTTTTCCGCCCGCATAGCAAAGCCCCTTCGCCCGGCTGCCATGCAGCATTCCAACCCACGCATAATCTTTTCCGGTCCGTTTTGACAGGCTGTAATGATCGCTGGAATCTTGCACGAGCTTGACATCGTCCCAAACCGCATTCTGTGTGCCATGTGCAAACCATTCCTTATGCTCTTCATCTGGAGACAGCATTTCGCCATTGATTTGTTTTTCATAAAGCGGATATCGTTCATTGAATTTACGTGTGCCAAACAGCTGGGAAGGTTCTTTATACATCCCTTTCTCTCCCGCAAAGCGGAAATGGCGGTTGTACGGCTCTCCCTCCAAAAAAAGGGCAAATTCGATGCCGAGCCCCTTAATGAATTCTTGTTTACCGCTCCTGTCAATCAGCTGCGTGTGCACAAGGCCGATCTCAGACAGCCCGGCATAAAACGTCAATCGGATGACAAACGGCAGCCATTCTTCATTCGTTTTATGGAGCACATGCACTCCCTCGATTTTGACTACTGCTTTGACAGGACCACTCTGCTCAATCGCAGCCCGTTTGATAAAGCTGACAGACCTTTCATGCAAAAGAACCGTTTCCGCCGCCGACTCCTTTCTCGTTTCTCTTATCGCGACGAGCCTCCCGCCTGCGGCGATCGGCTTTCCATTGATCTGCAATGATTGAATGAAATCAGATCCTGTTTTATGAATGGTACAAACGACTGCTCCTGTATTCACTTGGATATCATGCTCTGTCTCATGAATGCTGAGCGATTCAGTTGGCTGCGGCACTTCTCTTTTGTGCACTGTAAAACTTTGGTTTTCCTGACCGCCAAACACCGCCGCGTGCTTCGTCCACTTGATGCTCCCGTCCGGCCAATAGGCCGACGGTTCGCTTTGCACATATCGCGTTTCCGCGTTTTCATTCATAAGCGCCAGACGGTCTCCCTTTTTTAATTCTCCTTTTTTCCATGGCACGCCCCACGTCACGCCGCTTGTCAACTTTGGCTGTCCTGATAACCATTTGATCTTTTTCATCGGTCTCTCCCTCCATAGAAAAAAGCTGATTCGATGCAAAGAATCAGCTGTGATTGTCAAATTGAATCACACGGTATTCATGCGGTCCGACCGCCAGCCTCCCCGCCTTTTCCAAACGGTTCGTCAACAGATCTGTTCCCGCTTCCGGCAGTGTCACACTTCCTCCTTTTCCATCCATATTCACAACGATCCACACAAGGCCGTTATCGCCTTTGCGCGGGGCAACGATCGTGCCGGGTGTTACATCCGAGCGGACAGAAATGGCTGCCTCAGCGGCATAATGCCTGACAAGCGCCTCCAGCATCGCATCCCCTTCTTTCCCGGATGGAAGCGAGCCCAGCATGACAATTTTCCCCTCGCCGTAATTCCGTTCCGTCAGAAAAGCATGGCCCGCCCCCGGTCCTGATTCAACCGTGCCAAGGGTGTTTCCGCTCTCTGTGTCAAACACCGCGCTCCATAGTCCGAGCGGCGCCGTGATGCCAAACGCTTTTCCTGTATTCACGTTCTCATTCATCGGAAAGGTAAAAAGTGTTTTGATCCCTGACGTTTTCTCAAGTTCGCCAAGTCCGCAATCGGTATGAATGGTATGCTCGCATGTGCGCCCTCCTGTCAGCGGCCCCGTGATCCAGATGCCGCCCGCTTCAGCGAATGCCGAAGCTTTTTTGATAAATTCAGAAGACAAATACGGCACAAATGGCGTAAACAGCAAGCGATAGCCGTCCAGTAGAGCGCCTTCCGGAATAAGGTCACGGTGAATCCCCGTGTTGAGAATACGTTCATAAAAATGCGTCACAAGCGAACGATGCCGGAGTCCCCGGTGAGGCTCAGTTTTAATAAATGCTTTTGCTCTGTCAGAGTAAGTCATCGCCGCCTCGGCTTGAACGGGTTCAGTCGATAGAATAATAGGCTCGATTTCCTTTCTTGCCCGCTCAACCGCCAGCACATTTTGGTAGCCAATGGCGGGTTCGCCCCAGGCACTGAGAACCGAACCGTGGGAAATCTCGCTGCCTGAACGCTGCTGTCGCCATAGCCAGTAGCAAAATCCCTGGCTCCCTAAGGCGTAGGACGATACGGCTTCGGCCTGCAAATACCCGTCTGCGTGCGGGTAAGCGGAGCTTTCAAGCGAGGCGGCATACGACGGACTCGTTTCCAAAATCCAAAACGGGCGCCCTTGTTTCAGATTTCTCCATAAATCACAGTTCAATAAAAAGGCAGAGGCGTTTTCCTGCGAAGCGTACGTGTCATAGGAGGCAAAATCGAGATTCTGAAACATTCGCTCATTGTCCACGCTGAACATGACTGATCCGTTATGCGTGATCGGCGCATCTGAATAGCATCGGATGATTTTGGCCTGTTCATCCGCAAACGAAGCGATCATCTCCATCGAAAACAGCTGATACATAGTGCGTAGAGAGGCATGATGCAGAAACGGGGCCGGTCCCGGCTGCGGGACTTGCTCAAACGTCTGATAGGTCTCGCTCCACACATCGGTTCCCCAAGCTTCATTCAAGCGCTCAATTACCCCGTAGCGATTTTTGAGCCAGTCATGCCATAGGCGCAAGCATGTCTCACACATGCATTCTGCAACATGGCATTTAAACTCATTGTCTAGCTGCCATCCGATCAGCCCCGGGAGCCGGCCAAGCTCCTTGGCGATGGCTGTGGTGATGATGGCGGCTTTTTTTCGGAAATACGGGTTGTTCGTACAGGCATGCTGACGGGAGCCATGCCCCATGATCTCTCTTTTTTCATTGACATGCATGCGTTCCGGCCGGCCATGTGAGAACCAAATCGGCGGGGTAGGCGTCGGCGTGCACATAATCGTTTCGATCCCGCTATCATACAGCCGGGCGATGATTTCTTTGAAAAAACCGACGTCAATTTTTCCTTCTTCAGGTTCCATGATAGACCAGGCAAATTCGCCGATCCGCACAACATTTACGCCAACTTCACGCATGATGTCAATGTCCTGCTGAATCGTCTCTTCATCCCATAATTCCGGATAATAGCAAGCGCCATGATACAGTTTTCTCATCCCATTTTCACCTTTCTTTGATGATCGATTCTGTCAATGGCAGGCCGAGCTCCTTTATGCCTTTTGCCACAAGTTTCGCCATTTCATTTGCGCCTTTTTTTGTAAAATGCGTGTAATCGTTAATCCCTTCTGAAATCATAAAATAGGTGTATACTTTTTCCTCGCCCTTCTCAGTAAAGAAAGCAAGGCTTTTCTCCATCAGATCAATGAGCTGGACATTCTCCTCTTCAGCAGTCTGCTTCATAGCAATGCAGTAATCAGGAAAATCGTTCAAAAACACGCCATTTTCGTAATGAAAGCGGGCTACGGGGGTAATGAGAAGCGGATGGGCGCCTTTTTCCCGCGCACCTGCGATATACTGCTTTAAATATTGTTTATAAGTAGTGTAGGGCTCGGTGTAGCGCTCCGGCTTATTTTTCGATGCGTCATTATGGCCCATCTGCACGAACAGCCAATCATCCGGCTCGATCACATCGAGGATTGCCTGAAGCCTGCCCTCTTCCACAAATGTTTTCGAGCTTCTTCCCCCGATCGCTCTGTTGATCACTTGAATATGCTCCGGCAGATGCGAGCCGAGAAACTGCCCCCAGCCCCCTTGATTTGTGCTGTCTCCATACGTTTGAACAGTCGAATCGCCGGCAAGATAAATATGATTTGCCATTTTTTATTCCCCCTCGTTTTTTATACAGCTTCCATCACGGATAGCTCTTCCCTTGAAAAAGACCGGTGCGTACAGCGCTTGAGCATTGGTTCGTCCTGCCCGTTCGTTAATCATCTTGTCGTAGCGTTCAGCCTTTGCGTCTTATCCCTTAGTCCTCCTACAGCGGCGCCTCCGCTTTACTTCCCGCTATGTACAGGGCGGGCTTCGGCGGTTTTTTCATTCCCGTTCCGAGGTAAAAGCTCGTGTGCGGCGGCTGGTTGTAGGCGGTATTCTGCCAGGCGATGCCGAGCCTGTAAACCGGATCATGCATCAGCGTGTAAAAGCGGTGGCGGGTGAGATGTGTCGTTGTATAGATACGGAGCGCGCTGCTGTCTTCCGTTCTCCATATCACTTCTTCCCGCCAGTCTCCGAACAGGTTGGCCTGAAGAACCGGGTTTCCTTTCGTGCCGTTGTTGGACAGCACGCCAGCCGGCTGAAATATCGTCTTCAGACAGCCGTTTTCAGCATCCCATTTTTCAATCTTTGGCCTGCCGATCGTTCCGTCCCAGTCATGATCAAGCAGTTCTCTGACCAAATCACCGTCCCACCAGATGGCGAAATTGGCTGAAGCGGGCGCTTTGTCGCTGATTTTTTCGCCTTTGCTCGTGAAAAGCCCATACGACATGCCATCATTGCCCGGCGGATCAATTCCCCAGACGAGCGATCCTTTGTAGCTTGGATCAATATGAGCCGCCATGCCCCGGCCAACGTCAGTTCCAGCATGGACGCCCCATAATATCTCACCGGTTCCGGCATCTCGCAGCGACAGTCCGTACGGCTTCGTGGCGTCCTCATGCACCTGGAACACTTCAAGCCCTTTTCGTGACGGGTCCAGATCCCCTACATGCATCGCGTCTCCGTGCCCGAGCCCCGTTGAGTACAGGCCGGTTCCGTCATGATCGACAGCCATTGCGCCGTATATGATTTCATCTTTTCCGTCTCCGTCGACGTCCGCCACGCTTAAACTGTGGTTCCCCTGTCCTGCGTACGCTTCATGTCCCGGATGGTTGGAGTCAAATACCCATCGTTTTTTGAGCCTTCCGTTTCTGAAATCGTATGCCACGAGCACGGTTCTCGTATAGTAGCCGCGCGCCATAACAAGGCTCGGCCGCTCCCCATCCAAATAAGCGATCCCGGCGAGAAAACGGTCCATCCGGTTTCCATAGCCGTCTCCCCAATCCTCCAGCTTGCCGCGGGGCGGTTCATATTCCACGGTCGTGAGCGCCTCACCGGTTTCTCCTTTAAACACCGTCAAATATTCCGGACCGGACAAAATTCTGCCCTGTTCGTTTCTAAAATCGGCATGCTCATCACCGATGATATGTCCTTTCCCATCTGTTGTGCCGTCAGCTGTTTTCATGGCGATTTCTGCTTTTCCGTCACCATCCAGGTCATACACCATAAATTGTGTGTAATGAGCGCCCGCTCTGATGTTTCTGCCGAGGTTGATGCGCCACAAAAAGGTGCCGTCCAGTTTATAGGCATCTATGAGCACCTCCCCGGTATACCCGTCATGGGCGTTGTCTTTTGAATTGGACGGGTCCCACTTCAGGATGATTTCATATTCTCCATCCCCGTCCACATCCCCGACGCTGGCATCATTGGCGCTGTAGGTGTACGGCTTTCCGTCCGGCGTGATACCGCCTTCCGGTTTGGCAAGCGGAACCTCCAGTACATTTTCCCGCCAGACGGAAGCTTCTTTGGACAGTTTTTCTTCCCTTCCCTTATTGACGGCCTCCACCTGATAAACAGCGTCAGCCGTTCCGTTTTGATCGAGAAAATTAGTGCTTTCAGCGATTGGATCGCGGGTGATCCGCTTTCCATCTCGATAAAGGTGAAAAGCCGTCGTCTCATGATCCGTGCCGAGAAAACGCCAGCTGACAAACACGCCCTGTTCTGTCTTTACCGCAATCAAACCTCTGGTCAAGTATTCCATTTGCCTCTTTTTTGGTTTCATTTTAATGGGAACGGGCTGCGCGCAGCCCGTTCCTTCCCCCTTTCAGTTAAGGCGTATACATATTTGGTTTTGGCTGTTCCGCCATGCCGTCTCCTAAAAAGAAGCTTGTGTGCGGCGGCTGGTTATAGGCGACATTTTGCCAGGCGATGCCGAGCCGGTACACCGGATCGTGCATCAGTGTATACAGCCTGTGCTCAGTCGGAATGGTCGTCGTGTAAATGCGCAGAGCACTGCTGTCCTCCGCTCTCCACATGACTTCCTCCCGCCAGTCACCGAGCAGATCAGCCTGAAGCGTTGGTGTTGCTTTTGTGCCGTTGTTAGCCGCTGCGCCTGATGCAGTCAGCACATTTTTCGATACGCCGTTTTGATAATCCCACTTATCAATTCGGTTGCTGTCCAGCTGTTCCCGCAGCAGATCGCCGTCCCACCAGATGCCGAAGTTGGTCGAGGACGGAGCCCCGCTTCCGATTTTGACCCCTTTCGCTGAGTAAAGAGAACCGTTTGCCCACACCTCCTGTCCCGGATAACGCGGGTCAATATCAGCAGCCATTCCCCGGCCTACATCCTTGCCGGCATAAACGCCCCAAAGGATTTTTCCGGTTGCAGCATCCCGAAAAGATAAGCCGTATTTTGCATTTTTGTCCTCATGAACTTGAAACACCTCAAGCCCCGGCCGGCCCGGATCAAGATCTCCTGTATGAAGGGCATCCCCATGGCCTAATCCGGTCGAGTACATGCCTTTCCCGTCATGATCAACAGCCATTGAGCCGAAAATAATCTCATCTTTTCCATCCCCGTCAACGTCCGCGATGCTCAGGTTGTGATTCCCCTGTCCGGCAAACGTTTCATTTCCTGACTTTGAGGAGTCCAGCGTCCAAAGCTTTGACAGCTTTCCGTCCCTGAAGTTATAGGCAACTAGCATGGTTTTAGCGTAATACCCTCTGGTCATGATCAGGCTCGGCCGCTGTCCATCAAGGTAGGCAATGCCGGCGAGAAAACGGTCAACACGGTTGCCGTAGCTGTCTCCCCAATCCGACACATTGCCGCGCGCCGGTTCAAAATTTGCGGTGACAAGCTCTTTCCCGGTTGAACCTTGAAACACAGTGAGATATTCAGGGCCTGAAAGCACACGCCCCTGTTCATTTCTGTAATCAGCATTGGCATTTCCAATTACTTTGCCCGTGCCGTCTTTTGTCCCGTCTGCCGTTTTCATTGCCACTTCCGCTTTTCCGTCACCATCAAGGTCATACACCATAAACTGGGTGTAGTGCGCGCCCGCTCTGATGTTTTTGCCGAGATTGATCCGCCATAACTTTGTGCCATCCAGTTTATACGCGTCAATTAGCACGTCACCCGTATAGCCATCCTGTGAATTGTCTTTTGAGTTAGACGGGTCCCATTTCAGGATCAGCTCGTATTGCCCGTCACCATCCACATCGCCAACACTTGCGTCATTAGCGCTGTACGTGTAAGCTTCACCTTTTGGCGTCGTGCCGCCAGCCGGTTTATCCAGCGGGACGGAATGATACGGCTGCGCCCATACGGAGGCTTTTTCAGAAGCCGGCTGTTCGGTACCGTTTACAACAGCCCGAACCGTATACGTTGAGCCCGCCGAACCGTTTTTATCCACATAGTTCGTGGTTTTGACAGGCGCAGCATTCAGTTTTTGCCCGTCTCTGTACACATTGAACAAAACAGATGCGTTTTCAGTTCCAAGAAACCGCCAGCTGACAAAAATGCCCCCGTCTGTCTTGACCGCTACAAGCCCCCGGTTCAGCGCTTCCATCTGCCGCGCTGCCCCTTCAGCTTTCACAGGACATACAGAGATTCCCATCACCAACAAGACCAGCAACGTAACAGCGGTAAACATGCGTTTCCTTCGTGTAATCATCAGACAGCTCCTTCTCATTTATATGTAAGCGCTTACTTAAATTGGATTTTATGCGCTGTGTGAGCTGTCTTCAATTTCACTTTTTTGCATCTGCCTATTTCGGACACTGCACTTTTTTGCGTATTTGTCATTTTTTTGTTACCCGGCTTGATGATGCTGGGCCTCCGTCTTTTGAAATCCCCTAAGAGCAAAAAACATCAAAACAAGCCCAAATAAACACGGGCCGTAAAATGGGATCAGGCCAGGAAGCGTATACAGCAAATAAAGGACAAATCCGCACCCGATCAGCATACAGCCGGTTGTCAGCGGCCTCATGGCGCCAAACAGCAGTGCCTGCGGAATATATTTGCGAAGCGGGAGCTGGTAATGCACATAAAGGGGAAACACATACATCAGCGCGATGATATACAAAAGCCCTGCAAGCAGCGTGCAGCTTGTTACTGCAAAGGACAGCCAATCCGTACTGGCAGAAAAATAATGATAGTTCGCGGACAATATGAGCAAAAGAGCCGAAAACGCCAATCCGATCGCATTAACCTTGAGAAACTCTTTTTTATAGGTATCGAGAAATAACGGAAATATCGGGACATCCTTTTGCCCCATCAGCCATTTCCTTATAACGGCACACATCGCGGCTGTGCTCGGCGCCCATCCGAAAAGAACGCCGCCCAAAAGTGTAAACAACAGCCACAGCCCGTTGAGCCATGCTATTTTCACCACCGCTTCGCAGCCTGCATAAAGCGCATCCGTTACAGTCGTCTTCATCTTCTCACCGCTTGATGCACGGCAAAATCCCTGTAAACGGCTTTCATGGGGGCCATCTGCCGGAACCCGATTTTTCCTTTTGTTAACACAGGCCCATAAGTGCTGCCGTCGTCCATCCACTCAAGAATGGGCAGACCATTGATTGAAAAGTGCACATAGCCTTTGTCTTTGATCAGCTTCATACGATACGGAGAATCAGCGTCGTCTGGAGAAGGCAGCGGATCGGCCCCCATTGCGGCGAGGTGGAAACCGCGGCTTTTTCTTAAATTGCAGGTGCGGAACGCTCTTTCCTCCGCGTATTTTCTGCGGAAATACGACAGGTGGAGGGCATTGATATCTCCTGAATGATACTCAGGGTATGTTCCTGTTCTTTTCCTGAGACTTGGGTCAAACAAATCCTCGCCTCCCATTCCCGCAGCGGCAAAAAACAGCATACACAGTCCAGGCTGCTCGATCGGAGAGAAGTCCCATGTCACAATGATGCCGTCTGGAAAGGTTTCCGGACACCAAAAGACAAAGTGCGCTTCATCCTGGACATGTGACAGGTGCAAGCTGTGATCGTCAAATGAGATCTGTCCGCCTCCCTCCATCCGCCAGTCCTTCACATCGCTTTTAGACCGGAGCGGGTTGCGGTACAGGCACGCGCCTTCCTTATACATGTTCTTTCCCCTCCCGGCTCACAAGGTGGTCCTTAAGCGGAAGTCCGAGCTCTTCAATGCCTTCTGCCACAAGCTTCGCAACCTCCATTGCACCTTCTTCCGAAAAATGCGTATTGTCCTCAATGCCGTCCGGGTAATTCGGATGTTCATTTGGCTGAAACCAAACGAACAATCGCTTCGACTCCTCCGGCCCGTATGCTTCATACAGCACCTTTGTTTTCGCAAGCAGATCAATCACAGGTACATCGAGCTCCTTCGCCAGTGCTTTCATCGCATCGGGATACTCACCGAGCGTATGCTCGATCCGTCCGTTTTCATCAAAGCGGCGGCGCTGCACCGATGTGACGAACACAGGATGCGCGCCCTTTTCGCGTGCCGTATCTGCAAACAAGGTAAGAAACTGCTGAAATGTGGAGTACGGCTTCGTCCCCCGCGGTTTTTGGTCATTGTGGCCGAATTGAATCAACAAATAATCGCCTTGTGTGATGCGTTCGGCAATTGCTTGAAGCCTTCCTTCCTCCACAAAAGAATTGGTGCTCGCTCCTCCTTTGGCATGATTGCGGACCAGCACATCTTCAGAAAACAATTGCCCGAATACCTGCCCCCACCCCGCCATCGGCGCTTCATGAGGCGGGCAGTCACTCACAGTGGAATCTCCCGCTAAAAATACTTGAATCGGTTTCTTCATCACATGTTCTCTCCTTTCACGGCGTTTCCTGATACATTTGCCTGAAGACACCCGGCGGCATGCCGACCTGTTTTTTAAAAATCCGATTGAAGTAATTGTGGCGGTAACCGACTTCTTCTGACACGTCATGAATTTTTTTATTCGTATTGACCAGCAGTTCTTTCGCCTTTTCGATTCTGATCTGGGTCACATAATCGATAAAATTAATGCCGGTCACTTGCTTAAATGCCTTGCTTAACGTATATGAATTCATGCCAAGCGCATCGGCACAGCTTTCCAATGAAATGTCCGCCATATACTGTTCGTGAATCATCGCAATCACACGTTCTGCCAGCTGCTTTTGCTGTCTGTTTTTTCTGCCCTCAAGCTTGGAAAGGTAAGGCGTCACCACTACATCCATCAGCCAGGCCGCCGCTTCGTTAGGTTCGCGCAATTCTGAAATATCAAGAAACGGATTCCGGTGCTGAAATAGTTCGCTGGGATTGATCCCTGAATGCAAAATATCCTCCTGAATGCGGGAAAACAGCTGAATCAGGGCGGAATGCACATGCCTGTCTATGGCCGCCTTTTCCGCCAGTTCCCTCATACATCCATCTATCAGTTCCTTGGCTTCCTGTTTTCTTTCCAGCCGGATGGCCTGAACAATTTGTTTTTCCAGCTCAAAAGGGTAATAAGGAGCGAACTGCTCATCCTGAGGGAAGTCGGCCTGCAAATCAATGACCTGATCCCGGTTAGCAAATTTCCTGCGGGATTTGCCGCATTTCACATTCTGAAATAAAGAAGGAATTTCCGTGACACGCTCCGTCTTGCTGCTCAATGTCGAGGTCAGGCATAGTCCGGTTACATCTCCAAATTGGCGTGCCAGCTCCGTTATATACGCCTTCAGATCAGAGCTGTTTGTTTTCATCACAAGAATGGTGACAGAAAGCCGGCCGATATCAAGTATGGAGAGCTGAAAAACGCGTTTAGCCGCCAATTCCTCAGCGATATTAGTCAGTGTAAACACGGCAAGCTGTTCATCACCTTCACGGAAGATGCTTTTTTCACAACGGAGCCCTGTCACCTGTAGATCAAGCACATGAAACGCGTTTCCGCCGATGTTCCAGCCAGCCTCCTCCATCCGCAATCTGAGGCTTTCCTCGTTGTCATAGTAAAAATCGCCCTGTAAGAGATGCTGCAAAAAACTCTTTTTCATATGGGGCGTCTGCCGCAGGAGCTGCTGTTGGAGCTTCCGGCTTTCAAGGGATAGATCCTGCCATCTCTTTTCAATCCATTTGAATTCATCCTGCCCGGACGCCTGCCATGTTTTCTTCTCTCCTCCGGTAAACAAGCCAAGCAAATGCTGGATGGGACGATAGATTTTTTTTGATGCATACCATGTCATGCACACCGCCAAACCGATGCAAATGACCAGCATCACGATGATCACTTTTGATAAAAACACCATCGGCGCTGTAATAGCTGAAAGAGGCGCCGCTGACACAAAGGTCCATTGCTGATGCATCCGGTTCATTTCTCCAAAGGAGACAGAATACACCTTGCCTTCCCATTCCATCTGAAAATGGCCGTTCTCAGCAGGCTGTTTTTTTATCTCATGAAGTAAAGTCTTTTCAAAATCTTTTTCCCCCTCATGAAACAGCACCTCTCGATTTTGATCTAAAAGCAGCGCACTGCCATCAGGATAGGGGGACAAGCTTTGCAGGATTGATTCCATTTCTTTCGGATCAACCGCCAGCATGATCGTGCCGAACGGTTTCTCCGCCGCGCCCGGAATGAGCTGGATCAGCATCGCTTGATTTCCCGACCGTTTCCAATAAATGCTGTGGTCTGAGGCAAGCAGCGAGCGATACTTGCGAAGGCCCTCTTGTTCTGTCAAAGCGCTGTATTCAGGGCTCAGCACAAGAGGCCGGGGGCTGTTCAGAAAGATGGAAGCCTGCTCGATCAGCGGCTGCTGGTCCCGCAAAAGAAACAGCTTTTTCGTTAATTGATAGGAGAACGTAAAGTCTTTCTCCAAATCCCTCTCGGCCAATCCATTCATCAGTGAAGAATCGTAGGCCATCTGGGTGAGTGCCAGTTCAAGCACTGCCAGCTTCTCATCCATTCGGCTGACCTCACGCGCCACCTGTGTTTCATGCGATCTCTGCAGCTCATTCTCCACCTTGTCGATCGAAAGAAAGTAGATTGCGCCGCCAGTCAGCAATCCGGGAATACAGGCAATCAGCAAAATGAAGACAAAGTTTCTTTTGAAATACGTTCCCTTCCAGCGAGAAACCCGTTCCTTCTGTTGAGGCTGTTTTTTCATCCCTTTCCTCCCGCCGCTGTCTTTACTGATACACGCGTTTTTTCGTTTTCAAAACATCAGCAAGAAACGTCAGCGCAAGTCCCTGCCCCCATCCTTGTATTCGTTTGTAAGGCACCTGTTTGTATCCTTCGGCATTTTTCATGACGGCTGTCCCGGCAGATACCTTGCTGACCCGTCCGTCCTCTTCCACCGCATCCAAAATGGCGGCAAGCGATTTCTGCACATATTTTGTATACAGCTTTCCGCTCGACATCAGAGCAGAAGCAATACCCGCTGATGCCGAAACCTCCAGATAAGAATCCGGATCATCCAAAATCGTATGCCACAGCCCTGATTCATCCTGAAGCCGGACAAGCGCGCTAAGCTGGTCTCTGAGCGATCCGTCGATGATCATAAAGGAAGGATGTGTCACCTCAATAAGCGGGAGCGCCTTTGCCATCGTGAGTGCCGCCCAGCCGTTCGCCCTGCCCCAATAAATCCCCGACAGATGATTTTGCGCTTTGTTGTCCCAGGCGTGGTAGTACAAATTCGTGACAGGGTCCTGAAGCACATCCTCATGTCCGTGAAACTGGCGCAGGCCGTCTTCAAAATAATCCTCACGCTCCATGATCCGCCCGATTCTCAGCATAAACAGCCCAGCCATCATCAGCGTATCCGCCCATGCCTGTTCAGGGAATACGTATTCTGCCGCATTCACCGTATGCTGAAGGATACCCTCGCCAAAGCGCGGCGCCTTATGCAGCACATATTCCGCCATCTCGGCCGCTGTTTCCAAATACACGTCATCACCTGTCACCTTGTGGAGGAACAAAAGCGTATGCCCAATGGAAACTCCGTTGATCGAAAGCGGCGGCAGCCCATCCTCCAGCTGTTCATCCACCCACGTTTTTAACAGATTGATATATTCCTCGTTTTCCGTCGCTTCATAGGCCTCCGCCACACCGTAAAACGCGACGCCGCCAGGCCAATCCCACGCAAAATCCATCTGAAATGTCCGTTTCACGATCCGGTCAATAACCGACGTCACCTTTTCTTCATCAAAGATAAGCTGTGCCATCTGCAACACTCCTTTTTATTTTAATCCGGTCGTACTGATACCCTGAACGATATATTTCTGAAACAAAAAGAAAACTAGAATCACAGGCAATAACGAGACGGCCGACATGGCAAACATCGCGCCCCAGTTCGAAGCCGACTCTGTATCGAGAAAAAGCTTCAGCGCAAGTGAAACAGGATAAAGCTCCGGCTTATTCAAATACAAAAGCGGTTGAATCAGCTCCTCCCACTTCCAATAGAAGGAGAAAATCGCAGACGTCGCAAGCGCGGGGGCAATCAGCGGGAGAATGATTCGCCAAAAGCAGGCAAAGCGCCCGCATCCGTCGATTCGCGCGGCTTCATCCAGCTCCTCGGGAATCGTCCGGATAAACTGGATCATCAGAAAGATAAAAAACGCATGCCCGAAAAATTGCGGAACGACAATTGGTTTAAAGGAATTCAGCCAGTCTAATTTCGCAAACATAATATACTGCGGAATCATCAACACTTCATGAGGCAGCATTAACGTCCCCATCATGCACGCAAACCAAAATTTTTTTCCCTTAAACGGAATACGCGCAAATCCGTACGCAATGACAGCCGATGACAGGACGGCACCGATTGTTGACAGTCCGACAATGATCGCCGAGTTTTTAATAAACGTCAGAAACGGCTGTCCCGCGATACCCTTCCACCCTTCAGCATAGTTACTGAGAATAAAAGGGTCGGGAATGAGAGAATGTGAGGTTGTAAAAATACTGGCGCTTTCTTTAAACGAGCTGACAAACAGCCAAATGACCGGGTACAGCAGTAACACCGCCAGCGTTGCCGTAAAAACATGGAACAGTATGCGTTTGGGACTGACGCGCTCGGCTTTTTTTCTTTCTAAAACCGGGGCTTTTCTGACAGGCTCGTTGACCGGCTCCATCCGTCATTCCTCCTTTGACTCGTAATGAACCCAATATGACGATGTTTTAAACAATATGAGCGTAATCAGCCCGACAATGACAAGCATGACCCACGCCATCGCCGATGCGTAGCCCATTTGAAAATAGTTAAACGCACGCTGGAACAAATAGAGCGAATAGAGAAGTGTCCCGTCAAGCGGCCCGCCCTCGCCCTTCGAAATGATATAGGCAGGTGTAAATGTCATAAAAGCAGAAATCGTCTGCATCACTAGGTTAAAGAAAATAATCGGTGTAAGAATCGGAAGCGTGATCTTGAAGAAACGCTGCACCCGATTTGCCCCATCCACACTTGCCGCTTCCAAATACGAAGACGGAATGTTTTTCAGCCCGGCCAGAAAAATCAGCATTGACGACCCGAACTGCCAGACGGACAGCAGAATCAATGTCCACAGCGCACTTGTCGGATTCTGGTACCAAAGAATTTTTTGATCAATCCCGACAAAAAACAGCAGCGCATTGATGACCCCGTCATTGCCAAAAATATTGCGCCACATAATCGCCACGGCGACGCTCCCGCCGATGATCGAAGGCAGATAAAAGAGCGTTCTGTAAATGGCCGTTCCTTTTGCTGCATTGTTTAAAATGACAGCGATAAAAAGCGCGAAGCCGAGGCGGAGCGGAACCCCGGCAAGCACATACGTAAACGTCACCTTCAGAGACTGCCAATACTTTTCGTCACCCGTAAACATTTCCTTAAAGTTGTCGAGCCCGATCCATTTCGGCGCCGTAAACAAGTCATAGCTCGTGAAGGACAGAAACAGGGACGCCCCCATCGGGATCACCGTAAAGCATAGGAACCCGATGATAAACGGAGAAATAAAAGCATATCCCGCCAGATTGTCTTTTCTTATACTCCGGCTTTTTTTCATTGCGTCAGCCCCATTTCCCGTCAATTATTCCTCTCTAATATCTCATTGGCCTTTTTTCGGAACGTTTTGGCGGCTTTTTCCGGCGATACCTTCTGATACAGAATCTGATCTGACGTATCCTTCAGCAGCTTGATGACCTCCGCGCTTCCCACAGGCTCTGGCGGATCGGCTTTGCTGATGTTTTTTGACGCGGTTTCTACATACTCCACGATGTTGGCTTCTTCCTCATTCAGCTTCGGTTTAATCGCATCCGCCACCTTGTCGGAGACTGGAACGCCTCGCTCGCCTTTAATCATCTGGTTCGCTTCCTCATTATTCACGAAGAAATTAATAAATTTCGCTGCCTCTTTTTTATGCTCAGAGCTTTTCGGAATGGAAAACAGCATACTCGGCTTCAGTGTCAGCGCCTTTTCCTTCATTTGCTCCGGCGGCAGATAGAGAGACAGCGGCGAGTCTGTCAGCCGGGCAAAGCCCAAATATTGATTGGAGTAGTTCCATGTAATCGCTGACTTGCCTTTGACGATAAAATCGTCTTCCATCCCTTTAATCTGTGCGCTTTCATCAGGTGTTGGGGACGTTTTCGCTTTCACCAGCCTCAGCTGCCGTTCAAAGTAATCGACAAACAGCTGATCATCTTGATACGCGAGGCCAGTGCCGTCTTCTTTATAAAAGCGCTCACCCTTTGTGCGCAAATAATAAGGGAAGAAAATATCAGGCGGATGCATTCCGTTGGAACCGTAGACACCGGCTTTTTCCTGAAGATCATACGCCAGCTTCTCGTAATCCTCCCACGTCCAGTTTTCCTGATTGATAGACACACCGGCTTTTTTCAGCAAATCTTCATTGGCAATCACAGACAGCACGTTGACACCTAGCGTAAATCCATAAAGCTTATTGTCGATTTTTCCGCCCGACAGCATATTCTCGTCGATTGAACTGACGTCAATCGTTCCATCCTTTGTATACGGCGTTAAATCTTCCAGCTGGTTCTTCTTTCCGTATTGGGCTAAGTAAGCGGTATCCATTTGAATGACATCAGGAAGCTGGCCGGCGGCAGACATGGGCGCAAGCTTTTTCCAGTAGTCATCCCAGTTCGCAAATTCCGCTTCAATATGGACGTGCGGATTCTTTTTCTCGTAAAGTTCAATTACCTTTGTTGTATAATCATGCCTTGGCTGCCCGCCCCACCACGCGATTCTGAGTGTAACGTCTTCTTTTTTTCCTGAGGCCTCTTCACCCGCTGAACATCCGCTGAAAAAAAAGACGCAGACAAGGGATAACAGCACGTAACAAATCTTCTTCAAACCAATCCCCCCTTTAATGTAAGTGCTTACATTTTATTTTAAAGCGTTCGGATAGGGCGAAACACTCAAAAAACAGTGGCGAAAGTCAAAAAAACAGAGATGGCTATCCTGCGGAAGCGCCTCCCTGTTTTCTTCTGAATTCTGACGGTGTCAGACCGGTATATTTTTTAAAAACAAGACTGAAATACTTCGGATTATCGCCAAATCCGATTTCTTCAGCAATTTCTGATACACTCGCGTCCCGCCTCATTTTCATCTGTTTCATCGCATGTTCAAGACGCACTCGTGTAACATATTGGGAAAATTTCTCGCCTGTTTCCTGCTTAAATAACTTCCCGAGATAATCAGGATTCATAAACAGCATATCCTTCGCCGCCCATTTTAAGGACAGATTCGGATTTCCGAGCTCGTCGGCAATAAGCCTGATCATTTTTGAAATCACTGCGCTCCCATGCAGGTCACCAGACGCTTCAGCTGTGTCACGAAACAGCTGCCCCGCGTGCCGGAGTTCTCCCGCCTGACTGATGGCCATCTTGCGGTCCGCAAAAACCTCCGCCGCCTTTTCAGCGGCGTTCTCCTCTACGGCGAGCACGGTCCATTCTCCGCTGCTGCAAACCGCTGTCAGTACCGACCCGAGTGCCTCTCTGGCTGTGGCATCAATAGATTGTTCCCCTTTTAAGATCAAGAGGCGGATCTTTTTTCCGGCAAGTGAAGGCGGCGGAGACAGCTGGGCCACACCGGCGATCAAGCCTTCCAAGTATTGATCGGCTGCAAAGGAACGGATATGGTCCAGCTCGTGTTTCAGATGGGCTGTTTTCTTTTTGTGCACATCTTGCCGCTTCAGCTCAGCAATGATTTCCTCCAGCGAGCTGATAATCTGCTGTTCATTGCAGGGTTTCAGCAAATAATGCTTCACCCCATATTTCATGGCTTCCTTTGCGTATTCAAACTCTCCAAACCCGGACAGGACGATAAATTGCACCGACGGGCTGACGGCTGACACCTTTTTGATCAGCTCAAGCCCGCCCATGCCGGGCATTTTGACGTCTGTGATGACAATATGCGGCTGCTTATGTACAATCTTTTCATATGCTTCATGTCCGTTCTGCGCTTTTCCGATCAATGAGGCGCCAAGCGACTCCCACTCAATGATTCCAGCCATTCCATCAAGGATAATCCTCTCATCATCAGCCAGCAGTATTTTATACATCACACCACCTCATTTCGGCACGGTATTGTGATCACAATCCTCGTCCCCTTTTCATGCTCACTATGAATCCGCAATCCGTATGGCTCTCCGAATGTCAGGCTGATGCGCTCGCGAATATTCCAAAGTCCGATTCCTCTTCCACCCGTTGATTCAAGAATCCGTCCATCCATGCCAGGGCCGTTATCTTCGACCGTAATACAGACACATTCCTTTGCCTTTTTCGCCTGAATCCGGATGGCGCACGGCCTTGTAAAGGGTTCAAGCGCGTATTGAATCGCATTTTCCGCAAGCGGCTGGAGCGTCAGTTTCGGAATGAGGCAATGCTTCACCTCATCGTCAATATCCAACGTGAAGTTCAGGCGCTCTTCAAATCGAAATCGCTGAATGGTCATATAGTGGAGTACAATGTCCGCCTCCTCCTGAATGGTCACGATATCCTTTTTCATATGTATGCTGTTTCGCAGAAGAAAACCGAGCGATTCCACCATTTTTGAGATTTGCTTTTGCTGATTCGCCTTAGCCAGCCAATTGATGGACTCGAGCGTGTTATATAAAAAATGCGGATTGATCTGGGCTTGCAGTGCTTTCAATTCGGTTTCTTTAATAATGAGCTGTTTTTCCACATTTTCTTCCATCAGCTCATTAATCCGTTTCATCATGACAGTAAAATGACGGTTCAGCATGCCGGCCTCATCCTGTGTATGTTCCGGCAGAGAAAGCGACACACCTGCTTCAATGCCGCCGTGCTGTACCGATTTCATCGCGGTCACAAGCTGTTCAATCGGCTCCGTGATGCTGTTGGCGATTTTCCTTCCGAAAAGCAAAACCACACAGAAAAAAAGAAGAAAGCATGTGCCGATCACTGTTTTCATAAAGGAAATTTTTGCGAACATCTGATCAAAGGGGATAACGTTATAGTAGCTCCAATTTTGGTAGGATGATTGAAGGTAAGAAATAAAGTAACGTTTGCCATTCTTTTTTATCAAGTCATAACCGGGGTGCTTCAGCGTCTCTTTTGCTGCCTCAGGAACATGCGCTGATGCATGTGCCGTATACACCAAATTACCGCCTTGGTCAGCAATCATAATGTCTCCGACTGAATCGCCCCAATCCTTCGGCACATCACGAATCATCTGTTTTACATTGACCTGGATCAGCACCATGCCCAAGCCGTTCAAACTCAGCTGGTGATAGGACCTGATCTGCCGTGCTGAAATCAGGACAGGATCTGACCCGCCGAGCGTCATCCAAAGATTTCTTCCATTTTTCGCTTTCGCTCGCTTAAATACCTCTTCCTGCTCCTGCTGCAAAAGATCTGAAGAACTGCTTCCGGCTGAATACTCTGAGCCGCGGGCATCAATCACATGAATGGAATCGATGTACTTTTCATCGCTGGCATATCCCGCAAGCTGATCCCACAGCTCCTGCTTCATTTGATATTGATCATACGTATCATCCCGATTTTGCATACTCAGGATGCGCTGAATCTGTTCGTCTGTAATGATTTCATATGACACATCCTCTATCTTCTTCAGCTCGTCTTCGATCCTTTCAGAAGACATCCGAAGCACCTCCGAGGACTTGCGGTAAATCTGCTCATCATACACATGAAAGGCATACTGGACCCCGCTGTATACAAACAGAAAGGATACGGCCATAATCAACGATAGAAACACAAACAGCTTATCCTTAATCTTCATCCGCCTGTACCAGCCAGCAACTCTTTTCTTCATGCCGCCTTTTCTTTCTCCAGCCGCTGATCCATTGACCGAAACGCTTTAAAGGACAGCTTCGTTAAGATCAGGCTGAGTAAACTCCCGCTGAAAAACAATAGAAACGTAACATGAAACAGAACGAGACAAAGCACACCGACAGCGCCCGCCGCCATCAAAAGCGTCACCGCCGGACGGCTGAAGGCAATGAAAAAGCTGATGCTCAGCACCTCTCTGATTTTTACGTCAAAATGAGAAAATACCGGGAACACATACAGCACAACAAACGCGAAAATCAAACTAATGCTCAGGAATACATTGACGAGCACAGGCTGGTCCATCTGAGCCGCTATCCGCATATCCGCAAACAGAAACAGGGCAGCCGTCACAACGATAAGCCCGAGGATCTGTGATGCCCGCCACTCCTTTTTAAACGTCCGAAAAAAGACAGAAAACACCGGGGCATCTGTATTCCCCTTCGCCCATTCTCTCGCCACTGTAAACATCGCGGCAGTAGCGGGCATCAGCCCAAACACAACCAGGCCTGCAAGAGAAAACAAAATCCAAAGCACATTCAAATAGGCCAATCTCATCACCCACGTACAAAAACGATTCAGCCCATTTGTCACACTGTGTATCATCAACATCACCTTCCCGCTTTGGAAAACGCTTTCATTTTAAAGTAATATGTATTTCTCCTTTCGAAAGAAAATTCCTGCCGGTCTGTGAAAATTTCGACATGATGAGAGACGGCAGCAGCCTTATCTTTTCCTGTAACGCCGGATGGCCTTATCGATCAAATATCCGGCAATGGCTCCGAAAATGACATTGAATCCAAGCATTCCGAGCGCAGCCCCTTCCCAACCGCGTACATACACGAGGCTCTACCAGATCAGAAACACACCAAGGACGATCAGCCCGGCCAACATCCATTCCGGCCGACTTTTGTCAGGAAATCTCATCCGCATCAAAACGGATACGCCAGCAAACAGACAAGCCGTACGATCCCTGTCACAAATAATATTGCCCACACATCGCCTGCCCTCCCTTTTAGAAAAAGACAAAAAAGCCCCCTGCAAAGGACGCTTATTCTGCCGTAATCTCTTTCTCAAACAAATGATATCCGGACGCATCAGCACCCATGAATTCATATCCCATACGCCGATAAAAGGAATGCAGGGCGTCGCTATCAGCGACACAGTCAAGCCGGATCCGCGTTTTTTCCGGAAAGTGTATGCCCGTCTCCGCCCACTGAAGGACGCGGGCTCCTAGCCCCTGTCCCGCAAACCGGCGGCTTACTGCGAGGCGATGCAAATAAATGGACTCCTCATGCCCATCGTCTCCCCAAAGCGTCCGGTCCCACTCGCTCGGTGCAGGCAGCAGCATCACGACAGCCGCAAGCTCTTCATCTTTCTTAAACACAAACACATGTCCCTTTTCAATTGACCCCGTGATATCATGTATATCTTGCCCTTTGAGAAGTCCGCTCCATTGGTTAGAACCCCGATCCCGGAGCCATTCAGCTGTTCGGACGAGCAACCCGGTAATCGATTCTGCATCCTCATAGACGGCCGGACACGCGTAAAATCCATCTGCAATCGTTTCGTTCTCAATCTTAAAAGCTGACATAAAGGCCTCCCAATCAAAAAGTAAGCTTGCACACACACCTTGATTATAATGCAGACCAAACTGCAAAAACAGACCATTTTCTCTGTATGTAAAAGGGTGTATGAAAGAGAGGCCAATCTGCCTATTAGAAAATCTTCTTTTTATCCCGTTCTTCTTTTAAAATTTCAACCGCTTCTCTGAAGCGCATAGAGTGTACGATTTCACGCTCACGCAAAAAACGCAGGGAATCGTTTAAATCAGGATCATCCGAAATATCAATCAGCCATTGATACGTCGCCCGCGCCTTTTCTTCTGCGGCAATATCTTCGTATAAATCGGCAATCGGATCGCCCTTCGCTTGGATATAGCTCGCGGTAAACGGCACGCCCGCCGCATTATGATAAAAAAGCGCGCTGTCGTGATTGACGTAATGATCGCCAAGCCCAGCTTCACGCAGCTGCTCCGGTGTGGCGTCTTTTGTTAACTTATAGACCATGGTCGCAATCATTTCCAAATGGGCAAACTCCTCCGTGCCGATATCTGTTAAAAGGCCAATGACCTTATCAGGAATCGTATAACGCTGGTTCAAATACCGGAGAGCTGCGGCCAGCTCGCCGTCCGCTCCGCCATACTGCTCAATCAAATACTTCGCCAGCGTCGGGTTGCACGTACTGACCTTGACAGGGTATTGCAGCTTCTTTTCATACACCCACATTCAGGCATTCCTCCTTATACTTGCCACGGCCATGGCCCTTTTCCCCAATCCCAATCCTTGCCCGCGGGGCTGTTGCCGAACTGCAGAAGCGGTCCGTAAGAGGATTCGAACTGTCTTTTTAAGTGCCTTGAATAGCCGGAATATTGATTGAATTGCTTCAACGCATCTTCATCATGAGGATGTGTATTTAAATAAAGACTCAGCTCAACAAGCACAAAATCAGCAGCCTGTATTTGCTCTAGCTGACGATAATATTCGGCGTCAACCTTTTTTGCCATGTGCGTCTCCCCCTCGATAAGGGTTTTCATAAAAATCATAGAGATCCTTCCAAAGGGTGCCTTTCCTCAAAGCCTCCATCGGCGAAAACTGCTCCATATGCTCAGGCTGAAAGGTCATATAAAGGTTAGGGGGCGTTCTGTAATATTTCTTCCCTATGGGCGGACAGGGATCAAAACGGCTGTGAAAGGGCGTATATGATTTGACAGGCGTAAACGGCTGCATATCCTTCATTCCGGCTCCTCCTTTCTCAAAAACAATGACCTTAATAGGTATGAGGCAGGAGGCATGATTATGACTAAAACACGACTTAGCTTTTTCAATAAGAAGACCTTCGGAAGCGCCGAAGGTCTTTCTAGACTATTCAGTCCAAAATGAGGTCAGTGTTTCCAATATGCAGCATGAGCAGCCGCAAACTCTGACAGCGAACGAGGTTCTTTTCCCGTCACATGCTTCACTGTATCCGTTACCCGATGTTCCGCACCATGGCTGATTGCCTCATCAAGCTTCGCCATAAAATGGGCATAATCCGCGGGCAAACCTCCTGCCTCCATTTTATGCTGCAGCTCGGAACGAGAAATGCTGACATGCTCCACCCGGCGTCCCGCCGCAGCTCCAATGATCTCCGCCGCTTCGGCATAGCTCAGCGCCTCGGGACCTGTCAGAATATGATGTGTTTGATGAGGAACATCATCAATCAAAGCCCTGACGGCTGTTTCTGCGATGTCATCAGCGTCAATAAACCCAAGTTTTCCTTCACCCGAAGCCGTTGTGATGCGCCCCTCAGTTTGAATAGACATGCGGTGCTGGACATTGATGAAATTTTGCATAAAGTATGAGGGCCGCAGCACCGTCCATTCTGGAAACTCGCGCACTGCCTGGTGAAGCGCGCCAAACACGGGACCGTTCTCGGAGACAACAGATGCACTTTGCATCACTACCCGCTTTGCGCCGAGACGCTTTGCTTCCTTTAAAAAGGGAAGCACATAGGGAGCCGGATCAAGTACACCAACCGGAGCAACAAGATAGATGTCTTTTACCTGTTCTAGAGCAGGCGTAAAACTGGAGGCATCCTTCCAATCAAAATACACATACTCCGCACTTGCAAGCGCGCCCTTTTTTCGGCTTGCAATACGCACTCTGTATCCCAGCTTTATTAAACGGCTGGCGATTCGGCTGCCGACTGTGCCAGTCCCGCCCGTGATTAAAATCGGATTCTGTTTCATCATTTCCCACTCTCCTCTGTTTGCAAAAATGATCCTCCAAAGGCCTCTTTTACAACAAGCGGATTCCAATAATCCCTATAACGCACAATGCGGCCGTCTCTCGTTTCGATGACACTGATATAGCTTTGGCGATAAGGCAGTCCAGTCTCAATCACATGGCCCTCACATTGAAACTCCGCAATCATCGTATTCGAGTCTGCTGAACGGTACACTGTCGGAGCCGTAAATGAAGAAAGATGGATCTGCTTAGGATAATCCTTAATATAATTGTAAATGGCCGCTTTTCCTTCTATTCTTTTTGGTGATCCCTCCGGTGCATAAGGAAACTCAAATACAGCATTCTCATCCCAAAGCTCCACCCAGCTCTTCATGTCCTTCTCAAGCATATAAGCCATAAACTTTCTCAATGTTTCACATGCTTTTTCAAACTCATTCATCAACATTCATCATCACCTCATTTTTATTTCTAGACTATTCAGTCCAAAAAGTACATACATGGGCAAAGAATTCTTTACCACATGTTAATCAAGCACTGATAAACTCACGTCAACATGGTCCTGAAGCCGATCCATATCAGCCGTCACTTTCGCAACAAATGTCAGTGACAGCCTGCTTTGATTCAGGTACCGAGCAAGCGCAGATATATCAGTCTCTTCGCCATTCAATTCTCCTTGATCCTTCGCTCTTAAAAGCCCGTGATAAAAAGCGTCCTCAAGCTGCTTGGATTGTCTTTCAAAATACCGGGCAAGCTCAGGGTCATGCGGGATCTGTTCAATCGCGCTGTTAATAATGTAGCACGCCTTCGCCCGTTCCGGATCCCTCAGGGCATTGACACCCTCCTGAAAAATATCACGAATGGCTTCCTTTACAGATCCTGGCGCTTCAAGCCTTTCCATAACGGCAGCGTTTTTCCCTTCAAGATACGATTTCACAGCGGACAAAAACAAATCACGCTTCGTTCCATACGTATCATACAAACTTTGGCGCGCAATGCCTAAATGAGAGAGCAGATCCTGAAGAGACGTTCCTTCGTAGCCATACTCTCCAAAAACCTCTATCGCCCTGTGAAGAACAAGCGCCGTATCAAATTCTTTATTCCTCCCCAAAAAATGATCACCTCCTGAAACAAATGTTACCATTTTCCAGACTGAACAGTCAAGAAAAAAGCTAAAAAAACACTCTTGATCTGCAAGAGTGTCCTCTTTATACCATCATCTTCTTTATTTATAACCGTCTTTTCCCCAGTGGCCCATATGGTGGTGATGGTGGCCATAATGACCATCATGATGGTGGTGATAATTATCCTTTCCAACATGGTGATGATGGTGATGAAGATTATCTTTTCCATCATGATGATGGTGATAATAGTGGTGATGGCCATCATTTTCATGGTGCATGTTCGGATAATTTACAGTTCCCGGAGAGCCTCCATAGCCGCCGCTTGGGTAACCGCCGTACCCACCATATCCCGGATAGCCGCCGACTCCTCCATGTATGCCGTGATCTGGGTAGCCTTGCATGCCATAGCCCGGATAGCCTGTGCTTTGCATGCCATAGCCCGGGTGGCCAATACCAAAGCCCTGATAATGACCAAAACCAGGTCCGCCATACATATGTCTTGTATCAGTCATATTTACTCTCTCCTTCACATAGGTTACAGTCCAGAGTATGAGAATATCTTATAGATCGTATAGGCGGCCGCCTACATACAGCTAAAACAATTTCCGGGACAAAAAAAGCAGGCCATAACAGCCTGCTCACTCCTTACTCACCTAAATCAACGTTATGATATACCTGCTGAACATCTTCCAAATCTTCTAATGCATCAATCAATTTTTCAAACTGTTCCTTTGCATCATCCGGAAGCGTTACTTCACTTTGCGCAAGCATTGTCAGCTCCGCTACTGTAAATTCCTCGACACCCGCGTTTTTAAACGCCTCTTGCACCGCATGGAATTGATCAGGCTCGGCATACACGATCGCGCTGTCATCCTCTTCTAAAATGTCACGTACATCAACATCCGCTTCCATCAGGATTTCAAGCGCTTCGTCAGCAGTTTTGCCTTCCACACCGATTACAGCCGTCGCGTCAAACATGTAAGCAACAGATCCGCTCACACCCATGTTTCCGCCGTTTTTCCCGAACGCCGCACGCACTTCCGGCGCCGTACGGTTTACATTATTCGTCAGCGCATCAACGATAATCATTGATCCGTTCGGCCCGAAGCCCTCATAACGAAGCTCATCGTAATTCTCTTCCGCTCCGCCCTTCGCCTTCTCGATCGCACGTTCAATGATGTTTTTCGGCACGCTATAAGTCTTCGCACGCTCAAGCACAACCTTCAGCGCCTGGTTGGATTCCGGATCAGGCTCGCCCTGTTTCGCCGCCACATAAATCTCACGGCCAAACTTCGCATAAATCCGACTCGTATTTGCGTCCTTAGACGCCTTCTTCTCTTTAATATTGTTCCACTTACGGCCCATGATGTTCCACTCTCTTTCATATATATCAATCTAAATACTGTTATTCACTTTATCCATTATACCTCAAATGGTTTGGTTGTTTCGAGTGTCTTGCGTTAGAAATAGAAGGAATGCCGCGATGTGGAAAATGGAACGTCTTCCGTAAAGCAAGAAAAAGCCCTAGCTAAGGGCTTTCTTCTGATCACTAAGTTTGTAAGGGGAATGATCGATAAACGTCGTATTTCGATCTGTTGATTCCTTAAATCCGCCGGAGTTTGTCAGGGTTGGAAACGACATGCTTCCGAAAACTAGAGTAACAGCCAGACACATCATCACTTTTTTCTTAATAGGCATATAAACACTCTCCTTTTAGAATATCTTCTTGGGCTTTTAGCACTTTCCGATAAAACGCAGCAGCTTGTTCAAAGTGACAGCTGCTTTCAAAAACAGCGGCAGCACTCCGGGCACATGCTTCAATGTAAGCGTGCAGGTTCTTTTTTTCGAAATAGCTTAAAAGATCATGAATTTTTCGTTCATCAACAGTCTCCTTGTACACGGCCTGCAAGAACAGAAACAATTCTTTATAAAATTTGTGAGAACGTGCTGTGATATGGTCTAATCCTTCCTCTATGAACTGAAACGCCCGCTGTGTTTGGCCTGTCTTACATAATGTCCAGCTTAATCCAAACAAGACTTTCGGAAGCAGATCAGGGACTTTCTCTCTGCTTACTTTCGCCGCTTTTTGGAAATGTTCTACAGCCATCTGATCGTCTCCTGATCTGTCATAGCTGTTCGCGATGTTCAATAGAGAAATGGCGATAAACCTGTCATTTTGAATGTCCATTGCCAATTCCAGCGCCGTCTCTAAATGCGGGAGCGCTTTATCATAATGTTTGAAATCATCATAGTTGCCGGCGATCACAAACAAGCTTTGTATCGTTCTAATGCTGTATAGGGGATTGTTTTGATAAATGTCTAAGGCTTGAAGAATATGATGCATCGACACATGGGTTTGCTTCATGTGATAATACGCTTCTGCCACTTTAAAATGGAATTCGGCTTTCTCAATATCATCTGACACAAACGGCAGTTCTTTCTCCGCCTCGCGATAATATCCGATCGCTTCCACATATTCTTTTTGGTCAAATTCATACATGCCACGGAAAAACAAAGAGTAGTATTTCAAAAGGCCTGTGAGTTTTTTCTGAGGGGTCTCAATCGTTTCAAGAAGCTCTGTCACTGTAGGGCGATTCCCGTATGTTTGTCCCGGCTCCAAATAATCAAGCATCAGCTGGTGCCGAAAACACATCAGAGAATAATAGATCAGTAAATCCTGGTCTTCTTCCATCTGCTGAATGTCCTGCTCCACCTCCGCTTTCAGAATCTCAGCATCCGGAACACTGAACTGGCGAATCATTTTATACCATTCATTAATCTTAACACCTACACGCGAAGACGGTATGGCTTGACTCAACGGCTTCCCTCCTTCTCTATGAGATATGTCATATTCTATCAATCCCAAATTTTGAAAACAACACACAAGGAAGAAATTGTTTTTTCATCCTGTCAATTTGTTTTTTTTCGCAAAAAAGACCCTTTACACAAGGGTCCATGTCAATCTTATTTCATATACGTATTCACCAGCTCGTAACAGCGCTCTTTCGTCTGTTTGGCAAGCTCTTCTGTTTGGACGACTCGGGATAATGAACCGCCGCCCTCCTCATCATATCGTTTCTGGGCCGCAGCATCCCTATCCTTTATCCATTGGCGCTGTTTCACTTTTAATGCCGCCATGTCTGAAGCAGGAAGCTGTTTTTGCAGCACGCCGTATATCTCGTTCAGCAATCCGTCCCACATTTGATAATTGTAACCGTAATCCTCAATCATCTGATAATCACTTTGATAGTCATTGTGCTTTTCTTTCTGTTCTGTCGCTGACAATTTGGCAGCATAATCTGCTTTTGTGCTTCCTGTTGTGTGCTCACTGCTCTGTGTATCCGCTGTATCAGGCGATGCGGTTTCCGCAGTCTTCTGAGCTGTCTCTTGCTCCGGGGTCTCAGTCTCGTTTTCATTATCACTTACCAGACTGGTATCCTTTGAGCTGATCGCCACCTGTCTTTCCCCATTTGAACTTTTCACATTGAAAAGATAAGCTGTTCCGCCGTCAGCCTTCGATTCATAGGACTTCACAAATTCTGCCGTTTCACCGTTTCTCGACAGAATCGTTTTCGCTTCTTCTTTTGTCAGCTTGATATCATCCCCTTGAAGCGACTTGCTGTCCCATTTGTTGATCTTCCAATCGCCATCTTCCTTCACCAATTCAAACGTCCATAACGTGCCCATGTTGTTTAATTCTGTTGCCGGATCTATTGATGAAGCCTCTATCTTATTCTTGTTCTGTTCATATGTAAAACGCACATCAAAATCAGTGCCGGGTTGAAAAGGAGCATCACACTCGCAAAAGTACTCCCCAGCCAAATCCTTTAAGGTCTGATCTGCAAACGTTTCTGTTGCATAAGGCAGCACACTAGGCCGCAGCTTGTTGAAATCCGCCTTGTTTGCCGTGCTCCAGCCGTTTTCTTTTCCCGCTTTATCAAATGCATTAAAGATCGAATCAATATCGTTTTTCAAAGCTGATTTTACTTCCTGCTCCGTCAGTTTCGCAACGCTAGCTTTCTTCACGGCTTGCTTTTCCTGATTTTTATCAGAAGCTCCGCTATCAGAACACGCCGATAATAGGAATAGTATCGATAAAAGCATCGCACCTAATTTATAACTCATTGTCTCTCTCACCCTTCTGCTCTCTCATGGTAGCTTTCTCATTTTATAGGTCTTTTGTCAGTTTGTACATTTCATTTTTACAGAAGCAGAAAGAGACTGAAATGAGCTTACTCAACCACAACAAAACCCTGCACCTTCACCTGTTCCTCAGGCAAATCAAACTGATAAAGCATCTTCTTAGAATGAATATCAAACACACCCATATACCCGCCGATGCCCTTTTTATGCTCTTCCTGGGCAACTATATACAATAGATTCCCCTTAAACTTCGCCTCTATATAAGGGAATGTCAAGCTGTATGTGTGAAAAGAAAAATCCTCCCCATATTCCAGCAAGTTCGCCTCCCCCTCTTTGTCTTCGTACGCAACGTAAAAACTGCCGCTTTCCTTGTTATAGTATACGGTATCAGCGTATTCAAGATCATCAGGATACGGAATATATGTCGTTTTCCATGTCCCTTTTTCAATCACAGTCAATTTATGATCCGAGCTCGCGACAATAAATTCCTCCGAATCTGCGAATTGATCAGCGTATGAAGCTAAACTCAGAGTCTCAATCATTTCCTCTGTTTTTCTGTCAATCACGTAAATAGACATACTTTGAATGATATAAATATAGTTCTCATCACTGGCCCCCATCGTGACAAGCGAAGGCAAGGTAAGGGTATATTCCTTCTTCATTTTTTTATCATTTATGCGGATCTCATTTCCCGTCGTATCAACATTATAGGCCTCAATAGTGACATCCTTCCCCTCATACCAAAACGCAAATGGATCTGACAGCGGATGCTCTTTGATCGCATCCTTCTCCAGCGTGTAGTAAAAAGGCTCGTGTTCCGCCAATAATACAAGGTCTGTTGATGCATAAGATTTCGTTTGAATATAAGGCACATCCGCCACCTTAAACGTACGCCTGTTAAACC
The DNA here is from genome assembly GCF_037963555.1 of Bacillus sp. PS196. Taxonomy (NCBI): domain Bacteria; kingdom Bacillati; phylum Bacillota; class Bacilli; order Caryophanales; family Bacillaceae; genus Bacillus; species Bacillus sp. PS196. The sequence goes on along the minus strand of NZ_CP150159.1, from coordinate 729,644 downwards.
GTTCGCCTGTAGAGGTTGAAAGCAGCACGCTTTCTTTTATGAAAGGATTGGAGTAGATAAAAAAGATCCGGTCTTCTTCGGGGTGAATGGTGGAAGATTGGACAGGATGCGTATTTTTATTTTGAAAGGAAATATACACAGTCAACATAAAAACACTTGCGAACAAGCCCAATAGTATAAAACGCTTTTTCACACAAGAAACTCCCAGTAAATGGTTAAAAACTCTATATCGTTTTCAACATGCCCTGTACATATCCCTTGTAATCCAATAAAAAAAAGAACTTCTCCATGGAAGTTCTCACTTATTTTTCTCATAGGATTGTTTGATCAATCCCATGATATATTCTATGTTTTCGTCATCTTTTATGAAAATCTCATAGTCGCCATTTCCCCAGTGGCCGGTCTCAGAGACATCGCGCATTCTCTCCTCAGGATCATGCAATTCCCCCTTTTTCATATTCACCCACAGCTTAAGTCCGCTTTTTAAAAGAAGAATGTCAGTGAAATTTCGCTTATTTGATGTAAACGCAATATAAAGCTTTGTCGGTTTGATTGAAATATGATCGTCCAAATTAAAAATGAATTCCTTTAGCTGCTGATAAAGCTCTATGATGTCAAACGGTTTATCTGCAAGATGATCCTCTTCAGAAAACACTTTAATTTCTTTGCTGACCTCTTGAATGGTCTCACTTTGCTGCGAAATGGTCTTAATCGACTCGGAGACGCCATCAGCCTTCATTTGATTCAACTGGATCAGATCATTTTCGTACCTTTTAATCTCCCATAATTCAATTGGCAGGTCTTTAAAATGGATGGATTGCTTTTGATACACCGTAAAAACAGGTGAAATAAAAATGACCTTCGACTGCGACCAATCCACATCATCCCGCTTTAACGGACGATCATGATTCTCATTGTACTCAAGAATGAAATCAGCTTTATGATTGAGCATTGCCGCTAAATAGGCGTAGCCCTGGTCAACAACACTGAAGTTCTTCGTATTTTTATACTCGATAATCACAAAAGATTTCGTCTCAGCATCAAACGCTAACGTATCAATGCGGAAATTGCTAATCCTGAATTCAGATTTCACAAAACTGAGCCCCAACATTTGCTGAAGATTGGTCTCAAATAAATCCTGAATCTCTTTTTCTTTTTTAAACGGTTTCTCGCGAATATCTTCTAGCTGATTTTGGTTGTTTACTTTATAGAGATACATGCTGGGCTCCTTTTATTTTACTAGTTCCATTAAGGTTTCTAAGGATAGACTCGAAACCGGATTTTGCGTTTTTGTTTTCAGTGTACTTCCAATTAAATAAGAATAGTCACGGCACTCTGCCAATTGAAACCGGACTCTATTATTCGTTTTAGTGATCTTGGCGGGTTCTTCAGATTCCCAAGCGTCAACGATCTTGTAAACATTTAAAATCACACCGCTCCGAACAACAATTGCCCGTTTACATTCCTTTGCTCTGGACAATTTCATATCCCAGTTCCCGCAAGCGCGGTTCGTTAGCGTGTCGCCTTTTTGAATATCCTTGATCTTTATGATTAAGAAGTCTTTATCCAAATGAGCTCTTCCCCTTTTTATTGATCTATCATTATCTTATCAAAACCGTGCACTTAGACACATGCCAAATGACTCATTTTTCCACCAAAACACGTTCTCACATCCACCATCATCCCACCCCGTGGTAAAATTTTGATATTGAGTGAACAAAAGAAGGGAAATGGTCATGAAAGTATTTGAAGCGAAAACACTGCTTTCAGAAGCGGCAGACCGTGCAAAAGAGTACAAAGAACTAAGAACGCAAATGGTTAATTTGAGAAAAGCATTAAAAAGCGTCGCTGATCTCAGTGACAGTGAATTCTCAGGTAAAGGCGCCAGCAATATCAAAGCCTTCTACCACGACCACGTCGGCGTCACCGACCAATGGATCGACTACATCGACATGAAAATCGCATTTTTCAACAGTATCGCCGGAGCCGCCGAGGACAAAGGCCTCTCTGACGCATACATCGAAGAATCTTTCCTGGAGCATGAACTGGAAAATGCGCACAAAAAATCGAAATCCATCATGTCTGAACAGAAAAAAGCAATGAAAGATATCTTAAACGATATCGACGACATCCTCCCGCTCGACCTGTTTTCAACAGAAACCTTCAAAGACGAGCTGGCCGATGCCAACGACAAACGCAAAAAAACACTGGAAAAATTGGACGCCTTGGACGAAGACCTGAAAACAGAATACGCCCTGTCAGAACCAAACGAACAATTCATCAAATCCGACTTCCAAAAGCTCCAAGAAGCAACGGGCAAAGGCAAAAACGCAACACCCATCCACTACAACGCCAAAGCGTACCGTGAGAGTGACATACATAAGAAAAAAGGCGACATTGAAAAGCGGACGGATGCTTACTTGAAGATTAAGAAAGAGGAAGCGAAGGAACGCGAGATTGAAAAACTGAAGAAAAAGCTTGCGAATGGTGTCTCAGATCCGGATGAATATTTAGAAATTGCGAAGAAGATTGGGTATGAGAACCTTAAGCCTACACAGTTACAGTATGTAGTGCAACTAGAGCAAGCAAAACAGCTCGAAGAAGTTGGTGAAACCACATGGGAAGTTCTGAAAGGAGTTGGAGTCGGTCTCTACGATGTCGCTAAGGATACTGTGACTGGCGTTAAAGATTTAGCTGTCGGAACGTGGGAGTTTTCCCAGCTCTCCGAAGAACAAAAATTAGCCAAAACAATTTCAACTGTATTGAAGACACCTTCCTATGCAAAAATCATATGGACAAACATAGCGGATTCATGGAATGATAAAATGGTTAACGGAGATGCATACTCCAGATCTCATTATATTACCTATGTGGTCGGGAACCTCGTTGGACTAAAAGGTGCTGGCTCTGCTGTGAAAGTAACAAGCAAACTTGGTAAAGCAGGTGCTGCCAAAGTCGATAAAGTGCTTGAAGCTGGAGAAAAAGCGGCTACTACACATGTAAAGACAGGAATAGAAAAAGGAAAAAACTTCATCAATTCTTTTCCTAAAAATGAATATGAACCTGCCCTTGTAGGAATAGCGCAAGACATTGGTAATACTCACAATGTTAAGAATACCCCCTTATTAGAGAAGATTATAGAAGAAACTAAAGAATCTAGCATTCTATTCACCAAAAGAAACATCCCAGGTGTAGCAACTGGTAAAGTAACTCCAAGTAGAGGGCTGCAGCTTCAAGAAAGACTGATGTACAACAATGGTAAATTAGGGGTTATTCCTCAAGAAGTACGCAAACAACTTCTTGGGAAGGAGTTCAAATCATTTGATGAGTTTAGAAAAGAATTCTGGAGATCTGTAGCCAACACTGAATATGCAAATGAATTTAATAAAAATAATATAGCTAGAATGAAAAATGGGAACTCCCCTATCGCACCTAAAAAAGAGCATTATGGTAAACATAAGTCATATATTTTACACCATAAACAACCTATTGATAAAGGTGGAGATGTGTATAATTTAGATAACCTAATTATTACTTCTCCAAAAATGCATCAGGAGATACTAGATCCAGCTTATCATTTCGGAAAAAAAGGAAGTAAAAACTAAAATAAAGAAAAGGAGAATAAACCCTTGAATAAAATGTCAAAAGAAGAATTAGTCTCATTGGTGAAAAAAATTATGAATCCTGAATTAGAAGATGAGGTTATTGGTAAATACATCGATTTATTAGAAGAAAATGTCCCTCATCCTGCACCAAGTGATTTAATTTTTTGGAGCGAAGAAGAATACACAGCCGAGCAAATCGTGGAAATTGCTCTTAACTATAAAGAAGAGTAATCACACTATAATCCGTAACCTTCAATAACAATCAAGATGTTTTGTCCAATTAGAACCTCAATAGGGACATTTTAAAGTTTTCATATTATTATGCTTATACCGATGGACCTAAAAGGTACCCTCAACTCCCAGTAGTATGAGGATCTATAAATCAAAGATAGCTCTTCTATACTGGGCTATTTTTGATTCTGGAGGTGCTTTTATGGAAACAGAAAAAATGGGCGTATTATATCAAAAAATAGTGAAGAGTTCATTTATTCGCATGACATTCCCGAATATTATCAAGTAAGTGCACAAATTTATGATAACTTGTTAATCGAACTACAAGATTTATTTGATGACTAAGGGATGAATGGAAAGCGAATAAATCAGATTTGTGGACTAACCTACTGGAAAATTTTCAATAGACTATGATTATGAAAATGTTATTGAATCTACGTTAGACGACTACCAAAGACAAATGATCTGGGAATACACTAACTTGGGTATTTCCCCTATGGACAAAGAGGATGAGGAATTTGTAAAGAACTATCTGAATTAGTGATGACGTTTACATCTGATGCAATTTTCATTACCCTCTTTTGAACCATTATGCTTGAGTAAGGGGTGAAAAATTGGAAAAACAAAATTTTTTATCGCTTTGGATAGGGTACATAAAAAATTCATCCTCTTTAAATGATTACGTTAACCTAAAATACAATGAAGACGAAGGTGATTTTCTCCCTTCCCAATTTTTAATTGATTTTGATATAGATATCGATGAATTAGATGAAGATTTTATAGAAAAAGTCGCACATGAAAAAAATTGTAATAATTTATCTGAACTAATTGGCGGCTGTTCGTACGATAGTGTCATCTTACCTCGATTTGAGAACATAGTAGGTACCGCAATTCCAGAACAAATCAATGCTGCTGTTCTTTTATATAATTTTGAATATGACGGCAGGGAGAAAGAAATAAACGATAAAAACTATTCATTTAAATTTATTGGTGCAGTATCCTATGCTTAAGTAAAAAATTCTAAATAAATATGAAGCCCTCTTACTTGAGGGCTTTATTTTTATCTCATCTCACTTTATAAAAGGAGCATCACCTTGACAGTAAGAAAAGAATTAATAAAACAAATGAATTTAACAATCACAGTAATAAAAACAATTAATCAAAAGAATCCAACTCCAATTGTGAAAAACATATTACAAAGGTACGAAGAGGCAAAAGAATTTATCCAACATTCAACAGAGGAGCAATTCGAAGAAGACCTCTCTAGAGTTAAAAATAAACTAGATACTCTGACAAGAGCATATCTAGAATCAGCTAACAACTACATGAATCCTATGCTCAGAGAAATGTATAAGACAGAAAAACTGCTAAAAGAGTACGACGAAACTGCTCAGTCGTGATAACCGCAATCCAAAGTTCAAAAGTTGAGATTGTACTACCTTCACAAAACCAAATATAATGCGAAACACCCCAACTCCCTTTAGCGGACTGCACTGAAAATTTTTTTGCGGTCGCTCAACCCCTTCCTATTAAATTTCAGTATTGATAAAATTTACATAATTAGTGAGAAGAGGAAGGGTGAGAAGTTTGGACACGATTTCGTCTCCGCACGTTGGGATGAAAATTAATGAGTGGAACCGGCATATTCAAAAGTTTAATGTGACAGATGCTGAAATGCTTAAAGCTGAGATCGAACGAGACATTGACATCATGGAAGAAGACCAAGACCTCTTGATTTACTATCAGCTCATTGCATTTCGCCATCAGCTTATGATTGACTATGTGATTCCATCTGAAGGAAACCAAATGGAGTTATCAGAATATTTAAAGAGAATTGAAGGCAGCAACAGGAAGATGGAGAAACTCGTTGAATACTACTATTACTTTTTTCAAGGGATGTATGAATTCAAAGAGGGCAATTTCTTAAGTGCCATTACATTCTATCAAAAAGCGGAAAACACCATTCCCTATATTTCAGATGAAATTGAGCGGGCGGAATTTTATTTTAAAATGGCTGAAGTGTTTTATCATATGAAACAAACCCACGTATCCATGCACTATTCTTCTAGGCGTATAACATCTATAAAACACACGACCTTTACTCAGTCCGCCGCATACAATGCCATTTTGTGATCGCAGGAAACTACGACGATTTAGAAAGTCATGAAAAGGCGCTCCCTCACCTTGAACAGGCACTAAAAGGCGCACGGCTTCTTGAAAGCAAAAACAAGCGGATTTACGGCCAAGCTTTATTCAATATCGGAAATTGTTATCTTAAAATGGGCGAATTGACGAAAGCAGCAAAATACATGGAGAAATCGATATTCCAATTTAAAAAATCAAATTTCAACAACTTGACACAAGCTTACCACGATTTAGCCTTAATTTATTTTCTTCAACATAAACAAGAACAGGCAATGGATTGTTTCAGAAAAGGCGTACGCTTCGCATGTAAATTCGACGATGGCCTATTTAAAATTATGTTTGAAGGATTGCAGGCGCTGTTTATCAAAAAAGGAGAAGCGTCCATTTTATTAAATGTTTTCAACAAATTAGAAACATCCCAAGGATATCCTTATATGGAAGAGTTGGCATTATTAGCCGCAAAGTTTTATACTGAAATTGGGCAGATGGATGATTCTGTTATCTGTTTCAAAAAGATGGTTCATGCCCGCAAACAAATTCAGAGAGGGGATTGTTTGTATGAAATTTAAACTGACTTTGTGCGCTGTAATTGCTTTGATCGGTGTAAGCTTTATCAGTTCTTCCTTGGGAAATGAAGTAAACGTAGCATCCAGAAACATGACAAGCAAAGCTGCAAACGATTCAACGAACTCCCTAGCAGACAAAGCCATCTTTGACAAGGAAATGACGATTGCAGAAAACGGAACGCTTGGTTAAGAACAAGACGTAGCTTAGGCTGCGTCTCTTTTTCTGAAGAAATAGGTGACAAGGTGATAGAATGTTGATGTTCAAGATGCTGATCAACTTCTGCTTGAAATCCACAAAACGATGACCTCACTTGAGTGGCATATATCTAAAATTAGTGATCTAACTATAAAATTATTCAAGAAAAACCATGCAGTTTAGCCTTTCCAGTTATAACAATCAAAAAAGACAACAACCCCCAAGGGTTAGTTGCCTTCTCTAAGTTTAAGCACAGCCACACACTCCACATGATTCGTATGCGGAAACATATCCACAGGCTGCACTTCGAGCGTCTGATACCCGCTATCCTCAAGCACCCGCAAATCTCTCGCAAGCGTCCCCGGATTACAGGACACATACACCACCCGCTTCGGCTTCATCTCCACAATCGTCCGCAGGAGGGCTTCGTCGCAGCCTTTTCTTGGCGGGTCGACGACTAGCGTATCTGCTGTGATGCCTTCTTCGTACCACTTTGGAATCACGGTTTCCGCTTCTCCAACAGCAAACTCTGCGTTTGTGATGCCGTTTAATTCTGCGTTTCGTTTCGCATCTTCAATTGCTTCCGGTACAATCTCTACACCGTACACTTTTTTCGCCTGCTTTGCCAGAAAGAGAGAAATTGTACCGATGCCGCAGTAGGCGTCGATGACGGTTTCTTCACCTTGAAGCTCCGCGTATTCCAGCGCTTTGTCGTAGAGCACCTTTGTTTGCTCCGGGTTCACCTGATAGAACGATCTGGCGGAGATGGCGAATTTGACGTCTCCGATGAGGTCGTAGATGTATTCTTCGCCCCAGATGACGTTTGTTTCGTTGCCAAAAATGACGTTTGTTTTGTTTGGGTTGATGTTTTGCACGATGGATTTGACGTGCGGGAATTGCGCTGTGATGTCTTCGATGATCTTCGCTTTGTGCGGAAAATCGTTCGTTCTTGTGATGAAGACGATCATCATTTCGCCCGTAACAACGCCGTATCTGACCATGATGTGTCGGAGCCAGCCTTTGTGGCGTTCTTCGTTGTAGGCTTTGACGCCGTAGTTTGCGCAAATGTCTTTGACGGCTTGGACGGCTTCGTCGTTTTTGGATTGCTGGATCAGGCAGGCGCTCATATCGATGATGTCATGGCTTCTTTGCTGATAAAATCCGGCGACGAGTCCGCCTTCCCGTTCTCCTACCGGCACCTGTGCTTTGTTTCTGTAGTTCCACGGGTCTTCCATGCCGAGTGTCGGGTGCACGGTGACGTTTGAAAGGTCCAGCTTGCCGATGCGTTCTAAGACGTCTTTGACTTGTTTCTGTTTAAACAGGAGCTGGCCTTCGTAGGTCATGTGCTGAAGCTGACAGCCTCCGCATTGTTTGTAAATCGGGCATGGGGCGTCCGTTCTATGCGGGCTCTCTTCCTTCAGCTCAATCAAGCGTCCGAAAGCAAAACCTTTTTTGACGCGTGTCACTTTGATTTGCGCTTTTTCCTCCGGCAGGGCGTTCGGCACGAAGATCGGGAAGCCCTGTACCTTTGCGACACCCGCTCCTTCATGTGTCAAATCCTCAAATGTCACGTCGTAGTATTCATTTTTTTCTACTGGGGGTTTCATTTTCATGTATGTTCACCTCTTGTTTTAAGCGAAAGAAAAACTTGGCCTATTCAAGCCAAGTTTCAGCGTGTAGGCAAACCTTCGCATTCGTTGTCAGTCCTGTGCTTCGGTGCTCACGTAAAAAGACCAGCGGCTAAAAACTAGAGCGTCCTGCTCAAACGCCGCTGTCACCGCATCCTGCGGAAGTACGCTCCAATGCTCGTCCTTCCTAGACTTCAAAGGTTTTCAATCACGCTGAAAAGATGACAAAATCCTAAAACGAAAACTGTTTTAGGATTTTGTCAACATTCTGAGCTTGGCTTACAAAGCCAAGTTTTAGTCATCCAGCTGTTCCGCTTTCTCCTTCGGCATGACGACGTGAATGTGCCGGTACAGATTCACGAATTCGCCCGGCAGCATGCCGCCGTACTCGCCGTCCAGGTTCAGCTGCATCTTTTCTGATACATTGACTTTCACGCGGTTCGCTTTTGTATAAATAATGTGCTGGTCGTTGATATGTTCGCCGCGAAGCGCCATCGTAGCGACCCTGATAAATTCAGCAAGGTTTGCTTTCTTTAATATCATCAAATCAAACATGCCGTCATTCAGGCTGGAATCCGGCGCGAGCTTTTCGAACCCGCCGACGGAATTTGTCAGCGTGACCAAAAACAGCATGATTTCACCTTGAAACAGCTTGCCGTCATATTCAATCTCGACTTCTGTCGGACGAAGTGAAGGCAGCATTTCCATTCCTTTTAAATAATAAGCAAGCTGGCCGAGCATTGTTTTGAGTTTGCTTGGCACGTCGTACGTCAGCTCGGTCAGACGGCCTCCTCCGGCGATATTGATAAAATACTGGCCGTTGACCTGTCCGATATCAATCGGGCGGGCGACGCCGTTAATGACCGTATCTGCCGCTTTTAAAATATCCTCTCGCGGAATGCCGAGCGCTCTGGCGAAGTCGTTCGTTGTGCCGACAGGAATCACACCGAGTGTCGGACGATTGTCTAAAGGCGCAAGCCCATTGACGACCTCGTTGATCGTTCCGTCCCCGCCTGCCGCAATGATTAAGTCAAACTCACGCAATGCCGCTTCCTTGGCGGCGTGCGTTGCGTCTCCCGCGCATGTCGTGGCATGGGTGGAGGTTTCATAGCCGGCTTGTTCAAATTTTTGCAGGACCTGGGCAAGATGCTTTTTAAAGATCTCCCGTCCTGAAGTCGGATTGTATATTATGCGTGCACGTTTCATTATCTCATCATCCTACTTAAGAGTATCCGATCCATTTTTACACTAACAACCTTTAATTATACTATGAGTTAAAAAAATCGCAACAAAATGTACATAATCTTACAGGTGAAAACGCACAAAAGCTCAAAACTGATTCTTGTTTTGAGCTTTTGTCATCCTTAACATTCTTTCAGCTTGATTGAAAACCCTTGTAGTCTAGGAAGGGGGAGCATTGGAGCGGAGCGAATGTAAAATTCGTGAGCACCGACGCGCAGACCTGACAACGAATGCGAGGGTTTTTCAACAAGCTGAAAGCCTCAGCAGAGCTGAGGCTTTTTGTTTTTTTACTCTTCTTCCGTTCCCGGTTTTTTCTTGCGGAACTTCGCCAATACTTCATATACGATTGGCACGATCAGGAGTGTCAGAAGTGTTGAACTGATCAAACCGCCGATAACCGTGACGCCGAGTCCTTTTGAAATGACCTGGCTTCCGCCTTCGAAGCCGAGGGCTAATGGAATCAAGGCGCCGATTGTCGCAATGGCTGTCATCAGGATCGGACGGAGTCGTGTAGAGCCGGCTTCCAGGAGCGCTTCTCTCGTAGACAGGCCTTCCGCTTCCTTATGAATCACGCGGTCAATTAAGACAATGGCATTCGTGACAACGATACCGATCAGCATGAGCATACCGATCATGGCGTTCAGACTGATCGTTTCACCTGATACGTAAAGTCCGACCAGTGCACCGATGACTGTGAACGGCAATGAGAACAGAATCGCAAATGGCGCTAGTGCTCCACCGAAGGTAATCACGAGCACAAGGTAAACGATCGCTATTGCTGCCAGCATCGCTAAACCGAGCTTCGTGAAGGAATCAGCGATATCCGCTGATACGCCGCCTGTGTCAATCGATACGTTATCAGGGTGGTCTAGCTTATCAATTTTCTTCTGGATAGCAGCTGATACGGCTGTGACGTTGTCAGAGGTAACCTCACCTGTGACATCTGCATAGACTTTTCCGTCACGTTTTGACACGGTATCTGATGTTGATCCTTCCTTCACTTTTGCCACATCGCCGATTTTGACTTCCTGGCCAGTCGCGGAAGTGATCTTTTTATTCTCTAAATCTTTCACACTCTTATACTCGTCTTTTTCTGTCTTAATGTTCACATCAAGCTCTTTGCCGTCTTTTTTCACTGTTGTGAGCGGTTCTTGTGATGTTTGTGACATTAAGGCCTGAGAAATTTGAGACGCAGTTAAACCGAGTTTGCTTAGTTTTTCTTGGTCAGCGACAAATGTGTACTCATCATATGTGCTGGAAAGGCCTGAGTTTACGTTTTTCAGATCCTTTTCATCTTTCATGATTTTTTCAATGTCTTTGACCGTGTCTTTAATATCGTTTTCAGAATCGCCATACACATAGTATGTTAATTCGTTGTTATTGCCTGAAGAGCTGAAGTCCTGTGACTTCCATTCTCCGCGGTCAGATTGCTTTTGGATTTCCTTCAGAACGTTATCTTTTTCTTTATCAAAGTCAGGTGTGTCGCTTTCATATTTGATATAGAATAACGCACCGTTAGAATCTCCTCCGGCAAGCGGGCTGCCAGAGCCTAATGAATACTGAACCGTATCGACATGCTTGCGGTCAAGCAGGATTTTTTCCGCTTTTTCAGCTTCATTTTCGGCTTCTTTTTTCGTTTCACCCGGTTCTGGGCTGTATGTGAGCTGCATCGTTTTTTCTTCCTCGGACGGCAGGTAGCTGGCACCGATTAGCGGTACAAGGAACAAGCTTCCAAGGAGCATCAGAACAGCGATGATAGACGTGATCCATTTGTGGCTCAGCGCCCAGTTCAATACTTTTTTATAGATGTTTGCAAGTCTGCCAGGTTTGTGTTCTTTCGCTTTAATCGGCGCACCCGTTAATGATTTTTTGAACAGGCTGTGTGCGAGCATCGGCACAAGCGTGATTGAAATCACCAGGGATGCGGCAAGCGCAAAAACAATCGTTAAGGCAAATGGAATAAACAATTCACCGATTTGTCCGCCTACAAGTGCGAGTGGCAGGAATACCGCGATTGTCACAATCGTTGATGACATGATCGGTTTAAACATTTCCTTCGTCGCTTCACGAACCAAGGCTTTTCCGCGGAGCGGCTCATCTTTGAGTCTCATGCGGCGGTAAATGTTCTCGATCACAACGATGGAGTCATCGACTACACGTCCGATGGCAACGGTCATTGCGCCGAGCGTCATAATATTCAATGTGATATCAAGCTGCTGCAGCACAAGGAGTGCGATCAGCAATGATAATGGAATTGAAACAACAGAAATTAATGTTGATTTGATATCTCTTAAGAATAAGAGAATAATCACAATCGCAAAAATAGCACCGAAGATGGCTTTGCTTAACATCGTGTCAACTGACTGTGTGATCGGCTCCGCCATGTCGAGAGTTGCGCTGTAATTGAAGCCTTTATGGTCTTCTTTGAACTTCTTCAGCTCAGCTTTGACATTGTCGGCAACCTCTACCGTATTCGCATCGTTTGCTTTGACGATATTGATGCCGATGCTGTCTTTGCCATTTGTGCGTGAAACAGATTCAGCTTTTTTCACATCTTTAATTGTAGCAATGTCAGAAAGCTTGACTGTCGGCACTGCTGTGCTTGCGCTTTGCTGCGCCTGTGCTGCCGCTTGTGCGCTTTGGGCTGCTTGAGCACTCTGCGCACCCGCTTGAGATGCTGCGCTGCTGCCTGCACTTGAAGCAGATGCCGTCGGGATTCTCATATTCTTCAAATCTTTAATTGTTTCAATATCGCCGCTGACGACGACAGATTTTTCTTCATTTCCGAATGTGTACAATCCAAGCGGAGTTGTCACATCTGAACCTTGAATCACTTGCTTGACTGTATCTTCATCAAGGCCGTATTCCTTCAGTTTGTCTTCTTTGAAAGAGAATTCAACCTCTTCCACCTGCTGGCCTGATACTTGGACGGACGCAACGCCTTCTATGCCTTCAAGTTTAGAAACGAGGCTGTCCTCCACTTGTTTCGTCAGCTCTTGCAGATTATCTTTATCACTGGACACGCTCAGCGTCAGAATCGGGAATGAGTTCAAGCTGTAGCGTGAAATCTCCGGATCTTTCGCGTCATCAGGCAGGTTGACGTTTTCTAACGCTTCAGCTGCTTCTGTTTTCGCTTTGTCCATATCTTTCTCATAATCATATTCAATCATGACCGACGATGCGTTTTCATAGGACGTCGACGTCACAACGCTGACACCGTCCAAGTTCTGTACGGCTTGTTCAACCGGTTTGGTCACTTCATCAGCCACTTGGCTTGGTGTTGCACCCGGATATGTCGTGCTGATCGTCAAGTAAGGCATGTTCACGTCAGGAATAGACTCTTGCTTCATATTCATACCCGCATACAAGCCGGCTGCCGTTACAATAATCGTCATCAGCCATACGGCGAATTTGTTTTTCAGAACGAAATTAATAACGTGGTTCATCATATCCTCCATTACATTTTTTATTGACTGACTGGTCATTCTATATAATACTAAACGTTATAACGCAACAACGTCAACTCATATACCAGAAAATTTTACTAAATTTTTCAAGGATTAAGGGGAAGCACGTCATGAATGAAAAAAAAGAGAGAATCATAAAAACCAGCATTCGTTTATTTGCGAAAAAAGGATTCGCAGCTACGACGATCCAAGAAATCGCCAGTGAATGCGGCATTTCGAAGGGCGCTTTTTATTTGCACTTCAAATCGAAAGAAGCGCTGCTGTTATCTGCCTGTGAATATTATATCGGTATGTCTATGAACAAAATGAAAAATATAGAAGAAGATCTCGCCGGAAAGCCCCCTAAGGAAGTGTTAAAAAAGCAAATTGGCGCTCAATTTGAGGATTTTCGCGATCATAAAGATTTTATCGTTCTTTTGCTTACCGAAAATATCATTCCGGAAAATCAAGAAATCAAGCAATACTTTTACAAAGTAACCATGGAGACGGATAAGCTGTACCGGAACGCCTTGCTGGTATCCTATGGCGAAGGAATCGAGCGGTATGTCGCAGATCTGTCCATCATGGCAAGAGGCATTGTGCATTCCTATATGAACGTGATGGTATTTAACGGTGAGCTTAATATCGATGCAGAAGAAATCTCAGCCTTTATTATTGAGAGACTGGATGATCTTGTACAGGGGCTGAGCCGTTCTGCACTCAATCCGATTGTATCAAAAGACATTTTCAACCCGATGCCTGCGGGAAAAGACCAGCTGCTTGAGGACATTCAGAAAGTGAAAGAAAACAGCACGCTGCCCGAGGATATCACCGTGTCACTTGATGTTATCGAGGAAGAATTGACTCAGGATAAACCGCGCAAGCCGATTATTAAAGGCATGCTGTCCAATTTGACCGGAACCAACGACAAAGAAGTTGAAAGGCTTCGGGCCCTCATCTCTGTCTTTATCTCAATTTGACCATAAAAAAAGCAGCCTCTAAGGGCTGCTTTTTTATTAGCGTTTTTTAATTTCTTCAAGCAGAATTTTGTTGACCATCGGCGGGTTGGCTTGTCCTTTGGACGCTTTCATAATCTGTCCGACTAGGAAGCCGATCGCGCGGTCTTTTCCGTTTTTAAAGTCTTCGATTGATTGAGGATTGTTGTCAAGCGCCTCAGTGACAAGCTTCAGAAGCACGCCTTCGTCAGAAATCTGAACAAGGCCTTTCTCTTTCACAATCTTCTCAGCGTCGCCGCCTTTTTCAATCAATTCTTTAAACACTTTCTTCGCGATCTTAGAAGAAATGGTTCCTTTTTCAATCAATTTGATCATGCCGGCAAGGCCTTCAGGTGTCAGGGCAACATCGGCAAGCTCTTTTTGCTCAGCGTTTAGGTAAGCTGACACTTCACCCATCAGCCAGTTAGACGCTTGTTTGGCTTCAGCGCCTTTTTGAACGGTTTCTTCGAAGAAATCAGCCATTTCTTTTGTCAGCGTCAGAACCATCGCGTCATATGCAGGCAAGCCAAGCTCTTCGATATAACGCTTGCGGCGCTCATCCGGAAGCTCAGGAATGCTTGCTTTTACGCGTTCCTTCCATTCATCATCAATGTAGAGCTCGACTAGATCCGGCTCTGGGAAGTAACGGTAGTCGTCAGATCCCTCTTTGACACGCATAAGAATGGTTTTCTTCGTTGCTTCATCATAACGGCGAGTTTCTTGCTGGATGACGCCGCCGGAAAGAAGAACCTGCTCCTGGCGTTTTTCTTCATGCTCAAGGCCTTTTTGAACAAACGCAAAGGAGTTCAAGTTTTTCAATTCTGTTTTTGTGCCGAATTCCTCTTGGCCGATCGGACGAAGAGAGATATTGGCGTCACAGCGAAGTGAGCCTTCTTCCATTTTACAGTCAGAAACGCCTGTATACTGGATGATGGATTTCAGCTTTTCAAGATACGCGTACGCTTCTTCCGGCGTGCGGATATCCGGCTCTGATACGATCTCAACAAGCGGCGTTCCTTGGCGGTTGAAGTCAACAAGAGAATAGCCGTCGCCCGTATGCGTCAGTTTTCCGGCATCTTCTTCAAGGTGAAGGCGCGTGATGCCGATGCGTTTTGTTTTTCCGCCGACTTCAATTTCGATCCAGCCGTTTTCGCCGATTGGCTTATCAAATTGAGAAATCTGATACGCTTTCGGGTTGTCAGGATAGAAATAGTTTTTGCGGTCAAACTTCGTATCCGTTGCGATCTCACAGTTGAGCGCCATAGCGGCTTTCATTGCGAATTCAACGGCTTCTTTGTTCAGAACAGGCAGGACGCCCGGATATCCGAGGTCAATAACGCTTGTCTGCGTATTCGCCTCCGCGCCGAATGGCGTTGGAGAGCTTGAGAAAATTTTTGATTTTGTTTTTAACTCAACGTGGACTTCAAGTCCGATTACCGTTTCAAAGTTCAATTCTTTTCACCCCTTACAGTTCAGGTTTTGCTTTATGATGGTCTGTCGCTTGTTCAAATGCATGAGCAACGCGGTATACAGTGCTTTCATCAAAGTGTTTTCCGATGATTTGCAGGCCGAGCGGAAGTCCGTCTGCTAATCCGCATGGCACGCTGATTCCCGGTACGCCGGCAAGGTTGACCGGAATCGTTAAGATATCGTTTGCGTACATTGTGAGCGGATCCTTCGTGTTTTCACCGATTTTAAACGCAGGTGTCGGTGTAGTCGGTCCAACAATAACATCATATTTTTCAAATACGTCCTCGAAATCCTTCTTAATCAACGTACGCACTTTTTGCGCTTTTTTGTAGTACGCATCGTAGTAGCCTGAGCTTAAAGCAAACGTTCCGAGCATGATGCGGCGTTTGACTTCATTTCCGAAACCTTCAGCACGCGTTTGCTTGTAAAGATCGATCAGGTTATCCGCATTGTCTGTGCGGTAGCCGTAGCGGATGCCGTCAAAGCGTGCAAGGTTCGCTGACGCTTCAGAAGATGACAGCAGGTAATATGTCGCAAGCGCGTATTTACTGTGCGGAAGAGACACTTCTTCCCATGTAGCGCCGAGGCCTTCAAGGACTTTTAGCGCTGCCAGGACAGATTCTCTCGCTTCTTTGCCGACACCTTCACCAAGGTATTCTTTCGGAACGGCGATTTTCAGCCCTTTGATGTCGCCAGTTAATGAAGAAAGAAAATCAGGCACGTCCACATTTGCACTCGTGGAGTCCATTTTGTCTACGCCGGAAATCGCTTGAAGTAAAAACGCGTTATCCTCAACCGTACGTGTAATCGGTCCGATTTGGTCTAATGAAGACGCAAATGCGACCAGGCCGTAACGAGATACACGTCCGTATGTAGGTTTTAATCCGACAACGCCGCAGAAAGATGCCGGCTGACGGATGGAGCCGCCTGTGTCAGATCCAAGAGAAAACGGAACTTCTCCCGCAGCAACCGCAGCCGCAGATCCGCCGCTTGAACCGCCGGGAACTGTTTCTAAGTTCCAAGGGTTTTTCGTCAGCTTGTAAGCTGAGTTTTCGGTAGATGATCCCATGGCGAATTCGTCCATGTTCAATTTTCCGATTGTGACCGCTTCAGCGTCTTGAAGGCGCTGAACGACAGTAGCGTCATAGATCGGATCAAAGTTTTCGAGAATTTTGCTGGAGCATGTTGTGCGCAGCCCTTTTGTTACGATATTATCTTTTACGCCGATCGGCATACCGAAAAGAAGACCGTGCTCAGAACGCCCGTCAACCGCCTCATCAAGCTCCTTCGCGTATGCGCGCGCTCTTTCTTCATCTAATGCCAAAAAGGCTTGTACCTTATCATCAACCGCTTGGATGCGTTTATAAGATTCATCAACCAGATCAGAAATCTTAATTTCTTTTTTATGTATGAGCTGTTTTAATTCTGTGATTTTATGATCAAATAATGACATTCTTGTGTCCCTCCTTTAGTCCAGAATTGATGGCACACGAATATAGCCGTCTTTATGGTCAGGCGCATTTTTCATGACATCCTCAACCGGAAGACCTTTACCCGCTTCATCTTCTCTCATGACATTTTTCATTTTCAGCACGTGAGTTGTAGGCTCCACATTGTCTGTGTTAACCTCATTAAGCTCCTCGGCAAATGAAATGATACTGTCGAGCTGTTCAGTGAACATTTTTGCTTCTTCTTCAGTAATTGCAAGTCTTGCAAGGTGCGCAACGTGCTTTACTTCTTCTATTGAAATTCGTGACATATGATCCACCTCCACATATTTCTCCGTTAAGTCATATAATACTGATCATATCAAAAACAAGCCCTTTAAAGCAACAAAACGCCTTAAGACAGGCCTGTGTTTTCGAAACAATACCCTATATATTTTATACTAAAATGAGGCGAAGGAGAAACGAAATATTTTTCTGAATATTTTTACTTTAATTATTTTTTGAAAGCGTTTTATTCTTTATTCCCTTCTAGGTTTGCAACGGTATTTCTCGCTCATGATCAATGTTTCATCGCTTGAATGGCCGGGAATACTTTGTTAGGTTAAGTTACCAAGTGCACCCGCAAAAGAATTTCTTTTGTTTTGCACTTACGCCAGGCTGCTTAACTGGCACCATCAATTTGAGAGGTGATGCAACATTATTAGAAATGAAGAGAGGGTAAAACGTGAGTATTGAAATTATTATATCTTTAGGAATTTACTTTATTGCCATGCTGTTAATCGGCTGGTATGCATTCAAGAAAACCACTGACATCAATGATTACATGCTTGGAGGAAGAGGCCTCGGACCATTCGTTACTGCTTTGTCTGCCGGTGCGGCCGATATGAGCGGATGGATGCTGATGGGTGTTCCCGGCGCGATGTTTGCGACAGGGCTGTCCACCTTATGGCTTGCTTTAGGTCTTACAATCGGGGCGTACTCAAATTACTTGCTGCTGGCTCCAAGGCTGCGTGCTTATACAGAAGCGGCGGATGATGCGATTACAATTCCTGATTTCTTTGATAAACGATTCCAGCATTCTTCATCACTGCTGAAAATCGTATCTGCATTGATCATCATGATCTTTTTCACATTATATACCTCTTCCGGTATGGTATCTGGCGGACGGCTGTTTGAATCTGCTTTTGGTGCGGATTACAAATTAGGCTTGTTTCTGACCACTGCAGTTGTCGTGTTATACACACTGTTTGGCGGTTTCCTTGCTGTCAGTCTGACTGACTTCGTGCAGGGTGCGATCATGTTTGCAGCACTAGTGCTTGTGCCGATCGTTGCTTTTACCCATGTGGGCGGCGTTGCTCCGACTTTCCATGAAATCGACGCTGTTAATCCACATTTATTGGATATTTTTAAAGGCGCGAGCGTCATTAGCATTATTTCCTATTTAGCCTGGGGGTTGGGCTACTACGGCCAGCCTCATATCATCGTCCGATTTATGGCCATTAAAGACATTAAAGATTTAAAACCTGCACGCCGAATCGGCATGAGCTGGATGATCATTACAGTTCTAGGTTCCGTGCTGACGGGTTTAATCGGTGTTGCATACGCCCATAAATTCGGAGTTGCTGTAAAAGATCCGGAGATGATTTTCATTATCTTCTCTAAAATCTTGTTCCACCCATTAATTACAGGGTTCTTATTGTCAGCTATTTTGGCTGCAATCATGAGTTCCATCTCCTCGCAGCTCTTGGTCACAGCAAGTGCTGTAACAGAGGATTTATACCGGTCATTTTTCAGACGAAAAGCTTCTGATAAAGAATTGGTCATGATCGGGCGATTGTCCGTCTTAGTCATTGCCGTTATCGCGGTACTCTTGTCATTGAACCCGAACAGCACCATTCTTGATTTGGTCGGATACGCTTGGGCCGGCTTCGGTTCAGCTTTCGGACCTGCGATTCTGCTCAGTCTATATTGGAAGCGAATGAACGAATGGGGCGCGCTTGCTGCCATGATTGTCGGGGCTGCGACCGTGTTGATCTGGATTACAACCGGCCTGGCAAAATCAACCGGTGTGTACGAAATCATCCCTGGGTTTATTCTCAGTATGATTGCCGGCATCATTGTCAGCATGATCACAAAACGTCCTGCAAAAGCCTCTTACCGATTATTCGGTGTCATGGAAAAGCTGTTAAAACGCAAAAAGTAAGCAATAAGCCATCAAGCGCAGCTTGGTGGCTTTTGTGCTCTTGTTTTGCTATAAATACTGTGAGAAAATCATATTTATTTAAAAACACCATAGAGAAGGGGGAAGTTGCTGTTGAGCTGGTATATTGATCCTGATATTTTATTGAAATTGGGCATTGCCACATTGATTGGCATGGTCATCGGGCTTGAACGCGAATTAAAAAATAAGCCGCTCGGATTAAAAACCTGTATTGTCATCGCAGTCAGCTCATGCATGCTGACGATCGTCAGTATTAATGCGGCATATCATTTCCCTAAATACTACCGCATCATGATGGATCCGCTTCGTCTGCCGGCACAAATCATCTCCGGCGTCGGGTTTATCGGAGCCGGTGTCATCCTGCGAAAAAGCAATGATGTCATTTCCGGCCTGACAACATCGGCCATGATCTGGGGGGCAGCGGGGCTCGGGCTTGCTACGGGAGCAGGTTTTTATAAAGAAGCGTTTGCCAGTCTTCTGTTCATCCTGATCAGCGTGGAATTTCTCCCATGGGTGGTCAGAAAAATCGGCCCCGACCGCCTGCAGGAAAAAGACATCCGCATCAGAATGTCACTTTCTGATAAAGACAAAATGACAGAGATTTTAAAAGAAATGAAAAGAAGAGATATCAAAGCACACTCCGTTCGGATCGACGACCTAGGCGAAAAGGATTTTCCAATTATGGAAGTGAAGGTCCGCGTCCATAAAAACAGATACACGACCGATGTCTACTATGACATTAAAGCCATTGAAGGCGTAGTCGGCGTGAAGTGTGATACATTATAAAAGCCAATGGGACTGGAATCCCATTGGCTTTTTCTATCTACACCAGTGCTGAAAAATCAAATGCTGTAATCGGCGTGCCATTCTCTATATCGTTTCTGAAACCGGCCAGCATTTCTTTTTCCTCTTCTCCTATTGTGTTAAGGTCAAACATCTGGTGCAGCAATCCGTAAATCAGCATATGGCGAAGGCGGAGGAAATCAGGTATTATCATCAGCCATGCAGGGTCAAGCTCATTTTCCTCCCAGTACCCTTTCATAAAATGCGTCATAAATTCTTCTGTAAACGCAGCTTTATCATCATATGGCACAACAGGATACCACAGGACATTGTAGAGAAGAATGCTAATATCGTTAACAAACCAATTGTAGCCGATATCATCAAAATCAAATGCCGTGATTTTGCCATGATCCCAGTTAAAATTGCCATGGTGCAGATCCGCATGCACCAAGCCGTAGCTGTCCTGGCTTTTCGGGAGCCTCCGCAGTTCATTCATCAAAGAATCGGCTTGCTGAAACACCTTTATCTGATCTTCAGGCACATATTTTCTCAGCTTTAATTGCTCCTCTTCATCCCATTCCTGTCTTTTGAAAGCGGGATTGCTCAATTTGTAGCTTTTTGTCAGGCTGTGCATGCTGCCTGTGTATCTGCCAAGCTCATAAAATAGCGTTTCATTCCAGTCCGATTCATCCACTTTTTGCCCCGGCGCTTTCTCATACACTCTCAATAAAAATGACCCGCCGTTTCCGTCCGGCACTGCTTCTACGTCTTTTCCGTTCAGCGACGGGAGCGGTTTGGCTACTGAAATTCCCCCTATTGCAAGGTGACGGAGCCATTCCATCTCTCCCATTATATAATCAGAAGATCTCCGAATCGTATGGGTAATCTTTAATATATAAGGTTGATTGTCTTTCATACATTCATATACATAGTTTTCCGCATCAGCCAGAAAACGCACCTGATCTTTTGAGAAACCGTATCTCGCTGCAGCTTCTGCCAAAACCTGCTCTTCATGAAATATTTTTTTGATATCTTTATGCACGTCTAACATCCTTTCATTGCTATAGATTTGATAATGATTGTTTTCACACGATTTCCAGCATCAACATACCTCCCCTTGATTTGTGTTTCGGCAGAAGTGGAAACATTTTCCCTTTTCCTGTTAATTGTAACATAAAAACCCTTGTGCCAATATGGCACAAGGGTCTTCTGTCAGTCATAAATGTGAACAGTCGGCTCTTTATCTCCGGCATTGCGGATAATGACCGCTTCCTGTCCGTCTGAGGACGTGATATTGACTTCGACATCAACTGAGCTCTTAGAGTAGTAGTCCATCACTTCACCCGTTAAGAACTGGGTAAACGCGACAACTTCACTTTTTCCGTAGAATTGCATTGGTATGTCAATCTTCATTTTCTTCATTTCATCATTTTCATACAGCGCTGTACCGACAACGCCTGTATAGTTCGGGAAGTATTCTTCAATTGAATTTTTAAACCGCTTAAAGACCTCGGTGTCATCCGGGTATTTTTCTGCTGTGGTTGTATCCGCCGGATAGAATACATATTTTTCATTGATGTCATCCCAATTTGAGATATCGGTAGAGCCTGCTTTGACCTCTGTTTTGGCGATGAAGTTCCCCGGCACAATCGATGTTTTTGACGCCTGCTTATAAAGCGCGACGGTAATCGGCACATTCTTCAAATTATCTTTTTTGCGGAGGCGGTTAATAACCTCCTGTGCAATTTTTTCTCCCTGCTGGCGAAGCGTGCTGTCTTTAATTTCCACTTCTTTTTGCGGGTCGCCAGTTTTTTCACGATAGTAATACACTGAGTTTAACGCCAGTCCGATCATGACGCCGCCAAGCTGGATAGAATTCTTGTCTTTTCTGACTAAATAATCGTGCTCAAGCATGGATGCTAAATAAATTGGGCTGCTTTCGTTCTTTTCTTCTGTTGAACCAGAGCTTGGGAGCGCCGGGTTCAAGCCTTCATTTTTGAAGTTTTTATCTTCTTTTTCGGCTTTTTTCAAATCAGAGCCCGTTTTTTTCCGTGCCAGCCAGCTTAATACTGTATCCTCATCTAAATATTGTCCTTCTTGGAACAGATAATCGTCAGTCGAGAAAGAATCTTGGGCAAGACGCATCAGCCCTGTTTCAAACTCGTCAATGTCCAGCCTAGTATTCAGCTGTTCCGTTGTTAAGCCACGCGCTTTGCCTGCCTTAAACGGCAGCACCATTTTGTAATAGGAGTCAGAGATATTATATTTCGGGACAATCGCTTTTTCTGATGATTTCGCCGTCTTTTGCGTAATCTCTTCCTCCTTCTCCCCCCCAAAACCTGACGAGCAGGCAGACAGCATTAATACTGCCGCCGTTGCCGCCAATGCCAACGTCTTTTTCAATAGAAAACACTCCTCTTATTTCTTTAGCTCTCCCATTAACTGTTCTTCATTCCACACTTCAATGTTCAGCTCTTGTGCTTTTGTCAGCTTGCTTCCCGCCGCTTCTCCGGCGATGACTAAGTCTGTGTTTTTGCTGACGCTTCCAGTCAGCTTTCCGCCCAGCGCTTCGATTTGCGCTTTGGCTTCGTTTCTTGACAGCTCTTCCAGCTTTCCTGTCAGAACAATTGTTTTACCGGCAAAGTAAGAGTCGCTGTCCTCTGCTTTTACTTTTTTCGGGCCTTTGTAGAGCGTGTTTACGCCCAGCTCCTGAAGTTCATTCAAGAGTTCAAGCATTTCTTCTTTATGAAAATAGGTGATGACCGCGTCAGCCATTTTTTCACCGATTTCATCTACCGCGAGAAGTTCCTCTTTTGAGGCTTTTTTCAGGTTCTCCAAGCTTTCAAAATGCATGGCAAGCGTCTTTGCAGCCTTTGATCCGATAAAACGGATGCCAAGCCCAAACAGCAAACGCTCTAACGAATTTTCTTTTGATTTTTGGATGGAGCTGATCAGGTTTTCAGTGGACTTTTCACCCATGCGCTCGAGCTGGATGACTCGTTCCTTCGTCAGCTTATATAAATCTGCCACATTGCGGACAAGGTTTTCCTCAAACAGCTGTGTGATCACTCGTTCGCCGAGCCCGTCAATGTTCATGGCATTGCGGGAAACGAAATGGATCAGCCCTTCCCGGATTTGCGCCGGACATTCAGGGTTAATGCAGCGAAGCGCCACTTCTCCTTCGATCCGGACGAGCTCACTGCCGCATTCAGGACATTCCGTCGGCATGCTGAATTCCTTTTCTTCTCCTGTGCGCTGTTCAACGAGGACATTCACAACTTCCGGGATGATATCGCCCGCTTTTTTGACGACAACCTTATCCAAAATCCGAATGTCCTTCTCTTTAATTAAATCTTCGTTATGAAGGGATGCTCTTGAGACCGTTGTGCCGGCAACTTTTACCGGCTCAAGAATCGCGGTCGGCGTAATCACACCCGTTCTGCCGACATTTAATTCGATATCAAGAAGCTTCGTCACGACCTCTTCAGCAGGAAACTTATACGCGATGGCCCAGCGCGGGCTTTTCGCCGTAAAACCTAGCTCCTCCTGCTGATCGAGGGAATCGACTTTAATGACAATGCCGTCTATTTCGTACGGCAGGTCAGCGCGCTTCGCCTGAAACTCATCGATCAGTACTATGACTTCTTCTATGCTGCCGCATTTTTTTCGTTCCTGATTCGTTTTAAATCCGAGTTCGTCGAGAAAATCAAGCCCTTGGCTTTGCGTCTCCACACCCATCTCGTCAAGCTCCGCTATACTGTAGACGAAGATATCGAGGTTTCGTTTCGCTGCAATTTTCGGATCAAGCTGCCTGAGAGATCCCGCCGCGGCATTTCGCGGATTGGCGAACGGTTCTTCCTCATTTTTAATTCGTTCCTCATTGAGAGCTTCAAACGAACGCTTCGGCATATACGCCTCGCCGCGCACTTCGATTGACAGCTCACGGTTCATTTTGAGCGGGATATTGCGAATCGTCTTCAGATTCTCCGTAATATCCTCTCCCGTCGTTCCGTCACCTCTTGTGGCTCCTCTGACAAAATAGCCGTCTTCATAACGGAGAGAAACAGCAAGACCGTCTATTTTCAGCTCCACATTATACGCCACATCGTCGCCGACGGCTTGGCGCACACGGCGGTCGAAATCACGAAGATCATCAGCATTAAAGGCGTTGCCCAGACTGAGCATCGGTGTGCCGTGGGTGACTTTTTGAAACGCTTCAAGCACGGCTCCGCCGACGCGCTGCGTAGGAGAATCAGGCGTTCTGAGGTCTGGGTGCTCCTCCTCGATCGCAATCAGCTCCTGCATCAATCTGTCATATTCCGCATCAGGGACGCTCGGTTCATCTAGGGTGTAATATTCATAGCTATACTTGTTGATGGTGCGGCGCAGTTCTTCTGCCCGCTGCTTCGCTGTTTCTTTGTCCATCTGCTTCTTCCTTTCCTCTTCGATTACTGCTTTTCAATAGGAGCAAATGCTGCTAACAGGCGTTTCACGCCGACAGGGCTCGGGAAGGCAATATCGAGCTCCGTCCCTTCTCCTTCGCCTTTCACGCTGACGACAGTTCCTGTTCCCCATTTTTTATGGCCCGCCTTATCTCCGACTGCCCAGTTTAAGGTGTCGCCGCCTGTTTTGCTGGCGTAGGATACGGGGCGTGAAACAGGGCCGCGTCTCGGCTGCATTTTTCTCGCAGACGTCGCTCTCGTTTCTTTTTTCTCATTTAGGTTTTCCAATAAATCATCCGGTATTTCAGCAATGAAGCGAGATTCCGGGTTCATATTTGTCCGGCCAAACAAGGTGCGCATTTTAGCATTGGTCAGATAAAGCTCCTGTTCAGCCCTTGTAATCCCAACGTACGCAAGGCGGCGTTCTTCTTCCATTTCCGCTTCCTCCATGAGTGAACGGCTATGCGGGAAGACGCCTTCTTCAAGCCCCATCAAGAAAACAACCGGGAACTCCAGTCCTTTCGCGGCGTGCAGTGTCATCAGGGTGATCGCATCCTTGCCGCCTGACTCTTCCTCCTTCTGATCGAGCTGATCAATATCTGCGATTAACGCCAAGTCTGTCAGGAACGCAACGAGTGTCTTGTCTTCACTTTTCTGTTCAAAGTTTTTCGTTACAGACAGGAACTCGTCGATATTTTCTAAACGGCTTTGGGCTTCGATCGATTTCTCAGCCTTCAGCATTTCTCTGTATTCCGTCTTATCAAGAATTTCTTCTGTCAGCTCTGTAATGGATAAGTAATCCTGCATATTGGTCAGGTTTTCAATCATCTGTCTAAAGCTGTCAAGCGCGTTTGCCGCTTTGGCACTGACGCCGATAAAATCAACCTGCTGAATCGCTTGGAAAAATGACAAGCCGTTTATGGCCGCATACGAAGCGATTTTTTCAAGTGATGTCGCGCCGACTCCGCGCTTCGGCACATTGACAATGCGCGTGAAACTGATATCGTCATCCGGATTGGATACAAGGCGCAGGTACGCAAGAATGTCTTTAATTTCTTTTCTGTCATAGAACTTTGTGCCGCCGACAATGTTATAGTTCAAGCCCGCTTTGAGAAGCGTTTCCTCAATCACACGGGACTGCGCGTTTGTCCGGTATAATATGGCGATATCAGACAGTTTCCGCTTGCCTGAGCTGTGAAGCTGATGAATTTTACCGGCCACAAACTGCCCTTCACCGAATTCATTATCACCGCGATAATAGGAAATTTTGATGCCTTCATCGTTTTCCGTCCACAAATTTTTCGGTTTACGGTTAGAGTTGTTTTTAATGACCTCGTTTGCCGCGCGCAAAATCCGTTTCGTTGAACGATAGTTTTGTTCTAGCAAAATCACGCTTGCATTCGGATAATCTTTTTCAAATGAAAGGATGTTGGTGATATCCGCGCCGCGCCATCTGTAGATTGACTGATCAGAATCCCCGACAACGCAAAGGTTCTGGAAACGCTCGGCAAGCTGCTTAACGAGCATGTATTGCGCCCTGTTCGTATCCTGATACTCATCAACATGGATGTACTGGAATTTGCGCTGATAAAATTCAAGCACTTCAGGCACTCGGTCAAACAGTTTAATCGTCGTCATAATCAAATCGTCAAAATCGAGCGACTGGTTTTTCAATAGCTTCTTCTGATAATCAGCATATACATCGCTGACCACCTGATCGTAGTAGCCGCCAGCAACTTTAGAGAATTCCTCCGGTTCGGTCAATTCGTTTTTCGCACTGCTGATCGTACCGAGGATGCTTCTCGGGTCAAACTTCTTCGGATCAAGATTGCGCTCCTTCAAAATCCCCTTGATCACTGAAAGCTGGTCAGCCGTATCAAGGATGGAGAAATTTCGGTTGATCCCAATCCGGTCGATATCTCTGCGCAAGATCCGCACGCACATGCTGTGGAATGTGGAAATCCAGATATCGTCCGCGCCGGGTCCGAGGATGCTTTCTACACGTTCTTTCATTTCGCGTGCCGCTTTATTTGTAAATGTGATCGCCAGAATGTTCCACGGCGCCACATGCTTTTCTGCCATTAAATAAGCAATTCTGTGTGTCAGGACACGCGTCTTTCCGCTTCCCGCTCCCGCCATCAGCAAAAGAGGCCCGTCCGTTGTTTTGACTGCTTCCTGCTGAACGGGGTTTAAACCGCTTAGTAATTGATTGCTAATATAATTCAAAATTTGTTCACCCGCCTATACAAAACATATGTTCTATCATAAACCAAATCCGTACAATTTACTACTCGCCTTTCACAGCCGCTACTGTTTTCAAAGCCCTGTCAAAATCTTCATACACCGCATTGCCTACAACGATCACGTCCGCATGCTCTGCATACTGTTTGGCCGTTTCCGCATCCTTGATGCCGCCGCCGTAAAACAAGGTTGACGTTTCCAATACAGCCTTCGTTTTCTTGACAGCTTCTATGTCTCCAATCATGCCGCTGTATTCTAAATAAAAAATCGGCAGTTGCAGCAGCTCCGACACACGCGCATAGGCGACAATATCATCCATATTCAGATCGGCGTCCGCTTCAGTCAGTGCCGCGGCTTTGCAATCTGGATTTGCGATGCAGTAGCCCTCCGCCACGATTTCTTCCATAGACATCAGTTCTCCGTATTCCTTCATGGCTTTCTGGTGCATTCCGACAATCCAATCCGCGTTTTTGCTGTTTAATACACTCGGAATAAAATATAAGTCAAAGCCGGGAACGATCGCTTCAATCGCTGACACCTCTAGGACACACGGCACCAAAAACCGTCTTACCTTAGACATCATCCGCAGGACATTATCCTCTGTCACACCATCACTGCCTCCGATAATGACCGCATCCGTTCCTGATTCGCAAAGAATCTCCAGCTGTTCGTCAGGCAAATCTTTATTTGGATCGAGTTTAAAGACATGCTTCCACTCTGTTACATCGTACACGTCATACGTTCCTCCATTCGTTTGTTACCATTTAAACATTATAACAAATTCACATAGCGCGGAAAAACGGAAAAAGCCGTTAATCTCGTTATTCACTGAAAAAGGTGTTTTGATTCTTTTTTCATAAAAAAAGAGAGCAGGAGGCAGACCTGCATGGTGAGTCCTGTATCGGCAGAAGCACACATTTTTCACCAGATTCCTTCTGCTATTGTTTGGAAAGTGTTCAACTGTGGAAATGGTTACATAAAAAGGGAGGCTGAGAGATGGAAACCATCATAATAGCACTCATCGCATTTATCATAGGGATCATCGCTATCCCGATCGTCTTGTTTGCCTGGATCTACATAAAGGATGAAAAACAGCAGGAGCACTCAATTCTTCGCAACTATCCCGTCATCGGAAGGTTTCGGTATATCCTTGAAAAAATCGGGCCGGAGCTCAGACAGTATTTATACAGCAATGACAATGAGGAGCAGCCTTTTTCACGAAAGGAATATGAGCAAACCGTCATCTCCGGCAAATACAAAAGCAGAATGATGGGCTTTGGATCTGTAAGAGATTTTGATAAACCTGGCTATTATATCCGTAACGCTATGTTTCCAAAACAAAGGGAAGAAATGCACGTAAATCAAACGCCAAAAATTGAAACCCAAATCTATAAAATGGATGCTGACAATCTGTTCAAACGCAAGGAGCATGCCGAACATATCAAGGCAGACCCGTATTTTCTCCATCCTGATGATGTACAGGTGATTGGCGAGCATACATGCGAGAAGCCATTTTATGTGAAGGGCTTAGTCGGTCAGTCTGCCATGAGCTACGGTTCTCTTGGAGAACGGGCTGTTACGGCGCTCTCAAAAGGGCTCCATCAGGCAGGCGGCACCTGGATGAATACAGGTGAAGGGGGATTGTCTGAATATCACTTAAAGGGCGGCGCCGATATCATTTGCCAAATCGGACCGGGCCTATTCGGCGTGCGCAAAAGAAACGGGGAATTTTCGTGGGAGGAATTTAAAAGAAAAAGCAGGATTGACCAGATTAAAGCGTTTGAGCTAAAGCTGGCACAAGGAGCGAAAACCCGGGGCGGCCATGTGGACGGCGCCAAAGTATCAGAGGAAGTGGCAGACATTCGGAATGTCGAACCTGGAAAGTCGATTGACAGCCCGAACCGCTTTTATGAATTCTCAAACCCTCCTGAAATGCTCGACTTTATTGAAAAACTTAGAGATGTCGGACAAAAGCCAGTCGGCATCAAACTGGTCGCAGGGCATCCTGAAGAATTGCATGAGCTTTTCTCTCATATGCAGAAAAGCGGAAAGCATCCGGATTTTATCACGATCGACGGAAGTGAAGGCGGTACCGGAGCTTCCTTTTACGAGCTCGCGGATACAGTCGGCCTTCCGATTATGACAGCGCTGCCTATTGTTGACACGCTTCTTAAACAATACGGCTTGCGCAGCCAGCTGAAAATCTTTGCTTCCGGAAAGCTCCTGACTCCTGATAAAATCGCGGTCGCCTTAGCCCTCGGCGCTGACTTTGTCAACATCGCACGCGGCATGATGTTTTCCGTTGGCTGCATCCGCGCTCTCGTCTGCCACACCAACACCTGTCCGGCAGGTGTGGCGACGACAGATCCGAAATTGCAAAAAGCATTGAGCGTTGAGGAAAAACAGCATCGTGTCTGCAACTACGTCATTTCCCTGCGCGAGGGGCTGTTTAACCTCGCAGCCGCAGCAGGGATTAATTCGCCGATTCACTTTTCCAAGGAGCATGTTGTCTATCGGAAAGAGGATGGCAGTATCATCGATATCGACAACCTGATCCATCAATTTGTTTCATAAAGAAACCGCCCTTGCCGAACGGCAGGGCGGTTCTATGTTATTTTGAAGAAGACTCAGTTTCCGTCTCCTTCACACGGTCAAGCGCCATTTCATAAGCGTCATTCCCGTAATTTAAGCAGCGTTTCACACGGGAAATCGTAGCCGTGGAAGCGCCTGTTTCTGTTTCAATCTTATGATACGTGTTTCCTTCGCGAAGCATGCGCGCCACTTCAAGGCGCTGAGCCAGCGATTGAATTTCGTTAATTGTGCATAGATCATCGAAGAATCGGTAACATTCCTCCAGGTCTTTCAGCGATAAGATCGAGTTAAATAACTGGTCCAGCTCTTTGCCGCGTAATTTATCGATTTGCATCGTTACACACCTTCTCCTTTACTAATGGAAGCCGCATCAAGATCAGGTACGATATTGATCCAAGTCTTTCCTGGCACAAACGGAAGCCACTTGCCGTCTTTTATCGGCACAATTCTGCCATTCACTTGTTTCCAGTCTGTTTCAATGACGTTTCCGTGCTGAAACAACAGACCTTTTCCTCCTGATTCCAAGTCGATGTCCCGCCTTCCATCTTGATCAATAATATGATGGCTGGCTTCAACAATGAAAATATTTTGCATTGCAACCGGCTTTCCGGTTTCCCGGTCTGTCGTTATGACACCATCAGAGCTTCTTGTATAAGATTCAGCTTTTTTATCATAGTTGTATTCGACAAGATTTGTAACGTTTTTTGTTCCATAATCTACCCGAACATTGTAAGATTCATTTGCAGGTTTTGCATCTGATGTTTGAAACAGCAGCGGATTTGTTTCCTGCTTCAGCTTATAACCCTTTTGTTCTGCCGCCTTTTTTATGTAATCATAAGACGTATAGGAATTGTGGGGCGGTTTGCTGAAATCAGCTCTCCAAAATAAGCTTCCGTCAAAATCCAATCCGTTCATATAATCGGCAGCTCCGGATTCCAGCTGCTCTTTGGCGCCGGGACTCCAGCCGTGATGGACAAATATGCTGTCAAAGCCATTGCTGAGAGTGACGAAATATTCCCGCGCGCTCCGCACAGGTCCGACAGTTTCAGGCATCTGGCTTTGGAAAATGGCCAGAAATCTTGTGATTTGCCCTTCGGCTAGCGCTTCTATAACAATGTCGGCTTTAGACAGACCCGACTGCGGCCTCGCCTTCGGGTGATTGTTCACCACAACAGCAACAGGGCGGCGTTCAGTCACTTTCTGTTCAGTCTTTAGCCCCGTTAAAGGAGCTTTCAGCTTCTTTGCAGTATCCGGGACAGCATCCTTCTGCTGGCAGGATACCAGCAGAAAAAACACGAAACACAGCGCGCAAACTGTCATCCATTTTTTCATATGTCGGCTCCCTGCTCTTTTATATTTTAACGCATTATCGATGGAAAGAGTACAGTTTTTTTCATGACGTCGAAGATTCCTCTTGGCGTAATGCGTATATACGGAAGGTGCGTACTTTGTAAAAAGAGCAGCGTATAGATAGGATCGCAAAACTCATAGCCTCTTTCAGTCAAAAGATCTCTCAGCTTTTGTTCCTTCTCAAGCACGTCTTCATACGCTTCCGAAGAGGCGCAGCCGCACAGCGCAAGCGGGATTTCATGCAGAATGTTTCCGTTCTCCGCTAAAACAATTCCTCCTCCGATTTCTTTCATGCGGGCAAAAGCGAGCAGCATATCCGCTTTATTTTTTCCAATCGCGACAATGTCGCCCGTCGTCGTAAAGGAGCTTACAAATCCCTGCACGCTTGAGGCAAACCCTTTTATCATCGTATTGACGCGCCATTTCCCGTGTCTGTCGAGCATCGTCAAATAACTTTCATCATGGTCAAACGAGAGCTGTTCCATCGAATTGTCGATCTCAATCATATACGGCTCCATAATGACCGCATTCCGCATTTTCACGCCCATCGGCATAGAAAACTGCAAGTCATCCATCGTCATATCATATGAAAGCTCAAGCGGGACAAGACCGCCTTTGTGCCAGTCCGTCTTTGTAAACGCCTTCAAATCACAGCCGTCTTCACGCAGAATGGTCCCTTTTGACAGAACAGTCACGGGATTCGGATTTAACGGATCTTCCAATATGTTCAGCGATGCCAGTCTGCCCGGTCCGACAACTCCTAAATAATCATCCATTTGGTAATACTTTGCGATATTAAATGATGCCATATTGTAGGCATCGATTGCAGGTACGCCTTCTTCTAACGCGATGCGAATCAGCTCGTTTGTCATGCCGCCTTTATAGAAATTCGGGGTTGCGCCATCTGTCGTGAAAAAGAAGTGGTCATAATAGCGGAAGCCCTTCTCATGCAGCTCCTGCAAGATTTTTCTTACATCAGGGCGAATGGAAGAGTTCCGAAGGGAAACATAATAGCCCAGTTCCAGCCTTCTCATCACTTCATCACCTGTCATCGCTTCATGATCACAATCCGCTCCGAACAGCTTCATTTTTGTAAGCGTTTTATCAGAAGCGCCGGGAAAATGCCCTTCAATGCGTTTTCTCTGTTTCTTTGTAGCTTGCATACAGTGGAGCATTAAATCATCACCATCTACCAGGCGAGGCCATCCGGTCATTTCTCCGCCTTGAATCACATCCGGATGTTCAATCCACTGTTTTCTGACGTCAAATGGAAGGACGTGGTCCTCGTTCAGAACCTCGGTCTGGAGGTCATAGCGTGACCACCAAAAATACTGGACAGGCTGCTTTTTGAGTTCATTCAAAATCGTAAGCGCTTTCTTTTTTCCGCTTTGCAAAAGCAAAAATAAGTTATCATTCACGAATGTCGTTGTTCCGTATTGAGACACATATTCCGCCAGTGTTTGGGGATTATATATTTGAAAAGGATGTGCGTGCGGTTCAATATAACCTGGCACAATGTATTTTCCTTCACAATCAATCGTATGAATTTCTTCGGCTCTATTCGGAAGTTCATGACCCACATAAACAATGCGGTCCTGATAAATCCAAATGTTTTTTTTCAGCCATTGTTTTACATATGGATTTAAGACGAGAGCATTCCGTAAAAGGAGCGTTGGAAGCAGCTTTGAGTCTACAACATCAACCTGTGCCCTGATGTCTTTGTTTTTCCAGTTAAAGGTGCGTTCGGACATTCACATACTCTCCTTTACATGTATTAGACTCATGGTATCACATCCTTCCTCATCACGCACGATAAAAACGTTACAAATTTTTGAAGGTTCGATTAAAAAACTTTTTTAAGTAAAAGGAGCGGATTTCCTTGAAGCCAAACATCAGTCTCATCAATGCCGTGTTCAGAATCGCCTGCGGATTGACGATTATGTCAGCCGCCAGTGCAAAGTTTACGAAAAAACCTTGGTGCAGAATGCATCTCTTTTACATCTTTATGGGGGCCATGAAAGCGGGTTCGGGAATCTTGCGCTTCTGCCCTATGACCTACATGTTTCAACACAGCGATTCTGGAAATAACGGCCAGCATAACGGATAAATGAAAAAGCTTGATCACGAAACGTGATCAAGCTTTTTTTTATGCCCTCCCTTTGTTTTCATATAGAAATATCCTGCAGCTGCCAGCACTGCTGGATAAAGCAGTGCCCAGCCGCTGAATGAATAAATCACCGCGCACGCCACAAATGCCCCGAGCGCCATCCACCAGCCTATATCTCTCCTGCCCAGCAGTTTCAGTGCTGCCGCCATTGTACATATGTAAGATGCGATAAAAGCCGCGCTCGGCCCTTTCAACAGAGTCGTCAAATCGATTTGAAACAGGCCATGCGCCGCAAGCACTAAGCCAAACACTGCGGCCATCGCTGTCAAAACGCGAATAGGCGTACGTTTTGTCGCACTGAGTTTTCCAAAATATACAGGAATGTGCCCCTCTCTCGCCAATGCGTACACCATTCTTGAAAAACCAGCAATATTGGCATGGATGGTGGCGAATGTAATAAACAGCGCTAAACATACCGTAACATATACACCGCTTTCCCCTGCTCCTTTTGAGATGAGCATGGCAAGCGATGCAATTTCTCCATTCTCTCCATATGAATGAGTCCCCACCGTCACAAATGACAGCATGATATACAGCCCTGCCACACAAGACGCTGCCAAAAACAAGCTGAGCGGGACATCTTTTTCAGGGCGATGAAATTCCTCAGCCAACGGGGTAATCATTTCCCAGCCTACAAAAGAGAAAAAAATCATGACAGAAACAGATCCCGCGGCAGACCAGCCATGCGGAAGAAACGGTTTGAATTCTGCTATCGTGACGTGTGGCAATGACACAGCAATAGAAGTGACAAGCAGAAATACGATGACACATATAACGAGTGTACTGATGTTTGCTGATAGTTGAATCCCTTTCATATGAAGCAAAATAGATATAGCCAGCATACAACCAGCAATCGATGTAACCTGCCAATCGGCCGCCTCTGTGACGTAACTGACGTAATGCGCGCCAGTCAAAGCGATGATGGGAACGCCAATCGGAACGGAACCTAACATGATCCAGCCCAAAATCGCTCCGGCTTTTTTTCGAAAAGCCAGCTGCACATAAGCCGTGATTCCTCCCGCGCTGGGCGCGATTTTCACAAGTCGTGCCAGCGTGCCGACGAGAAGAAAAGATAAAAAAGACATGAATACCCAGACAAATAAAGAAGCCGGACCGGCCGTATCCGCGGTAACAGACGGCAGAATTAATATCCCGCATCCTAAAACCGCCCCAATCGTTAAGGCCGTCCCTTGTATCCAAGTAATAGAGCGCTGCAATTCTGGCAACATGATGCCCCCTCTCTGATTGATGGCTTTATTATAGAAAAAATAAGACGGCATCCATATGCTACAATGAAGGTAAATCAACAGCATTACCTTACGATCAAAGGAATTTTCATTCATTCGCCTAAATATGTAAAGGAGCCAGACAAATGGACGATACAGACCTTCAGATTCTCTCGCATTTGCAGCGAAATGGCAGATTAACGATGGTTGAGCTGGGAAAGCTTGTCGGACTCAGCTCGCCAAGCGCGGCGGAGCGTGTCAGGAAGCTGGAAGACAAAGGAGTGATTACCGGGTACAGCGCGAATATCTGTTATGAAAAACTAAACAAGCATGTCACCGCTTTCATTCTCATGGAGCCGAAAAGCTGCAAGCACTACGCCGCCTTTGCAAAAGCGCACCCTGATGTAGCAGAAAACCACCGCATCACGGGGATGTACAGCTATGTGACAAAGGTCGTGACAGAATCGGTACATACGCTTGAGGATTTTATTGACGCCTCGATGGCCCATGGAAAACCAACCACGCTTGTTGTGCTTTCTTCTTCCAGCTGCCATCCCGCTTTTTGATAACAAAAAACCCGCAGCTAATCTGCGGGTTTTCCTCACTTATTTTTGGGCAGCCTGTAAAGCGCGTGCCCCAATGTCTTTTCTGAAAAAGAGTCCCGGTTTGAAAATTTCATCAACCGCTTTGTACACTCGGTCTCTAGCCGCTTCAAACGATTCATCAAAAGCTGTCACATTGGCGACGCGCCCCCCGTTTGTAACGAACTCTCCGCCTTCTGCTTTCGTTCCGGCATGGAAGACCACGACCTGCTCAGTTTCCGCAGCAAGGCTGCCGATCGGCGTGCCTTTTGCGTAGCTTTCCGGATATCCTTCAGAAGCAAGCACCACACTAACAGCAGCGGTATCCTTCCATCTTAAGTCAACTTCCTTATCATCTAAAAGATCAAGAAGCACCTGTACCAGATCAGATTCCATGCGCGGAAGCACGACCTGTGTTTCCGGATCGCCGAAGCGGGCATTAAATTCGATGACCTTCGAGCCGTTTTCAGTAAGCATCAATCCAGCGTACAAAACGCCAGTGAAGGAACGGCCTTCTTGTACCATTGCTTTTGCGGCCGGCTTAACGATCGTTTCTACAGCATGGCGAACCGTTTCTTCCGAAATTTGCGGAACTGGAGAGTAAGCGCCCATTCCGCCCGTATTCGGGCCTTTGTCTCCGTCAAACGCACGCTTGTGATCCTGGGCAATCACCATTGGATACACTTTTTCTCCTTTGACAAAGGCCATTAGAGAAAATTCTTCACCAGAAAGGTATTCTTCAATGACAACGGACGCGCTCGCATCACCGAACTTTTCATCTTCAAGAAAGTCATGCAGACACGCAATTGCTTCTTCCTCTGTCATAGCAACAGTAACGCCTTTTCCAGCCGCAAGTCCATCTGCTTTTATCACAATCGGAGCACCTTTTTCCTGCACATATGCCTTCGCCTCATCAAAGGATGTAAACGTGTCGTATTCTGCGGTCGGAATGTCGTATTTCTTCATTAAATCCTTAGCGAACTGTTTGCTTCCTTCGATGATCGCCGCGGCTTTTGACGGGCCGAACACGCGCAGACCCGCTTTTTCAAATTCATCCACCAGACCTTCAATTAAAGGAACCTCAGGGCCGACAATGGTCAGGCCGACCTGGTTTTCTTTTGCAAATGAGACAAGCCCTGCGTGGTCGCTTTCCTCAATGTTTACAAGCTGTGCGGAAGCTGCCATGCCGTCATTTCCGGGAGCGGCAAATACATTCTCGACGAGGCTGCTTTGCGCTGCCTTCCACGCCAGCGTATGTTCTCTTCCGCCTTTACCGATAATTAATACATTCACGTCGTTTTCATCCCCTTAATGTTTGAAGTGTCTGATGCCGGTGAATACCATGGCAATGCCGTATTCATCCGCTTTTTTGATGGAATCCTCGTCACGCACAGATCCCCCCGGCTGAATGATAGCCGTAACGCCCGCTTTTGCCGCTTCTTCAACAGTATCCGGCATTGGGAAAAATGCATCAGATCCGAGCGCGCTGCCTTTCGCTTTTTCCCCTGCTTGCTCGATTGCGATTTTTGCCGATCCGACGCGGTTCATTTGGCCTGCTCCCACGCCGACTGTCATGTTGTCCTTTGCGAGAACGATCGCATTTGATTTCACATGCTTCACGACTTTCCAAGCAAGCTTCAAGTCTTCCCACTCTTGCTCGTTCGGCTCTCTTTTTGTCGGAATGCTAATCTCAGCATCATCAAAGCCGTGCATATCTAAATCTTGAATCAGCAGCCCGCCTTGAACAGATGTCAGTTGTTTTTCCTTTTGAACAGCGGCGGATACGTCAAGCGTCAGCAGACGGAGATTTTTTTTCGCAGTCAGGACGTCGAGCGCTTCTTGGCTGAATGAAGGCGCAATGATGATTTCTAAGAAAATGTTGTGAAGCGCTTCGGCAGTTGCCTTGTCCACTTCACGGTTCAGCGCGATAATGCCGCCGAAGATAGATGTTTTATCCGCTTCAAACGCTCTGTCAAACGCTTCTGCGATCGTTTTTCCTGTTCCTACACCGCACGGGTTCATGTGCTTCACAGCAACAGCAGCCGGTTCAGTGAATTCACGAACGATTTGAACTGCCGCATCCGCGTCTTTAATGTTGTTGTAAGAAAGCTCTTTTCCGTGAAGCTGTTCTGCTTGCGCAATGGAGCCTTTGACAGGAAGAGCTGTTTGATAGAAAGTTGCTTCCTGATGCGGGTTTTCTCCATAGCGAAGCGATTGTTTTTTCTCAAATGTCACAGTGAATTGCTCTGGTTCTTTTTCACCGACAACATTTGTCAGATAGTCAGCGATCAGTGCATCATATGCCGCAGTATGACGGAATACTTTTGCCGCGAGCTCGCGTTTTTTCTGAAGAGATACGCTGCCTTCTTCTTTGATTTGATTTAGCACTGGGCTGTAATCGGCCGGATCGACAATAACCGTGACATCCTGATGGTTCTTTGATGCCGCACGCAGCATGCCCGGTCCGCCGATGTCGATATTTTCGATCGCTTCTTCATACGTGACGTCTTCTTTAGAAATCGTTTCTTTAAATGGATAGAGGTTGACGACAACGAGGTCAATCGGCTGAATCCCGTGTTCATTGATCTGCGCCATATGCTCTTCATTGCCGCGAACCGCCAGAAGGCCGCCGTGAATATTCGGGTGTAGGGTTTTTAACCGGCCGTCCATAATTTCAGGAAAGCCTGTCACTTCAGAAATTCCGATCACATCCACACCGTTTTCTTGAAGAAGCTTTTTCGTTCCGCCTGTGGAGATGACTTCAACACCAAGCTCTGTCAGTTCTTTTACGAAAGGAACGAGATTTGTTTTATCTGAAACACTGATTAATGCACGTTTAATGGTCATGCCTTTTCACCTCTGTTATTTAATCCTAATAGCTGTTTAATCACACTCGGATACCATTTATGCTCAAGCTTGTGAATTCGCTGTTCGATTGTTTCCAATGTATCATGTTCATCAATTTCGATTGCCTTTT
The DNA here is from genome assembly GCF_037963555.1 of Bacillus sp. PS196. NCBI lineage: Bacteria > Bacillati > Bacillota > Bacilli > Caryophanales > Bacillaceae > Bacillus > Bacillus sp. PS196. The sequence goes on along the minus strand of NZ_CP150159.1, from coordinate 692,092 downwards.
GAGCGATGATCGGACCTGTATCCATTCCTTCATCGACATAATGCACGGTGATTCCGGCCACCTTCACACCCGCCCGGAACGCCTGTCCGACTGCGTCGATTCCAGGAAACGCCGGAAGAAGCGACGGGTGAATGTTAATGATTTTTCCTCCATATGCTTGAAGGAGCGTATCACCGATCAGCCTCATATAGCCGGCAAGAACAATCAATTCAACCTCGTGAAGACGAAGCTGTTCAATGATGGCTTGTTCAAATGCGGCCTTGTTTTCATAAGACTTCGGCTCAAATGCAAAGGATGGAATGTGGAATGCTTCCGCCCGTTCGATGACTTTCGCCTGCGGTTTGTCGCAAACGAGGAGCGCTGCTGACGCATCCCAGTTCTCCTCCTTCAAACGCGTAACGATGGCTTCGAAGTTTGAACCGTTTCCTGATGCAAATACCGCAAACTTTTTCATGAAAGTGCCGCACCGCCGAATGTGACGCCTTCACCTTTTTTCACTCGCCCGATTAAATAGGCTTTTTCGCCATGGCTTTCAAGCGTTCCGATCACATCTGTCAGATGCTCTTCTTTGACAGCCAAAACAAAACCGATACCCATATTAAAGACGTTGAACATGTCTTCTTCCTTCAGCTTGCCGTACTCTTGCAAGAAAGAAAAAATTGGCGGGATCGGCCATGAGCCATGATCAATTTCCGCACTTAAGCCTTCCGGAAGCATACGCGGAATATTTTCAATAAATCCTCCGCCTGTCACGTGCGCCATGCCGTCGATTTTTCCGCTTTTGACCGCGGCAAGCACAGGCTTCACGTAAATCCTTGTCGGTTCAAGCAATTCCTCGCCAAGCGGGCGTTCAAACGGCTCATATGTTGTATCGAGGTCCAGCTCCGCATCATCCAGAAGCACTTTTCTGACAAGGGAAAAGCCGTTGCTGTGAAGGCCGCTGGAGCTGAGGCCGATCAACAGATGGCCCTCTTCAATGTTTTCTCCAGTCACGATTTCGTCCTTTTCTGCCACTCCGACTGAGAAACCGGCAATATCGTATTCATCAGCTGTATAGAGCCCCGGCATTTCAGCCGTTTCACCGCCGACTAAGGCTGAACCTGACTGCTCACAGCCTTCCGCAACACCTTGTACAATCTGTTCAATTTTCACTGGGTCCGCTTTGCCGACCGCTAAATAATCGAGGAAAAACAGCGGCTCTGCACCTTGTGCCAGCACGTCATTGACACACATTGCAACAGCGTCCACGCCAATCGTGTCATGCTTATCCATGGAAAAAGCGAGCTTTAATTTTGTGCCGACACCGTCCGTTCCCGAAATGAGAACTGGTTTTTGATAAGAAAGCTCAGACAGGTCAAACATGCCGCCAAAACCGCCAAGGCTGCCCATAACGCCAAGCCGTTTCGTGCGCTCCACGTGTTTTTTCATTCGTTTTACAGCTTCATATCCGGCTTCGATGTCAACTCCTGCGTTTTTATATGCTTCAGACATCCTATTCACTCCTTTAAGGCGCTTTTCAAAATATCTCCCCGAACGAGGGCAGAAAGAGAAAGGCAGCCGAACTGCGCTGCCTTTATGTCATTTTCAAGTTTTATTTGGTTAATACTGCTTCTTTTACGTGAGGAAGCACTGTATCCTGGTAAATTTCAGTCGGATATTTTCCTGTAAAGCAAGCGAGACACTGTCCGCAATTCGAGTCATCGTATTTTCTGCCGATGCCTTTCAGCAGCCCTTCCACACTCAAAAATGAGAGGGTATCGGCTCCGATTTCCTGACGGATTTCTTCAACAGAATGCGAAGACGCGATTAATTCTTCATGTGTGGACGTATCAATGCCGTAAAAGCACGGATGAGCGATCGGCGGTGAACTGATTTTCACATGCACCTCTGTCGCACCCGCTTCTCTAAGCATCGTGACAATCCGGCGGCTAGTTGTTCCGCGTACGATAGAGTCATCCACCATCACGACGCGTTTGCCTTCTACAACCCCGCGCACCGCAGACAGCTTCATTCTGACGCCTTGCTCACGCAGAGCCTGGGACGGCTGAATAAACGTTCTGCCGACATAGCGGTTTTTGATTAAACCGAGCTCATACGGAATGCCTGTTGCCTCTGCATAGCCGATCGCCGCAGAAATACTGGAATCCGGAACCCCGGTTACGACGTCAGCTTCAACTGCGGATTCTTGAGCCAGCATTTTTCCAAGGTTTTTACGGGCACTGTGTACGTTAATACCGTCAATATTGCTGTCTGGTCTGGAGAAATAAATGTACTCCATGCTGCAAATGGAACGGTTGATATTCATGGAAAAACGCTCTGATTTCATTCCTTCATCATTAATGATCAGCATTTCTCCCGGCTCTACCTCGCGAAGGTACGTTGCGCCGACGACGTCAAATGCGCATGTTTCTGATGCGACCACATAAGCGTCGCCCATCATGCCGATGGATAGCGGTCTCAGCCCGTTTGGATCAAGTGCGACAATCATTTCTGTTTCGGTCATGATCAGGAACGCGTAGGCGCCTTTCAGCATAGAAAGCGAGTTTTTAATTTGGTCCTTCAGCGTGAAATGTCCGCTTCTTTTGATCAGGTGAGCCAAAACCTCTGTATCCGAAGAGGTTTGAAAAATGCTCCCTTGATTTTCGAGCTGCTGCTTCAGCTGAGTGGCGTTGACAAGGTTTCCGTTATGAGCAAGCGCCAGGCTGCCGTTGTTTTGGGAACGGAAGAGGAGCGGCTGAACATTTTCGTATCCGCCGCCTCCAGCCGTTGCGTACCGAACGTGCCCGATAGCGCCTTTTCCCTTTACTTTGCTGAGCTCGCCATTTTGAAATACTTCAGTGATCAGCCCTTGGCCTTTGTGCGCCGTCAGTTTTTGACCATCAGTCGCTACGATGCCCGCACCCTCCTGTCCTCGGTGCTGAAGGCTATGGAGACCGTAATAAGTGATCTGCGGGGCTTCTTCATGTCCCCAAATCCCAAAAACGCCGCATTCTTCATTTAAGCCTTTGATTTCAGCAAGCATGGGATAGCTCCTTTCCATGCGCGTTCAAGCTCTTTCGTTTGCGCATGAATCATTTGTTGTCCGTCTTGGTTTTGAATCGCCAGAATTCCGTCAGCCGTTACCTCACCAATATGAACCGCATCTTTGACAGTTGCTTCAAACGCTTCTTGGTGTTCTTTTTTCACTGAAACGACGAAGCGGGATTGAGATTCAGAGAATAATAATGCCGCTCCCCCTTCTACAGTCACATTAGCGCCAAGGTTTTCCGTCGTCATGACACTTTCCGCAATCGCTACGCCTAAGCCGCCTTCAGACACATCATGCGCAGATTGAACGAAGCTTTTTTTAATCGCGTCAAGCAGTGCTCTTTGGCGTGACAGCTCGACATCAAGATCGATTTGCGGCGCTTTGCCGTAAATGCGGCCTTCAGTCATTTTTTGCAGCTCGCTTCCGGCAAACTCTGGTTTTGTTTCGCCGATCACGTATACGAGATCTCCCGCTTGCTTGAAATGCTGTGTTGTAATGTGTGCTGTATCTTCAATTAAGCCGACCATGCCGATAACTGGTGTCGGATAGATTGCCGTGCCGTTTGATTCGTTATAAAGCGATACGTTACCGCCGATAACCGGTGTGCTGAGAACATTGCACGCTTCGCTTATGCCGTCTGCCGCTTTTTCGATCTGCCAGAAGATTTCCGGCTTCTCCGGGTTTCCGAAGTTAAGGTTATCTGTGACCGCAAGCGGTTCTGCACCTGAGCAAATGATGTTGCGGGCTGCTTCAGCGACAGCAATTTTCCCGCCGACTTCAGGATCAAGATAGAGATAACGCGCGTTACAGTCTGTCGTCATCGCCAGCGCCTTTTTCGTTCCGCGGATTCTGAGAACACCGGCATCAGACCCGGGAGCAACAACTGTATTCGTGCGCACCATGTAGTCATACTGGTCGTAAACCCACTCTTTACTTGCGATCGTCGGCTGCTGAAGAAGGGCCTTCAGCGTTTCATTCGCATCTTCAATTTGCGGAGCCGGAACGTCCGTTTCCAAAAACTCGCGATAGTAAGCAGGCTCTTGAGAAGGCTTATGGTAAACCGGTGCTTCTTCTGCCAAGGCATCAACAGGCAGCTCGCACACAACCTCTCCTTTATGTGTCAGGCGAAGCATTTTATCATCTGTCACATGCCCGACAGAAACCGCTTCAAGATCGTACTTGTCAAAAATATCGATGATTTCCTGCTCACGTCCGCGCTCAATAACCAAAAGCATCCGTTCTTGTGATTCAGAAAGCATCATTTCATACGCGGTCATGCCTGTTTCGCGCTGAGGAATCAGGTCAAGGTTCATTTCAATGCCAGAACCGGCTTTACTTGCCATTTCTGCACTTGAGCTTGTTAACCCGGCAGCTCCCATATCCTGAATGCCGACTAAGGCGTCGCATTGGATGACTTCCAGACATGCTTCAAGCAAAAGCTTCTCCATAAACGGATCGCCGACTTGGACAGCAGAACGCTTTTCTTCAGACGAGTCTGACATTTCTTCAGAAGCAAACGTAGCGCCGTGGATGCCGTCACGCCCTGTTTTCGCTCCTACGTACATTACTGTGTTGCCGACACCCTTCGCCTGGCCTTTTTTGATGTCTTCATGATTGATTAAACCGACGCACATTGCGTTGACGAGCGGATTTCCTTCATAGCTGCTGTCAAACTGCACTTCTCCGCCGACTGTCGGGATGCCGATACAGTTGCCGTATCCGGCGATACCCGCTACTACTTCTTCAAACAAGTACTTCACGCGGGGTGAAGTCAGTTCACCAAATCGAAGAGAGTTCAATACAGCGATTGGACGGGCACCCATTGAGAATACATCACGGATAATTCCGCCTACGCCAGTCGCAGCGCCTTGGTAAGGCTCGAGAGCTGATGGGTGGTTATGTGATTCAATTTTGAACACAACCGCTTGGTTATCACCGATATCAACGATTCCGGCGCCTTCTCCTGGCCCCTGCAGCACACGCTCACCGCTTGTCGGGAATTTACGCAGAATCGGCTTTGAGTTTTTATAGCTGCAATGCTCAGACCACATGACAGAAAAAATTCCGATTTCTGTGTAGTTCGGCAATCTTCCAAGAATGGATTCTATCAATGCAAACTCATCATCACTGACACCCATTTGCTGATACAGTTTCTCTTCTTTTATTTGTTCTTTACTTGGTTCAAGCAGTAGTGACATGAGTTTCCCTCCAATTTTTCACGATAGACTGGAACAATTTAAGACCGTCGGCGCTTCCAAGCAGTTTATCGACCGCGCGCTCAGGGTGAGGCATCATGCCTAATACATTGCCTTTCTCATTCACGACACCGGCAATGTCGCTGACACTTCCATTAATATTAGAGCCGTATGTGAAAGCAATTTGATTGTTTTCCTTTAATGTAGCAAGCGTCTCGTCATCACAGTAGAAATTCCCTTCACCATGGGCAACCGGGATTGTAATCGATTCTCCCTTTTCGTAGGAAGCTGTGAATAAGGTTTCGTCGTTCTGAACAATCAATTCAACCGGACGGCAAATGAACTTCAGATCTTTGTTGCGTCTCATTGCGCCTGGCAGCAGCCCAAGCTCCTGTAAAATCTGGAATCCGTTACAGACGCCAAGAACAGGTTTTCCTTCAGCCGCTGCTTGTTTGACAGCTGGCATAATATTCGCAAATCGGGCGATGGCGCCGCATCTTAAGTAATCGCCGTAAGAAAATCCTCCCGGAATTAACACGCCGTCGAAGCCGTCAAGACTTGTTTCCTCATGCCAGACGTATTCCACTTCATGGCCGAGCTCATCCTTTACAGCATGATACATATCGATATCACAGTTGGAGCCGGGTAACACAATCACCGCAAATTTCACTGTGCGACTACCTCCTCAACCTCATATCTGTAATCTTCAATCACTGTGTTCGCAAGAAGTTTTTCGCACATTTCTTTCACTAGCACGTCAAGATCACGGTCAGATTTTTCAATGGTAAGCTCCATGTATTTCCCGATGCGCACATCTTGAACTTCGTTGTAAGTCATACTGTGCAAGGCATGCTGGACAGCGCTCCCTTGTGGATCAAGTACACTTTCTTTTAAGCTGACATAAACTTTTACTTTATACATGATGAATGCCTCCCAGTCTTTTGAAAATCTCTTCGTATGCGTCGGTTAAGCTTCCCAGATTGCGTCTGAATAAATCTTTGTCCAGCTTTTCGTCCGTATCTTTATCCCACAAGCGGCATGTGTCAGGAGAAATTTCATCCGCCAAAAGCACTTGCCCTTCTGCATCTAAACCGAATTCAAGCTTGAAATCTATTAATCTGACATGGCAATCGTCGAAAATGCTTTGAAGCTCCTCATTTACTGTTTTTGTAATGGACTTAATGGTTTCTACCTGCTCAGGAGTCGCCGCTTTCAAAAGCCAAATATGATCTTCTGTGATGAGCGGATCACCCAGCGCGTCATCCTTGTAGTAAAACTCGATAATCGGCTGCTCAAGCTCCGTGCCTTCTGGGATGCCGAGACGTTTGGACATGCTTCCTGCCACAACATTTCTGACCACGACTTCAAGCGGCACAATCGTTACCTTTTGAATGAGCTGTTCCGTTTCCGAAATGCGCTCGATAAAGTGATTGTTAATGCCCTTTGCATGAAGGTGTTTGAAAATTAAGCTTGAAATCTCGTTATTTAAGCGCCCTTTCCCGCTGATTTCTGCTTTTTTCTCGCCGTTAAAGGCAGTAGCGGAGTCTTTATACACGACATACAGCGTGTTTTCGTCATCGGTTTTGTAGATCTTTTTTGCTTTTCCTTCGTATAAAAGTTCATTCTTCACAATATTCACGGAAGGCCTCCTAACCCGAATGTTGGGAATTTTCAAACAGCGGCGACATAGAAGAAGCCGCTAAAAGCTTCTTCTATGCTAAACCTAAACGTTCAAAGATCAGATCAACATTTTTCAGATGGTAATTGTAATCAAAGCAGTCAGCAATTTTTTCCGGAGAAAGACGTGACGTGATTTTCTCTTCCGCTTCCACAAGTTCGCGGAACGGCACTTGTTTTTCCCACGCTTCCATTGCTTTCGGCTGAACAGTATCATAGGCTTCTTCACGTGTAAGGCCTGTGTCAATCAAAGCAAGCAGCACACGCTGAGAATAGATAAGGCCGAGAGTGCGGTCCATGTTGCGCTTCATGTTTTCCGGGAAGACCGTTAAGTTCTTCACAATGTTAGAGAAGCGGTTCAGCATGTAGTTCAGCGCAATTGTCGCATCCGGAAGAATAATCCGTTCTGCTGAAGAATGAGAAATATCGCGCTCATGCCATAATGGAACATTTTCGTAAGCTGTCATCATGTAGCCGCGGATCACGCGCGCCATGCCTGTCATGTTTTCAGAGCCAATCGGATTTCGTTTATGCGGCATTGCAGATGAACCCTTTTGCCCTTTCGCGAAAAATTCCTCAACTTCACGTGTTTCACTCTTTTGCAATCCGCGGATTTCCACAGCGAATTTCTCGATGCTTGTCGCGATCAAAGCAAGTGTTGCCATATAGTCAGCATGGCGGTCACGCTGAAGGGTTTGAGTGGAAATTGGTGCTGCTTTCAATCCGAGCTTCTCACAGACATATTGCTCAACAAATGGATCAATGTTCGCATATGTGCCGACAGCGCCGGAAATCTTTCCAACCTCGATGCCTGCTTTCGCTTGTTTGAAGCGCTCAAGATTACGTTTCATTTCTTCATGCCAAAGCGCAAGTTTTAAGCCGAAAGTTGTAGGCTCAGCGTGTACGCCGTGCGTGCGCCCCATCATGACTGTGTATTTATGTTCTTTCGCTTTTTCTTTTATAATGTCAACAAATCTCTCAAGATCCTTGAGCAGAATATCGTTTGCCTGTTTTAATAAGTAGGAAAGGGCAGTATCAACAACGTCAGTTGACGTTAATCCGTAGTGCACCCATTTTCTTTCTTCGCCCAGTGATTCGGAAACGGCGCGTGTAAAAGCGACAACGTCATGGCGCGTGTCCTGTTCGATTTCTAAAATGCGGTTGATGTCAAATGACGCGTTTTCGCGCATCAGCTTTACGTCTTCTTTTGGAATAACGCCAAGCTCCGCCCACGCTTCACAGGCAAGAATTTCAACCTCTAACCATGCTTGAAATCTGTTTTCATCCGTCCAAATCGCGGACATTTCAGGTCTTGAATAACGTTCGATCATTCTGCTTGTCCTCCGTCTCTATTCATCCATTGATTTGTGATCTCCTGAATCCATTCGTCTTCAGGCTGCTTCATAAATGTAATATGCCCCATTTTGCGGCCTTTTTTGATTTCATGTTTCCCGTATATATATAGCTTTGCCTCTTTTAAAAGCTCCGGGTCTTCCTCAACAAGCTTTACTTCATCGCCGAGAAGATTCACCATCATGCCCGGCTTCAGCAAATCTGTCTTCCCAAGCGGAAGCCCGCATACCGCTCTGATATGCTGCTCAAACTGGCTCGTCTCGCAAAGGTCCAGCGTATAATGCCCAGAATTGTGCGGTCTTGGCGCCAGTTCATTGACCAAAAGCTCTCCGTCCTCTGTCAGAAACATCTCAACAGCAAGGGGTCCGACAAGGTTAAGCTCATCGGCAAGCTTAACGGCCAGCTCTGCAGCCTTCTGCTGAATCTCTTCCCCGACCCGTGCAGGCACAATGCTTTGGAAAAGAATATTGTTGTGGTGAATGTTTTCAGCTGCCGGAAATGTTGAGATTTCACCGTTTACCGATCTAACGACGATCACCGACAGTTCCATTTTAAAAGAAACCCAGCTTTCAAGAATGCAGATTCCGTGTTCTAACAGAGCGGCTGCCTGCTCCATTTGCGCCTCTTCTTTTATCACAAATTGCCCTTTGCCGTCATACCCGCCGCGGCATGTTTTCAGCACTGCCGGAAGCCCGAGCTCCTGAACAGCCTGCTTCAATTCATTCTTTGTTTTGACGATGCTGTACGGTGCGACTTCACAGCCCGCGGATTGAATTGCTTTTTTCTCTGTTTCACGGTTTTGGGTAATGAGCAGCAGCTCACTTCCTTGCGGGAGATACGCATGATCTTTTAGCCAATGCAGCGCATCATAGTCGATGTTTTCAAACTCATATGTGATGATATCGCTGATTTCAGCCAATTTTCGAATCGCTTCACGGTCATTATAATGAGCGGTAATTTCGATATCCGCAACCTGCCCGCACGGCGAATCTTTCACCGGATCAACGACCGCGACTTTATACCCCATTTGTTTGGCGGACACAGCCATCATTTTCCCAAGCTGGCCGCCGCCGATAATGCCGATTACAGCTCCCGGATAGATGATTTGTTTAGACAAGCCGATCACTGCTTTCTAACACTGTCTGTTTTGTATTTTCTCTTCTCTCATCCAGCTTACGGGCAAGGTCTTCGTCAAATGCTGACAAAATTTGCGCCGCTAACAGGCCTGCGTTCACAGCACCCGCTTTGCCGATGGATGTTGTCGCAACAGGCACGCCTCCAGGCATTTGGACGATGGAAAGAAGTGAATCCATTCCGTTCAGCGCCTTAGACTGAACCGGAACTCCAATGACTGGCAGTGTTGTTTTCGCAGCCGTCATCCCTGGCAGATGCGCCGCTCCTCCGGCACCGGCAATAATCACCTTGATGCCTCTTTCTCTAGCAGTTTCAGCATATTCAAACATGAAATCAGGCGTCCGGTGAGCGGAAACGACCTTTTTTTCGTACGGAACATTGAGTTCGTCAAGTATGTCGCATGCGTGTTTCATTGTCTCCCAATCGGAAGTGCTTCCCATGATGATTCCTACTAGCGGCTGCATTCTGTTCCCCACCTTCTAATGCTTTTGTTTTCAGAAAATAAAAAATACCCGCTCTGCATTGCACTTATGAGGAAGCAATACAAACCGGGCATGGTACATGTATCGTCAGTCGTTCGCTTCTGCGATATATCCATGTCAGTTTTATCGATCACTTTCCTGCATAGTCCGGCAATTTACGGTTGCCGGGTAGAAACTTATGGGCCATATTCCCAAGATTATATGAGGTCGTGTTTTGATTTCATGTTTATCTTAACAACGGACATGGATAATGTCAACGATATTATCGAACGATACAAAAATTCATTCTACTAATGTTCGTGTTTTAGATCAATTTCCCTTCAAATACGATTTTTTTCCCGCACGGAACGATCTGAATTGACCCATTTTCCTTTTTTTCCATAAAAATAGGCTCTTCCATTCGCCTTACAGGCAGATATCCTTCTTCTTTCATTTGCTGAAGCACCGCATCAATCGTTTGCTGCTCTGTCACTTCAAACTTTTTCTTCTTCGGCTTTGCCATTATTCTTTAATTCTCCTCTTTTTCACCGCTTTGACCCAGAAGCCGCCGTGGATTGTTTTTGGTTCGTACGCAATAATAAAGGCTTTTGAATCAAGTGTTTTAATCGTATCATATAGCTGGAGTTCATATTTTCTCGGCGTCAGGATCTGAAGGGCTGTGCGGTCGCCTTCAAGCCCGCCTGCCACCCAGTTTGTCACGCCGTAGCCTTTTTCACGGAGCTGCTTCGGAAGATCAAGATCGAGCTCCTTCGTAATCACATTGACCATAATATAGCCAAGCGCCAATTTTTCTTCTATTTTCATGCCGACAATTACGCCAAGACCGTAACCGAGCGCGTACGCGATCACATTTTGAATCTGGTCTAAGTTATCGAGCACCAGACTCAGTCCTGTCACATAAACCAGTATTTCAATCGTACTGATGCCGGCCGCTAAATAACGCTGTCCTTTCAGCGTTAAAATCATTCTTATCGTAAAAAATGACACATAGACAATATTAATAATGAGAATTATGAGAACCATGGCTATCCCATTTGATAAGATGGTTTGCATCATTTTATTCATCCCCCTACTCTTCAGCTTGCACAAAGCATTCATATTCTACTAGAGAAATGAGCCGTTTACAATCAGCTTCGCCCGTAAGCTTAAGCAAAATATTTCGACATGCTTTTATGAGTTGAACAGTAGTAGTTTACCCTCTTTCTCGCCTTTTCAAAATCAAAACAAAAAAGCCCGCTTTTCAGCAGACTCACCTCTTTATATCTATTGTCAGATCTCTTTTTTCATTTTCTGAAGGGACTTGTATTCTTTCTCAAGCTCACTCAGCGTGTAGTCCGCAAGCTGTTCCCCTCTTCCTTGATAAAATTCCGAGAGCAGTAATTTGGTTTTTAAAAATTGCTTCTTTTGGTTAATTGCTCGGCGAAGCACATCAGCCATGTCCATCATCCTCCTTAAACATAAAGGTTTTTGCGCTGGACGTTTTCAGCATTTTCCCCATCATACACGGGTTAATCCTACAAATCAACTATGTTTTTTAGATATATTTGTAAAAAGTGTGACATAAAAAAACCGGCTGCTTTGAGCCGGTTTTTTCATTAAAGCGGAATCAGCGACGCCGTAAAATATTCCGAAATAAACGGCCAAGTCACTGCCGTAAACAGCAGCGCTATCGCAACCACTGCCAATACACAATAGATATAATCAATTGGTGCATCTTGTGCCGCCTGGTACACACGCTGTACATACAGCGCGATGATAAAAAAGATGGAAAACAAGATCAGCACCGTAAACAGTACTGTCAGCATTGGGATATTTACAATCGCAAAGATCAGCCAAAGGATTGAAACAGCAATTACGGGTACAAGCAATGAACCCAATACGGCAGCCGCTTCTCTGAACGTCACCTTCTGCTTCATCATATAGCGGGAGACAGCCCATATAGCAAAGACCATTACCGCGAAAAAGATCAGCAAATACACAAGAACAACTAAAAACCCGTCATAGAAAGCATGATGGCGTTCTCCGAAACCGAGCGGCCGATTCCAGCTTGCCTTTAACTGAAACCAATTCCCAATTGAAAAAATGATACTGAATATAAGCATTGAAATCAGACCGTACTTATAATGAGAAAAACCATCCGTTACGACAGTTTTCGCCGGAGATTTTAAAATCGAGAACGCAAAACCGCAATATCTGTTGATGGCTGCCCAAACAGACGCAAGCTTGTCTTTAACAGTTGATTCACCGCGTTCCTGGCGCGGTTTCTGCTTTTGTTTTTGCTTCTGCTTGCTTTGCCGGCTCGCCTTTCTGGACATTCTCGATAGCGGTTCTTCATCTGCATCTATTCTTTCACTCTGGTTAATTTCTTCTTCAAACGTTTCTTTTCTTTCTTCCGTCATGTCAGCAACTCCTATCAAAAAAATACGGCGGAATACCATTCAGCAAGAAAATAAAACACTTATATAAGGTACCGAAGCCTTCCTGAACAGTCAAGTCATTTCCATTTAAGTAAAGCAAGGCGGCACATCTACATGACGGTATATCGTATGAAATGGTTTTATCTTTTGCAACAAAAAAACCAGCTGCCGGTGCAGCTGGTTTTTCATTCCTTATTTTAAGAAGATAAAGTACAGGATAAATACGACAAACAGCCCGTACATGATTGGATGAACCTCTTTTGCTTTTCCTTTGCACACCATCGTAATCGGATAGAAAATAAATCCGATGGCAATACCAGTCGCGATGCTGTACGTTAACGGCATCATGATCATGGTAAGGAAAGCAGGAACGGCCACTTCGAACTTATCCCAAGCGATTTTGCCAAGCGGCGCCACCATCAATGCACCAACGATAATAAGCGCCGGCGCTGTTACATTTGACGTAACGACTGATAGGAGCGGAGAGAAAAACGTAGCCAGTAAAAAGAGAATCCCTGTTACAATTGCGGCAAATCCTGAACGGGCACCCGCAGCGACACCTGAGCTTGATTCCACGTAAGAAGTTGTTGTAGACGTACCAAGCACGGCACCGATCACAATAGAAGATGAATCAGCTAAAAGCGCACGGCCTGCACGCGGCAATTTGTTTTCCTTCATTAAACCAGCTTGTGTCGCCACAGCAACAAGTGTACCAGCTGTATCAAAAAATCCGACAAATAAGAATGTTAAAATAACGATCAGCATTTGTACGGAGAAAATATCCGGGAGGTGAATCCACGCTTGTCCGAAAGTCGGCGCAAGGCTCGGCACACTGCCGACAATTTGAGTCGGAACCGGAACCAAACCGAAAATCATGCCGGCAACCGCTGTTAACAGCATCCCGATAAACACGCCTGCGTTCACGCGAAGCACCATTAAAATAACCGTGACAATCACACCGAAAATCGTTAACAGCACAGGACCGCTGTGAATGTTTCCGATCGTGACGAGCGTAGAAGGATTTGCAGTAATGATTCCTGAGCCTTGTAAGCCAACGAATGTAATAAACAGGCCGATCCCCGCACCGACTGCCAATTTCAGCTCAGGCGGAATGGCGTTGATGATTTTTTCACGAAAACCTGTTAAAGAAAGAGCAACGAAAATAAGACCTGAAATAAAAACACCGGACAAAGCTGCCTGCCATGAAATACCCATACCAAGGACAACAGAAAACGCAAAAAACGCGTTCAGCCCCATACCCGGCGCAATGGCAATCGGATATCTCGCTATTAATCCCATTAAGATACAGCCTGCTGCAGACGCCAGCGCTGTCGCCGTAAAGACCGCACCCTGGTCAATTCTCAGCGCCTCCGGAAAATCTTTCACGCTCTCCAAAGCAAGCGTAATCGGATTGACGAACAGAATATATGCCATAGATAAAAAAGTCGTTAATCCGCCAATGATTTCATTGCGATAGCTGGTGCCCAGCTCATCAAACTGAAAAAACGTTTTCAAGCTATTTGACTCCCTTCACTCTTTGCTATTTATTCTGTCCTGAAAACGCCAAATAAAAAACGTCCCAATACATTTTGGGACGCTTGACTACAGACGGATTTCAGTTCGAATAAATAAACGTGTTTTATTTATATCAAACGAAAGAAATGTTTACGTAGTCAAGCCATTTACGGTAGCTTGGTAGAGACTTGCGAGCCATATTCCCGCGATTATACGAATTCATCTTATTTGATTTCTGTGTCTATTGTACCAAGTTCATTTTGAAAAAACAATACAAAAAGCGAACAATAGTCACACAAAATCGGTTTTTGTTCGTAATAAACAAATAAAACCATCTTCCCGGCAAAATTGCCAAAAAGATGGTTTCCATTAATTGATTCTTATTCCCACTCAATCGTCGCAGGCGGCTTACTTGTAATATCGTACACCACGCGGTTAATGTGCTTCACTTCGTTTACGATACGTGTCGAAATGACTTCAAGCACATCCCACGGGATACGCGCCCAGTCTGATGTCATGCCGTCTATTGATGTAACGGCACGGATTCCGATTGTGTAATCATATGTTCTTGCGTCACCCATAACACCAACGCTGCGGATGTCAGGAAGAACAGTGAAGTATTGCCAGATATCACGCTCTAAGCCGTGATTTGCAATTTCTTCACGCAAGATTGCATCTGATTCACGAACGATTTCAAGTTTTTCTTCTGTTACTTCGCCAAGAACACGGATTCCGAGTCCCGGTCCTGGGAACGGCTGACGCCATACGATTTCATCCGGAATGCCGAGCTCTGTGCCAAGCGCGCGCACTTCGTCTTTGAAGAGCGTGTTTAACGGCTCGATCAGCTCAAACTGCATGTCTTCAGGAAGTCCGCCGACATTGTGGTGAGATTTGATCGTTTGCGCCGTTGCTGTACCGCTCTCGATGATATCTGTGTAAAGCGTACCTTGTGCAAGGTAGTCGATGCCTTTGAGCTTGTCCGCTTCATCATCAAACACGTAAATGAATTCATTACCGATGATTTTGCGTTTTTGTTCAGGATCAGAAACGCCTTTTAGTTTGTTTAAGAATCGATCTTTTGCGTCTACTTTAATCACATTCATGTTAAAGCCTTCGCTGAATGTTTTCATAACACCCTCAGCTTCGCCTTTACGGAGAAGACCATGGTCTACAAAGATACAAGTCAGCTGGTCGCCGATCGCTTTATGAATCAAAACAGCAACAACAGAGGAATCAACGCCGCCGCTTAGCGCGCAAAGAACCTGTTTGTCTCCGACCGTTTCACGGATTTTTTGCATTTCGATTTCGATAAAGTTCTCCATTGACCATTCGCCTTCGCATTCGCAAACACCGAATACAAAGTTTTTCAGAAGATCATTGCCGTATTCAGAGTGGCGCACTTCCGGGTGGAACTGAACGCCATACCATTTTTTGTCCGCTTTGCTCATTGCTGAGTTCGGGCAGTGATGGCTTGTCGCGTCAACAGTGAAGCCTTCAGGAACTTCTACAACCAAATCGCCGTGGCTCATCCAAACCACTTGTTCATTCGGAAGATCTCTGAACAAATCAGGTGTGCCTTCGATGCGGATGTTTGCTTTTCCGTATTCACGCTGGCTTGCCGCTTCAACTTTACCGCCAAGGTAATGAGTCATCAGCTGCATGCCGTAGCAAATTCCCAAAACAGGAATATCAAGCTCGAAGATTTTCTCGTCACAGCGGAAAGAGTTTTCATCATACACACTGTTTGGACCGCCGGATAAAATAATTCCTTTTGGATTCATTTTTTTAATTTCTTCAGCCGTCAATGTATGTGGATGCAGCTCGCTGTAAACACCGAATTCACGGATACGGCGTGTAATCAGCTGGTTATACTGACTGCCGAAATCAAGGACAAGAATCATTTCATTCACTAACTTTGTCATGGTTGTCACCTAATCTCCTCTAAGTTTTTTGACACAGAAAAAAACGAGGACAGATATGAAGCTCGCTCCGCCCTCTTTGGCAAGGCCGTTTGCCGGAGTCAGGCCAACTCGCTCCCAGACTCCGATAATATTCACTAATTCTAACAACACGTCGATAAGTGGTCAAGACCATCTTCTTTTAATTAAATTTTCCCATAACTCTCTCGAATCATTCCATAGCGCCGAAGAATCTTCATTTCTGTAAAGCGCCCTTTCATAGCTTAATGTCAGCTTTGACATGTCTTCTATGTCGTATTTTTCATCAATTCGTTTTGCATAATCACGCAGCGTTTCACTGTCTCGTTTCGGCAGTCCTTTTCTCTTCAGTTGTTTCAGCAGCGCGCCATATGCCTCAAAAAACGCGTGCTGATCACTGCGCCGCTTCAATTTCCTCACGGCGAAAACAGGAATCCATAACGAGCGGAAAACATACAGCAATACAGCTGCCACCAGGAGGACTGCAAGAACCGCAAGCGCTGCATACAAGCCCGCACCTGCATTGGTATGTGAAGCGGACGGCTTTTTAGAAACAGCTGGCTCCCGTTTTTCCTTTTGTTTTTCTTCTTTTTGCGGCTGTTTTTTCTCTTCTTTCTGTTTCTCTTGTGCTTTCTTCGGCGAGCTGCTGTTATCGCTGCCGGAGTCCTTTGTGTCAGAAGAAGTAAATTCAGCCGGATTTGTAAACCCTTTAGTCGGCTCAAATGTAACCCAGCCCTGTTCCGGGAAATACACCTCTACCCAGGAATGGGCATTGTTATTTGTCACTTCGTAAATGCTGCCATTTTTGTTCCCTGCTTCTTTGTATTCGCCG
The DNA here is from genome assembly GCF_037963555.1 of Bacillus sp. PS196. Taxonomy (NCBI): domain Bacteria; kingdom Bacillati; phylum Bacillota; class Bacilli; order Caryophanales; family Bacillaceae; genus Bacillus; species Bacillus sp. PS196. Next base: position 675,522 of record NZ_CP150159.1, on the reverse strand, counting down.
GACGTATAACCCTTTACCCAGCGGGCCGGAATGCCGGCCGAGCGCAAGAGCACCACCATGGCGGAAGAAAAGTTATCACAATAACCCATTTTCGTTTCAAAGAGAAATTGATCGACATAATCTTCATCATTCTTAGGAATGGTCACGTTTTCTGTTTCATAGGTGAACGCATTTGACCCTAAATAGTCCTCAACCGCTTTCACCTTATCAAACATATTGTCGTGATCCTGAGTCAGTTTGATCGCAAGGGTTCTCACCCGCTCTGGCAGTGAATCTGGAAGCTGCATGTAGCGATCGCTGAATGTGTACTCCTCACTGTTTTTTCTCACTTTTACCTTTCTCAGTTCATCCAGCTTATAGACCGGGGAATTGTACGTTACAGTATAATTCCCCATATTTCTGATTTCACCGGCTTGTTCACTGATCGGAGAAATTTGCTCCGTGTTGCCGTTCATTTCAAGTGAGACAGCCTGCTTTGGCTGAATGGTTTCCGCACCAATCGGATACATCAGATGGTTATACCCGTAGTGCTTATCGACTTTTACTCGGACGGTGCGGCGCTCTGTCGCAACCTTATGGTCAAACCACAGATTTTCAACTTTTCCATTGCTAAGCTGATACGACATGCCTGTGTCTGTTTCAATCCAGCCTTTTCCGGTATACGTGTCCTTCGTTTCCACACGGAAATACGTACGCTCTTTTCCCTGCCATGTAAAAACAGGTGTAGCATCCTGCTGGAACGGGCCGCCGAGTGATTCATCATGATTCCCGTATCCGATTTTGCTTTCCCCTGCAGACACGCGGTCTTGATGAGTGATTTTTTTAAGAAAAGGCACCGGATCAGGCCAGGCCGGCTCTGATTTTGGAGCGGCGAGTCCGAATCCCGTTGCAGCCAAAACCAATACAGATAAAGGAAGAAACCATTTCAGGACAGATGTTTTTGGCAGTGTGATTCTTTCCATCAGCTTAATGCGTTCCAAGTATAAAAGGCCCAGCATAAAGAAGCCGATCAGCACGATACGGATGACGGCAAAAGTGGCATCATATGGCGTAAAGGTATCAAGAATCGTAATATACGCTACTGTCATCAAAAAGAAAAACAAAATTTTTCTCTGGTAAATCACCCAATAATGCAGGAGATAGACCAGCAGCCACAGCAGCACAAAAAACAGCAGGGTCCGAAATGAAGGAATCATGTCATTCCATTGCCCAGATTGAATCAGCGTGATATTCAGATAGACATCCTGCAAAAAAGAGCTGACCCAGCTCAAGTCGAATATAGATCCTTGATAAAACAGGATGTGTATCGAGATCAATGTAAATATGACACAAAAAGGAACTGTGACAAACCACCTCATCCTGAAAAAAGTCAGCAGAAACGTCAAACCGATAAAGACACTAAAAAAGCCTGTATGTTTCGTTTCAGTAAAACTGTCAAGCGGCCTGAGCCACTCCCACAGCAATAAAAAAGCCAGAAAATAAAATAACAGCAAGCTCAAACGGCTTCCCTTGTGATCATCGTGCGGCATGTGAACCAGTCACCTCTCTTTCTAAACAACACGCGAAACTCGCCCGCCCCTCATGACCCGAACTCTGATTTGGCGTTTCATCATGCGTTCAATCATGGCATTTTCAGCTTGAGAGAGCTCAGCATCTTTCTCTTTTGCCAATATCACCGTAACCCGGCCGCCTCCTATTTCTGCGAGGTGCAGCATATCTTCCGTTAACTGTCCCGTGACAACAACTTGATCAGCTTGGCGAACAGATGGCTTTCCCAGCTCTTCCCGTGCATATCGGCTTATCGGGTCTGCCGCATCACAATGAGCGATGGCTAAATGCCGAAGCATGTGCTTAAAATGCTGATCCCCTTCCTGAATAGGGAAAATGTTTTTTTCCTTCCCGATGGAAGCCAGACCAGCACCCGCGCCGTTTTTTAAAACAGAATGAAGAATCGAAGCTGTCACTGAAACGACCTCTTCGAATGCGTCTGAGGAAAAACGGTCCATCAGCAGAAACAGATTTTTGCTGCGAGAAGGCTCAAATTCCTTCGTCATCAGCTGGCTCCGCCGTGCAGAGGTCTTCCAATCTAACGCAGCAAACCGGTCTCCCGGCTGATAATTCCGCACACTTGCTGCGACTGAGGAATGGTGCTGATGAATAGGAGAAGAACCGCTTACACCGTCTTCCTGATGCCTCTCATTCACCTGATAGGAAAAACGCTGAAAGAATGGATAAACAAACAGGGTGTCATCCAGCTCAAAAAATGCTGTTTTTTCAATCAAGCCAAGAACATCCCCGGTTCGCACCCTGACAGAATGAAAGTGATGCTCTCCGCGCGGTACCCGAGCTAATTCATACGACATCGTCATGCTCCGTTTAAACCAAGGAAAAACGAGCCGTTTGGCCGCGGCTCCGTCTCGATTTAATGACTCGATACCTTCTGGCAGGCAATCTTCAATCACCATATACATCAGGGGGAATGGCAGCTTTCTTCTCAGCGTAACCGTTACGCCCAGCCTGTCCCCGGCATGCGATTGTGTTTTATCCATTTGCCGTGAAGCCTGAAAAGAACGGAGCGGATACAAGGCCAGCAGCCCGGCATACAAGACAAAAGGGAGAAACGCGTAAAACAAAAACCAGCTGACAAAGCCGCCCTGAAACATCGCATAAGAAAAAACAGCAGCCGTCAATAAAGTTAATATAATCAGCTTCCAACCATATACGAGCCATTGCCATTTCTTATTCATCAGCGGACCGACGACCTTTGAACCGGCACCTTCACAGCTGACATGATCTCCCTTACGATCGCTTCTGCCTGAATCCCTTCAAATTTTGCCTCAGGATGAAGCATCATCCGGTGCGGCAGCGTGAAAGGAGCTAAATATTGAATATCATCCGGTATGACATAGTCGCGATGATGCAGCAGCGCGTATGCCTGTGCCGCTTTCATGAGGGCGATTGAGCCGCGCGGACTGACGCCTAATTGAACAGAAGGATGCTGTCTCGTTTTCTGCACAATTTCAACGATATATTCCTTAATGCTGTCATCAGCACGGACATTTTGCACTTCCCTCTGTAAACAGATGAAGTCTTCTTTTGCAATAACCGGCTCAAGCGTCTCAATCGGATGGCTTTTTTCCTGAAGAGATAAGACGTCAAGCTCTTCATTAAAGGACGGATAACCCATCCGAAGTTTGAATAAAAAACGGTCAAGCTGAGCTTCCGGCAAAGGATAGGTCCCTTCATATTCGACCGGGTTTTGCGTTGCCATCACAAAAAAAGGAGCGGCAAGCTGCATCGTATGGCCATCTACCGTGACGCTCCCCTCTTCCATTGCTTCGAGCAAAGCCGACTGTGTCTTCGGAGAGGTACGGTTGATTTCATCTGCCAGCACGATATTTCCCATAATTGGGCCGGGACGATATTCAAATTCCATCGTTTTCGCATTATAGATAGATACCCCTGTTACATCAGATGGCAGCAAATCCGGAGTGAATTGGATTCTTTTGAAATCGGCGCCGATTGACTTTGCCAGCGCGCGGACCATCATCGTTTTTCCGACTCCGGGTACATCCTCAAGCAGCACATGCCCTTTGGCAAGAAGGGCTGCTAAGCTGAGTATGGCGATGTCTCGTTTTCCAACCATTACTCTATTAATATGTTCAACTGCTTTCCCCAGCAAAGGATGCAGGTCTTCTTGATATGCCATTCTTTTCCTCCTAGTCATCTACAAAATTCATCATAATGTAACCTAACTTTACCACAAAAAGCAATCTGTATAAAAAAACGATTCAAGCAAATTGTTTCCAATAAAGCAGGGCAAATCACGCAAAAAAGCTTCCTGTGACAGGAAGCTCCAGATTGTTGACAAAATCCTAAAATGGCTTTCATTTTAGGGTTTTGTCATCTTTTCAGCGTGATTGAAAACCCTTGAAGTCTAGGAAGGACGAGCATAGGAGCGGAGCGAATGTTCTAATTCGTGAGCACCGAAGCGCAGACCTGACAACGAATGCGAGGGTTTGTCGACACGCTGAAGCTTCCTGTGACAGGAAGCTCCATTATTTGTGTTCTAAAGGCTCCATATGAACATGCGAATAATCAATCGCATGCTCCTCCTTCATTCTCCGCTCAATTTCATTGGCTATATCGTGGCTTTCCGTAATATTTAAATCTGCCGATACCTCAACCACCACATCAACATGAACCGTACTGCCCAAGTATCTTGCTTTTATGTCTTTTAAACGGCTCACACCGGAGATTTTTTCGATTGTCTGTTTATAAGCGGAAATGTCCTTTATGTCGAATCCATCTGTCAAAGAGTGAGATGACTCTTTAAAAATATCCCATGCGGTCTTGCAAATAAGCAGACCGATCACAAACGCAGTGACCGTATCAATCCAAGCAAGATGGAATTGAGCAGCCACAATGCCGATAAATGTGCCGATACTGACGAATGCGTCTGATTTATTATCAGCAGCCGCAGCAAGGAGCGCCTGGCTCTTCACCTTTTTAGCCAGCCTTTTATTGTACCGATAAACGATCAGCATCAGGACTGCCCCGCCCGCTGCCGTCCAAGCCGCAATCATTTCCGGCGTCTCTTGTTTAGCAGAAAAAATAGATTCTCCGGCACTGAACAGCACTTGCAGGCCGACAACCATCATAATAAACGATGCGATAAGCGATGCAATCGTTTCCGCTCGAAAGTGGCCGTATGGATGATCTTCGTCAGGAGGCTTTTGAGAGATGCGCAGGCCAATCAGCACAGCAACAGAAGCAATAATGTCAGTTGTGTTATTTAACCCGTCTGCCGTAAGTGCTTCCGAGTGAAAAAGATAACCGATGATCAGTTTAATTGCGGAAAGAACAAGATACGCGGCAATGCTGACCAGCGCCCCGGATTCTCCCTTTTTCAGTTCATCATATCTCTCCATACAAAACCTCCTCCCCGCTCACATTTTCCTATTATTATCTTACAAAGCTGAACCGCAGTGGGTCTACAGAAACATGATTCACCCGCCACAGAAAAATAGTGACGATGGAACACTTTTTCTCTCATCCAATTTATTTGCTCCGCCAAAAAGCCCATCAGATCCAATGACACCAGCGCTTCTCGCATTCTATCGAATTGTAAATAGTACAAAAAATCACACAGCAAATAAAAAACGAAACATTTTTTCCACACATTCGCTGAAAGCGCAAACAAAACACTACAAATTTGAAATAAAACGTTATATTTTCTCACATGAATTTTCGACAAACTGTATATTTATGATAGAGTTTCAATTATCATAATATTCAGTAATGATTGCATTTTAAAAGGAGGTAACTTATGAACCAATCTCAATCAGGATTAAAAAAGGAATTAAAGACCCGCCATATGACAATGATTTCGATTGCCGGTGTAATCGGAGCCGGCCTATTTGTAGGCAGCGGTTCAGTGATTCACTCGACCGGTCCGGGTGCCGTTGTTTCTTACGCGTTAGCCGGATTATTGGTGATTTTTATTATGAGAATGCTCGGTGAGATGTCTGCCGTAAACCCGACGAGCGGATCGTTTTCTCAATACGCTCACGACGCCATCGGACCGTGGGCAGGATTTACAATCGGCTGGCTGTACTGGTTTTTCTGGGTGATCGTCATCGCGATCGAAGCCATTGCCGGTGCTGGCATTATTCAATACTGGTTCCATGATATTCCGCTGTGGCTGACAAGTTTGATCTTGACCATTGTGCTCACCCTGACAAACGTCTACTCCGTTAAGTCTTTCGGTGAGTTTGAATATTGGTTCTCCCTCATTAAAGTTGTGACTATCATTGCTTTTCTAATCGTTGGTTTTGCCTTTATTTTTGGCTTTGCACCGGGCAGTGAGCCAGTCGGTTTTTCGAATCTTACAGGCAAAGGCGGATTTTTCCCGGAGGGCATCAGCTCCGTATTGCTCGGCATTGTCGTTGTCATTTTCTCTTTTATGGGAACTGAAATCGTTGCCATTGCAGCAGGGGAAACATCCAATCCGATCGAATCTGTGACAAAAGCCACCAGATCCGTTGTATGGCGCATCATCGTCTTTTACGTGGGCTCAATCGCCATTGTCGTAGCGCTGTTGCCATGGAATTCAGCAAATATTTTAGAAAGCCCTTTCGTCGCTGTACTTGAGCATATAGGAGTGCCCGCAGCCGCACAGATTATGAACTTTATCGTCCTCACAGCCGTACTCTCTTGCCTGAATTCAGGTTTGTATACCACATCCAGAATGCTGTATTCACTTGCAGAAAGAAACGAAGCGCCGCGCCGTTTTATGAAATTGAGCAAAAAAGGCGTTCCCGTACAAGCCATTGTGGCCGGGACATTTTTCTCTTATATCGCGGTCGTAATGAACTATTTTTCACCGGATACCGTCTTTTTATTCTTAGTCAACTCATCAGGCGCAATCGCTTTACTCGTCTATCTTGTCATCGCAGTTTCCCAGCTGAAAATGCGGAAAAAACTCGAAAAAACAAACCCAGAAGCATTGAAGATCAAAATGTGGCTCTTCCCTTTCCTAACCTACTTGACCATCATCGCCATTTGCGGAATTTTAGTGTCCATGGCGTTTATTGATTCCATGAGAGACGAGCTGCTGCTAACAGGCGTCATCACGGGAATCGTTCTGATTTCTTACCTTGTGTTCAGAAAACGCAAGGTGAGCGAGAAAGCGGCTGCCAACCCAGTCACACAGCAGCAACCCGATATCCTGCCTTAATGCTGATCAAATCCTAAACGGCCTGCCGTTTAGGATTTTGTTATTTTCTTCTTCGGGCGGGCTGCAGCACGAAGATTTTTTGTAACCATCACGTCCTTATTGTCATTAACTATAGTACCAATTTGGAAAATTTAGATAAGGACAGATGAAAATGACACTTGAAAAATTTGTGGATGCTCTCCCAATCCCAGATACACTAAAGCCAGTACAGCAATCAAAAGAAAAAACATACTACGAAGTCACCATGGAGGAATGCACTCATCAGCTCCATCGCGATCTCCCTCCAACCCGCCTGTGGGGCTACAACGGCTTATTTCCGGGGCCGACCATTGAGGTTAAAAGAAATGAAAACGTATATGTAAAATGGATGAATAATCTTCCTTCCACGCATTTCCTTCCGATTGATCACACCATTCATCACAGTGACAGCCAGCATGAAGAGCCCGAGGTAAAGACTGTTGTTCATTTACACGGCGGCGTCACGCCAGATGATAGTGACGGGTATCCGGAGGCTTGGTTTTCCAAAGACTTTGAACAAACAGGACCTTATTTCAAAAGAGAGGTTTATCATTATCCAAACCAGCAGCGCGGGGCTATATTGTGGTATCACGATCACGCCATGGCGCTCACCAGGCTAAATGTCTATGCCGGACTTGTCGGTGCATATATCATTCATGATCCAAAGGAAAAACGCTTAAAACTGCCTTCAGACGAATACGATGTGCCGCTTCTTATCACAGACCGCACGATCAATGAGGACGGTTCTTTGTTTTATCCGAGCGCACCGGAAAACCCTTCTCCGTCACTGCCTAATCCTTCAATCGTTCCGGCTTTTTGCGGAGAAACCATACTCGTTAACGGGAAGGTATGGCCATACTTGGAAGTCGAGCCAAGGAAATACCGATTCCGTGTCATCAACGCCTCCAATACAAGAACCTATAACCTGTCACTCGATAATGGCGGAGAGTTTATTCAGATTGGTTCAGATGGAGGGCTCCTGCCGCGATCTGTTAAACTGAATTCTTTCAGCCTTGCGCCTGCTGAACGTTATGATATCATCATTGACTTCACAGCATATGAAGGAGAATCAATCATTTTGGCAAACAGCGCGGGCTGCGGCGGTGACGTCAATCCTGAAACAGATGCGAATATCATGCAATTCAGAGTCACAAAACCATTGGCACAAAAAGACGAAAGCAGAAAGCCGAAGTACCTCGCCTCATACCCTTCGGTACAGCATGAAAGAATACAAAACATCAGAACGTTAAAACTGGCAGGCACCCAGGACGAATACGGCAGACCCGTCCTTCTGCTTAATAACAAACGCTGGCACGATCCCGTCACAGAAGCACCAAAAGTGGGCACAACTGAAATATGGTCCATTATCAACCCGACACGCGGAACACATCCGATTCACCTGCATCTAGTCTCCTTCCGTGTATTAGACCGGCGGCCGTTTGATATCGCCCGTTATCAAGAAAGCGGGGAATTGTCCTATACCGGTCCGGCTGTCCCGCCGCCGCCAAGTGAAAAGGGCTGGAAAGACACCATTCAAGCGCATGCAGGTGAAGTCCTGAGAATCGCGGCGACATTCGGTCCGTACAGCGGACGATACGTATGGCATTGCCATATTCTAGAGCATGAAGACTATGACATGATGAGACCGATGGATATAACAGATCCCCATAAATAACCAGACAAACTTGCCTCTAGCAGGCAAGTTTTTTCTTTATGAAACCTTTGGCCCTATTTATCGTATTACGTAAAAACAGCAAAAAGGAGCTGCTTTTTATGCTGACACACGACCTACATGAAAAAATAAAGCAATACATTTCCATTTATGCTGAATTAAAATCAAAATTAAAATGGAAAGTTTCACACGATCAGATATTAATGCTCATTTCTTCTGCATATATTGTGAATAAAAGAGAGTTTGATTTTCAGCGCTTTTATGATTTGAGCAGCTATATCAAATCAAACATCGGCAGCTTCTCAACACTCAATTCACACCACCGCTTTACTGTTGCATCTATTCTGGACATTCATTTTCAGCATGAGGCAAAACAAACATTTCATACTTTTATCGATGTATACAATGAAATGGTGAAGCTAGGATATAAGCGGGATATGTTCACATACCTTTCCGCTCTGATCTTGCTCACCGGCAAATCTGAAACGACAAACCAAAAAGAACAGATGAACATGGGGCTAGCAGTTTATCAGCAGATGAAGAAAAATCATTATTTCCTCACTTCAACTCAGAATGTTCCGCTTGCCGTACTGCTTGGAGAAAACGGAGAAGGTTTGCAGGCGCTACAGAAGGCGGAAACATGCTATCAGCTGCTGGCAGCCAACGGCTTTAAAAAAGGACAGTACTTACATCAGGTCAGCCATATTCTGGCCTTGCAAAGTGAAAAAGAGCCCGAAATGCTGGTTTCCGCTTGCAAACAGATATATCAATCCATCACTGAATCTGTCAAAAAACCAAAGGATTATCATTATCCAGACCTTGCTCTCCTCACATTTCTGGAAGAGCCAGATATCAAAACCGTTTTGTGCATCACTGACGAATTAAACCAGGAAAAAGCTTTTAAATGGCAAAAGGAAATGAACTTTAAAATTGCTGTCAGCCTCTATCTCAGTGAGCATATGGAGAAAAATCTGCTGATGGAATCAGGACTATACACTGCTATCGAAACAGTCATTCAAGCGCAGCAGGCAGCCGTGACAGCTGCCATCATCAGCTCAACAGCAGCCAGCCATACTCATGATGGAAACTAAAGGAGGAGAAACATGCCATACATCACATTAGAAGATCAGACACGCCTTTACTATGAAACACACGGGAACGGGACGCCGATCCTATTTATACATGGGGTGCTGATGAGCGGACAATTTTTCCACAAACAATTTTCGGCGCTTTCTGCCAATTATCAATGTATTCGTCTTGATCTTAGAGGACACGGCGAATCTGACAAAGTGCTTCACGGCCACACCATTTCCCAATATGCCCGTGACATAAGGGAATTTCTAAATGCAATGGAGCTTGACCATGTCGTTCTTGCCGGCTGGTCAATGGGCGCTTTTGTCGTATGGGATTATCTCAATCAATTTGGGAATGATAACATTCAAGCCGCTGTGATCATCGATCAATCCGCTTCCGACTATCAATGGGAGGGCTGGGAACACGGTCCATTTGATTTTGACGGCTTAAAAACAGCGATGCACGCCATTCAAACTGACCCGCTGCCTTTCTACGAAAGCTTCATCCAGAATATGTTCGCAGAACCGCCTGCCGAGACCGAAACAGAATGGATGCTGGCAGAAATTCTCAAACAGCCGGCTGCCATTTCTAGCACGATTTTATTTAACCAAACGGCCGCTGATTACCGGGGCACCCTCCAAAACATCAATGTGCCGACATTGCTGTGCTTCGGGGAAGACAAGAAATTTTTCTCTACAGCAGCTGGGGAACACTTGCGCAGCAATATTCCAAACGCGACACTCGTTACCTTTCCTAAAAGCAGCCATTGCCCGTTTTTAGAAGAGCCAGATGCTTTTAACAGCACACTCCTCTCCTTTTTAGATGGGGTTATTGGAAAGTCATAAAGAAAAAGGAATTAGGAGATTAGGGAAAAGTATGAGACAATAAGAAGTGTGCAGTAAAATACATGAGGGAAGAAGTGACTTTATGTCTTACTATAACAAACGAAATCAAGAACCGCTGCCAAAAGAAGATGTGAGTACTTGGGAATGCACAAAAGAAGACTGTAATGGCTGGACCCGAAAAAACTTCGCCAGCAGTGATACGCCATTGTGCCCTTTATGCGGAAGTAAAATGGTCGACGGCATCCGTTCATTAGTGAATCTCCAAAACAACAGCCAAACGAAAACAAGCTAGTTCTTCCCTATAACAAATGCAGTCTCCTGCAAGCAAACAAACCCCGAACGGAGACAAAATTCTATATTTCAGAATAAAAGCCTCTCATTGCAAGAGGCCAAATACGAAGAAAGAAGCCCAAAACTGTAAACGTTTAGGGCTTTTTTGTCTGTTTCAATGGTATAATATGGATATAAGAGGAGTGATAACGTGATCTCAAACCAGCAGCAAAAAGACTTGAAAAAAAGAGCTGCGTTCAAAAAGCTGAATGTTGCAATGAACTCATATGTTGAACTTCTGTTTTTGTCGGTACCTCTGATTCATATCTTTAAATGGCTCGGATCATTAGCTCTGCACCTCATCCATTAAAAAAGCCACTCAGCTCATGCCGAGTGGTTTTTATTAGTTAATCACAGAAAAGCTGTTGATGATGCCGTTTGGATTTTCCCATACTTTTTTGAAGGTCTTATTTTCAAGGCTATAGGAATAAATCGTCCGCACCTTAGCTTCACGCCCTGTTTCGTCCTTCAGCTTTTTAGCCCCCTTGGCTTCGGCAAGAAAATAAATGTTCTTCCCATCCTTAGAAAACTGAGGCTGTGCGTCAATTAACAGCTTAAATGATTTTTGATTTGAGATGATGCTTTCATATTTTTTCGTATCCGCATTGAGCATTTGAATAGAAGCGGTTTGCTCCGTTCCTTTCTGCGTATATGATGTGAATAAAATACGTTTATCATCATCAGAAACAGCAATATCGCTGATAAATTGGTTCAGGCTTTTCAGCTCATTAAATTTATGTTGACGGCCTTCCGCAAAATGAATCGTTGTCGGTTCAGGATCGATGCCCTTTTCGTTTGCTTCATCTGTTTTCTTGTAGTCTTCTTCTACAGAATAATGAAGCAATGCAAATGAATCGTTTTTTTGGTTATAAAAGAAGCTGCTGACGGTGTTATCCTGATCATTAGCGGCAGGATAAAGATTTTTGTACTTTTTCGTTTTCAGATCAAAAGCGGCGATCCGAAAATTGCTTTCGTCCGCTTTTCCTAAGCGGAAATAGATGGTTGAACGGTCCTTTGATAAAAACAAACTGTCCGCACTCTCCGCGCCTTTATAAAGCACCGTCTTTTTATTAGACTTTAGATCCAGTTTAAAAAGCCTCATTTCATTCTGTTCATTATTGCCCGTATAATAGAGCACCTGCTGTTTTTGATCCAAGGCAAATGCCGGATAGCTGGTCAGCTTCTCCTCATGGATCACCTTGTCATTTTCATAATACTTTGTCAGCAGATCCGTATCTGTAATTGAAACCAGCAGCTCATCACCGCTTTCGGTATTGACTGAAACATCAGCAGCCTTCTCATGGCCTTTATCCTTTGCAAGATAAAACGCAACCCCCGCGGCAGCTGCCGCTATTATCACTGCTAATAATAATATGATTCTTTTTTTCATCTTTTATCTCCACCAATAGAAAAAGCAAGAATGTGACTTCTTGCTTTCCAGATTATATATGTACATTAATAGCTGTAATGCCCCGCTACTTTACCTTTGCTTAATGGATATCCAAGCGCTTTAAACGCTTTAGGGCTAACATCCAGCACTGCATTAGGCATTCTGCCAACATCATTTTTATAAACCGTAATCACCTTTTTAGGCTTCGCTTTTGCATAAGCTCTGATTTTTGTCCCGTTTCTAGGAACATCAAATCCGATTTTGGTCGCACAATCCCAATGTCCAAGTTTCTTACCTGAAGAGCCTTTTTTCCCGACTCCATTATACCAAGTAATATTTCCGTTCACATGTTTCGCACTGGCATCTGATGAAAAACTAAAAGCTCCCAAAGTACTTCCTACTAAGATAAAAGCGGCTAAAATGACTTTCTTCAACATTTCGTCCCCCTGTTTGTTAACATCTAGGAAGATTATACACGATCAACCAGCTATTTTTTATTTCAATATCCTTACAGTAATGTTACAAAGTCAAAAAGTTACCTCTGCTAAATTAAACCATGGAAGATTATCCTATTATAATAGCGGTATTAGCGTTATAATTATTGATAGAGTAGTTGTCGCATTCAATATGAACGAACCATTACCGTATTGTTCAAACCAAATTCATAGCTATGTAAACGATTGATACTCTCATATAAAGAAAAAAGAGTGTGCGAGACCCTTTTTTCTTCAAAGTTTCTTTTTTCAAAAAAACGTAGATTATATTATATAAAAATTTCATTTCTTTTTTGGTTTTAAAAATGGCGATTTTGTGAACAGTTCATATTGACCGGTGCGGAATTACTCACATCAAAAGTTATAGGAGTGGTAATCCATGAAGGCAGCAAGATGGCATAACCAAAAGGATATCCGTATTGAACATATCGAAGAGCCAAAAACGGAGCCGGGAAAAGTAAAGATCAAAGTCAAATGGTGCGGCATCTGCGGAAGTGATTTACACGAATATCTGGGCGGCCCGATCTTTATTCCGGTTGACAAACCGCACCCATTAACAAATGAAACGGCACCTGTCACAATGGGGCATGAATTCTCCGGTGAAGTTGTCGAAGTCGGAGAAGGCGTTGAAAATTATAAAGTTGGAGACCGCGTTGTAGTCGAGCCGATTTTTGCTACACACGGCCACCAAGGCGCCTACAACCTTGATGAACAAATGGGATTCCTCGGCTTAGCCGGCGGAGGCGGCGGTTTCTCTGAATACGTCTCTGTAGATGAAGAGCTTTTGTTCAAACTTCCTGATGAATTATCATATGAACAAGGCGCGCTCGTTGAACCTTCTGCAGTTGCTCTATACGCTGTCCGATCAAGCAAACTCAAAGCAGGCGACAAAGCGGCTGTATTCGGCTGCGGCCCGATCGGACTTCTTGTCATTGAAGCGCTGAAGGCTGCCGGTGCAACTGATATTTACGCTGTTGAGCTTTCTCCTGAACGCCAGCAAAAAGCTGAGGAGCTTGGCGCGATCATCGTTGATCCGTCTAAAACAGACGATGTAGTCGCTGAGATTGCAGAACGTACAGGAGGCGGTGTTGACGTAGCATTCGAAGTCACTGGTGTCCCAGTGGTGTTACGACAAGCCATCCAGTCCACTACAATTGCCGGTGAAACCGTCATCGTCAGCATTTGGGAAAAAGGTGCTGAAATCCATCCGAACGATATCGTAATCAAAGAACGTACAGTAAAAGGAATTATCGGATACCGCGACATCTTCCCGGCTGTATTGTCATTAATGAAAGAAGGCTATTTCTCAGCCGACAAACTCGTAACGAAAAAAATCGTACTAGATGATTTGATCGAGGAAGGCTTCGGGGCTCTTATTAAAGAGAAAAGCCAAGTCAAAATCCTTGTCAGACCTAACTAATTTGAAACCAAAAAGAATCCGCACTCGGGTGCGGATTCTTTTTTTAATTATCCAATCACTTCAGCCCCAGAATCCTTCTTTGCCCCGCCGTGATCATAAGCGCGGAAGTTTTCCTCCAGCTGCTCAAGCGAAAGACCTTTCGTTTCCGGTAAAAACTTCTTCACAAACAGGACAGAGCAAATTCCTAATCCAACGAAGATAAAGAACGTTGTGGACAGCCCGATAGCTGCCAGCAATATCGGAAACGTGAAACTGACTGCAAAATTCACCATCCACAGACAGAATACCGTAACACCCATTCCCAGTCCGCGAAGGCGAAGCGGGAAAATTTCAGATAGCATCAGCCAAGTCACTGGTGAAATGGCGCCCTGCTGAAAAGCAAGAAATGTGACCGTTAATGACAGGACTACATACGGAAGTGCCGGTGATCCTTCAAGTACAAGTGAGAATATCCCGATTAGCAATAATGCTGTTGTCGTACCGATCAAGCCTGTCATCAGCATCGGCCGGCGCCCCACTCTTCCCAGCAGCCAGATTCCGACGAATGTTGCCAATACCGAAATCACGCCATTCGCAATATTTCCGATTAAAGCGGCTTCCGTTTGGAAACCGGAATTTCTTAGAATTTCAGTCCCATAATACATAATCGAATTCACACCTGTAATTTGCTGTACAATCGCAATCCCTAATCCAATAAACACAATACGGCGCACCCATGGGACTGAAAGATCTTTAAATGTCGCTTTTTCAAGCTGGTCTTCTTTTTTGAAAGCGAATTCAATTTCTTGCAGCTCAGCTGCTGCCCGTTTTTCGTCCCTGATTTTTTTCAATACACGCAAAGCATCTTCTTTTCTTCCTTTAGAAACAAGCCAACGGGGACTCTCGGGCATTCTGATCATGCCGAAAAACAGGAACAAGGCTGGAAGTGACGCAATGACCAGCATAAACCTCCACACATGGGAGTTGTCTCCCATTGTTGTTCCAAGGATCGCATTAAAAACAAAGGCCAAAAGCTGTCCTGATACAATCATCAATTCGTTCTGCGTCACCATCCGTCCCCTGCTTTCCACAGGAGACATCTCTGCTAAATAGGCAGGCACCGTTACGGATGCACCCCCAACCGCAATACCGAGCACAAAACGGGAAATAATCATGACCGTAACATTTGGTGCAAACGTACACCCAATCGTTGAAATAAAAAATATAACAGCGAGGAACAAAATATTTTTGCGGCGGCCGTTAAAATCAGACATCCTGCCGCCAAACACAGCACCCAGTGCCGCTCCAAAAAGAAGTGAACTGGTGACAAGGCCTTCTGTGAAGGCATTGAGATTAAGCTGATCCGGCTCTCCCATATACGGCAAAGCTCCATTGAGCACACCGGTATCATAGCCAAAAAGAAGCCCGCCGAAAGTGGAGACTAAAATAATTGTACGTAAAAATGACATTTGATTTCCTTGTTTATTCATACTGTTTCCCCCAGTCTTTTTCAAAATGCGTATGTCAAAAACTTATTCCAGGGCTGCTGCCTTCCTCACATTTCGTAAGCAGGCTTCAGAAAATAGTTGTTCATGTTTTTATCCAATAACCTCATAACCTTCCCTTCTTCTTAGCATGTCAATCCCTATGGAAGCGATTTCATTTCTCGTTAAAAGAACAATGGTCATTTCTTTGTGCATAACCTCGTTCATTTGGTATTTACTAGTCACTTAATAGTTCAATTGTAGTGATGTTATAGTTACATTTTTGTTATATCTGATATTATCATAATTATAAAAACGCTTTCAGTCAATATAAATTTCTGAAATTTTTTTACTCTATAAAAGGAAAATCACCAATTCAAGGGGAAAATGGACGTTTTTCTTCATGAAAATGTGTGAATCAAGTCAAAAATCCTGTGATTTTCTGTTCATATCGAAAAATGAGTAAGTGTTGGGTAACTCCCACCTATTTTTCTCTGTAAAATCAAACATTCGTTCAATTGTTTCAGACTCAGGATAAAAGGAAATAGAGAAGAAAATAAAAGAAGGCTGACTTAAGGGAGGCAACCAAAATAAATGAGGGTTATATCATTGCAGGCCTTTTATTATTGACAGCGGGGATGATTGATTTTTTATGGACCACGTTATGGTTAGAGAGCGGTGCCGGCCCGATCACAAGATGCCTGTCTGCCTGGCTGTGGAAGGGCTGCCGCAAAATCAGCGGTGACCACGCAAAGGTTCTAAGTATGGCTGGTCCTCTGCTGTTATGCCTGACGTTAGTGATATGGATTAGTCTATTTTGGGGCGGGTGGGTTTTGATTTACTCAAGTGACCCTCAATCACTTATGGAAACTCAATCAAAAGAACCGGCTTCCTGGTCAGACCGAATTTATTTTTCCGGCTATGTCATGTTTACATTAGGAAATGGCGACCTCGCTCCGAACGGAGGCCTATGGAAGCTTGTCACGATTATTGAAACAGCTCAAGGACTGCTTACGATCACGTTTTCTGTCACGTATTTGATTTCCGTCTTGAGTGCGGTTAATCAAAAACGCTCCTTTGCCCAAAGTGTATTAAGTCTAGGGCATGACGGAACAGAAATGGTCCATAATGCATGGAATGGCAAAGATTTTCACGACATTGATTTTCTTCTTATCGCTGCCTCATCAGAACTGGGAAAGCTGACCGCTCAGCATAACGCCTTCCCCATCCTTCATTTTTACCACAGCACGCAGCATCAGGAATCATCCATTATAGCTGTTGCTGTATTGGATGAGGCTCTAACCATTTTCAAATACGGAATTCCTGAACAATATCAGCCGAATCAGCTTCATATCAAAGAAGCGCGCTCAAGTATCAAAAACTATCTGGATACCGTTCATACTGCCTATATCCATCCTGCAGAACAAGCGCCGCCGGAACCAGACATCTCAAAGCTTCAACAATCAGGCATACCGGCTTTATCAAAGCAAACATTTCAAATTGCCGTCAATTCAATAAAGGAACGCCGTCAATTGCTGCTGGGAATTATCCAAGCGGGGGCTCGAAAATGGCCTGTTCAGGAGCAAGCAATAGGTAACGCTTATTCTCCTAAATAAAAAAGTCCCGAGTGCTGATCACTCCGGACTTTTCACTGTATGAGTCTTACACAAGCTTCTGGCCGCAATTCGGACAAAAATTGGCTTCGCCCGTTTTTGTTCCGCAGTTTGGACAGAAATTCGGTTTGCTTCCGCTGCCAGTTGACTGTGGGCCTGATGACTGTGCCTGCTGATTTTGATTCATTTGGTTCATCATCTGATTGGCCATATTCATTCCCATCATCATTCCAGCAATATCCGAAGCCGCTCCGCCTCCGCTCATCTTTCCGGATGCCATTCCATCCGTCATTGATATTTGCTGGTATCTGTTCACATCCCCAACCATACCGTAGGAAGCGTTCTTTGTAATCATATCTTGAACCTCTTGAGGATAATTAAAGCTCATGATTTGAAAACCAGTGACCGTCATCCCGTCGCTTATTAATTGCATATCTAAGTCCTCTTGAATTCCCTTGGCAATATCAAAAGCGTTTGCTTGAAGATTAAACATATCTTTCCCTTCTCTTGTGATCCACTTCATGAGAAGCTGATCCAGAATAGAAATGATACGGGTTTTAATATCCTCTACAAAATATTGATCTTTCACGCCAGCGATTTTATCAATCAGGCTGATATAGTCCTGCACCTTGAAATTAAATGTGCCGTTTGCGCGAATGGGCATACCGCCTGGCATTCCCGCTGCCGGAATATTTATCGCCTGTTTTGTTCCCCATCTTACGGTAAATTCCTTCGTATTGACAAACAGCACCTCAGCTCGCATGCCGCTGTTAAAGCCAAACTTAAAGCCCTTTAACGTTGAAAGGAATGGAATAATTTCTGATTCAATATCATAATCGCCATCATCTTGAAAGACTCCTTCAACCCGCCCATTGTTCAAAAAGACAGCATCCTGTCCGGGACGAATGATTAAACGGCTCCCTTTTTTGATTTCACGATTGTTCCATTTATAAAAAATCATATCATCTCTAAATTCTTCCCACTCTACTACATTCGCTAATTGATTTCTGAAAAACGACATTACGCCTCTCCCTTTCTCTATTTCTTACATTTAAAAATTGCCCCGGCTCCCACTGTATGACGTGCCGCCTTTCGTAACACCGCCATCGCTGCCGCTGTCTTTATCTGATGGTTTTCTTTCTCTTGTTACAGTCGTTCTAATATAAGTGTCGTATTGATCAATCACATCAGACGTACGCTGATCCATATATGTATTTCCATTAACCGTTACTTTGCCGCCTGCATGATAAAGCATGATTGAAACCGCAATTCCCCCGACTGCGATGGCAGCAATCAGCTGAAACCACCATGTAAAGAATATGTTGTCAGGGTTTACTCCCGGTTTTATGCCCATATCTTTATAGGAAAGCTGAATATATGTCTCAAAAGCTTCAAAATAATTTTCATTGGATAAATCAGATGAAATCGTATTTCTGATGCTATTGAGCCTGCTGTTGTCCAAATACTGTTCGGCTTTTTTAAAGCCTGCGATAAACACTTCTCTGTTTGTCATATCAATGGTCAGAATGGCTGTACTGCCTTTTCCGTAACGATCATAAAAATCGCCGGTATAGTCTGCAATATCTTCACCGTTTGTGCTTTTGGTCGTAATAATGATGAAATCAGTGTCCCTCTTTGCACCCAGCTCTGCCGAGAGAGATTCAAGTTTTCCGATCTCCGCTTTTGACAATAGATGAGCGCGATCGTACACATGCTGCTGCAATTCAGAGGCTCTTACCGCTTCGATACCCAGTAAAGGCATCATGATGAAAACAGCCAGCACAACAAAGATCGCTTTCCCAAAAAATCCACGCATCAAAATCCGCCTCCCATCATCAATGAGACGAGCTTCAACGCAAGAAATGTCCCGCCTGCTATTCCGCTAAACCATGCCGCTACTTTTCCTCGACTGATCGGCGGCTTTCCGACAACCTTTCCTGTTTGCCCGTTCATCGCAAAGATATGCTCCGCTCTTTCATAATCGTAACTGACCATCCAAACAGGAAGCAAAACGTAAAAGCTGTTCACGTTTTTCGTGTGAATATGTTTGTCCCTCACATTGACTGACGTATATCCGGAAAAAGTAGAATGGATGTATGAATCTATATAACTGCTGATTTTCTCTTTTGCCCTCGGAAAAAGCTCCTCATCGGTATAATTGTACTTTTCCGCAATATAACCGGCCAAATATGCCGTTTGAAAGTCCTTCAGCTCTTCGTATGAATAAGGCTCCAATTTGTCCATTAATTCGTCTTTCATTTTTTCAGAGGCATCGACAGGGATTTTCAAATAATCGAGATTGATATCACGAAACGCTTCAAAGTGCTCTGTTTCCGTGCAAATATAATCCCCTTCTTCATACCGGTGGACCCTGGTACAGTTTGCTCTCACCTGTACTTCACTATTTAAATCAAACATCCAAAACGGAATATACATGCCGGTGATGCTTTTAATGCGATCGGCAGACATGAAACCTCTTGGTGTCAGAAGGCCTTTTTTGCACCACTTTCGAAATGCCTGCTCGGCTTCTTGCTTGCTGATTGTAAATGGGATGACTTTCGCCGGTGCCAAATGTCCCGATAAACGATCGGCAAGTATTGCAGCACCCCCGCAGAAGCTGCACGTCGTTGCTGTCGTTTCAGCTTCCGTGATCAAAACGGCACCGCAGTTTTCACATTGATATTCTTTTGCTTCATCATCAGAAAACCGTGCCGCAATGTTTTCTTTCGGAAGGCTTTCAATATTGTCCTGTCTTCCGCAGCTGCTGCAGGATAACGAGCCGGCTTCACTGTCAAATGCCATATCACTGCCGCAGTTCGGACACTTATAAGATATTATCATTACCGTTCCCTCTCACATCTTATGATAAAATGACGCCGCAGCCGAGAGCTGCGGCCTCCTATGTATTACTTATCGAGCATCATTTTCGCTTTTAACGCCGCAAGTTCATCATCAACCTGGCTTGAACCGCCAGTGTCATACTTTGCAGTCAGATCAGCCATATCATCCTGCGGAGCGCTGTTCAGTTCAGCCATTGCATTGGCCTGATCAAGTGCCTTATTTACTTTGTCCTCCATTCGGCCGAATGCAGACATTGATTGGCTTGTACTTGAAACAGAAGCGCCCAGTTTGTTCATTCTTTCTTGCGTTTTCGCTACTGCCCACTTCGCCTTGATCATATTTTTGCGTGCTTCCAGCTCTCCAATGTCAGATACCAATTTGTCATGCATCTTTCTCATCTGTGCGGCATTGGTTGCAGCAATTTGATTCGCCGCCTGCAGCTCAGAAAGCTTTGACTCCAAAGATGTTTTTCTTTCAAGAAATTTTCTCGCATCGTTCTCATTTCCGGCTTGCAGCGCCTTCATTGCATAGCTTTCCATCTTTTCCATATCCGCCTGGCATTCGTGATATTCTCTTTTTGCTCTCTGTTCCTC
Source organism: Bacillus sp. PS196 (assembly GCF_037963555.1). Lineage (NCBI taxonomy): Bacteria > Bacillati > Bacillota > Bacilli > Caryophanales > Bacillaceae > Bacillus > Bacillus sp. PS196. The sequence continues at coordinate 655,030 of NZ_CP150159.1, read as the reverse complement.
GGCCATAACAGCTGCTGTTTCTGCCTTAACCTTAGCCAAATCGCTATTCATATTTCTTAAATATTGATCTGCCATTTTCTCCGGATTTTCAGCCTTGTCCAATAAAGCATTGATATTCGCAGACATAATATCTTTAAATCTTCCAATTATACTCATTATATCGTTCCTCCTAAAGCTAATTCGGTAATCCTTGTTACATATACTATTTATTATCGTTAAAAGTTTCACTTTTTTAATAAAAAATGACATTCTAAACAAAAAAATACACAACTTTTTACCCGAACAAAAATGTAAACAATAAAAAAAGATGCCTCCAAAAGTCCAAAGACTTTCAAGAGACATCTTCAATGATTTACAAAGAAACTTCAATCTCATCCATGCTTGGCAGTGCATCAATCGCTCCAATTTTAGTGCAGACAAGAGCTCCGACCTTATTGGCAAACGCCACAATCTTACGCAGTTTCACAAAATCAGCATCTACAGATTGAATCTGATCCGTATTTGCCAATTGATATAAAGCCGCACCGACAAAAGCATCTCCCGCCCCTGTTGAGTCAATTGATGTCACCGGAATGCTTGGAATGATTTCACGGTCTTTTCCATTGGAAAGAAGCGTTCCGCTTTTCCCAAGTGTCACAGCGACAATGTTGGCTCCGATCTCATGAAGGATCGCAACACCCTTTTCATGATCCTTCACACCGCTGATAATCTCAAGCTCCTCGTCACTGACTTTCACAAAATCACTTACAGCGATCGCTTTTTTCGCAACACTTACAAACTCTGAGACTCTTCCCCTCCATAAATCTTCACGGTAGTTAGGGTCAAACGAAATAAACTGTCCATTGTCTTTCGCAATCGACATCAACCGTAAATAGGCTGAGCAAAACGGATCCGATAACAGTGCCGTCGCAGAGCCGAAATGAAGGATTTTCGCTTCGTTTAGTTTTTCCTGGTCAATGTCCTCCAGCGTAAACAAAGCGTCCGCGCCTCTATTAAAAACAAAGTCACGCTCTCCATTTTGTTTTAATGAAACAAAAGCAAGCGTTGTAGGCGCTTTCTCATCCATCACCAGCATAGAGGTATCGACATGTACAGCGTCCAATGTTTGCTTCAGAAAATACCCAAACGGATCCTTTCCTACTTTTCCGCTGAAAGCGGCGTCTCCGCCCAGCTTAGCAATTGCTGCCGACACATTCGCCGGTGCCCCGCCGGCACTTTTCAGGAATTGGCGCCCTACCATTAAATCAACGTCAACATCGGTACAAAAGAAATCAATCAACAATTCCCCAATACAAACTACAGAATGACTACGCATATTATCACACTCATTTATAAAGTCTAGATTACAGTCTCAGTATATTACTTTCTGCCATAAATACAACATTGAATATTAAAAATTTTACATCTATTTATCTCGCAGACCTTTGCTCCAGCTCAGAGATGATGTGTTTATATCTTTTTTCCGTTAAAGGATAGAAGGCAATAAGAATAATAGAAAGCAAAATGAAAAATCCCGGAATCAAAGCATTCATATTTTTAATCGCATTCAATGACGCAACTGTCTGGTCTGTATTCGCCACATATCCGGCGATTCCTAAGTAAATGGCCGAAAATGACCCGGCTAACGCAACACCCAACTTATTAATAAAGCTCATGCTCGAAATCACAACACCATCCGCGCGAATTCCGGTTTTCCATTCCGCATAATCGACACAATCCGCAACCATTCCCCAAGCAAGCGTATTTAAAGGCGTTGTGAAAAATCCCGAAGCGAAAAGCCAAATGAAAATGAGTGGAATTGAAGAATACGACGTAAAATGCAGGCCGGCATAAGAAATAAGCGATAGAGCTGCCGTGATGATCATGACTTGTTTTCTGCCCCACTTCTCAGAAAAGAAAGGAATAAACAAATTGCTGATCAGCGCTGCTCCGAAAAATAAAACGGTGCCCATAAATACGAACTCTTTATGGTTGACGTTATACGTAAAATAATAAACCATCGTGCTGAGCTTAATATTAAACCCGATCGCAAAAGCCAAAAATGATGAAATTAACATAAGCAAGGGTTTGTTTCGGAATAAAACGGATAATGTCTTTTTGATCCCTTGTTTGTTTCTCTTTTTAGGCTGAATTCGCTCCCGTACAGTAAAGAAACTAAATAGATTCAAAACGATGCTGACAGCCGCATAGATGAGCGCCGTCATTTGAAATCCAAACGCCTGATCCTCTCCTCCGATAGCAGTTGCAAGCGGTGTCGCACAGGAAATGGATAAAAGAATGCCGATATACACCAAAATCATCCGGGTTGTGGTCAGAACCGTCCGTTCCTCCACCGAATTCGTCATCCGCCCCGTTAAGCTGTTCACCGGGATCGTTTGCATACTAAAGGACATCCCAAGCAGAATATAAGTGACATACGCATATACCATATTTCCGGTCTCACCGAAATGAGGCGTCGTGAAACATAAGAATGTGAATAGCGCAAAAGGAAATGCCACCCACAGCAAATATGGCCTTGCTTTTCCCCACCTTGTATTCGTTTTATCTAAAATCAATCCCATGATCGGGTCAAAAATAGCATCCAGCACACGCACAACAAGAAACAAAGTTGCGATCACCGCAGGCTGAATGCCGCCGACGTCTGTATAATAAAATAATAAGTATGCGTTTACAAACTGAAAGATAATATTATACGACATATCGCCGAATCCATAACCGATTCGTTCAAACCAGGACAGTCCGGTACTGGATTTTGACTGATGCTTCACTTTCATTGCTGTTACTTTTTCTGTTTCAATCATCATTTCCCACCCCAAGAATCCGTTTTCATTTCCAGTAAACAAGAGGGAGAATACGAAGATCCTCCCTGTTCACTCAGCGATTTGGATACACCATCACTTTTAAACATTCATTCTTAAATTGAAGCGCCCGCTCCATCGCATCTTGCGTCTGCTCCAGCGAATATTGGTCCGTTACTAGATGCTTCGTGTCCACAATGCCTGAAGCAAGAAATTCGATTCCCTTTGGATACGTATTGGCATAACGGAAGATCCCGTAAATATCAATCTCATTATCCGCAATAAACGGCACGTTGAGCGGAATCTCGTTCTGTGAAGGCAAACCGACAATCGCCAATTTTCCGCCCCGGCGCACAGAAGCCAGTGCGGATTGCAATGCCGCTGGATTCCCTGCTGTTTCCCAAGCAACATCAACGCCTCTATCATTCGTGATCGTTTTAATCTCTTCAAGTGCATCCTGTTCACGTATATTAATAATATGAGTCGCTCCCATTTTTCTCGCAGCTTCTAACCGCAGCGGCTCTAAGTCGGTGACAATGATTGTACCTGCCCCAAATGCTTTAGCTGCGGCAACAGCCATTAACCCAACAGGGCCCATCCCCATAATCGCAATCGTTGATCCGGGCTGAAGCTTCGTTCTGGCCGCCGCATGGATGCCGACAGAAAACGGCTCGATCAAAGCAGCATCTTCATAAGAAAGTGAGTCTGGGATTAAAAAAACAAAGTCCTGACGCATTTTAATATATTGGACAAACGCACCGTCTACCGGCGGTGTAGCCAAAAACTGTACATCCGGGCAAAGATTATAGCGCCCTTCTTTGCACGCTTCACAGCGTCCGCACGTAACACCCGGCTCTACAGCGACGCGGTCTCCCACCTTGAATTGATCGACAGATGATCCGACAGCGGCAATTTCACCCGCACATTCATGCCCAAGGATAAATGGTTTTTCCACAACATAGTTACCTATTCGGCCATTTGTATAGTAATGCAGATCAGATCCGCAAATTCCGACAGCCATCACCTTAATCAACACTTCATCATGATTGATGTCAGGCACAGGCAATGTTTCAATTTTGATCTCTCTTGTGTTGTGCATAACAGCCGCTTTCATGTTTTGAGGTACTGTGTGAGTCATTTGGCAAATTCCTTTCTTCAGAAAATAAAATGTAAGTGCATACATTTTTGTTTTCTCTGTTACTGCCCCCATTTTATCTGCTTTTCAAGACGTTCAACAGCCTTTTCTGCTGTATAAAAGGACAGCGGCACTGTACTTTTATTTTTTCATATACAAAAAACGCTGGATTGATAAAATAGTACTAATAGGAGGTGCAGGCTTATGGCTGAACTTGAAAACCGAAAACAATTTGCACAACTGCTGGCACCTGGCGTCAAAACGCTAAAACTTCATCCTGATTATAAAGTCAGAAGGAAAAAGAATGAAAAAACAGGACAGTCTTACATAGATAAAATCGCACTCCAGCTGGGAGTCTCCCCAAACACGATCAAAAGCTGGATCGGACAGATGGGGGCAAACTACATTCCCGGAAGAATCGACGACGGAAAACTGTTCGGAATGATCTGGATCATTCTCGAAAAGACCGACTTGGATATCGAGTGGTTGACCGACTTGCTGGAAGCCACCACCATCCCAGTCATCAAACCCGCATTGCCTGTATGGGCAGCATCCTGTTTGAAAAAAGCGAAAATACTGCGAAAAGACGGATTATTCGGGGCTCCGAGTGAAGACGAAATTGAAAATGTAGTAAAACGGCTGTTTCATGACAGACCCGGCCATGAAACGAATGCGCTTACAGAACAGCCTATCACTCATAATTTACCCTCACGCTGGGCCGGACGCTTTATCGGACGCAGCTTTGATATGGAAGCGATACGGCAATGGATGCTTTCTCCGTCACCAGTCTGTTTAATCACCGGCTGGGCCGGTATGGGTAAAACCACAATCGCTCTTGAAGCAGCCTATTCCTGTGTCGACGATACTTCAGATTGGCCGGCGTTCAACAGTATCATTTGGGTCAGCGCTGATTGGAAAGGATTGAGCTTTAGCGATTTTTTAAATACGATCGCCTATCAGCTCGGACGCACAGAGCAAATCGATAAATCAATCAATGAAAAACGATTCGTCGTCCGCAATGCGTTAGCCAATTACACAAGAGAAAAACCGATCCTGCTGATCGTTGACAGCATCGATACTGCAGAACGTGACATTCACGAATTTATCACAAGCCTTCCGCAAGGCGTGAAAGTTCTCCTCACAGCGCGGGAAAACGTAAAGCAAACCTATCGGGAAAGCTTCGGAGAAATGACAGCTATTCAGCTGAGCGGCCTTGACCAAACAGATGCCTTGGATTTTTTTCAGCAAGAAGTGCACCGATGCTTACAAACATGCAACCTCCCACATAAACGGGAAAAGCTGGAGCAGCTGTTACAGCTATCGGCTGGCCTGAAAAACGAATTCATTTCAGCGACTGCCGGAAACCCGAAAGCCATGGCACTCAGCATCGCCTATATGTCAGATGATGACATACCCGCTCAGCAGCTGATTCATGAGCTTGGAAAAGCAGGCTACTCACTGCTGGAATTGTTTGAATTCCTCTTTGGCCGCACTTGGGATAGATGCAATGAAGATACGCGAAAGCTATGGCAGACGCTTTGCTTTTTCAGCAAGCCGCCTGATGAAAAAAGCCTGGCGGCAGCAGCCGGATTAGACGCCCGCCGTTTTCATTACGCTATGGAGCAAATGCGGTCATATGCGCTGATTCAGCCGGAACGAAGCCAAGGCAGGACACAATACTTAGCGCACCAAACCGTTGTCGCTTACGGAGAACAGCACTTGTCCGAACAGCACGAATATGAAAAAGAAGCCCGCAATCGCTGGGCTCACTATTATATTGATTATGCCGAAACCCATTTAAAGCGGGAACAGCCCAACTCTATCTATTGGAGCTACCTGCTGGGACGGAACTTAGATCAAATGAAACAAGAATGGCCAAACATCTTAAAGGTCATCCAATGGGCAAGTGAAACCGATCAAAAAGAAATCCTAATCGAACTCATCACCCGCATCAGCCATTTTCTAAGCAGAATCAACCTGCCCCTGCGAATCGAATACGGGCGCAAAGCCGCCGACGCCGCCCATCAATTAGGCCAACACACACGAGAAGCGTTCTTCCGAATCGACACAGCAGGCTGGGCCCTGATGGAAGTCAATGATTTAGACGGAGCGCTTCAGCAAATAGAAGTCGGGCTGAAGATTCTTAAACAATCCGACGCTCACGATGCCTATGATCTAAAGGTTTGGGGACACGCACTCAAAGCAAGGCTTTTTTTAAAAGACGGGCAACAGGAAAAAGCAGAGACCATTTTAAACGAAATCGAAAATCAACCGATTTCCCCTACCATTCAACACAGAGTTCTATTGGTTCGCGGTGACTTAAGCTTTGCAAGAGGTTATCATGTAGAAGCCATTCAATTATACGAAGCGGCAAATGAAATAAGCTCCACGTACGGCGGCGAAAAAACGATAGAAGCCTATTTCAATCTGGGTGTCACTTACGTGAAATGTGGTCAGTTTGAGAAAGCGGAAGAAGCCTTTGAGCAAATGCTCTATGACAAACATAACGCCAATCAGGTTGAACTGATCTACTATAACTACGGAATGGCGCAGCTGTTGTATCGTAAAGGAAACTATTCCAAAGCGCTTCAGTCTACCCGAAAGACATTGAGACTGATTGAATCGTGGGAACCTGTGATTAGTATTAAAAAAGAAGTTAACAGTTTGGAAAAGCTATTGAAAGATTTGTCATCTTAGGTGTGAGATCGATAGAAAATAATTTCTTTAATGCCTTTTGTAGTCAATGAAAAAGATACTACACTTAATTAATCCATTCATACCAATTGATTTAATAAATAAAAATCAACTGTAAATCCGAAAAAAAATTTAAGTACTTAAAAAACAGAAAATGTTATGAAATAGTTTATTAAGTATTCATTATCCATCTCATTAAATTTGTTGAAAGCAATAAAGTAACCTTATACCCTATTACTTTAAAATCCAAGAGAGTTTCTCAAGTATTATTAAATTAAATATACTATTAATTTTCATTATGAAGAAGTACATATAGAATAGTATTAGATACATGTTGGCATTGTGAAGCATCATCACTTAAAGAAATACCAAAGTTAAACCCTTAGGTAAAATAAATCAGTTTTACATTATCCTCAATTTCATGTATATACCTTTATATGCTTAATCATCAAAAAACAAACAAGCACTTAAAGTAAAGAAATAGATGAAAAGAAAGAGTGCTAGAATCCTTATTAATGCCCTAAAACGAAAAAGAAAGCAAAGCGTTGATAGAACTAAGGAACATCTTTTCAGGATATTGGTGAGGGTGAGGGTGAAGGTGGAACGTCAGAGTCCAGTTTTATAACAATGATTTGGGTTGTAAAAAATATATATCCTATTTGCAAACGAGCACCCTCAAGGATGAATTAGAAAGAGGACAATTAAACCCTATTGTTATTGTTCACTAATATGGGGAATTGCCGTGTTAGGGTGACTTTTGACGATGTTTTTCAAAACAAAATAAACTTAAAAATACTTTTTTTGCTAGTAATATGTTAAGATTATTAATTCAGTAGATTAATAGAACTACGTATAGTGTATAATTTCATGTTACTATCACTCGTAAATTAGGAGGATGACTGCAAATTGTTTTGGCGGTATTTGAAGCTTATTTTGAGTAGTTGGATTTTAAAAGTAATTGCACTTCTTGATTTGGTGGGATTTACAACAACCTATTTTGAACAACTAAAAATTCCATATTGGATATATCTTTGCTTTCTTATCGTTGGACTTATTTGGTCTGGTTACAACATATATAAAAATTCAGCACCCAGAATCTCTATTGAGAAACCTAAACAAGACAATGTTTCTTTTAGTTTTCCAACTACTGATAACAGCTATTTTACAATTAACATGGAATCATATCTTACTAATTTTGGGCTACAATCCGGATCTCTTGAATACATAAAACTCAAATTTGTAAATGTCAATGATCTTAAAGATCAGTTTGTGATAGAAGAGATTGGAATATCCGGTGAAGAAGGTGAATTATCTAAAGATAAAGTTTTTCCAATATTCCCATCAGGACAGGATGAAAAAAGATTCAACTTCCCAATGATTGTAAAACCTAATGAAATATTACCTTTTTATCTTCGAATTGATGTATCTCTATCTGAATATGATGAACAAGCGATTAAAAGAAAAGTGTCATGGCTTAAGTACGTTAAACTCGAATTAGAATACAAAATAAAAGATAGTTTTGGAACGGAAACAGTCACTATTCCTTTTCAAATTGATTTACAAAACCTTTCAAATGTTTTAGATAGGTCAATAAACTCTAATCAAGCAATTAACGAAATATTTCTTGATTAAATATACATAATTAGTTAATCCCCTACGTATAGAACGTGGGGGATTGTAGATGAAATATCAGAAGAACAACTTCGTCAAGCAGAAACATTAAATAATCGAATAAAGAGATTAGGGCGTTTCAACTCTCTTTTGTTATAAAAGAAAACGCACTTTTGACATCAAAAAAGTCAAAAGTGCTTTTAAATCAATCAACATAACTCCAAATATCATCGCAAAGCAAATGGTCGAACGTTTGTATATGTTCACTCAATAGAACATCAGTTTGCATTTGTGGGCGTGGGTCGAAATAATACACTCCATCAAGGGGATTTAATTTAACCGTGTAACCTTTAAAATGTCCTGCTAAAAAGGTACCATTTATCCCGAATTTTTGCGGATCTTTATTCCTCTTTCTTTGAACATCATGTAAGAAAATTGCAATGTGGGGTACTGTTGTTTCCGTTAATTTCGAATATAGAAACTTATCGACAAAAATCTTTCCAATTCTATCCTTTGAAGTTGTTTTAACAGAACCAATCAATTTTACCTCGCCTTTTTTGTCTTTAAGTATAAGATCGTGTTGATAACTCATATTGAATAGTTGTTTGTCTTCCATATTTACAGGGACTTTTACAACCCCGTTATTCGCGGGAGCACCGATTTCTCGCAGCAGTAATAAAATTAACTGCTCGAAATAGTCTCCATTCAGTTTTCGAGCTACATTTGTCCTATTTGCGTCAAGACCGTCCAATGCAAAACCTATTGTTTGTTGTACCGTATAAATTGTTCTATTAATAATACTTCTATCCAAAATTTTTGCATGATTACGGTCGCTTTTCAAATCCTTCAATATTTTATTGAATTCCCCTAGGTTATCCAAAAAATCTTGGTGAGAATATAAAATTTTTGAATTGAAAGGGCGAGTTACTTGATAATTCGCTTCACTATTATATTGATAAAAGTTATATACATGTTCATTTTGTGAAACAATTGTAGCTTGTTTATTCTTCTGAATATACTCTAAAAAATATAAAGCAAAATCCGTATAATTTTGTAATGTAACAAAATTGTTTTTATTTGTAACTTTCTCTAACACCGTTTCAATCATAATTTTCCCCTTTTTTCTCTCTTATCTAATTTTCTTACGTCGTTCTTCATTCTTTCTATCGTACCAAAACCATTCTTCATCCGTTTTATGTTCAGCCTTTTGAATACGTTCTATAGCCCATTCATTGTATTGACGGTTAGTATCGCATGCAAGCCATTTCCGACCTAATTGTTCAGCAACGACAGCAGTCGTGCCTGATCCCGAAAATGGGTCGAGAATAACATCACCACGATTAGATGAAGCAAGAATAAACTTTCGAACAAGCTCTTCGGGCTTCTGCGTTGGATGTGGGGTTTTTTCATTCATTCCGTTACAAGTAGTGGGAACCTCAATAACGTCTTTAGGTTTGGCTCCTAATGGATGTGGCATCCAATTATCACGTTTTTTCCCGCTTCCATACTGACTTGATTCTGCTTGTGGATGTGACGGATATTTCAATGTATGCCCACCATATGGAATTCGAACTAAATCTTGATTCATTGTATACTTCTTTGTCTTTCTAAAATGCAAAAGACTTTCATGTGAACGACCGAAATCTTTTCCTAGGTTTGCTTTATTTTTATAGTGCCATACAAGCCATTTACAACCCTTGAAATATTTCGAAGCTGGGTGTTTCAAATCGGCAAGTATTTCAGAAAAGCCACATATATATAAACTGCCATTTTTTTTAAGCACTCGTGATGCTTCGACAATCCATTCTAATGACCACTGGATATACGATTCTTGATTTTCAAAAGTATCCCATTCAGCTTTTTTTATATTGTAAGGTGGGTCAGCAAAAATTAAATCTACACTTTCTGTTTCGAGTGTTTTCAACCATTGTATTGAATCACCTAAAAATAACTTTCCGTTATTATGTTTATAATGAAGAAGCGGTTCGCCTTTGTTTTCTTCAGGAACTTCATGAATTGATTCTTTAAATGAATCTAACTCGATTTCAAATTCAATCTGCTCTAATTCGTTCATTTTTATCACTCCTAACCTAACATTTCGAATTTTAACATAGAAAAGGGCTATTTACGACAAGATATGATGACAAACACTTAAATCAGACATACTATGCTTGCTTAAATTATATTATAAAGAGGCGTGCTCAACTATAAACAAAAGTGCAGCTAAAATTTAAAAATAATTATTTGTACATTCAATCGCTGCACATACGCGAAAAGTAACCGAAAGACAAAAGTTGGCCCTGAATCAATTGGTTGAAAAACGCCGCTTAACCGTGTTATCTAATACAATATATTCAGGATTTTAATGAAGTCTTATACAAGACGAAGATTAATCTCGGAAATGATTAAAAGAAGTGATAAAAAGAATCTGAAGTTGAAAACTATTATTCAAAAAATTAATGGCTTACCGTGTACAAAGCATCAGCTCGCAATTAGTTAGCGACTGCTCAATTTTGAAGACTGCTGTTGCAACAAATTAGATTTAAAACTCACTTTATAATAAACCTTGACATACATCCACTTTAACATTAAAATCAAGTACCTCCTTTAGCAGCATACCCATTATTTGCAACTTGCACTGTAAAGTATTGATTTCAAATTACTTAAAAAGAAGAAGATCTCCTCCGTATTCATCTCAAAATCTTCCTGTTCAATGTACTAGAGAACGGTTAAATCATCCATATACATGAAGTCCTAATATTTTCGGTCACCGCTCTAATTTTTCTCCTACATGACCTTCATAATCTCCCTTATGAAATATACTACAGGCATGTGAACTATGCACTTTAAAAGGAGCTATGTCGACTTTGAAGCTTACAACACTACTAACATCACAAAGGAGTATAATTTACTTACACCTAAAATACCCGCGCGGAATGTATAGTTTAAATGGACGATAATGTGATAAAGATAAATAACCATAAGTCAATTCAAAACAAATATTGATAACAATAAAAGTATTTATTTACAGGTAACAAAAGAGTTAAAAAAGAGGCTTCCCAAAAGTTCAAAAAACTCATGGAAAACCTCTAATTTAGATCCTTATTCAAGAAAATGTTACCTTTTTGTTACTTTTTGGTTATGTTCAGAGTATATAAGAGTCTAGAAATCCCATTTTTATTGGGTTTCAGGGGCAATGATTACATCATGCCGCCCATACCGCCCATGCCGCCCATGTCAGGCATTCCGCCGCCAGCGTTTTCTTCTGGCTTGTCAGCGACAACGGCTTCAGTTGTTAAGAACATTGCAGCTACAGACGCAGCGTTTTGAAGAGCTGAGCGTGTAACTTTCGTTGGGTCAACGATACCTTTTTCGATCATGTTTACCCATTCACCAGTTGCAGCGTTGAAGCCTACGCCGATTTCTTCGTTTTTGAGGCGTTCAACGATGACAGATCCTTCAAGACCAGCATTGTGTGCGATTTGACGGATTGGCTCTTCAAGCGCGCGAAGCACGATGTTGATACCTGTTTGAGCATCGCCTTCAGCTTCAACTGCAGCGACTTTGTTATATACGTTTACAAGCGCTGTACCACCACCGGATACGATGCCTTCTTCAACAGCTGCGCGAGTTGAGTTCAAGGCGTCTTCGATGCGAAGTTTACGCTCTTTCAGCTCAGTTTCAGTCGCAGCACCGACTTTGATGACAGCTACGCCGCCAGCAAGTTTCGCAAGACGCTCTTGTAATTTTTCTCTGTCGAATTCAGAAGTTGTTTCTTCCACTTGAGCGCGGATTTGAGTCACGCGGGCAGAAATTTTGTCTGTTTCGCCAGCGCCTTCAACGATTGTTGTATTTTCTTTAGTAACGACAACTTTAGAAGCGCGTCCCAATTGAGCGATTTGAGTAGATTTCAGGTCAAGGCCAAGATCTTCTGTGATGACTTCTCCGCCAGTAAGGACAGCGATGTCTTCAAGCATTGCTTTACGGCGGTCACCGAAGCCAGGAGCTTTAACAGCAACTGCGTTGAATGTGCCGCGAAGTTTGTTCACAACAAGTGTTGCAAGTGCTTCGCCTTCAACGTCTTCTGCGATCAGAAGCAATGGTTTGCCTTGCTGAACAACCTGCTCAAGCACAGGAAGGATTTCTTGAATGTTTGTGATTTTTTTGTCTGTGATTAAGATGTAAGGATTGTCAAGAACCGCTTCCATCTTATCAGAGTCAGTTACCATGTAAGGAGACGCATATCCGCGGTCAAATTGCATACCTTCAACAACTTCAAGCTCAGTTGTGAAGCCTTTAGACTCTTCGATTGTGATAACGCCGTCGTTTCCTACGCGCTCCATTGCTTCAGCGATAAGGCTTCCGACTTCCTCATCAGCAGCAGAGATCGCAGCAACCTGAGCGATAGACTCTTTGCCTTCGATTGGCTTAGAAATTTCTTTTAAGTTTTCGATCGCAACCGCTACAGCTTGTTCCATCCCTTTACGCACGCCTACAGGGTTAGCGCCTGCTGTTACGTTTTTAAGGCCTTCACGGATCATTGCTTGCGCAAGAACTGTTGCAGTTGTTGTACCGTCACCGGCAACGTCGTTTGTTTTGCTGGCTACTTCAGCAACAAGCTTAGCACCCATGTTTTCAAACGCGTCTTCTAGCTCGATTTCTTTAGCGATTGTTACACCGTCATTTGTGATTAACGGAGAACCGAATTTTTTCTCTAGAACCACGTTGCGTCCTTTTGGTCCTAAAGTTACTTTTACAGCATCAGCAAGTGCATCGACACCGCGAAGCATTGCGCGGCGGGCTTCTTCACTAAACTTAATATCTTTTGCCATGTTTACAGTACCTCCTCGAATTTTTAAATGTTTTTATTTAAGAATTAGCCAATAACAGCTAAAATGTCGCTTTCACGTAAGATTAAGTATTCAGTACCTTCGTATTTCACTTCAGTACCTGCGTATTTTGAGAAGATAATGCGGTCGCCCTCTTTTACTTCTAAAGCAACGCGCTCTCCGCTTTCTAACACGCGACCTGAACCAGCTGCCACGATTTTGCCTTCTTGCGGTTTTTCTTTTGCAGAATCCGGCAACACAATTCCGCTGGCAGTTTTTTCTTCAGATTCTACGAGTTCAATGACAACGCGATCACCTAATGGCTTTAACAATGTAATAACCTCCTCAATAGTATGAATATGTAATTTTAGCACTCAGCACTAAAGAGTGCTAACACAATTCTTATAATAAAGAATCTCCCTTCCAATTTCAAGTGATAAGATAAAAATTTTTTCACGCTTACATCATTCTTTTCCGCTCGCTTTTCCGTTAGCTTTTTCACCCCCGTACCGATTATGTTACAATAGCTGTAGATGAACGAAACCCACTTAACAAAGGAGTACATACCATTTGAGAAAACAGTATTGGTTTATTATTTTGACATATATCATCATGCAGTTTTCCGCATTAATCGCGATTCCCTTGTTATTTAAATTCGGTTATGCCGGAGGACAGCCTACAGATGAAAATATGCTGCATGCACAAGGATTATGGTCCGTTATCAGCTTTATCGCCTGTCTCGTTGTTGTTCTGCTCATTCTGAGAACCGTTCCGAAAGAAACGCTGCGAAACGGACAGAAGGACTCAATCGGACTTTCTATCCTTTGGGCGATAGCCGGTTTTTTCATTGCCCTTTTCTCTCAAGGAATAGCAGGCTCTATTGAATATTATGTTTTTGGCATCGGAAGAGAATCAGAAAATACACAAGCGATTCTGGATGTCATTCAGGCAGTCCCGCTCATGATTATCGTTTCTTCCATCGTCGGGCCTATATTAGAAGAAATCATCTTCAGAAAAATCATTTTCGGCACGCTGTACGAAAAAACGAATTTCTTTTTCGCCGGACTGATCAGCTCGGTTATTTTCGGTATTGTTCACGCTGATTTGAAGCATCTTCTTCTATATACAGCAATGGGCTTTACCTTTGCCTTTTTATATGCGAGAACAAAACGGATATGGGTGCCGATTTTCGCCCATTTAATGATGAATACATTCGTCGTCATCATGCAGCTTGAGCCTGTTCGTAATTACCTTGAACAGCAGAGCACACAAATGCAATTGATTATTGGAGGATTATTTTTATGAGAAACCCGGTAGTTTGGGGAATGATCTACTTTGCCGTAGGGTGCATCTTTACTTATCTTGCCGCAAGCTCGCCAGGCAGCATGTGGTCATTTTACTCCATCCTGCTGATGGTGTTCGCCGCTTACAACATCAGCATTTCTTTTAAGATGTTCGCCTTTTCATTTAAAATCAAAAAGAACCAAAAATAAAGAAAATCCATTTCTGAATGAGAAATGGATTCAAATTAAATCCTAAAACGGCTTTCGTTTTAGGATTTTGTCATTTTCAGCGTGATTGAAAACCCTTGAAGTCTAGGAAAGGCGAGCATTGGAGCGGAGCGAATGTTTTCATTCGTGAGCACCAACGCACAGGCTTGACAACGAATGCGGGGGTTTGTCAACACGCTGAATCCATTTCTCTCATGAAAAATGGATTTTTTATTATTGCCCGGAAGACACGTCCTGATCGGCTGCACTGCTTTTCTGCGCTTTCCGATAGGCGGCCTTCGATATCAGAATACTGATTTCATATAAAATCAAAAGCGGGACTGTGACCATCATATGGGACAGAAGCTCAGGCGGTGTAATCAGGGCTGCGATCACTAGCAGCGTAAAATACGCATACTTTCTGATTTTCGCCAAGAACATCGGTGTCACAATTCCGAGCCTGGTCAAAAACATAAGGATGACCGGCATTTGGAACAGCAGTCCAAACGGAATCGTCAGCTGCAGAAGAAAATGAAAATATTCATTAATTCCGATCACCTGATTGACATTCAAGTCCTGAGAAATTCGCTTCATAAAATCAACAACAAAAGGAAATAAAATATAATATGAAAAAGATAAGCCCGCTAAAAACAGCAAAATAGAGATCGGAATGTAGCTGAGCGTTACTTTGCGCTCTTTCTCATAGAGACCCGGGCTCACAAAAGCCCAAAGCTGATAAAGAATAACCGGCGAGGTCAGGACTATGCCGATGATAAACGCAAACTGCATAAACACATAAAGCGGGTCTGTCAGGTTAAACGCGTTAAGCGTAAGCTGCTTCGCTTCATCTGTTTCTTGCAGATACACTATAATCGGCTTTGCTAAAAAAAATCCAGCAATAAAGAAAACGACAAACGCCAGAGCTACAATCAGCAACCGTTTTCGAAGCTCAGCAATATGCTCCAGCAGCGACATTTGATTCACTTTCATTCGTGTCATCCTAACTTACTGATCTTCTTTCTTTTTTTCCTCTTCATCACTCGTTAATCCTTTTGTAGCGTTTTTGAATTCACGAAGTGTGTCTCCCGCTGCTTTCCCCAATTCAGGCAGCTTTTTGGGACCGAAGATAATCAGAGCAACGATTGCGATAACAGCAAGGCTTCCAGGACCGATCGGCATATTTGGGCTCCTCCTTTCCCTCTATTCGATTTCCTCTAAAACTGAATAATGCTTCAAAAAATAAACCAGTGACTGAAGCTCAACTGCTAAATCTATATGATGAATTCGAATGTGTTCCGGCACATTCAAACGGGCCGGCGTAAAATTAAGGATTCCCTTGATTCCTAATGCGACCAATCTGTCTGTAATGGATTGAGCGGCAACTGCTGGCACTGTAAGAATGGCAACTGATTCATCTTTTACGTGTTGTTCAAGGTCATCAAGGTTATAGACGGGCACGCCGCCTACCTCAGTTCCTATTTTACTCTCATTTATATCAAAAGCCATAGAAATTTTTGTGTTATTATTTTTTGTGAAATTATAGTGAAGAAATGCCGTTCCCAAGTTCCCGACACCAATCAAGATGACGTCTGTCATCTCATCCTGATCAAGCGTTTTCCGGAAAAAAGACAGCAAATAATCCACATTATATCCGTATCCTTTTTTGCCAAGAGCTCCAAAATAGGAAAAATCCCTCCGAATCGTGGCAGAATCAACCTTTACGGCATCACTGAGTTCAGCGGATGATACACGCTGTTTTCCTGACGCATGAAGATTCTTTAAAAAGCGATAGTAAAGCGGCAGCCGTTTCGCCGTCGCCTGCGGAATTTTTGATTGATCCTTATTCATTTTTGGTCCTCCAAATTATACTCGGATAGTTCTCTTTTAAAGTCACCGTTTTTCCCGCCTGTCTTCTCCAGCAAGAAAGTAGGGCCGATGACCATCCCCTTATCAAGGGCCTTGCACATATCGTAAACGGTAAGAGCGCACACCGATGCAGAAGTGAGCGCTTCCATTTCCACACCTGTACTCCCTTTCGTTTTGACCTGTGCTTTTATATGAAGTATAACTTCTGCTTCTTTTATTTTCCAGTCAAACGATATATCTACCCCGCTCAGTGAAAGCGGGTGGCACATCGGAATGATATTCGACGTTTGCTTTGCGGCCATAATGCCTGCCACCTGTGCGACAGCCAGTACATCTCCTTTGCCGATATCGTGACTTTGTATTTTCTCGTACACTTCATTCTTCATGTGTACGCTTGAAACAGCCGCCGCAGTACGGACAGTCGAAGATTTTTCGCTGATATCTACCATCTGGGCTCTGCCCTGTTCATTAAAATGAGAAAATCCATTCATATTAAAACGCTCCTTAAACAGATCATACACTATTTTCTTCTCTATGTCCTTATATGGCCAATGTATTGTTTGCTGACTTCTGGTTCATAAGCTACACTTAACTTATTATAGCAGAGGTGAAATAATATGATGATCTTACAAGTTAATCAGCTGTCCAAATCGTTTGGTGCTGATACTATTTTAAACAATATAAAGCTGGAAGTCAGAAATCATGATCGCATCGCCATTGTTGGAAGAAATGGCGCCGGAAAATCCACGCTCCTTAAAATTATCGCAGGCCAGCTTTCGTATGAAAAGGGCGAAATTATTAAACCGAAAGATATTACAATGGGATATCTCGCTCAGCATACTGGCTTGGATTCTAAGCTTACCATAAAAGAAGAGCTGCTGACTGTTTTTGACCACTTAAAAGCAATGGAAAAGGAAATGCGGGCTATGGAAGAAAAAATGGCGGCAGCTGACCCGGGTGAATTAGAAAGCATCATGAAAACCTACGACCGCCTTCAGCAGGAATTCAAAGATAAAGGCGGCTATCAATATGAAGCGGATGTAAGATCTGTGCTGCATGGTCTCGGCTTCAGCCATTTTGACGATTCTACACAGGTTCAAAGCCTCAGCGGAGGCCAGAAAACAAGACTGGCTTTAGGTAAGCTTCTGTTAACACAGCCTGATTTGCTCATTCTCGATGAGCCGACAAACCATCTGGATATTGATACACTTACCTGGCTTGAGCATTATTTACAAGGCTATTCAGGCGCCATTCTCATCGTTTCGCATGACCGCTACTTTTTGGACAAAGTAGTAAACCAGGTGTACGAGGTATCAAGAGCAGAAAGCAAAAAGTATCACGGCAACTACAGCACTTATCTCGACCAAAAAGCCGCGCAGTATGAAAAAGATCTTAAAATGTATGAAAAGCAGCAGGACGAGATTGCAAAGCTGCAGGACTTCGTAGACCGAAATTTGGCGAGAGCCTCTACCACCAAAAGGGCGCAAAGCCGCAGAAAGCAGCTTGAGCGAATGGAAGTCATGTCAAAACCGCTTGGCGATGAAAAATCTGCAAACTTTCATTTTGATATTACAAAACAGAGCGGAAATGAAGTCCTTCGTGTTCAGGATCTCACAATCAGCTATGAAAACCAGCCGCCGCTTTTAACAGAAGTGTCATTCATGCTCACAAGAGGAGAAAGCGCAGCGCTTGTCGGCCCTAACGGAATTGGTAAATCGACATTGCTGAAAACATTGATAGACACCCTAAAACCAGATCAAGGAACGATCTCATACGGCTCAAATGTCAGTGTCGGCTATTATGATCAGGAACAGGCTGAGTTGACTTCCTCTAAACGTGTCCTTGATGAGCTGTGGGACGAGTACCCCGGGCTCCCAGAAAAAGAAATCAGAACGTGTCTCGGAAATTTCTTATTCTCCGGAGATGATGTGCTGAAACCAGTTCATTCACTGAGCGGAGGCGAAAAAGCAAGATTGGCTCTAGCTAAGCTGATGCTTCAAAAAGCCAACTTTCTCATCCTTGATGAACCGACGAACCATCTGGATTTAGACAGCAAAGAAGTTCTCGAAAACGCGCTGATTGATTATCCAGGCACACTGTTATTTGTCTCACATGACAGATATTTTATTAACAGAATCGCCACAAGAGTATTGGAGCTTTCTTCAAGCCATATAGAGGAGTATCTGGGAGATTACGATTATTATACAGAGAAAAAAACAGAGCAGCTTGAATTGGAGAAAATGAATCAGCAAGAGGAAACTGATAAAACGCCAGCTACAGTGAAGTCTGACTCCAAACGTTCCTACGAGGAAGAAAAAGAATGGAAAAAGAAAGAGCGCCAACGACTCCGTCGGATTGAAGAAATTGAAACCACCGTTCAAACCATTGAGGAGAACATCAGCCGCAATGATGAATTGCTATGTGACCCTGAAGTCTATCAGGATCATGAAAAAGTACAAGCTATCCATGCAGACAATGAGAAGCTTAATCAGGAGCTGGAATCTCTTTTGTCCGAATGGGAAGAACTATCCACAGAAGAAGATTAAAAAAGTCAAGCACCTCTTTTTAGAGGTGCTTTTTATCCACAGAACATCCCCTAATAAATAAACAAAGTAAGCGCTTTATACATACTATCCACAAAATATTCTGAATTTATCCACTTTATTAACAGTGACCTCAGCCCTTTATCCATCAATATCTCTATAATTACTCACAGATATGTGGATAAATTGTGAATTGTCTGTTAATAACAAACAGATAAAAAGTCTCACGCTATTATCTCGTGAGACTTTGATAAGAAGTCAATTCAAGGCCGGGCTGGCCATTCATATCATATGCACCGCGAATTCCTTTTTCAAAAGCAATTGTACCAGCAGCAGCAATCATCGCAGCATTATCCGTGCATAAAGCTAATGGAGGAATGACAAGCGTAATCCCTTCATGCTGGGCAAATTCCTTTTCTAATGCAGCTCTGAGGCCTCTGTTTGCAGCTACTCCTCCGGCTAAAAGGACCTGTTTGACATCATATTCCTTTGCCGCGCGCGCCGTTTTGGTTACCAAGACATCGATCACACTATTTTGGAAACTGGCAGACAAATCTTCCGGAGCAATCTCTTGCCCTTTTTGGGATGCATTATGAAGCGTATTGATCACCGCAGACTTCAACCCGCTAAAGCTGAAGTTGTAAGAGCCTTCTTCAAGCCATGCGCGAGGAAGCGGAATATTGTCATTCCCTTTTTCAGCTAGCTTGTCAATTTGCGGTCCACCCGGATATGGCAATCCCATCGTCCGCGCCACTTTGTCGTAGGCTTCTCCTGCCGCATCATCAAGGGTTTCCCCAATGACTTCAAATGATCCATGTTCCTTCATATAAACCAGTTCTGTATGGCCTCCTGAAACGACCAATGCCAGTGCCGGGAACACGATGTCTTCTACAAGACGGTTCGCGTATATATGACCGGCTATATGATGAACGCCTACTAACGGAATGTTATATGCAAAGCTCAATGCTTTAGCGGCATTCACTCCGATAAGAAGCGCTCCCACCAGTCCCGGACCTTCTGTTACTGCAATCGCATCAATATCACTATACGTCATGCCAGCTTTGCGAAACGCCTCTTCTATAACCAAAGTGATTTGTTCAACATGATGTCTTGAAGCAATTTCCGGAACAACGCCTCCGAAGCGCTTATGGCTTTCAATTTGAGAGGCTACTACGTTTGAAATGATCTCTTTCCCGTTTTTCACAATAGCTGCAGCAGTCTCATCACAGCTTGTTTCAATTCCTAATACGTACATGTCTTTTTGCTCACTCATTTATCGTCACCCACATAATTAACGCATCTTCCCCGTTATCAGTATAATAGTTCTTTCTTATTCCGCCGGGCTGCATCCCGAATTTCTTATATAAGCCTTGAGCAGGATGATTCGAAACCCTCACTTCAAGCGAAAGCCGCCTTGCGTCTTTTTCTTTGCACAGTTCAACAGCTGAGCGAAAAAGCGTTTCTCCTAAAGACTGGCCGCGATACTCTGGTTTTATCGCTATATTTGTAATCTGGGCATCGTCCATCACAATCCAAATCCCGCAATACCCAGCAAGATGGCCGTCCTTTTCAATCACGAGATAATGAGCATACGGATTTTCCAGCAGCTCATGATAAAACGAATCCTTCGTCCAAGGAGACGTAAAGGAGGATGCTTCGATTTCGTATACGTGATCTATATCTTCAAGCCGCATATTTCTGACCGCTGCTTTTGTTTTCATCCTATCACCCTACTTTTGACTTTCAATCCATTTCGCTTCAGCTTCTGCCAGCCGCAAGTAATCCGGGACAAGCCCATGAACATCAGCTGCTTCCTTTTCCTTCCCGAGAAAAGCCAATTCTGAAGGGCGCGGGTTATGCTGGGCGGCAGTTCCAATGAACCCTTTTGTTCCAAGCACATCCTCGATCATCTGCTTGTGAAGAGAAGTATCATGGCCTAAAAACAAAACAGGGCGGTCCTTTTCTTTTAGCATCTCCAGCCAATCTGCCAGCATCACATTTTGATCTGGAACAACTTGCTCTAAAAGCCCATTTTTATATTGATACAGACCTGTGTACACCTGTCCCCGTCTAGCATCAAAGATTGGGCTGATCAGACCGTCAAAATGCCGGCCATTTGCCGCAAGCGTCTCAAGACTTGATACAGCACTTATTGGAATGTCTAAAGACCAGGCAAGTGTTTTGGCCAACGTCACACCTATTCTTACTCCTGTGTAAGAACCAGGGCCTCTTGCAACGACAATTTTAGAAAGGTCCTGCGGTGCCATATCACAATCATTCAGCAATGAATGAACAGCAGGCATCGCTCTTACAGAGTGGTTCTTTTTCAAGTATGTAATGTATTCTGCTATAACGGTGTCTTCTCGAAGCAGCGCAATGCCCAATGTATAATTTGATGTATCAATTGCTAATATTGTCATGTCTACTTAACTCCTCACAAAGCATTTCATACCGATTCCCGACAGCAGTAAAGGTAATTTCCCGCTCATCATCACCAGCTCTTTTGATGACAATTTGCAGTCGCTCCTGCGGCAGCTGTTCTTCAATTAAATGAGCCCATTCAACGAGACAGACACCTTGTCCGTGAAAATATTCATCAAGTCCCAAATCTTCACTTTCATCTTCCATTCTATACACATCCATATGATAAAGAGGAAGTACGCCATCGTTATATTCTTTTATAATTGTAAAAGTCGGACTGTTTACAACACGTGTAATTCCCAGCCCTTCTGCAAAACCTTTCGTAAAAGTCGTTTTTCCTGCACCTAAATCGCCCTCTAATGTCAGGACGTCTCCCGGTTTAGCAAACGCTGCCGTCAGCTTGGCAATTGCTTTTGTTTCTTCTGGATTTACAGTTCTCCATTTTAATTGCTTCACACGAGTCACCCGTCTTATTTAAAATGATTATATCCCTTTTTCTCTAAGATCATTGATGTTTGATCTGTTTTTAGGATCACTTTAGATTTTGTTTTTTCCCTGACATGGCCAATCTTTGTAATGGGAAGTTGACGTGCTGCGCACTCCTGCTTCAACACTTCCCACTCCTCATCTGAAACCGTCCCTGTCAGCTCAAAATCCTCACCGCCAAACAAAGCCCATTCTTTCCAGTTAGGATGAAGCTTAGGCAAATCAGAATGAATTGGAAGCATGCTTTCAACAATTTCAATTGAAACACAGCTGGCTTCTGCAATCTCGTTCAGTTCACTAGCCAATCCGTCACTAACATCATTTAAAGCTGCCCGTTTAAAAATCGAGCATAATCTGCCGACGCTTACTCTTGGCTCAGGCCGTTTATGCCTGTGGATAAAGTAATCCGTGTCAATAGAAGAATTTTGAGGATGAGTCTCCTCTAATAATAAAGAAAGCCCTGCTGCAGAAGAACCGATTTCACCGGTTACAAACACAATATCATTCGGTTTTGCTAAGCTGCGCAAACAGGCCTGTCCCTTTTCAACTTCACCGATCACAGTGACTGTAACGACTAATTTGTCAGCGGTAGAAACTGTATCGCCGCCAATCAGATCCATCTGATATAGTTTCGCCAGTTCATTCATTCCTTCATACATCGCCTTGATTTCGGATGCCGTCCATTTTGAAGGTACCGCAATTGATACCAAATAAAATTTCGGAATGCCTCCCATCGCGGCAATATCACTTATATTAACGGCTAACGCCTTATACCCGATATCTTCAGGTGAGGAATAGTGTAATTTGAAGTGCACGTCTTCTACCATAGTATCAACACAAACAATTTCCTGAACGCCGTGTTTCGCAGTGTAGAGCGCTGCATCATCACCTATTCCTACATCAACGGAAGAATGGTGAATGGTCCGCGGAGTAATGCTATGTATCAAATCAAATTCATCCATGAACCAAAATCTCCTTTCAACCCTGCTTATGCCTATATTGCTCTTCCTAGTTTATCGAATTTTGCTGGAATATCCAAGATGTTCCCGATATAAAGAAAGCTTGGCTATGACACCAAGCAGAAGATACAGTAAAAGAAAACACAAAAAAAAACGAAAACATGATCGTTTCGTTTACATTAATGGCGGTCCGGACGGGACTCGAACCCGCGACCTCCTGCGTGACAGGCAGGCATTCTAACCAACTGAACTACCGGACCATATTTGTATAAGATTATTTTAGTTGTACCCTTAGGGCACTCCTTATTTAATCATATATTTGGTTGCGGGGGCAGGATTTGAACCTGCGACCTTCGGGTTATGAGCCCGACGAGCTACCGAACTGCTCCACCCCGCGATGATAAAAGTAATGCTTGGCGGCGTCCTACTCTCACAGGGGGAACCCCCCGACTACCATCGGCGCTGAAGAGCTTAACTTCCGTGTTCGGTATGGGAACGGGTGTGACCTCTTCGCTATCGCCACCAAACAAATTGAGAGTGTTCTCTCAAAACTAGATAACAGGTGTGACATCATTCAAAAATATGGTTAAGTCCTCGATCGATTAGTATCTGTCAGCTCCATGTGTCGCCACACTTCCACCTCAGACCTATCAACCTGATCATCTTTCAGGGATCTTACTTCCTTGCGGAATGGGAAATCTCATCTTGAGGGGGGCTTCATGCTTAGATGCTTTCAGCACTTATCCCGTCCGCACATAGCTACCCAGCGATGCCCTTGGCAGAACAACTGGTACACCAGCGGTGCGTCCATCCCGGTCCTCTCGTACTAAGGACAGCTCCTCTCAAATTTCCTGCGCCCGCGACGGATAGGGACCGAACTGTCTCACGACGTTCTGAACCCAGCTCGCGTACCGCTTTAATGGGCGAACAGCCCAACCCTTGGGACCGACTACAGCCCCAGGATGCGATGAGCCGACATCGAGGTGCCAAACCTCCCCGTCGATGTGGACTCTTGGGGGAGATAAGCCTGTTATCCCCGGGGTAGCTTTTATCCGTTGAGCGATGGCCCTTCCATGCGGAACCACCGGATCACTAAGCCCGACTTTCGTCCCTGCTCGACTTGTAGGTCTCGCAGTCAAGCTCCCTTGTGCCTTTACACTCTGCGAATGATTTCCAACCATTCTGAGGGAACCTTTGGGCGCCTCCGTTACCTTTTAGGAGGCGACCGCCCCAGTCAAACTGCCCACCTGACACTGTCTCCCCGCCCGATAAGGGCGGCGGGTTAGAAGGTCAATACAGCCAGGGTAGTATCCCACCGATGCCTCCACCGAAGCTGGCGCTCCGGTTTCCAAGGCTCCTACCTATCCTGTACAAGCTGTACCAACATTCAATATCAGGCTGCAGTAAAGCTCCACGGGGTCTTTCCGTCCTGTCGCGGGTAACCTGCATCTTCACAGGTACTATAATTTCACCGAGTCTCTCGTTGAGACAGTGCCCAGATCGTTGCGCCTTTCGTGCGGGTCGGAACTTACCCGACAAGGAATTTCGCTACCTTAGGACCGTTATAGTTACGGCCGCCGTTTACTGGGGCTTCAATTCGCACCTTCGCTTACGCTAAGCGCTCCTCTTAACCTTCCAGCACCGGGCAGGCGTCAGCCCCTATACTTCGCCTTACGGCTTCGCAGAGACCTGTGTTTTTGCTAAACAGTCGCCTGGGCCTATTCACTGCGGCTCTCTCGGGCTTGCACCCTAACAGAGCACCCCTTCTCCCGAAGTTACGGGGTCATTTTGCCGAGTTCCTTAACGAGAGTTCTCTCGATCACCTTAGGATTCTCTCCTCGCCTACCTGTGTCGGTTTGCGGTACGGGCACCTCTCACCTCGCTAGAGGCTTTTCTTGGCAGTGTGGAATCAGGAACTTCGCTACTATATTTCGCTCGCCATCACAGCTCAGCCTTATGGGAAACGGATTTGCCTATTTCCCAGCCTAACTGCTTGGACGCGGATATCCAATACCGCGCTTACCCTATCCTCCTGCGTCCCCCCATTGCTCAAATGGTGAGGAGGTGGTACAGGAATATCAACCTGTTGTCCATCGCCTACGCCTTTCGGCCTCGGCTTAGGTCCCGACTAACCCTGAGCGGACGAGCCTTCCTCAGGAAACCTTAGGCATTCGGTGGAGGGGATTCTCACCCCTCTTTCGCTACTCATACCGGCATTCTCACTTCTAAGCGCTCCACCAGTCCTTCCGGTCTGGCTTCACAGCCCTTAGAACGCTCTCCTACCACTGTTCGAAGAACAGTCCGCAGCTTCGGTGATACGTTTAGCCCCGGTACATTTTCGGCGCAGAGTCACTCGACCAGTGAGCTATTACGCACTCTTTAAATGGTGGCTGCTTCTAAGCCAACATCCTGGTTGTCTAAGCAACTCCACATCCTTTTCCACTTAACGTATACTTTGGGACCTTAGCTGGCGGTCTGGGCTGTTTCCCTTTCGACTACGGATCTTATCACTCGCAGTCTGACTCCCAAGGATAAGTCATTGGCATTCGGAGTTTGACTGAATTCGGTAACCCGGTAGGGGCCCCTAGTCCAATCAGTGCTCTACCTCCAAGACTCTTACCTTGAGGCTAGCCCTAAAGCTATTTCGGAGAGAACCAGCTATCTCCAGGTTCGATTGGCATTTCACCCCTACCCACACCTCATCCCCGCACTTTTCAACGTGCGTGGGTTCGGGCCTCCATTCAGTGTTACCTGAACTTCACCCTGGACATGGGTAGATCACCTGGTTTCGGGTCTACGACCACGTACTCATGCGCCCTATTCAGACTCGCTTTCGCTGCGGCTCCGCATCTTCTGCTTAACCTTGCACGGGATCGTAACTCGCCGGTTCATTCTACAAAAGGCACGCCATCACCCGTTAACGGGCTCTGACTACTTGTAGGCACACGGTTTCAGGATCTCTTTCACTCCCCTTCCGGGGTGCTTTTCACCTTTCCCTCACGGTACTGGTTCACTATCGGTCACTAGGGAGTATTTAGCCTTGGGAGATGGTCCTCCCGGATTCCGACGGAATTTCACGTGTTCCGCCGTACTCAGGATCCACTCAGGAGAGAACGAAGTTTTGACTACAGGGCTGTTACCTCCTATGGCGGGCCTTTCCAGACCTCTTCATCTACCTCGTTCCTTTGTAACTCCGTACAGAGTGTCCTACAACCCCAAGAGGCAAGCCTCTTGGTTTGGGCTAATCCCGTTTCGCTCGCCGCTACTCAGGGAATCGCATTTGCTTTCTCTTCCTCCGGGTACTTAGATGTTTCAGTTCCCCGGGTCTGCCTTCTCATATCCTATGAATTCAGATATGGATACCACTCCATTACGAGTGGTGGGTTTCCCCATTCGGAAATCTCCGGATCAAAGCTTGCTTACAGCTCCCCGAAGCATATCGGTGTTCGTCCCGTCCTTCATCGGCTCCTAGTGCCAAGGCATCCACCGTGCGCCCTTTCTAACTTAACCGTTAAAAAGAATCACTATGTGATATCTTGTGTTACTAATTGAATGTGATGTCTACTGTTATCTAGTTTTCAAAGAACACGTTTCGAAGGAATGATCCTTCAAAACTAAACAAGACAGGGAACGTTCTGTTTATAAGACCCAAGGTCTTATATTCCGTATAATATCCTTAGAAAGGAGGTGATCCAGCCGCACCTTCCGATACGGCTACCTTGTTACGACTTCACCCCAATCATCTGTCCCACCTTCGGCGGCTGGCTCCTAAAAGGTTACCTCACCGACTTCGGGTGTTACAAACTCTCGTGGTGTGACGGGCGGTGTGTACAAGGCCCGGGAACGTATTCACCGCGGCATGCTGATCCGCGATTACTAGCGATTCCAGCTTCACGCAGTCGAGTTGCAGACTGCGATCCGAACTGAGAACAGATTTGTGGGATTGGCTTAACCTCGCGGTTTCGCTGCCCTTTGTTCTGTCCATTGTAGCACGTGTGTAGCCCAGGTCATAAGGGGCATGATGATTTGACGTCATCCCCACCTTCCTCCGGTTTGTCACCGGCAGTCACCTTAGAGTGCCCAACTGAATGCTGGCAACTAAGATCAAGGGTTGCGCTCGTTGCGGGACTTAACCCAACATCTCACGACACGAGCTGACGACAACCATGCACCACCTGTCACTCTGCCCCCGAAGGGGACGTCCTATCTCTAGGATTGTCAGAGGATGTCAAGACCTGGTAAGGTTCTTCGCGTTGCTTCGAATTAAACCACATGCTCCACCGCTTGTGCGGGCCCCCGTCAATTCCTTTGAGTTTCAGTCTTGCGACCGTACTCCCCAGGCGGAGTGCTTAATGCGTTAGCTGCAGCACTAAGGGGCGGAAACCCCCTAACACTTAGCACTCATCGTTTACGGCGTGGACTACCAGGGTATCTAATCCTGTTCGCTCCCCACGCTTTCGCTCCTCAGCGTCAGTTACAGACCAGAGAGTCGCCTTCGCCACTGGTGTTCCTCCACATCTCTACGCATTTCACCGCTACACGTGGAATTCCACTCTCCTCTTCTGCACTCAAGTTCCCCAGTTTCCAATGACCCTCCCCGGTTGAGCCGGGGGCTTTCACATCAGACTTAAGAAACCGCCTGCGAGCCCTTTACGCCCAATAATTCCGGACAACGCTTGCCACCTACGTATTACCGCGGCTGCTGGCACGTAGTTAGCCGTGGCTTTCTGGTTAGGTACCGTCAAGGTACCGCCCTATTCGAACGGTACTTGTTCTTCCCTAACAACAGAGCTTTACGATCCGAAAACCTTCATCACTCACGCGGCGTTGCTCCGTCAGACTTTCGTCCATTGCGGAAGATTCCCTACTGCTGCCTCCCGTAGGAGTCTGGGCCGTGTCTCAGTCCCAGTGTGGCCGATCACCCTCTCAGGTCGGCTACGCATCGTTGCCTTGGTGAGCCATTACCTCACCAACTAGCTAATGCGCCGCGGGTCCATCTGTAAGTGGTAGCCGAAGCCACCTTTTATGTTTGAACCATGCGGTTCAAACAACCATCCGGTATTAGCCCCGGTTTCCCGGAGTTATCCCAGTCTTACAGGCAGGTTACCCACGTGTTACTCACCCGTCCGCCGCTAACATCAGGGAGCAAGCTCCCATCTGTCCGCTCGACTTGCATGTATTAGGCACGCCGCCAGCGTTCGTCCTGAGCCAGGATCAAACTCTCCGATAAATGGATCACAGGTTAAGTCCACCGCATCCCGCGGTGACACCTGTGTGACCTGCATCGTGCAGGCCCTAGTTTGACTGACTACGCACATCGCTGTGCGATTTTTAAAAACTGAATTAACAGGTACGTTTTGTCTTGTTTAGTTTTCAAAGATCATTCAATAATGGAGCGGGTGATGAGAATCGAACTCACGACATCAGCTTGGAAGGCTGAGGTTTTACCACTAAACTACACCCGCGTGGTATCTTATATGGCGCGCCCGAGAGGAGTCGAACCCCTAACCTTTTGATCCGTAGTCAAACGCTCTATCCAATTGAGCTACGGGCGCTTATTGAGCGACTTAACTATCATACTATCATTTGATGTTGAAGTCAAGAAGTTTTTTAAAAATGTTTTCCGAATGTTTTTCAATTCGACTTTTCTTATTATACACATTTTTAAAATCTTGTAAACACCTCGGAAAAACTTTTTTGTTTTTCTGTTTTGTTTTACGCTGTTCATCAGCGACGTTTAATAATATACCATGCCTGTTTTATTTGGTCAACACTTTTCCTGTATTTTTTTATTTTCTTCTTTCACGCCTTCCCATGCTTATCATGTATATATTTTATCTCATCTTACAAATAATATAAGAAAATCTCTTAAGAAGAAATGAGGCGTGTTATGTATTACTACAAAGAGGAACTGATTAATATCATTAAACCGGACAAGCCAGACCCGGCAGCTGCTAAGGTCCTGCAGGAGATATTAGGCGGTCATTACGGAGAAATGCGTACAATGATGCAGTTTTTTTTCCAAAGCTCTAATTTCAGAGGAAAGCAGAAACAGTACCGCGATCTGCTTCGCGGCATTTTTTTGGAGGAGATTGCCCACGTTGAACTGGTTCAAAACACAATCAATGCTTTATTAGATGAATCAGGCGGTGAAGGTGTCGGCAGTCAAGGTGCAGATCAAGCACCACTTAATGAAGCCGTTAAACATGCTAATCCTCATCATTATATTATTGGTGCGCAAAGTTCCCTTCCCGTTGATGCAGGGGGCAATCCGTGGAACGGGTCGTGGGTGTATAACCACGGAAACTTAATTACTGACCTGCTGGATAACCTGCTTCTTGAGTCGACAGGTGTGCTGCAAAAAACAAGAATTTATGAAATGAGCTCTAATCAGACGTTCCGCGAAACACTTGCTTTTCTGATTGTACGCGACAATGCTCACCAGAATGCATTCGCGAAAGCGCTCGAGACATTGGGCGTTGAGTGGGCGAAGCTCCTCCCTGTACCGAATTATGACATTAATAAATATCCTGAGTGCAGAAAGTATGTCGAATTAGGCTACCATAATGCACAGTTTAACTTTAGGTTGGATGAAACGAGAATCGGTGAAATCTATCAGGGGAAATCTCCAAGCCGAAATGGCGGAGAGTTACAAGTCATAGATCCTCCGGCAGGGTTTCCCGTACCAGTGCTTCCTGAAATACCAAATGAACACAGTCCTGGGTTAGGCGATATGAATGCTTAATCCAGTGGGAAGGTGCTCAAGAAACTTCTTGATCACCTTCTTATTGTACATTACTGATTCATTCAACGATTGGCGTTAAAGAATCGCCATTCCATATTTCTCCCTTATTGAGTGTCCAGCTGTCATGATATAAAGCTGAAGCACCCTTGTTTACTGCTGGGCTCCATTCATCATTCCATGCGAGGAAGTAAATGGTTTTAGGATATTTTTGTTTTATTGCATTGATGAACAGGCTGTAATCGAAGCTGCCGTTTGCTGTTTGCGGGCCAACTTCTGTAAAAGCAAATGGTTTATTAAGCGCTGTTAGCTGATCGTATCCATTGATCGAGTAGGCATCTTGAAAATACGCATCTAATCCGACAATATCCACGTAAGACTCGCCCGGGTAAAAATCAGTTTTAAAATCTCGGTTGGCGTCGGGAGAGTAAACCCAAAGCAAATGATCAAGTCCTCTTGTGTCGGTCATATAATGATAGATTTTCTTGTAGAGCTGTTTATATAAAGAGATTCTTTCATTATCCTTTTGGTTATATGATGTAAGTCCCCACCAAAACCATTCACCGTTCATTTCATGCAGCGGCCTGAACAAAACAGGCACACCTTGGTTCTCCAGCTCTTGAAGTCCGTCAGCAATTTTGCTGAGCATGGCATTCAGCCGCTTCCCTTCTGCTGTTGTAGAATCTAGTATTTTTTTATACTGATCGTTTGTAATCGGTGTTTTAAAATGCCCTGACTGAAAAGCAGGATTCGCCAGGTGCAAGCTGATTTGAGGGATTCCACCATTTTTCCAATACGACATTAAATCGCTGTTGCAGCTTACATCTATTGAATCTTCAATATTTGCTGTTTCAAGCCATCCTCTGGCATAATCGCAGCCGTAAATAGCAGGTGATTGCCCGGTGGCGCTTCGGATTCTATCAGTCTCAGCCATAGAAAATGTGTCATGACTGTAACCTCCGAACGCTCCGGAAAGGACTCTGTTTTCCGTTCGGTTCGGCAGGTGCGCAAGCCAGTTCATCACTGCTTTTGTTGTCTGCTGGGCATTAGGATTCACAGGCGACACAGTATGCGCTTCAATTGGTTTTGCTAAAACAGTAGACGTAAGTAAAAATATAATGAGCAAAGAGATCGTATGTTTCTTAAACAAATGCAACTCCCCCATTCATTAAGGATGAGATATCATGAATTCACATGTTCCTTCTATTGAAAACTCGCCAAAATGCGCAGGTAAGACAAAGTGTGAGCCTGCATTGCATTCATACTGACTACCATTATTTATGATTCGTCCTGATCCGCTCAGAACACTCCCCAGCAAATAGGTTTGATGTGAAGGAAAAGCAGCTCGGCCGCTAATCTTCCATTTGTACACTGAGAAATAATCTGATTGTACATATACAGTGATCTCTGCGTTACCAACTTCCTTCACTTCCGGTGTATGCACTTTATCGATATGCGGTATCGTTATGACTTCCATGGCTTTTTCTATATGAAGAGTTCTTTTTTGGCCCTGGTCATTACAGCGGTCATAATCGTATACGCGATACGTTGTATCAGAGTTTTGCTGGATTTCAAGGACAAGGGTTCCCTCACATAAAGCATGGAGTGTACCGCTTGGCACATAAAAGAAATCTCCGGGCTTGATTTTGATTCGCCTCAGCAGCCCGTTCCAATCACCGCTTTCTATTCGTTGTTTGAACTCTTCCTTTGTGCTTGCATGATGTCCCAAAATTAGTTCGGCGTCATCTTTGCAATCAATGATATACCAACACTCCGTTTTACCAAGGTCGCCATTTTCGTGCAGTTTTGCATAATCATCATCAGGATGGACTTGCACGGAGAGATCCATATTGGCGTTCAGCAGCTTTACCAGCAGCGGAAACACCTTACCATCCGGAAACCCGAATATCTCTGGATGATCTTGCCATACTTGATCTAGTGTTTTTCCTGCCAGCGGGCCATTTTTTACAGCCGACGGGCCATGGGCATGTGCAGAAACGGCCCAGCACTCACCTGTTTTTTGTGAGGGTATTGCGTAGCCAAAAGCGTCACGAAGCTTCGTCCCTCCCCATAGTCTTTCTTTAAAGACAGGCTCTAAAAATAAAGGATGCGTCATGATCGCACCTCCCCGGATGCTGCCTCTGCTTGTAAGGCCTGATGCGCTAAAACTAGCGTGCCGATGATTCCGGCGTTACTGCCTAAACGTGGAGGTACAATATAATCACTTATATCATCTGATAATTCAGAAAAATCCAAGTAGCTGTTCATGATTTTTGGTACATATTGATAGATATAAGAAAACACTTGTTTCTGTTGCATGACGCCGCCGCCAAGAATGATTTTTTTAGGTGCAAGGATCAAAATATACTGAGCCAGCGCTTGGGCAATATAGTACCCTTCCAGTTCCCAGACTTGGGCTATATCTGATAAATCCGCAGCTTTTTTTCCCCAGCGGGCTTCGATAGCGGGGCCTGAAGCTAAGCCTTCAAAGCAATCTCCATGATAAGGGCACTTCCCTTGGTATACGTCATCCGGGTGCCTCCGGATATAAATATGGCCCATCTCTGGGTGTGACAGCCCCTGAAGGAGCCTCCCCTCTACAATAGCCCCCGCTCCGATGCCAGTGCCAATCGTTATATACAGGCAGCTGTCAAGACCCTTCGCTTCACCGAAAAGGAATTCACCCAGCGCCGCAGCGTTGACATCTGTACTAAATCCGACTGGGATCTTCATTTCGTTCTTAACGGTTTGCAAAAAGGGATAGTGTCTCCAGCCCGCTTTCGGCGTGGCCGTAATGGTACCGTATGTTTGACTGGTTTTATCGTTATCAACGGGACCAAAGGAGCCGATGCCGATTGCCTGTAATGAAAATTGGCGAAAATATTGAATCACTTTCTCTATCGTTTCATCCGGCATCTTTGTGGAGAATTCTATCCTGTCAATGATCGTTCCATCTTCTCTACCGACAGCACAAACAAACTTTGTGCCGCCTGCTTCAATACCGCCAAGCATGCAGATGGCCTCCTTGTTGTCTCCGCAATCAGCGCCGTATGTTTACAGAAGTCACAACAAACTTGTCATGCCGATGACGTGAAAAGGAATATTCAAATGGAATCCCGGTATCTAAGAAGCCCACATGTTCCACTTCCAGAATTGGATCATCCTGTTTACAGCCCAGATGCTGCTGGTCAATATGATCAGATTTGCAGGCTCTGATTTTCCGATGCGTTCCGGCGATTTTGAGCTGCAGCACATTTGTAATATGATTGTAGATCGAATCATGAAGGACATCGTCATTAATGCCCGGTATTAAATGAGTCGGCATATATGTTTTTTCTAATACATAGGGTTCACCTTCTACAATTCGCAGCCGAACGACATAATAAACCGGTGTTTTCTGATCAATAGACAAATGGGCGGCCACTTCCTCAGTGGGAAATTGCACTTCAAACTGAATGACCTTGCTTTGGATTTTTTTATCTTTCAGCAAGTTGGTCAATCCGAGAATCTCATTGCTGACTACATGTACATGGTCATCCTGTATTGCAGATTGAATAATAAACGTGCCATGGCCTCGTTTTCTGAACAGCAGACCCTCGGCAACTAAATTATCCAAGGCTCTCTTCATCGTCATGCGGCTTGAGTTAAATTCTTTTGCAAGAGATACTTCATCAGGAATGGGCTGATCGATCGGATATACGTTATTTTTAATTCTATTTCTCATTTCATTTGCAATAATTTCGTATTTATTCATTGGCATCCTCCGGCAGCTGTTAGAGTCTGATATCACATAAGCTTTTACGGATATCATAAGTTCTTTTCCCTATTTCATCAATGTTGCGGATTTTCGTCATCTCTATTCGTTATGATGATTGCCGGAAGATCTTGGCCTTTAGGAAAATCTAGAAACCGCTATGTTCAGCAACCTTTTTGAACCATTTTCCGCTCTTTTTGACGGTTCTTTCCCCGTCTTTCTCAAGATTGACTGATACAAACCCGTATCGGTTTTTATAGGCATTTGTCCAAGACCAGTTGTCCATGAACGTCCATAAGTGATAGCCTTTTACGTTCGAGCCTTCCTGTATGGCGCGGTGAATCCATTTGAGGTGCTCTTTTATAAATTCAATCCGGTAATCATCTTGAATGATGCCTTGTTCATCCCTGAATCGCTCTTCACCTTCAACCCCCATACCGTTTTCAGAGATAAAACACTCGATGTTGCCGTAGTTTTCTTTTAAATTAATTAAAATATCATAAACGCCTTTTTCATAGATCTCCCAGCCGCGATGCGGATTCATTTTGCGGCCCGGCATGACGTAGGGATCAAAATACCTGTCAGGCAAAAAAGGAGCGTCGGGATTCGGAAGATGTTCTTTCGCTTTCACACGTCTCGGCTGGTAATAATTCACTCCCAACAGGTCAACCGTGTTCTTTTTGATGATGTCAAGATCTTCAGCGTTGTAATCAGGCATAAAGCCTTCATGCTTCAAAATGTCAACCAGCTCTTTTGGAAATTCGCCTTTGACAGATGGGTCTAAAAAGGATCTGTTAAAAAACGCGTCTGCGATTTCCCCGGCTTTTACATCCGCCGGATGGCTGCTTCTCGGGTATGATGGGGTCAAATTTAAAATGATTCCGATTTTTCCGTCCTGCTCCATCTCCCTGTAAGCCTGAATGGCGCGGGCACTTGACAGCATCGTATGAAATCCAACCTGGACGGCCTCTTTAAAGTCTACCTTGTTTGGATAATGAAAATCATATAGGTATCCGCCTTCTACGGGAACGATTGGTTCATTATGCGTGAACCATTTTTTCACCCGGCCGCCAAACAAACGGAAGCAAGTTCTTGCATAGTTTTCATACGCGTCAACCGTCTCTCTGTTGACCCAGCCGCCGATTTTTTGAAGCGCCATCGGCATATCGAAATGAAACAAATTGACAAAAGGTTCAATTCCGTTAGCGATTAACTCATCAATGACATTGTTATAGAAATTTGCGGCTTTATCGTTGATCTCGCCCGTTCCGTTTGGTATTAAACGTGACCAGGAAATCGACATCCGGAACGAGTTGTGGCCAAGCTCCTTCATCAGCCTGATATCTTCTTTATAGTTGTCGTAAAATTGGGATGTGTCTGCGGGGCCGACATGATCAAAAAAACGATGCGGTTCTTTTTCAAACCAATAATCCCATATATTCTGGCCTTTTCCGTCTCTGTCGGCGGCACCCTCCGTTTGTGTTGCTGAAGCCGATGATCCCCACCAAAAATCCTTTGGAAAACGATATTGTTCTGTTTGTGCCAAGTCTCTCTCCCCTTATGTCACATTTTTATGCTGTTATCATTTTGCTGAGCAGCTGTCTCCTGCACAGCCTGTTCTTTTTCTTTTGCCAGATTTAATTTATCCATTGCTTTTAGGAACGGAAACCAGATCACGAAGACAATCAGCAGATTGATAAGCTGCATCACGCCCCCCATGATTGAGTTCGTCGCCATGATGCCATTAATGAACAATGGAACCGTCCACGGCACTGTCACACCAGTCGGAGGCGGAACGAGCCCGGCTGACATAGCCAGATAGGTGACGAGCGTAACAACCATCGGTGCCAGCACCCAAGGCACAATAATGATCGGATTCATGACAATCGGAAGCCCGAAGATAATCGGTTCGTTTACGTTAAAAATACCGGGAGCGAGGCCAAGTTTTGATACTTGCTTCATCTGCCTGCTTTTCATGAATATGAGAATGGTAAACACAATCGCAAGCGTCATCCCGGTTCCGCCCATCCCTACTGTATAAATCTCCATAAACGGTTTTGAAATAATATGAGGGATTTCTTTTCCCGCCGTGTAAGCAGAAAGGTTTTCTACCTGCAGTGTATTCCAAATCGGGTCCATCACGGAGTTGATAATGATCTGTCCATGCAGTCCGAAAAACCAAAGAATTTGTATGAAAAACACGGCAATCAGCGTTGGAATGATACCGCTTCCAAGTCCGACAAGCGGAGCCTGAATCGCGTGATAAATAACGTCGTGCATATTTGTTTTAAAAAACAGAGTCACCATTACGTTAATCAACAAAAATACGGTCAATGTGATAAAAGCCGGAATAAGTGCGGCAAATGATTTTGCTACAGCAGGCGGAACGCCGGCTGGCATTTTGATTGTCAGGTTTTTTTGAACGATTCTTCTGTAAATTTCACCAGAAAGAAATGCCGTAATCATCCCAAGAAACATCCCTTTTGCACCGAGACGATCGACCGGGATAACCCCTGTAATGGCATCTCCTGTTTCTGGCTGAATGATAAATGGCGTTAAGAGCAAAAAGGAAACCAAAGCGATCGCTCCGCCAAATACAGCTTCGACCTGATAGCTTTTTGACAGGTAATAGCCTATCCCGAACACAACAAAGACAGACATAATGCCCATTGTCGCCGTGGAGGCAATGCCGAAATGAGACTGAAACGACGTAAGCATTGAGGCGTTCATGATTTTGTTTAGAAACGGCAAATTCGTTAACACAACAAAAATGGACCCGAATATCGTCAGCGGGAAAGCCAGCATAAATGCATCACGCAACACTTGCAAATAGCGGTTATTGTTTAACCTCCCTGCAATTGGAACAAGGAATTGGCTGATTTTCTCGAACACCCTATCCACCCCGATTATTTATAGATTCTTGGTTTTAAAGAGATCAAGCATCTCTTTCACTAATTCTTTCATGGATAATGTTGACATCAGATGATCCTCTGCATGCATAAGCAGCAATGAAAAAGCTGTTGCTTCTCCGCCGGATTCCTTCTGTATCATTTGAAAGTGAATGTCATGGGCCGCGGATAAATCCTGCTCAGCCTTGGCAATGAGGGTATCAGCCTCGTCCTTGTTCCCTTCTTTGTAGGCGCGCAGTGATTGTATGATGCAGCTGCGGGCATTTCCGCTGTGCAGGATTAGCTGAAAACTGATTTGCTCGTCTGTTAAATTCGTGATTTTCATCTGTTCCATTATTGATTCACCATTAAGGACAATGCCTGCTCATACGCTTTTTTCCCATCTGCCATTCCGTAGGCCATCATGTCAATGACTTCAACCCGAATGTTGTATTGATCCGCTTCTTTTTGGAGTTCGCTTTTCAGAAAGCTCATTTGCGGACCGATCAAAACGGCATCCGCTTTTCTCATGTCTTCTTTTGCTTTATCCTGGCCAACAGCCCAAATCTCTGCTTCCTCACCGATAGACTGTGCGTATTCCTTCATTTTTGTCACCAATAAACTGGTAGACATTCCTGAACTGCACGCGAGTAATATTTTTTTCAACTGCTATCCCCCCTTGTGATTAAAACGCTTACATGGATTATTATAGTCATTTATTTTTAAATGTCTATACTTTTGTAAAATAAATATAATCATATGCTTGTCCGGTTCATCATTTTGTAAATTTTTCTATGGAAGATTCATTCATAATGTGGTACACTCATCAACGGAAACGAATCAATTAAATAGCTATTATCACTTGTATAACCTCAATAATATGGTTTGAGGGTGTCTACCAGGAACCGTAAAATCCTGATTACAAAATTTGTTTATGACATTTTTTGTAATCAGGATTTTTTTTATTTATCAAAACATTTAAGTAAAGGAGTTTGTTATGAATTTCAAAGTTTTCCTGCTTGCAGCTTCTACGATTGCAGTCGGATTGGTTGAGTTAATTGTGGGGGGAATTCTTCCTCAGATCGCAAATGATTTAGACATTTCCATTGTTTCAGCCGGACAGCTGATCAGTGTGTTTGCGCTGGGATATGCAGTATCTGGGCCGCTGCTTTTGGCATTGACTGCGAAGATTGAGCGGAAGCGCTTATATCTAATTGCTTTATTTGTTTTCTTCCTTAGCAATCTTGTCGCCTATTTCAGCCCTAATTTCGCCACATTGATGGTATCTAGGGTATTGGCAGCAATGAGTACAGGGCTGATTGTTGTACTTTCTTTAACAATTGCCCCGAAAATTGTAGCGCCTGAATACAGAGCCCGCGCAATCGGAATTATTTTTATGGGTTTCAGCTCTGCTATCGCATTAGGCGTGCCGCTCGGAATCTTAATCAGCGATTCCTTCGGGTGGCGGATTTTGTTCCTTGGCATCGGCCTGTTGGCGCTGATCTCCATGCTGATTATTTCAATTTTCTTTGAAAGAATACCGGCGGAGAAAATGATTCCTTTCCGGGAACAGCTCAAGACGATCGGTAATCTGAAAATCGCGAGTTCACACCTCGTCACGATGTTTACATTAGCTGGCCACTACACGCTTTACGCTTACTTTGCACCGTTTTTAGAAGAGACTCTTCACCTGAGCTCTTTCTGGGTCAGCATTTGTTATTTCCTTTTCGGGATATCTGCTGTATGCGGAGGCCCTTTCGGAGGAGCGCTATCTGACCGGCTTGGTTCCTTTAAGAGCATTTTGCTGGTGACGGGTTCCTTTGCCATCATTATGTTCTTACTGCCGCTGTCTACATCGTCTATGATTTTCTTTTTGCCTGTCATGGTGATTTGGGGTCTTCTGAGCTGGAGCCTCGCCCCGGCTCAACAAAGCTATTTAATTGAAATTGCACCTGATTCGTCTGACATTCAGCAAAGCTTTAACACATCGGCCCTCCAAGTCGGAATTGCCCTTGGCTCAGCCATTGGCGGTGTTGTTTTGGATCAGACGGGTACTGTGGTGTCAACGGCATGGTGCGGCGGATCGATTGTGATCATCGCTGTCCTGTTTGCTTTCATTTCTTTAACAAGACCTGTTCAAACAGCAAAAAAATCCTCCTTGTAAAAGGAGGATTTTTTATGATTTAGCTGAAAGCTCATCTTCGGTGACCCATTTGTGGTTTTTCACTTTTTCGCCGCTTGTTGTCGATGTATAGTCAACCATGTATACAGTTGTTTTTTCCGCGGAATCGATCTCGGCTGTTGCTCCTTTCATGCCTTTCATATGAGAAGCCTCTAAAATCACCTGATCTCCGGGTTGTAACGTTTTATCTCCGGCATCTTTGATTTCTTCTTGGATCACCCATTTGTGATGATCCACACGCTGTCCCCCATTAGTCGGAGTATAAGAAACAACATACGCAGTTGTATCATAGGCGCCTGTTACCGTAGCTTCAGCACCTTTCATGCCTTTCATATGGGAAGTATTGATGATTACCTGGCTGCCTACTTTGTATTTCGGATTTTTAGATTCCTGTAATCCCTCTGGAACGTCAGCTGATCCGGAATGGTCCATCTCTTCATGTGTTGAGGAGTCTGAATGATTGTCATGTGTGCTTTCTTTCGTACTGCTGTTATTGCCGCATGCTGATAAAACAAAAACAAGAGATAACATCAGAATTCCCAGTGCATTTTTAGAGATTTTCATGTTCATTCTCCTTTGCTTCATTTTTTTCCTGTAACTTTTGCCCGCAGACAATGAAAACATGCCCTCTCGATAATACTATACCCCCGAACGGTATGTAAATACGCTGATATTCTCATAAAGCGTTCCCGCAGTTTGTCCTATTCCCCTTTGTTTGCAAAGCCAAACATAAAAAAAGCCGCTGTCAGGCGGCAATTACTGATTTAAGATTTTTATATACACACCTTTTTTTGCTTTTTGATAAGCGGCCTCACCCATTTTCCTCACCTTTTCAGAAACACCTGAGGATTTGATCCATTTGTCATCAAGAAAAATGGATGGATCGATTAGGCGCATTTTCTTCTTTTGATGGAAATCGTACTGGATGTCATCCTCTATTACTTGTATGCCGGGATGAATGGATGTAAGCAAGCTCAGGACTTCTTCATTTTTTGATGCACGCAGGATGTTCAGTACCTCTTGGTCCGTTTTCAGCAGATCCTCTGCAGATATGACATCATGCCGCAGCGCTGCCTTCAATGCTCGCGCTAAATATTCATATCCATATACATTCACAGGATTCAAAAAGAAATCAATTACTTCCTTGTAGTACACACTGACAAACCATTCGGCGGCTTCAATACTATCAGGAAACATCCTTCCGTTTCTCACAATAAGATGATCCAAAAAGGTTTGCGCTTCGTGCAGGTTAATGTGTCCATATCGGTACATATCACGCAGCGTATAGTCTGTCCGATCAGCACACAGCTCCGGTGCGGGCTGTTCGAGCAATGTCCACCTTGAATCGTCAGATAAAAGTTCTTCAGTATGATAGCCGTGTTTTTGTAAAATGTCCGGGATTTCAGAGTGAACAATGACTTGTTGAAAGATGTTTTCATGATAGTCTTCTGCTTGATTTTCAAAGACAACGTCGACCACATGAGAAAAAGCTGTGTGTGATACGTCGTGGAGCAGACCCGCAATCTGTTCTTCTATCGTTCCTCCGAGCTTTTTGATGAGGAGCATCACGCCGATGGAGTGCTCATACCTGGTCACATTCCACCTTCGATTGACTAAAAAGCTTGCTCCGCCTTGATAGATCCCTTTTAATCTTTGCACAGGAGCGCTTTTGATAAGCTCTTCCAGTACTCCATCTATATGGTGGTGCCCGTAAATAACATCGCTGATTTCCATGCCGTCACCTCAATATCTATTTTTTTGTTATATATTGTTTATATTGATAGTACATATGCAATCTTTCAATAGAGGAGTGTTATGATGATCATCATCCCAAACAATGAGATAGCGAAACATATGTTGACCGATTTTTTTGCCAAGCAATGGGGTACACCCGAGATGGCGATTTCCAGCGGCATTTTTCGGTGTGATGAATTAGATGGATTTGCCGCAGTAAATGAAAGCGGCGAAATCATTGGCTGTATTACATACTTGATAGATGGGAAAGATTTTGAAATTATTTCATTAGATAGTATGATTGAAAATAAAGGAATCGGCACAGCTTTACTTCAGCAGGTTGAAGAGACGGCTAAATATGCACATTGTCAACGAATAAAGCTTATCACAACGAATGATAATGTACATGCGATGGCGTTTTATCAAAAGAGAGGCTATCAATTCGCTGCAGTGTTTCCGAACGCAGTTGAAAAAGCGCGCCGACTCAAGCCGGAGATTCCCGAGGTGGCTGAAAACGGCATTTTGATTCGGGATGAAATTCTATTTTCGAAGGTAATTGATTAAACGAATAGGAGTCTTTTATGTCCAGTCATTATAAATACCCTCTCATTTTCACGGCATTCCTATTAATCGCTCTCTGCTTGATCTTTTTTTCCTATCACCTGATTCATCATGTTCGTTTGGAGTATCCGAATTGGCAGGGAGAAAGCAAAGACCAGAATTGGGAAGCTGTTTTCACAAAAAATGAAGATGCACCGAATGAATACAGCGGCGAACTTTATTGGATCGGTGATACAATTGAAACAGACAACACTTATCTGGAATCACTGATTGTAAAAAAGGATAATGAAGTTCTGCTGAATTCTAACACAGAAATCGCAATGCATGACTATTCCGGAGGCACTTATCGTGATGGAAGCGCAAAGGAAAAGTCCGTTTCTTTTTTAGAGCGGTTAGATGAACATGAGCTTGAGGGCCATGATATTACGATTGAAGTGAAATGGAAACAAGGTAATCATTATTCTGCGAGCCAGCTTACGCTCAATGAAAAGACCTTGTTTGAAGAAAAGCAGCAATAGATGATCAAAACGAAAAATAGACAAATGAAAAGGCGTAACATATTTTATACAGCTCATATGTTATGCCTTTTTCCTTCATTTTCGCCAAAAAGTGGAGCATTCCGCCTTGTCCAGAATATTAAACTCAATCATTTTCTCAAGTAGCGTGTAATCAACTGGACCATTCCAAGGGATACGTATTAGCTGCTCGGTGTAATCATATCCGGCCTTCACAATATCATCCTCTACGTGCGCTATCGTTACTTTTTCAGGAGCGACAGCTAAATGCTTTTTAGAAACACTAAAGCCAATAATAAATGTACCGTGATCCGTAAACATCGGTTGGTTCCATTTTATTTCTGTATGTAAATTTGGATATTTATTTTTTATCCAAGTTAACACCTCTTCCGTTCTTTCTCGGTGGAACGGGTCATCAATCCCCGCTAAGTACTCAGAAAAAACGTCCATGTTGTTCCCTCCTAAAATAAAATGATGCCACTCCATATGAATTGCTCAGACATGTGCTTACACAATACCTCTTTCCAACATAATACTTAAAATTGTTCAAGATGTAAGCGGGTTGCTTCTATGCGACTATAGCAGATTTCAGTCCGCCTATCCACGGCCAGTATCTATTCCTCCAATTTATTTCTTTAGTACTATCACTCTTTCCTTCTTTTGATAGCAGTTCATTATTCTTGTAAATTCAATCTTTAAAATCGATTAATACTAGCTTAACAGTTTAAAAATATAATTGGGTTGTCATTGAGATTCATCTATATTTAGGAGGTTATCCAGTTGAAAAAATTCCCGAAGAAATTACTGCCTATCGCGGTTTTATCATCAATTGCGTTCAGCAGCTTAGCCAGCGGCAGTGTGCCTGATGCCAGCGCCCAGGAAAAGAAAAAGGGGAACCACGACGAAATTAAAAATGTTATTGTTCTGATTGGTGATGGTATGGGTGTGTCTTATACGTCCGCTTATCGATACTTAAAGGATAATAAAAAGACAAAAGTTGTGGAACCTACGGCTTTTGATCAGTATCTTGTCGGCCAGCAAACAACTTACCCCGATGATCCTGAACAAAATGTAACGGATTCAGCAGCGGCGGCAACGGCTATGTCTGCGGGAATTAAAACATACAATAATGCCATAGCCGTTGATAACGACGGGTCAGAAGCCAAAACGGTGCTTGAAGCTGCGAAAGAAAAAGGAAAAGCAACAGGACTTGTGGCCACTTCAGAAATTACACACGCCACTCCGGCCTCTTTTGGTTCACACGACCACAGCCGAAAAAATATGAACTCAATTGCGGATGATTATTTTGATGAGATGGTCAACGGCAAGCACAAAATTGATGTCCTTCTAGGCGGAGGAAAGAGCAATTTTGACCGTAAGGACCGTAATTTGATTAAGGAATTCAAAAAGGCGGGGTACAGCTACGTGGATGATCGCAAGGACATGCTGAAAAACAAAGACAGCCAAGTTCTCGGCCTATTCGCTGACGGCGGCCTGCCTAAAAAGATTGACCGTACGAAGGATATTCCATCACTTAAAGATATGACAAACACAGCCATTAAAAAATTAAACAAGGATAAAGACGGATTCTTCCTCATGGTGGAAGGCAGCCAGATTGACTGGGCGGGCCATGACAATGATATCGTTGGCGCCATGAGCGAGATGGAAGACTTCGAACAAGCTTATAAGGCGGCTATTGATTTCGCTAAAAAAGACAAGCACACATTGGTTGTCGCAACGGCTGACCACTCAACCGGCGGATATTCCATCGGTGCGGACGGCATCTACAACTGGTTCAGTGAACCCATTAAAGCCGCAAAGCGCACACCAGACTTTATGGCAGAAAAGATCGCTGACGGCGCGGATGTTGAAAAAACGTTGAAAACATATATCGATCAAAAGAAATTGGCTTTAACAAAAGCCGAAATTCAATCTGTTGAAGAAGCGGCAAAATCGAAGGAAGTACTGGATATCGATAACGCAATCGAGAACATCTTTAATAAACGCTCTCACACTGGATGGACAACAGGCGGACATACCGGTGAAGATGTTCCCGTCTATGCATACGGTCCGTCTAGTGAGACATTTGCCGGCCAAATCGACAATACAGAAATCGCCAAAAATGTTTTCAAGGCTTTACAATATAACATTAAGATTAACGATAAGTAAAAGAATACAAGGTGTCCCGTTGCTTGTATGAAGTAACGGGATC
Source organism: Bacillus sp. PS196 (assembly GCF_037963555.1). Lineage (NCBI taxonomy): Bacteria > Bacillati > Bacillota > Bacilli > Caryophanales > Bacillaceae > Bacillus > Bacillus sp. PS196. The sequence goes on along the minus strand of NZ_CP150159.1, from coordinate 611,610 downwards.
TCTTTTTAATGGAGGAATCATCATGAGAAGAATTCTTTCAATTTTCGTTTTTGCTATCATGCTTGCGGGCTGCTCATCAAACGCCAGTACTGAAAAACAGCATGCAGGCGGGGAGAAAACAGTAAAAGCTGAGCCGCAAAGCACTTCATCCCAGAAGGACAGCACAGATAATTATCAACCTAATTCCCAGGTAACTGATGACCGGTCATTGCTTAAGGTCGGCCAAACGTTTTCAGATGATAAAGGAAAAGCTGTCTTAAAAGATATCAAACAAGTGAACAAAACCTATAAGATTGGCGACGTGGAGTTAACAGTAAAAGAAATGAAGCTGATCCACTTGCGCCCGGACTACAGCATGATTGATTACTTTCATGAGTTAACACACGATGAAGAGTTTGATTTCGTTAAGGTTTTCGTTGATATCAAGAACACCTCTTCAAAAAAAGTAAATGTTGCGCCGATTGCATTGATGAAAACAAATACGGGCGAAACCTTTGAATGGAACAAAGATATTTATCTTGAAGAGTTAAACGGCGAATTGGAAGGCGGCGCCGAAAAGTCCGGAAATCTCGGCTTTATTGTGAACGCATCAAGCGGCCATGCTCATGATAAGGCCGCGGATGCTGAGAAGAAAACAAAAGAGATCAAGTGGATCGAAATCACGACAAGTGACGTCTTTGACCATAACCATAAGAAAATCAGTGATGCTCAAAAAATCAAAATCAAGTTTTAAATCAAGAACTCCCGTACAAGGTACGGGAGTTCTTTTTCTTATTTGTTTTTTTGGCGAATCAACTCATCAATCCGCTCCATCACTTCTTCCATGTCCATACATTCCTTGAAGCTTTGATTGATTTTTTTAATGCCTGCCGTATACTGATCGTTGCGCAAAACCTCATCTACGGCCTGTTTTAATATTTGGGCATTGACTTCATCTTTAGAGATGACATAGCCTGCATGGAGTTCAGAGAGACGCTGCGCCACCATCGGCTGATCCTTGTCATGAGGCATGACAACCAGTGGCACGCTGAAATGAATGCCTTCGTTTACGCTGTTCATTCCGCCGTGTGTAATGAAAACATCCGATTGCTCCAGCACTTCCAGCTGAGGGACATACGGAGCAATGATAAAGTTTTCCGGCGCCTGCTTTAATTTGGTCAGGTCCGCTTTTTCTCCGGCAGCGATGACGACTTTTCCGTTAAAGCCTGAAAATGCATCAATACAAAGGTTGAAGAAATCCTCTGTATGATCCAGTACAGTCCCCATTGAAATATAAATGACACTCTCATCTTTTAGCTGTTCAATCGGGAAATCCGTTTTTTCCGCTCTCTTTGGAAAGCTTGGCCCGATAAACAGACATTCATCCCCGAAACGATCACTTTCTGGCTGAAAATAACGGCTTGTATACACTACGTTCAATTCCCCTTTATTGTTCATGAATTGAACCAGGTTTTTCGGGGCAACACCGTACGTTTCTTTCATTTTTGCCAAAAGATCTTCGCACTCTTGATCCAATTCAAGCGGCGCTCCAGACTCCGGATGCAGCGGCAGGATTTTCAGGTGCTCCTCGCCAAACAAGAAAGACGCCGATGAAGAGACCCCTGGAATATCTAAGTAATCCCTTACCAATTCCCCCGCGCCGAATTTATCATAATAAACAAAATCAAATTGAATGCTCTTAGATAAGTCTTTGACAATCTGTAAAATGTCCAATGACGTTTTGATATGGATTTTCACGAAATCAAGAATGCCATTGGGCGAACCGACATGAATAGGTGTTGTTCGCAGCAGATCCCGGTGAAGATGGACCGTTGCTCCCGCTGCTTCTAATCGTTTTTTATATTTTTCAGTGGATATATAATGGACATCATATCCCTTATCGGAAAACGCTTTTGTAATGCCTAAGGTAGGATTCACATGGCCTTCAGCAGGAAAATTCAAAATCAATACTGTCTTCATGTAGACAACTCCTTCTCAAATCGTATTCTGACTCTTTGTTTGATCAGACTACTACTAATCGTAAAATGGGAACACAACCCATGCAAGGTACAAATGAATGAACTATTCTGCTGCTCTGGACTTAATCAAAAAAAAGACACCCAAGCTCTGGTGTCTTTTTTTACACTTTTCTGATCGTAAAAAATTTCCGCAGTAGCCATGGGCCCGGTGTAAAGCCCAGCGTTAACTGCCAAGCGCCAATAGCCTGCAATCTGTATTCGCGGACGATCTGCATCTTCCGGCTCATGCTCCTGACATCCTCAAACCATACCTCATGCGTCCGCCCCTGCTGATCACTGTACCGGAAAAACGGTGATTGATATTCGGCTGAATATTGTATCGGGGCTTGGTACCTCATCGCTCTTTCGATTGCGTTTTGATTTGAAATCGCTGAAGCAACTGTGCCCGGCTGGTACGGGATGATCCAGTCGTACCCGTAGAGCGGGACTCCGATAATGATTTTTCTGCTCGGCACCTGCGCAATCGTAAACTCAATGGTTCTCCTTATTTCAGTAATCGGCGCTACAGGACCCGGCTCACTTCCGGCATGATGCCAATCATAAGCCATGATAAACATATAATTGACAACCGCTCCTATCCCCCCGTAATCGTAGCCTCTCAGCCAGGGAATATTATCGCTTGTTTTTGCCGGAACAGCTATCGTCAGCACATACCCTCCCGCCTGAAGGCGATCTCTCAGCTGGCGTAAAAACCCAGTGAAAAGATCGCGATCCGCGGCGCTCACCTGCTCAAAATCGATTGTGACACCGCCATATCCCCTTGTGGAAACTAAGTCATAAATGTTGTTGACCAGATTGGTTCTCGCTGTCGGATTGTTTAGCACTTGGTGAACAATCTCCGTACTGAAGCCTCCTGATGTAAGGTTCGTTATTGTTGCCAGCGGCGTGACTCGCCTTTGCCAAGTTGTCTCAATAGCGGCCGCATCATTCAATTGGTTTGCAATGTCGCCGTTCGGTGCAATATGGTATTCGAAAATCGAAATCGAAGACGAGTATGGCGCATAATCATTGATTAATTCCCGATCGAGGTCTGGGTTACGGAGCACATAAAAACTCAATGTTCCCGCAATGTAATTTGAGATCGAAGGAATCGTTATTTTTGCTCCCGCTTGTAAAGCATTTGGGCTGATGCCCGGATTGGCCGCTCGCAGTCGCTCTAATGGCACAAACGCTTTAGCTGCAATGGCGGTAAGCGTATCTCCCGGCTGGACTGTATATACATAAAGAGGGATAAGCAGAGCCTGCCCCGGCACGATATTCGTTTCATCTAAACCATTCACACCCCGTATTTGATCAACAGAAGCACCGTATCTTCTGCCTATCGAAAACAAAGAATCACCAGGCCCGACGATATGGATAAACATGTTTAACCCCCATTATTCGTTAGTCAAACCATCATAAAATCTTATTAACGGGGCCTCTTAGATATGTGGTGAATACATAAAAAAATACCAAGGGTTCTGCTCCCCCTTGGTACCGGATCATAGAAATCAATTCTCTTTACCTTCTTCAAGCACATGCTTCAAATGCTCACAGTCATGATTGAAATGAGCCAGCACATGTTGTTTGGCTGCTTCTTTGTTTTTCTTTTTCACTTCTTCAAATATCCTGCGGTGCTCACGCAGTATCGTTTCTGCGCGGTGGTCGCCGGTATAATTAAGGATTCTGCAAAAATGAATCAGGTCATTTACATGCTCAAGCAAATTTTTCAAATGTCTGTTATGGCTGAAATCAACCAGCAGCTCATGAAATTTTTGATTTAAACGAATGATTTCCGTATCTTCCGTGCCGTTGTGAATGGCTTTCTCTGTTTCTTCAAGCTGTTTTTCGAGTATGGTCAGCTCTTCTTCGTCCGCTTCGTCTATGACTAATTCGACTGCCAGCTGCTCCAGCGGAATTCTGATTTTATAAATCTCATCTACATCTTTTGCCGTTAACGACGTGATCGAAAATCCATTTCGGTCATCCGCTTTTAACAAACCATCTTTCTCAAGCAATCGCATGGCTTCCCTTATCGGAGAGCGGCTGACGCCAAAGCTTTTCGCCAGCTGTGTTTCGTTTATCCGTTCCCCAGGCTTAAAAGTCCCGTTGAAGATCATTTTTTTTAGCTGGTTATAAAATTGCAGGTAGTAGGGAGTCGGCTTATCTAATTTAAAATCGTCCATATATAATACCTCTTTTGAATATATTCAAGGGTTTTTCTTCATCAAAATCATATAACAGATGGTAATGGGAAGCAACAAACTGCCTTGTCAGATCCCTGAATTTGAGGTACGATATGTTTGCTGAACGACGGTCGACGGACTACTGGCAACTGAAAAAACGGCGTGTTTTTCTTCGTCAATAGGACACCATACCTCCGCCAGAATAGCGCACGATTACATTTTTACATCTTTTCAATGGAGGAAAAAATATGCTCATTATTCTTGTTATGTTTCTTCTAGGAATTATTTTAGGCTTTATTGGCGCCGGTGGAGCCGGCTTTGTCATTGCCCTTTTAACGCTTCTTTTCCATATCCCGATTCATACGGCTTTAGGCACTTCGCTTGCCGGCATGGCTTTTACAAGCTTATCAGGGGCATACAGCCACTATCGCGAGGGTAACATTCAAATGAAAATCGGCTTAATAGTCGGAGGCTTTGCTGCGGTTGGCTCATTTTTCGGCGCCAAGCTGACTTCTTTTATTCCGGCTGATTTGCTTCATTATTTGACGGCTGGAATGTTATTTTTATCAGCAATTCTCATTTTAATCAGATTATTTATTTTAAAAGAGAAGGCTCAAGTGAATCAAAGCACTCTTTCAACGTATACGAGAGCGGTCATCTTAGGAATTGCAGCCGGCGTTCTTTCCGGCACATTCGGCATCGGGTCGGCACCTTTTATTCAAATCGGTTTAATGATTATGCTGAATCTGTCCATTCGCCATTCTGTCGGAACGACGATGCTTGTGATCATCCCTCTGGCTGTAGGTGGAGGCATCGGATATATTACAGAAGGTTTTGTTGATTACGTTTTACTTGTCAAAGTTCTGGTCGGGACAATGTGCGGGGCCTATGTAGGCGCGAAATTCACCAACCTCATGCCAAAGGTGGTTTTGAAATCAGCCATCTTTTTGACTCCGGCGATTGCAGGCCTGCTGTTGTTATTCTAAATAAAACAAAAAACCTGACGTCATGTCAGGTTTTTTTATGAATTCTGCCCTACTCGTTCTTTCGTTAATCCAAAAAACGCCAGTGAGCCGATGACAGCTGTCACAAACATGATGGCTCCCATCGGAACGGCTGTTGTCTCATTAATGCCTACAAGCGGTGACACGATTGAACCGAGGAGCAGCGGAAGCATTCCAAGCAGCGCACTTGCACTTCCGGCGCGGTGCCCCTGCTTTTCCATGGCTAGGGTAAACGTGCTGGTCAGAACCATGCCGATCGTAATCATGTAAATGAAAATGGATATGACTAATGTAGCAAGAGGACCGTGAATCATGGTCATGGTTAATAGCACAGCCGTCGCAATCACAGCCGTAATGACCGCTATACGAAGCAGGCTTTTTTCATGAATGATTCCGCCAAAGCGCCCGATGATAAAGCTGCCCGATATAATCGCCAGCCCGTTAATGCCAAAAAGAATACTAAATACCTGCGGAGACACCCCGTAGATATCCTGATATACAAAAGGCGTACCAGACACATATGCAAAGCTTCCCCCGTGAATAAATCCGACAGTTAACGCGTACCCCATAAAGGATCGATCCTTCAGCAGGCTGCCCATCGTTTTGACGGATGTTCCGATTGAGCTTGGAATCCGTTTTTCCGGCGGAAGCGTTTCTTTTAATCTCAATGCAATCAGAAGAACAAGTAAAAATCCGATGATCATGAGGACGTGAAAAATTGTATGCCACGTTGCGAACGGCAAAAGCAAAATGGCACCGCCTGTCATAGGCGCAACCATTGGCGCCACCGCGGTAATGACCATTAACAGCGAGAAAAATTTAGAAAGCTCTCTTCCGGTAAACACATCGCGGACGATTGCGCGAGACAGCACAAGCCCTGCAGAAGCAGTGAAGCCTTGTAAAAAACGCGCAGCCACTAAAGTTGTTATATTGGGCGACAGTGCACAAAACAGAGAAGATAACGCAAATAAAAAAATACAGATTAATAGCGGTTTTCGTCTTCCCTGCGCATCGCTGACCGGCCCGACAATCAGCTGGCCGATCGTAAGTCCGACCAGACAGGCTGTTAAACTTAACTGAACAAGTGAAGCACTTGCTGATAAATCTTTCGCGATTTCAGGAAAACTTGGCAAATACATATCTATATTAAGCGGGCCCAATATAGCAAGCATGCCGAGCAGAAACGCTAGTGCCAAGCGTTCTTTTCCAGTTGGATTGTGCAGCATGTTATCAAACCTTCCCTTCAACCTAGTCCCTTATATAATGGATGTCAGCTCCAACTATGGATTGAAGCTGTGAAACATTTGTATATTGTATCATAACTTTCAGCCTGTGAAAGCCGCTTGAGCACGGGCTCGGCAAAGTGATATTCCGAACACCTATAAATGGGAATGATGCAGGGAATCATCGTGACCAGCATCATCTGAAGAAGCGGCCAGCTTTTTTTGCTAAGTTCTAGCCTAGCGAATTTTATGCGCTGGGAGGTTGTTCAAAAGTGCAAATGGCTTGCAAGATGAAATCAATCGTTGTATATTAATTGACGTGTCAATCATTGATATATCAATTAATAGTTTTGACAGGAAAGAAGGGATGGGTTTTGGCGTCATTTTGTTCAGAGGAAGCCGAGATTTTATATCAGCTGCAAGGCGTGAACAAGGTGATTGGCGTGAAGTTCGAGGCATGCACGGGCATCAGCCAATCTCGTTTGGAATTGCTGACATTGCTTTATCATGCAGATGAGATCAGTCAAAGCGACCTTCAAAAGAAAGTAAATATCGATAGCGCAGCCGTTACCAGACACCTGAAACAGCTGGAAGCTAAAGGCATGGTATCAAGGCGGCGCAAGCCTGAGGACAACCGCATCACCCTTGTTCGGTTAACAGACCAAGGAAGAGAGCGAATTGAGTCTTCTAAGAAGGAAAAGGAGCGTTTCATGAAGGAAATGCTCGCAAATGTAAGCGCAGAAGAACGCCGCCTGCTCATTGATGTGCTGGCGCGCATGCGAAACAATATAAATAATATCGAAGCTTAAGAGGAGTGTATCAACATGATCAAAACAAACGATTTTATGGAAATTATGAAAGGCCGCCGTTCTATCCGCAACTATGATCCGGCAGTAAAAATCAGCAAAGAAGAAATGACAGAGATCTTAGAGGAAGCAACAACTGCGCCATCTTCTGTTAACGCGCAGCCATGGCGTTTTCTTGTCATTGACAGCCCGGAAGGAAAAGAAAAGCTCGCACCGCTTGCAAGCTTTAACCAAACACAGGTCACAACATCATCTGCTGTCATCGCTGTATTTGCAGACATGAACAATGCAGACTACTTAGAAGAAATCTATTCAAAAGCTGTGGAACTTGGTTACATGCCGCAGGAGGTCAAAGACAGACAAATCACCGCGCTGACCGCACATTTTGAAAAGCTTCCGGCACAGGTCAACCGTGAAACGATCCTGATTGACGGAGGTCTCGTTTCCATGCAGCTGATGCTGACTGCACGCGCGCATGGCTACGATACAAACCCGATCGGCGGATACGATAAAGAAAACATCGCGGAAACCTTCGGATTAGATAAAGAACGTTATGTACCGGTTATGCTACTTTCTATCGGAAAAGCAGCAGACGAAGGCTATGCTTCCTACCGTCTGCCGATTGATACAATTGCAGAATGGAAATAAAACAAAGAGCCCGGGAATGTTTTCCGGGCTCTTTGTTTTTAAGTACAGCCGCCGTTTAATCGTCTGATCTTTTTGGGTAACACGTCTGAAGTTAGTCGTTTAGTCATGAAAAAAGAGTGATGACCATTCATCACTCTTCTCTCGATTACTCTTTTCCTTTCTTCCTGCCGAACGGCCACCAGTTTCCTTCTCCAAAGGTCGCAATGATTGCCGGGATGAAGAGCGGAAGTATGACAAGGCCGTAAAGCAAGAGCCCGATGATGATAACACTTGCCACCTGCATCAGTGTATTAACACCTGAAGGCATCATCGCCGCGAACGTACCGGCCAATATAATGGCAGCTGTAATAATGACAGATCCCATTTTGCTCATTGACCTGACGACACCTTGCTCAATGCCAAGGTGCACCTCTTCCTTAAATCGATCCAGCAAGAAGATCGAATAATCTACCCCTAACGCGATCAAGATGACAAAGCTGAAGAATGGCACTGCCCAGCTGACACCCGCGTTTCCTAAGCCGTTTACAAAAATTAATTCTGTTATGGATATCGACGTATAGTACGTCAGCAGCAATGACGCGATCATATAAATCGGCATGATCATTGAGCGGAACAAAATGGTTAACACGATAAACAGGCCTATAATCATAATCACCATTGTTCTGGAGAAGTCCGTTGTGGACAGCTCTTTTAAGTCCGCATTCATACTCGTGACCCCGCCGTATACGATCTGTGCATCCTCCAAAGGAGTGCCGTCAACTTCGTTTGCGACAGCTTTTTTGATTTGGTTTATTGTCGCAATAGCTTGTTCTGAGTACGGATTTGAATCCAGAACGACACTTAATTGAACACCTTTGCCGTCTGCAAAGGAATACTGGTCAATTGACTTCTTAAAGTCTTTGTCCTTCATTACTTGATCAGGAATGAATATGCCTGTATCTCTTACAGTTGGACTTTTGCTCATGTCTTCTAACATATCACTGGAAGCTGTAATACCGTCAGAGACTTTCGTCAGGCCCTCATTTGCGCTTTTTACGCCTTCGGACAGCTTCTTCAGGCTTTCTGTCAGGGTTCCAGCTTGTGCCTGCTGGCCTGAGAGCTGTTGGTTCGCTTGTTCAAGGCCGGTTTGAATCTGGCCAAGCTGTCCGCTTATTGCCGTAAGCTGCTGCACGGTCTGTGCGGTATTGCCGGTTTGGGAAATCTGTTTGCTCACAAGCTGCAGCTGCTGATTGATTTTGCCCAAGCCATCTGCCGCATCGCCCAGTGAACCGCCAGACCCTCCATTTGAGGCCGAGCCGGTTTGCCCTGCCATTTGATTCAATCCGTTTTCTATATCCGTTAATCCGCTTTGGACATCGGCAATCCCTTTTACCGTCTTATCCAGCCCGTCTGATACCGATCCTAGCTGGTTATCAATATATAAATCTTTGATTTTTTCACCAGTCGGCTGCGTAATGGTCATAACAGAGTCAACATGATCAACTTTCTCGATCGCTTTGCTGATATTTCCTAGATAGGGGATTGTATCAGCTGTTGTAAGATCTTTGTCTCCTTTTACGACAACATTGATCGGGAACGCTTTTCCTTCCCCGAATCCATCCTTAATGGCCTCGAGAGCTTTTATAGATTTATAATCGCTGCTGATTTCCGCAGTTGAGTCGAATGAAATCTGGTCATCATAGGTCAAGATGAACGGAAGCGTAATCACCACCGTGATGACAATGAACAGAAACGGACGCGCAACGGAGTGTCTGCCGAGAAACGCCCATAGTTTGTTATCACTGTGTGACAGCACTTTCTTAGAAGGCCAGAATAATTTTTCTCCCAGCGTCACCATAAATAATGGCAGCAGTGTGTAGAGGATGATCATTAAAATTCCCACACCGACTGCTACCCCTACTGCGGATTGGAAAATCGCAAACTTCGCAAATCCTAAGGCAGAAAATCCGATCAATACCGCAAATCCGCTGATAAATAAGGTTTTTCCCCCTGTGCGGTAAGCGGTAAGCGCCGCTTCTTTTTTATCATGCCCGTTTGCCAATTCTTCACGGAATCGTGTAAGAAGCAGTATGCAGTAATCTGTTCCAATGCCGAACAAGATCGCGACTAAGAAGGTTTGCGTAAACGTCGAGATAGGAAAATCAACATTGTATACAAGGATGCCCAGTATGGATTGACTGATCAGATAAGAAAAACCGACAACCACAATCGGGATAAAAGGCGTCACAACAGATCGGAACACGATCAACAGTAAACCGATGATCAGGCAGACTGTTATCACTTCCGTTTTCTTAAGCCCTTCCTCTGAGCTGTGAGCGAAATCCTGGTTGATAAGGGAAGCTCCCGTAATATATGCCGTCAAATCATCAGGAACGATTTGATAAATCTCGTCCGCAATTTTTTCCGCCTTTTTATCAGAACCTGTAATCGTGACAGGCATGAGAACGGTTTTCTTGTCTTTAGACATCAACTGGTCTTTGACTTCTTTTTCCGCTGACAGAGGAGATGTTACCTCTTCTACACCGTCGATCTTTTTGATTTTATCGATCATTATCCGAAGCTGATTCTCTGTTTCTTTCTTTAGAGCATGGTCTAACGTAAAGACGACACTGATCGAATTATTGTCTTCTCCCGCTTGTTTTAAAATGGCGTTTGCCCTTTCTGAAACAGCATCAGCGGGAAGCTGGGCCTGCCCCTTTTGATTGGCCAGCTCCGTTAAGTTCGGAGAAAACAAACTCAAAACGACGGTAAGTGCTAATACTATGGCTGCAATTGCCCACTTGAATTTGATGATTGCTCTCATTCGGCAGAATCTCCTCCTTTAAATTTGCTTTTTAAAATGGTGAATATCTCGATGATGGAATGTAAGTGTTCCTCATCTATATCATCAATCAGCGGTTTGAGCGCGTTAAAGATGGCAGAATCTAATTCTTCTAGTATGTGTTCACCACTGGGTGTAATGTTAATAAGCTTAGAGCGCCTATCACTTTTTGCCGGACAGTCGTCCCATTGAACCAATCCCTTTTCGAGCAGCTTTTTCAGTCTGTTAGAGATCGCGCTCTTATGTACATTTTGGTACATGGCCAGGCTGCCGGGAGAGGTTGGGCCCTTGACTTTTAAAATTTTCAACAGGTCTGCCTGTTCCCTTGAGATATGCTTGAAGACATCCTGATTGATTTCACGATGCACAAATTCTGTCCCTTCAAGCAGGACTTCCACAAACAGGTTTATCGCCTGACATAGCTTTTGTTCATTCAATATCTTCCCCTCCTCATTATAGTTTACCCCGCTAAACTTTATGTTCAATGTCATTTAGTTTATTCCTCTAAACTATATATGTCAACAAATTTTATTTTCGAGCACTCTACATAAGAACTCACGTTCGTGTATAATGGAAGCTATACACACGAAAGGGGGAATTTTAACATGTCAGATTTGGCATTCAAATTGTATGAATATAACGTCTGGGCCAATCAACAAATATTCAACCGATTAAAAGAGCTTCCAAAAGAGATATACCATCAAGAAATTCAAAGCGTGTTTCCGTCAATATCCCATGTATTGTCTCATGTTTATCTTTCTGATCTCGGCTGGATTGAAGTGTTTTCCGGCAAAACCTTGAGCGATGCGTTGGCTTTAGCTGAACAGCTTAAAGAACAGACAGAGGCTAAAGAAATAGAGGAAATGGAAGACCTTTTTCTGAGGTTATCCGAGCGCTATATACTATTTTTACAGCAAAAAGAACAGCTCAATCAGCCACTCCAGATTCAAAATCCCTCAAGCGGAATCATGAAAACAACTGTTTCCGAACTGCTTCCCCACGTTGTCAACCACGGGACATACCACCGCGGCAATATCACAGCAATGCTGCGGCAGGCAGGCTACGCATCCGCACCGACAGATTACGGGCTCTACCTGTTTATGACAAAAACTGAAAAAGCATAAAAAAGCGGCTCCCTAAATGGAGCCGCTTTTTTCGGGAAATAGTCCAAATCACATTAAAATTCTTTTCATCAATCCTTTTTTAGTAAAAAAGATAGAAATTTTAGTGTTATAATAATCATTAAAAATAGATTGCTGACTCAATAAACAATTTTCAATGGAGGAACACATAAAGTGACAGACGACATGACGAAAGACAATATAAATCAGCAAACGTTGCAGAGAGGCTTGAAAAACAGGCATATCCAGCTCATCGCCATCGGCGGAGCCATTGGGACAGGCTTATTTCTCGGCTCGGGCAAATCGATTCATTTTGCCGGACCTTCGATTTTATTTGCTTATATGATCACAGGGATCATTTGCTTTTTAATTATGAGATCGCTGGGTGAACTGCTGTTATCAAACTTGAACTATCACTCTTTTGTGGATTTTGTACAAGACTACCTAGGCGATATGGCAGCATTTATCACCGGCTGGACATATTGGTTCTGCTGGATTTCCATTGCGATGGCTGATCTGACAGCAGTCGGGCTCTACACTCAATATTGGCTCCCGGGTGTGCCGCAATGGGTGCCTGGCTTAATCGCTCTAATTATTTTACTGATTATGAACCTGGCGACAGTCAAGCTGTTTGGAGAATTAGAATTTTGGTTTGCTTTGATTAAAGTCATTGCCATTTTGGCGTTAATCGTCATTGGCCTTGTGATGATTTTCAAAGGCTTTTCCACAAGCTCAGGAGTGTCCAGCTTCACAAATCTCTGGAGCCACGGAGGCCTGTTCCCGAATGGCATGCACGGGTTTATCCTCTCGTTCCAGATGGTTGTGTTTGCTTTTGTCGGCATTGAGCTTGTCGGGCTTACAGCCGGTGAAACAGAAAATCCTGAAAAAGTAATCCCTAAGGCGATCAACAATATTCCTGTCCGTGTGTTGCTTTTTTATATCGGGGCTCTTCTCGTGATTATGAGCATCTATCCTTGGGATGTCATCAATCCCAGCGAAAGCCCATTCGTACAAGTATTTGTCGCGGTTGGCATCGTCGGGGCTGCAAGTATTATCAACTTTGTTGTATTGACTTCCGCTGCTTCAGCATGCAACAGCGCTGTATTCAGTACAAGCCGTATGGTCTATTCCCTGGCGAAAGATCACAATGCGCCTGAGTCAATGGCGAAACTGACTCAGCGTAAAGTGCCAAGAAATGCTTTATTCTTTTCAGCTATCGTGATTTTAATCGGTGTTACGTTAAACTACATCATGCCAGAAGGCGTATTCACCCTGATCACAAGTATTTCAACCGTATGCTTTATCTACATTTGGGGAATTACGGTCATCTGCCATATGAAATACCGCAAAACAAGACCTGAATTAGCGAAAACAAACAAGTTTAAGCTTCCGCTTTATCCGTTTACAAATTACCTGATTCTTGCGTTCCTGGCGTTTGTTCTGGTTGTGCTGGCACTGGCACAGGATACTCGTGTTTCCTTATTTGTCACACCGGTTTGGTTTATTTTGCTGATTGTGATTTATAAAGTGAGAAAAGCGAAGCATCAATAACACTCGAAACTCCTGCCTCAAAAATGAGAGCAGGAGTTTTTTTGATGAAAATGACCTTTGCTTTTGAATTTGAAGGTATGCTATAGTGTTTGTAATCAAAACAAGAAGGGATGATGGGTGGACAATGATTAACTAATCTTATTTTTATCGTTTGAAATCAATATTTCAAATCAAAAAATAGGATTAGTCTGCCCATTTTCTATATATACGACCTGCTATTTATAAAAAATAGCTTATTTGATCATGCACAGGCACGGCTAATCCTTCCAACACATTTGGGAGGATTTTTTTATTCTCCCTTTAAAGCGAGGGATATGGATGAAAGAGATCGTAACATTAACAAACGTTAGCTATGAAGTGAAGGATCTGACTGTTTTTAAAAATATAAATGCCAGTGTTCAGCAAGGAGATATCATTGGGATTATCGGCAAAAACGGCGCTGGGAAATCTACGCTGCTGCACCTCATTCACAATGACTTAGCCCCTTCCCAGGGTCAAATCCTTCGAAAGGATATAAAACTGGCTTTGGTTGAACAGGAAACAGCGGCATATTCCTTTGCGGATCAGACACCTGCCGAAAAGAAGTTACTGGAGAAATGGCATGTGCCTCTTCGTGATTTTCATCAGTTAAGCGGCGGTGAAAAACTGAAAGCGCGGCTGGCGAAAGGACTATCAGAGGATGCAGATCTGCTGCTGTTAGATGAACCGACAAACCACCTTGATGAAAAAAGCTTGCAATTTCTCATCCAACAGCTGAAACATTATAGCGGCACGGTGATTCTCGTTTCTCACGATCGATATTTTTTAGACGAAGCCGCAACAAAAATATGGTCGCTTGAGGATCAGACGCTGATTGAATTCAAAGGGAATTACTCCGGGTATATGAAGTTCCGGGAGAAGAAAAGACTCACCCAGCAGCGTGAATATGAAAAGCAGCAAAAAATGGTCGAACGGATTGAAGCACAAATGAATGAGCTCGCTTCTTGGTCGGAAAAAGCCCATGCTCAATCGACGAAAAAGGAAGGGTTTAAAGAATATCACCGGGTAAAAGCGAAGCGTACGGATGCCCAGATAAAATCCAAGCAGAAGCGGCTTGAAAAAGAGCTGGAAAAAGCAAAGGCGGAACCCGTTACCCCAGAATATACAGTCCGCTTTTCAATCGATACAACCCACAAAACAGGAAAACGTTTTTTAGAAGTTCAGAATGTAACAAAAGCGTTTGAAGAAAGGACACTCTTTGAAAACGCAAACTTTACGATTCAGCACGGCGAAAAGGTTGCGATCATAGGCCCCAATGGCAGCGGAAAAACGACATTACTGAACATCATTCTGGGACAGGAAACAGCAGAAGGAAGTGTATGGGTGTCGCCGTCCGCAAACATCGGCTATTTAACGCAGGAGGTGTTTGATTTGCCTTTAGAACAAACACCGGAAGAGTTATTTGAGAATGAAACATTCAAAGCAAGGGGGCACGTTCAAAATCTGATGAGGCACTTAGGTTTTACAGCCGCCCAATGGACTGAACCGATCAAGCATATGAGTATGGGTGAGCGTGTAAAGATCAAGCTGATGGCATATATTCTGGAGGAAAAAGACGTGCTGATTTTAGATGAGCCGACAAACCATCTCGACCTGCCGTCACGCGAACAGCTGGAAGAAACACTGTCACAATACAGCGGCACATTGCTGGCGGTTTCACATGACCGATACTTTCTCGAAAAAACAACAAACAGTAAACTCGTCATCTCAAACAACGGCATCGAAAAGCAGTTAAACGACGCTCCTTCAGAAAGAAATGAGCGGGAGGAGCTTCGGTTAAAGCTTGAGACAGAAAGACAAGAAGTGCTGGGAAAGCTCAGTTTTATGACGCCAAATGATAAAGGGTATAAGGAGCTTGATCAGGCTTTCAATGAGCTTACGAAACGAATAAAAGAGCTGGATCATCAAGACAAAAAAGACTGAGGGAGAAAGTTCAAGCGGCATTGAAAAGGACAACAGCTGTTGTCCTTTTTCTTTATATGTTCAAGCCTCCCATGACCTTAATCTTTCTAATGATGACTTATAGTACCCTGCCACCGCTTCCAGATAGGCATGTTGTATTTGGGTAACGTAAGCGGCTTTTCAGCATAGCTGTTTCCGCATACGTATATTGGTCATGGCATAGCCCATCTTCTGATAAAGATAGACGGCTGTCTCGTTGTGTGCAAATACATGTAGAGCCAGCCTTTCCGCACCAAGCTCTCTTGCTCTTTCATCAAGCGTTTGAAGCGCCAATTGAGCAAGTCCTTTTCCGCGAAAGGCTTCATACAATCCAAAGGAATAGATAAACGCTTCCTTTTGCGGATGAAACGGATCAGCATACAGCCAGAGCCAGCCCATTCTTTCCCCTTGGTCATTTGTGATGTTCCAAAAATAATGATTGCTGCTGTCTCGCCCATTCGGAATCATGTTCTCATATGCCTGCTCCGATTTCTCAAATGCCTCTTTTTCCGTCCAAGTTCCTGACGTTATGTTTTGTTTCGCATAATTTTGCACGGACATCACTCGAAAGGCTTCGAACTCTTCCTCAGTCATGTCTTCCAAAGTGAATGCCATCCTGTATTCCTCCTTTATAAAAAAAGCCCAGCTGATGCCGGACGAATAACGCAGAAATGGATCTCTATTTTACTGCTTCAGTTAATTCCTGGACTTTCTATTATTCGATAAGAACAGGAGATTTCCTGCAAATGGGCTTGTTCTTAAACATTAGTGAAAAGCTTACGTGTAACTCCCCATGATGATCATGATAGAAACAATCAAACAAATCATCGCTGGTATCGCCATGATGGCCGATTGTCTTGCTCGAAACATATGCGCATGAATGGCTCCCGCCATGAGAACGACAAACAGAACACCTGCTCCAATTGCTGCATACCGATTCCAAATTCCCGCTGTCATAGCAAGTGCCCCGGCTATTTCAAGAATGCCAGTAACAGTCAGAAACCATAATGGATATTGATAATGCCGCCAATGCTCAACTTGAAAGGGAACGCGGCTTACCTTTATGATGCCTCCCGCAAGCATAAAAACTGCCAAACTGACTTTCGTAATAATAGATATCATCTTACGTCATTCCCTTTCGGAAGCATCCCGTAAATTAAAAGATTCACAACCTCTGCTGCGAGGCTTGCCGGATCTTTGATTCCGGTTAACAAAAATGAATCGGTTAAATGTTCAATCATGCCGACCAAACACTCAGCGACAGTTTCCATATCCAGTTCAGAGTGAAAATAGCCAAGCCGCTGTTCTGCTTCTAAGTTCTCTTTCAAAACCATCGCCAAGTCTTTTTTCATTTGTTTTGCTTCCGGGTTGAGAAAAAAGCCGATCTTGGTTAAATCCTTGTCCTCAGCCAGACATTGAAAAACAGATTCCACAGCAGACAGCACCCGTTTTGTCACATCCTCCGTGTTTAATCCGTTTTCCAGAAGAAGTGACTCTGTCAGCTTTCTTACTCGGAAGTGAAAATCGGTGATTAACTCCTCAAAGATGGCTTCTTTGCTTTGAAAGTACAGGTAAAATGAAGGCTGTGTGAACCCAGCTTTTTTTACAATCTCACTTATCTTCGTGTCATGGAATCCCCGAATCGAAAATTCATTAGCGGCAGCTTTGAGTAACCGTTTCCGGCTTTCTTCTCCTTTACGTCCTTTTTTACTTTTCAACGAGGACCACCCCCAAAAATAATACTCGAAAGTAATGTTACTCACGAGTATTATTTCATGGCATTAGCTTCATTGTCAATGATTTCAAACTGATCCTGTTTGCCAGCTTCCTTTATTAAAAGGTCTCATGCATTTCGAATAACTGAATCAATTCATTGCTTCCTATATCAATGGCTTTTCATTCACTGATAAGTAGTATTTGCCAAATAGATTGACATTCAGGCTGTGACAAACTTTATTCTTTTTTTCTAACGAGCATCACTCTGGGGCCAGATAGAGTTTTGCCCGTAAATGCAAGGAACAATTGGGTGCAGCGGCGCATAATGTACTGTACAGAAAGATGGAAGGGTGTGATGGGATGCCGTCTACAGTAATCAACCTATATTATTTGAAGATCAACAGTATTTCGGGCAATGGTTCAATTACAATAGGCGAAGCTGCTTATAACAGCCCTACCAACAATCAAAAATCTCAAGGGACCAATTCTTCTTTCGGTGATACATCACCTACAGAATCGGTTATGGAAAACTTCTTAAACGATCCTGATGTAAATGACCAGACATCTATCGGCAACTCTGATACATCCAACGTTAATGCTCCTCCGATTGCACCACCGCCAATTTTAGATTAAAGGGGTTTCGTCTATGCCATATCAAATTAACATCGCAAATATTAAGATCAACGGCGTCACGCAAAACGGAAATATAGATGTCGGTCCGACTGTGCACAACAGCCATACTGCGAACAGCAAATATTTTGGAGCAAACTTTTCCTTAGGGGATCTTTCGCCTACGTCTTCACTTTTAAACACTGGAAATATTGATTCAGACGTTAGTGACCAAGACCAAATCGGAAACCCTTCTGCGCCGATTTCAAATCAAATTTAAGGAGAATCTCATATGGATTTCGAAAAAATTCGAAAGTGGCTTGAGATTACGAATGAATATAAACAAAGTGACTTTTGGACAAATGTGCTCAAATATAAAGCCCCGGAACATTTTTTTGATTCCGAAGCTTCTACATTTGTTTACGACTTTTATCAAGATGAAGAATATAATTTTATCATTGTGGAAATGCCCGGTGTGTATGAGGAAGAATTAACGATCCGTTTACTATCTAAAACCCAGCTGTTGATCAAAGGGACGATCACGCCTGTTTTTCCTGCCGAAATGGAAGTGCTGCGTGAACGGTATTACGGAGAAATTGAGCGAATCATTCAGCTTCCCGAAGCCGCTGAATCTCATTTGTTACAGATTCAGCTGTTAAACGGGCTTCTGCACATTTCGTACCCAAGACAAATTGAAACCATTGCGTTCAATAAGGGGCTTTAAGATTGATTGTTCCTTCATTCCTTATCCATAGGGACTGATATATGGTCTTTATATTGATCCACATAAATATCCCCATTACCCAGCAGCACTGCGTACACGGTCTCTTTCACCTTTATGTCTCTTTTTTGCAATTCTTCCAAAAGCCAGGATTCCGTCAAACGATTCTGCTTTAAATTATTCTCAATGATTTCTCCGTCCATAATAAGCTCTATCGGAAGCCTGTGTTCTTGGTTTACCGCAATCATTAAATCCTGTTTGGTCACATGCCGGAATTGCGGTTTTCTTAACACAGTCAGCTGACCATTCGTTTCAAGAATGGCAAAAAGAACTTCTTCGATATTAAATATTTCTTTTTCCCGCAATTGCTGATTTAAATAATCAAGTGTGTAACGCATTTTCCTCATATTTGATTCAAGTATCTTCCCGTTTTGAATCAGCACTGTTGGATCTCCGGCAAAAAATTTCCTCAGCTTCCTGTTCTTTATCGACAGAAACGAAATTAGAAAAATGGTTAGCACAAAAATACTAAACGAAATGGCCATATTGTGCGGTTTTATTGAAGTATTGTAAGCTAATCCACCAGCAATCGCCCCTAGTGTGATCGCCGCAATAAAATCAAAAATCGTCATTTGAGAGATTGTCTGTTTGCCTAAAATTCGTTCTGCGATTAACAGCAAGCCAAAGCTGGCAACCGTTCTAATGACAACTTCAAGTTCAACCATGTTATGGCGCTCCCCGCTTCCCAGATTGTTTCGGCCAAAAAACTCCTGTTGCTATCATTGTTCGGCTTAATATATCCATCTATACCAAAAATATTGTTCGGTTCAGGACAGAATGAACCGACTGCCTTTCGGATATATTAAATTGCGATTGGCCGGAAGAAAAGCCAATCCCATGACAAATCTAATTCATCATTGGTCAGGTGGTAGCATGAATTTCACTTGGGAATCTCTTGTTCTCATTGTAGCCGGGGTCATTTTGCTGAGAATTTCAGGAAGGAAATCAATCGCACAAATGACGTCAACTCAAACGGTTGTCATGATTTCGATCGGAACTATTATCGTTCAGCCAATCATCGAGTACAGCCTCTTCAAAACATTAATTGCAGCGGCAATTTTCACAAGCACACTCATCGTTATGGAATGGATCCAAATGAAATCGAACACCATTGAAAAGATGTTAACCGGAAAAGCAAAAATCGTCATTGAAAACGGACAGCTTCATATCGAAAACTTAAAGAAGATGAGACTTACAGCTGACCAGCTTGAAATGCAGCTACGGCTTCACGGCGTTACGGCTATACAAGATGTCAAAATTGCGACATTAGAGGCAAACGGGCAATTAGGAATAGAATTAACTGATGACGCCAAGCCTTTAACAGTCAGGGATCTGAAAAAACTCATTCACCCCGATTTCATAAATAAGGATGGACAAGCCCAGTCTGCCAATCAGAATATTTTTGATGAAGTTGGTAAAAAAAATAAAAAAAACGTCCCTAAAAAGCTGCATTAACAAAAGGCGCTTGTGGCATTTTGCAGGTTTTTGTCTCTTACTGAAAGTTTTTGCCGTTTTGTTTAAGCAACTGCTGCTCACACACCATATTGTATAAACAGTCATAACGGAGAGGAGAGATGAATGATGAAATTCCCAGTTTATATTCATTCGATATCCGGGAACAGCGTTTTTAATAACGGATTTGCAGTTTCCATCAGCCCGTTCTCTGTGTCTAAAACAACAGAGGGTTCCGGTGGGAGTAATACAGGTTTGGTTTTTGAATCCAATACTTTAAGCCAAACAAGCTCCGCCAATCAAGCCCAAAATGTAACATATGCGATCCAAGAGCTGCTTTCCAAGCTTTTAGCGTAAAAATTAAGAAATAAACACTTCATGAGGTGTCGTATGGCTTTTCCAATTATTCACACGAACTTTTGGGATGCTGTGATAGCTGTTCCAATCATCATATTGATAACCCAAATCCTCAAAATATTATTGAAAATCCCCAAAACTTTTGTACCGTCAGTTGCCTTAATAACAGGCCTTGTCATTTCTGTTTTCATAAGCCATCGACACAGCCTCTTTTCTGGCGTATTTATGGGCTGGTTTTATGGCTACGCTGCTATAGGCTCCTACTCATCATTAAAAACGACCATCTTATCCTTCAGGCAAACGAAAAACGATACATCAAATTCATAGATGACATATAACGATCTGCCGCCTCTTTATCAGGCGGCTTTATTTCTGCTGATAGGTTGATCATCTTCAAAAGAGATGCTCATTCACTCGCTATTATTTTTACCATTATGTTGATGCAATGATATAAAAACGCAATATCATAGAAGTAAATAGACTGCCAGCGTCCTCTATGACGGCTACTTCTGAGTGAAAGGAGTTTTTGAAGCATGCGATCTCAAATCAACATCTCAAATCTCACGATAAATGGAATGACACAAAACGCCAATACAGATATCGGACAAAACTTGCAAAACAGCCATACTGCGAACAGCAAAAATTACGGAGTGAATTTCACATTAGGAGATTACTCTCCTTCTCATTCAATTATTATTTCAGCAAGTTGTGATAATGATACAAGTGATCAAGGGCAGGTTGATAACCCTTCTTCGCCTAGTGAAGAATAAAAAAAGAACTCATTTGAGTTCTTTTTTTGCCTTATTCCTTTATTCGCCTTCATATAATCGATAAACCCTTTTCAGCTTTTGTTCAAGCTGTTCAAAATGAACAAAACGGGCTTCTCTTAGAAACTCAGTCCCATCAATGAACAAAAGAAGCACAGGAACGGTGAAAACTGAAAATCTGCCAGCGACCTCTGCTACATCGTCAGCATTGATATGCCCCAATTTGATGTTTGGAAACTGATCCAATACTATTCTGAGCTGGGGCAGGACTGCGTGACATACTGTACAGGCAGGCCTTGATATATAAATAAAACTGAATTTGTGCTGTTTGATAAAATTATCTATAGAATCTAATGAATGTAATTCTGTCATCTCTTTCATCCATTTACTCCTTCAAATAGGTCTGTCTTTTATAACCAAGCTCATCAATACGTATCATTCACTATACTGATTTATATTTATTATATCCGCTTTTTTACTTTGCAGAGTACCTGCAAGCTTGCCGAAAATGTCAAAATAAAAGAACAGTTACTGACAAGCAGCAACTGTTCTTACATACTTTCGTATTAAAAATGCAAAGCGTAAGCTCCTGAACCGATGAGTGCAACCCCTATGGAAACTGCAATGAGCACCAGGTTATATTCAAAACCTCCGGCGCCATTCGCAAAACCTTTCGCTCCATGGACTTTTACGATAGCACCTAACATGATGATCGTTATGATAGCAGCTCCAAGCGGGAGGAATACGCCTAAAATAAATAGAATTCCGCTTACTAACTCCCCAAGACCTGATAGAGCGGCCGCAACGTTTCCTGGTTTCACCCCAATTGATTCGAACCATTGTCCGGTTCCTTTAATCCCGTATCCGCCAAACCAGCCGAATAATTTTTGTGTGCCATAAAACAAAAACACCACACCAATCATTATACGAATAAGCAACAGTCCTGCATCTTCCATTTGTATCTCTCCTCATCTTTGATTTTATCTGATTCTTTGCTGACAGTATCCAGCAATCATCAATTGAATATATGTTTCTTTATTTTTTATGTGTCAAATCAATCTAACTCTCTTACTTCAAACGGCAGCAGCCCTTGTTCAATTTGTGTGCGATGCGGTTCATATTGCACAGGCAGCATCAGTTTTTCGCCCATTGTTTCCTGTGTTTCATCATGTGCAAAGCCTGGGGGATCAGTTGCGATTTCAAACAGGATTTCCCCGTGTTCCCTGAAGTAAATGGCATTAAAGTAGTTTCTATCCCGAACAGGAGTTACACCATATCCGTGGGAAGCAATATATCTTTGCCAATCTAACTGATCTTCATCATCGTTAGCCCGCCAAGCGATGTGATGCACCGTTCCGGCCCCCATTTGCCCGCGGCCAATAGGCGTTAACTTAAGGTCAATCACATTTCCGATATCACCGGCGGAACGATAACGAACGAAGTCTCCTTCTTTGCCGACTCGCTCCAGCCCCATGATGTTTTCTAAAAGGTCAGCGGTTTTGTCAGGCTGCGCTGATAATAGGGTTGCACCCCCAAAACCTTTAATGGCAACATCGGGCGTTACATCTCCGAAAGTCCACGTATTAGCCTCTCCTTCTTCTCTTTCCACGATTTCTAAGTGCAGTCCATGAGGATCATCAAATTCTACATATTGTTCCCCAAAGCGCTCGATTTTGGTGTATGGAACGTTGAACTTTTCTAGTCTCTTTTCCCAAAATGCCATAGCCCCTTTCGGCACAACATACGAAGTCACGCCAACTTGACCGTCACCAATGACGCCTTGGCGGGCTCCGGCCCACGGAAAGAAGGTAATGATTGTTCCCGGCTTCCCGCCTTCATTCCCAAAATAAAGATGATACGTACCTGGGTCATCAAAATTGACAGTTTGCTTGACCAAACGAAGCCCAAGCACTCCTGCGTAGAAATCTGTGTTCTCTTGAGGGTGACCGACAATCGCTGTAATATGATGAATTCCCATCGTTTTTTTAGCCATTTTTATCCGCTCCTTTTACATATACTCAACAAACTCATTCACAGGCTTCCGGTAGCCGCGCGGTCTTCTGCTCTCTGTTTTTTCTTTTCCAATCGTAATCATCATGACAACCTCAAATTGGTCGTCTATGTTCAAAATCCGTTTTACGGCTTCCGCATCAAAGCCGATCATCGGGCAGGTATCCCAGCCTTTTTCCTTAGCACTCAGCATAAACATCATCGCAGAAAGTGAAGCATTCCTTATCGCCTCATCTCTCTTAAATTGTTCTCCCCTGTTTTCATAAAACGAAACGGTGTCGTGCACCATGTGGTCATACTCTTGCTTATTTAATATCCCCAATACCTTTAAACCTTCATAGATATCAGCCGCTTGTTGATATGCCTGCTTATCCCCTAATACCAAGAGAACCGCAGAAGAGCTAACCACTTTAAATTGTCCGTTTGCGGCCTGCTTCAGTTTTTCTTTTACGTCCTGGTCAAGAACCGTCACATATTTTGTATGCTGCAAATTAAAAGCCGATGGCGCCAATGCAACCAATTCAAACATTTCATTGAGGTCTTCTTTTGTGATTGGATGACCTGAAAGAAAATTGCTTGCAGATCGTCTTTCATTGACTAACTGTATAAATTCAGCCATTATGATACACTCCCTTTTATCTCGAATTCGAGATATTATATTATAAAAAATCCATATTGAATATTGTGTAAAAGAAATGACAACGAGTGAACACTTAGAGTTGCGCTTGATCACTGATCTTTTCAATCAAATATCTCGAATTAAAATATCTTGAATATGAGATAATAATAAAATACAGATCTTCTCATGTCAATAGGTTTTTAACAATCAGGTGGAAATTTTTCACTGACGGCAGTATTTAATGGCGAATCATCACTGTTGTTACATAAGAACTCATTTGTTTGCTGTATGACCTTTTTAGCACAGCTCCAACTTTTTTTCTGTCACCTTATTTATTAGTAAACAGGAAACAACGTTGCTATAGACCCACTCGAAATTGAATTGGTATGATAAGCAAAGTGATTACACAGGAAAGGATACGGAGAGCGTATATAGAGCACTCCTATTTTTTTTGTGCAGTTTTATAGGAGGAAAAAATGGCAAGTGAAAGAGAACAAATAAGCAGAAAAGTTGCTTTGATTGCATTGATCGCCAATCTGATCTTAATGGCAGGAAAGGTCTTTTTTGGGCTGGTAGGCGATAGTGAAGCCGTGTTTGCAGACGGAATACATTCCGCGGCAGATGTCGTTGCTTCGATTGCAGTCTTGGCAGTGATCGGAATTTCCAATAAACCGCCCGATCAAGACCATCCTTTTGGTCACGGAAAAGCTGAAGTCATTAGTGAGGCGATTGTAGGAATTATCTTAGTGATCGTATCCGTTTATATCCTCATAGAAGCGATTCTGTCCTTTGTTAAAGGGCCAAGCGTTCCCCAATACAGCGCATTGTTTGCGGCTCTGATTTCGTACGTGGCTAAGGAAATCTTATATCGTTATTCTATAAAGCAAGGGGAAAAATGGAACAGCAAAGCGATTATAGCGATTGCGTACGATCATAAAGGCGATATCGTTGCCTCTCTTGCCGCTTTTATCGGCGTTCTGTTGGCTATCATCGGAAACACCCGCGGATGGTCCTATCTGTTGTACGCCGATGCCATTGCCAGTGCAATCGTTGCTTACCTCATTTTTAAGATTTCAATGGAATTAATCAGGCCGTCTGTTGATGTGCTCATGGAAAAGAGTGTTGATCCCGAGCTGATAGAGGAATATAAAGCTGTTATTTTTCAATGTGATCAAGTAAAACGAATTGATAGAATCCGCGCGCGAGAACATGGCCACTATAAATTGCTTGATGTCCGTTTATCTTTGGATCATGATTTGACAATTAAGCAGGGACACGATATTGCCCGCGAAATTCGAAATGAAATCAAAAGACAGTTTTCAGATGTAGAAGAAGTGCTCATCCATGTAAATCCTTATTTCGAAGAGTGAAAAGCTCCTTTTTAGAAGGAGCTTTTTCTTTATGATGCAAACTTTACCTTTAGAACTCGCCGTACTATATAATGTGTGTATATCAATCATAGGCACAGAAAGGTTGTTAGAATGAAGGAATTTTTTTCGATTGGAGAAGTGTCAAAGTTATTCAATGTGAAAATCTCTGCTCTTCGGTATTATGATGAAATCGGCCTTTTGAAACCGGAATATAAAGATGAGCAAACGAACTATAGATATTATTCTACCCAACAGTTTGAGCGGCTTGATACCATCAAGTATTTGAGGGCCCTAGGCCTGCCAATCAATAAGCTTCTTGATTTTTATAACTCTCAAAATACAAACACTCTTCTTCATTTACTAAAAAGCCAGCAGGCTGAAATTGATCGCAAAAAGAAAGAATTGGAACGCATCGAACGAAAGATCTCCCGACGCATCACACATATAGAAGATGCCGTTAACATGCCGTTACATCAAATTTCAAAAATCAAACTTCCCGCAATGCGTGTGGCTTACTTGCAGCATGAATATGTTCTCGGCCATGATATCGAACATTCGTTAGCTGAATTGAGAACCCACCTGAATGTAAACGAAGATATATTCATAGGCAAGATCGGTTTATCCATTTCTGCAGCAAATGTGAAAGCAAAACAGTTTGACAAATATTCCAGTATATTTATGATTCTTGAAGATGAAAATGAAAAAACTTCTTCAGAAATCATCTTTCCTTCAAGAGAATATCTGCAAATTAGGTTTAAAGGGTCACATCCAGAAGCCGAACCATACTACAAAAAATTACTGGCATATATGAAAGAACATCATTATGAAGTAGCAGGGGACTCAATCGAAATCACACTCATTGATTATGGCATTACGAATAACCTAGATAATTACGTGACTGAAATCCTGCTGCCCATCAAATAATCTCATGAATATGTTTTGATCTCCCTTGACTCTCTACTAACTAGAGGGTTTATTTTTTATGCAGGAATGATTTTTGGAGGAGAAAGCTTATGTTTGGAACGATTTTTAACACAGTGATGATCATTGCAGGAAGCATAATCGGGGGGATATTCAAAAAAGGCATTAAAGATGAATACCAGGATATTTTGATGCAGGCAATGGGATTCGCTGCAGTCGCGCTGGGGATCAACGCCATTACACAGCATTTGCCTGATAGTAAATATCCCATTCTATTCATCGTGAGTTTAGCCATTGGAGGTTTGCTAGGCCAGATCATCAATTTAGAATTACGATTCAACAAGCTGGTGAACAAATTTTCTAAAAGTAATTTAGCAGAGGGCTTATCTACTGCGGTCTTATTATTTTGTATAGGTTCGCTGTCAATATTGGGCCCTGTTGAAGCCGCTTTGCATGGAGATTATACATACCTCCTGACAAACGGGATGTTAGATGGGATCACCTCCATTGTGCTCGCTTCAACTTTTGGTTTTGGAATAGCGGCTGCAGCCATTGTATTATTTGCCTGGCAAGGCTCCATCTATTTATTTGCTAAAGTAATGGAGAGCGCAATCAATACAGACCTTATTAATGAAATCACAATTGTGGGAGGCATACTCATCCTCAGTTCAGGTCTAAGCATTCTTGGAATCAAGAAGTTCAAAACATTGAATTTGCTGCCTTCCCTCTTGATCCCTCCTGTTGTGATTTTTGTGATTCATGCATTTGGATTGCGGTTTTAATGAAGCGGCTCCACAAAGGAGGTAAATATTCTGTTATATTGATTTTCAATAATCTGTTCCAATCGTTTTATTTCCTTTTCATCTTGGATTTGACGTCTAACAACAACTGTATTATATTGTAAATAAAGTCTGTTATATCAAAATCAGATTCCCCATCACGAAACGGCACATTCATTTAAACAATGTTGGGAGGGGCATTTGTATGTCAAACCATTCATCTAGTATTCCCGAATTAAGTGACAACGGTATCCGCTATTATCAAACTTATAATGAAAGCCTTAGTCTTTGGCCGGTCCGTTGCAAATCATTCTATATATCTACTCGTTTTGGTCAAACACATGTGATTGCAAGCGGCCCAGAGGATGCCCCGCCGCTTGTATTACTCCACGGAGCATTATTCAGCTCGACGATGTGGTATCCCAACATCGCCGATTGGAGCAGCAAATACAGAACTTATGCAGTTGATATCATAGGTGATAAAAACAAGAGTATTCCTGAGAATTTAAGCGGTACAAGAACGGATTACGCCAATTGGCTTCTTGATGTGTTTGACAATCTGGGGATCGAAAAGTCCCACATGATCGGACTTTCGCTTGGCGGTCTCCATACGATGAATTTCCTTTTACGTATGCCTGAGAGAGTAAAAAGCGCAGCTATACTGAGTCCGGCAGAAACGTTTTTGCCATTTCATCACGATTTCTACAAATACGCTCTTGGCCTTACAGCGTCAAATGGAGTTGAAACATTCTTAAATTGGATGATGAATGATCAGAATGTGCTGCACCCGATTTTTGTGAAGCAGTTTCAGGCAGGGGTAATGTGGCAGGATGGATCAAGAAATCCAAATCCTAAAGCAGACGGATTTCCGTATGTTTTTACCGATGAGGAATTACGTTCAGCAAGAGTTCCTATCCTATTATTACTTGGTGAACATGAAGTCATCTATGATCCCCACTCAGCCCTGCACCGAGCCTCTTCATTCGTTCCTGATATTGAGGCGGAAGTCATTAAAAATGCCGGACATGTTTTATCGATGGAACAACCCGCTTACGTAAATGAACGTGTAATGCGTTTTTTCAATGCAGAAACAGGCATTTCACGGTAAGGGCTTATAAGATAGTGTTTTGCATTCATAAAGACCTGCAATATACTTCTAGCCGGGCATTTCAAAAAATAGAGTCTCTCTCATGGACTCTATTTTTCTTGGACAAAACCCGCAGCTGGTTTTGTGTGCTTGTTTCTTTAGGTTTCTTATATGATCAGTTGTAAAATCCTTTATTTTCAAGAAGGATTCTCAAGATCCTTGGCATCAAGTAGTGAATGCAAAGTCAAAAAATCATGTCACTTCTCCTGGGATGCCTGCTAGTATGATGCAGCTTCTGCCAATATGAAACAAAGTTCCATCCATATCGAAAATGAGTGATGGCGCCATAAGTGTCTCCTTTTAACTGCCGACTTCATCTTCTAAATACTACCATATGCAAAAAAAGCAGATCATTAAAGATCTGCTTTTTCTATTACACACTGATTTGTTTCTTTTGTTCATGATCTATTTCTGGCTGTATTTCCTTTGTCAGTTGATGCCCTTCTATATCCACATTCGGAATCATCTTGTCTAACCATTTCGGCAAATACCAGGCTGCATTCCCCATCAGCTTCATGACACTTGGAATCAGTGTCATTCTTACAATAAAGGCATCAAAGAGCACACCAAAGGAAAGAGCTAATCCGTTGGCTTTAATAGAAGCTTCGCCTGCAAAGATAAATCCTGCAAAAACGAAGATCATGATCAAGCCGGCTGCTGTAACAACAGGACCACTGTGTTTTAATCCAGCCTGAATGGCTTGTACTGGATTCTTTGTTTTTACATATTCCTCACGCATTCTGCTGACAAGAAATACTTGATAATCCATAGCTAAACCGAACAGAATCCCAATCGATAAAATCGGCAGGAAGGCGAGTATCGGTCCTTTTTCAGGTATTTTGAAAAAATCGATGAGATTGCCGTCTTGTAAGACAAATACACAGATCCCAAGAGTGGCTGTCATCGTTAAAATGAAACCTGCAACAGCAACAAGCGGCACAAGCAGCGAACGGAAAACGATGGTCAGCAATACAAACGCAAAGCCCACAATAAGTACAGCAAACACCGGTATCGCATCATTCAATCGATCTGAAATGTCAATATTCACTGCAGTCGATCCAGTAACAAGCAAATCTACTCCGTTTTTATCTGACAAACTGCGTACATCGTGTACCAAATCTTTCGTTGTGACATCATTTGGACCTGTTTCAGGAACGACCGTAATGATGGCAAAGTTCCCTTCTTTATTAGGCATTGCAGGGGTGACACTTGCTACATGGTCTAAATCCTTTATTTCTTTCGCTGCATCTGCGAAAGCCTCCGCCTTATTTTCTGTAGCATTTGTGGCATCCGCTACGATTGTTAATTGGCCATTAAATCCTTCTCCAAAGCCTTCGGCAAGCAAGTCATATGCCCGGCGATCCGGATTATCCTTAGCTTTCATCCCAGCATCAGGCAAGCCCAGTTCCAAATGCATAGATGGGATACTAATGACGATCAAAATCAGAATGCTGCATACACTTAGCATGATAGGATTTTTGGTGACAAAGCGTCCCCAGACATTTGTTTCAGTGCTTTGTTTTTCTATTTTCTTGTTTGATTTCGGAATCATCCGCTTCCCTGCAATCGATAAGACCGCAGGCACAAGTGTAATGGAAGCCAAAACAGCCATCAGTACACTAAGCCCTGCTGTCAGCCCCATCGCAGACATAAAAGGAATGTTAACAACAGTCAATCCGCAAAGTGCAACGATAACAGTAAGTCCGGCAAAAACGACTGCGCTTCCCGCTGTTCCCACGGCTCTCGCAATTGATTCATTCTTTTGTATGCCCTCGCCTAAAAACTGGCGGTGTTTCATAAAAATAAATAAAGCATAATCAATACCAACAGCAAGGCCAATCATTCCGGCTAATGAAAGACTGACGGAAGCAATATCAAATACTTGTGTCCCAATCAAAACCAGTCCAATACTTACACCTAAACCAATCAGTGCAGTTAAAATCGGCAAACCTGCTATTAATAAAGAACCGAATGTAATAGCTAAAACGACAAAAGCCAAGATAATGCCGACAATTTCAGAGACACCGCCTATCTCCATCTCGGCTCCCGGTACATCTCCGCTTAGCTCAGTTTGCAATCCTTCATCATCAGCCATTTTCAAACTGTCTTTTAAGTGTTTGATAGAGTAATCCTTTATATCATCTGCTGATGATTTATACTTGATATCAGCATAGGCAACTGTGCCATCTTTCGCGATTGTCCCTGTCACAAAAGGACTTGCAATCGAGTCAACAGAATCATCTTTACTGATTTCTTTGAGCGTATCTTCTATTGCTTTTTTTGCTGGCTTCCCAGTAAGTTTCTCCCCATCACCAGCACCGAAAATAACCCGTATGCTCCCTTTATCAGGACCGTGAGGAAATTCTTTTTGAATCACATCCATCGCTTTTTCCGAAGGTGTGTCAGGTATGGACATATCCTCAGAAAAACTTGGTTTCAAGGTGACTGCAAGGCCTATCGAAGCAACTAACACAACGATCCACGCACATATTGCTTTTATGCGATTGCGAGCAATCCATCCTCCTAATGTATATAACATTTTTGACATGATAATCTCCTTTCAACACATTGCTTGATCACATTCTTTCTCATTGTAGTTGACAATGAAATGAAAAAAACGTACATTCGGGCATGTACGTTTGGGCAATTTTCAAATATGCAGTTTAGTTGTCTATTGTCAGAATACCTTTTTGCATGGCAATCGTTACTGCCTCAGTTCTTGAATTCGCGCCTAATTTATTGTAAATGGACGTTAATCTGGACTTTACTGTTCGCTCAGAGACGCCCAAATCAAAGGCAATCGCTTTGCTTTTAAGACCTTTAGCAATTGCTTTTAGAACAATGACTTCCTTTTCTGTAAGCTGCGTCTCATTGCGCTGCTTTTTCATCCGCTCAAATTGGATTTCTTGCAGACGTTTGAGGATATCAGGCTGCAACAGCACATTTCCTCTGATCGCTGCATCCATTGTGTGAAAAAGGGTTTCTGAACTCGTATCCTTTAACAGATATCCTTTCGCTCCTAATTCAATCCCCTCGATCATTAAGTGATCTTCATTATATGTAGTCAAAATAATGATGGGGGTATCGTGTTTTTCTTTTATTTGTTTAATGGCCTCTAACCCGCTCATCTCCGGCATATACAAATCCATCAGAATGATATCCGGTTCTAATTCATCTGCAAGACGGACTGCGACTTTTCCATTTTCCGCCTCTCCTATAATGATGTATTGATCATTCGTTTCAATTAAAAGCTTCAGACCTTCCCTCACGACAAGATGGTCATCAACGATTAAAACCTTATTCATCTTGCATCTCTCCCTGAATTGGTACAGTGATCTCAATTTGTGTTCCTTTCAATTTTGTACTCTTGATATTGAATTGGCCATTTATTGCCCTGACGCGTTCTTGTATGCCAAGAAGCCCATAATGTCCTCTCTTTTTCTTTCCTTTTTCAACATCAAATCCCTTGCCGTTATCCTTAACTGTTAAATGGAGCCTTCCCTTTTCATCATCCCAAATGGATATCCAGATTGTTTTCGCCTCAGCATGCTTTGCCGCATTCGTCATGCATTCTCCAATGATGTAATAACAGTTTTCAGCTGTACGCACATCCAGCACCTGGTGCAATCTGTAATCTAATAAACAAGCCATGCCTGTCGACTCTATAAAATGATCCATTAGCGAGGTAATTCTTTCTTTTAAAACACCGATTTCTTCTGATTTGCTGCGGAGATCGTCAATAGCTGAACGTGCATCAGCTAATGTGCTTTTCACTCTTTTCATCGATTGTTGTATGATTTCCTTCGCTCTCTCTGTGTTGCCTTTGGCGAGATGAACATGAATCGCATCCAGCTGCATATTTAAACTGACAAGACCTTGAGCAAGCGTATCGTGTAAGTCTCGGGCCATCCGCTGTCTTTCGTTCTGCAGCGTCAGCTGTTCTACCTGCTGATGAGCCAGCTCCAGCCTTTCAAGAGTCAATTGAGCTTTTATTTTTTCATCGACTTGGGCAAAAAATGTTGCAGCATAAGTGATGATGACAATCATGATTGGACCAGCAATAACAATAAAATGCAAAACTTCACCTTTATGAAGGTGAAACGCCGAATTTATGACCAGCAGCAGCAATAGATAAAGAATGAGAAAAGTCCTTCTTCTGTCTGCCATTCCTATGATTTGTCCAATTAAAAATGCATAAAGGCCGATAATCACAAGTATAAAGAAGCCAGTCATGAGATTAGCAAGTGTAAAGGTGATCAAACCTTGTATCACAAAATACAGAACCACCCTTTTCTTAACCCAGCGATATGAGTGCCAATGAAGCAAAGCAAAAATGGCGATTAATATGGTAAACGCATAAAGCAATAAAATGGACCAGCCCTCAGAAACAAATTGCAGCACGATAGAGGCTATATAGATCATGAGAATAAAAGCCAAGCCCGGCACTCTGAGTGCAAGCATGTTTAATGCCCGCCTATCATGTGAGTAATATTTATCTTTGAAAGGATTCCTTATAAGCAAACCTTATCCACTTCCTTTACCTGTTTCACCGAATAGAGATTCATGACAATCGAACCCATATTTCAACGTGCAAACATACATGTATCCAATCATTTTATAGGAAGAGAAGGAACACAACAATATCAGGTGCAGGGAAACATTAGAGTTTCCAATAAGTGATCATTGCCCAAACGTACATGAACGTTCTGCCTCTATGTACGTTTTATCTTTTCAAATTTACCTTTAAAATCATAAGGAACTTACTATTCATTGAAGGAATGATCATCATTGAAATCGATTGATCTCACAATTTTATCATTAAAGAGAAAAGGAATCCGGACTGAGAAGGTATTAAAAAATAAGAACCCTGATCGATTAAGCCATATGACAGACAAAAATGCGCAACCAAAAAGCAAGGAAAAAGAGGATTGAACATGTATTGGTTTCTAGGTGCTTTATTATATTTTCTGATCGGTACTTATATATTCATTAGAGTCACTAGAGACAGCCAATCAGGCCCATGGATACTGCTTGCATTAGCAGCTCCACTCATCATTGCTGGCTACCCTTATTTTTATTCAAAGAAACTTCTTTCCAAAAGACGGTGAAACAGCTGTCATTCAAACCGCACATTGGTAAAATGATCAATACCGGGATACAATCTAGGTATTCTATGTAAAGGAGTCTTGCCTTATGAGTCAAAGAGTGTCCTACTATGAGATTGCACCTGAAGGTATGAAAATCATGATGGATATGGAGAAATACACGAAACAATCCTCAATTAACCGAACGACGAGAGAACTAATCAAAATCAGAGTCTCTCAAATGAACGGCTGTGCCTTCTGCATAGATATGCATACGTCCGATGCCCGCAAAATGGGAGAAACTGAACAGCGAATTTACTGTTTACATGCTTGGAATGAATGTGATTTTTACTCACCTGAAGAGAAAGCGGCTCTCGAACTATCTGAACACATCACGCTCATTCCATCTAAAAGGGTTCCTGATGAGCTATATCATCGGGTGCGGGAACATTATGATGAAAAACAATATGTTGACCTTGTTCTGATCATTAATCAAATAAACAGTTGGAACCGCATCTCGATTGCAATGGGGAATCGAGCTGCTTCAAAATAAGAAGAAGGAGTAAGATTAGAACAAATCTTACTCCTCCTAGATATCGTGCCTCATCATCTGATGTTTCCGCTTCAAAATCCTAAATCTTCACGTTTAGGTGCTTTTCAAACGCGATTTTCCCGCTTTGTGTAATCCTAATCGCTCTCGTTTTAGGCATACGAACGATCCATTCTTCTTCTAACATGCGCACCAATAGGGCGTTTCCTAATGCTCCTGCAATATGATGCTGCCGTTCACTCCAATCCAAACAGCAGCGGGCAAAGGCTCTCCTCTTATTCCGTTGTTGCTCTTCATTGATGCCTAACTTCGAAAAGAATAAAGCACCCTCTGAAGTCACCTCAAAGTTTAAATCAACTTTTTTTAACATCCCCTGCTCAACTAGTGAATGTGCCATTTGCACGCCCACATAACCTGCCAAATGATCATAACAGGTCCGGGCGAAATGCAAGTCCTTTTTCTCTTTTGACTCTTTTAAAGATTTGACTTTTGCTTTAGGCGCAATATGAAGCAATTGTTCGATCACATTTGCAGCATCTGAGTCAGCCAATCTGTAATACCGATGTCTCCCATGCTTCTCTACGCTAATCAGCTTTGCTTCAAGCAATTTATTCAGGTGAAAACTGGCGGTTTGAGGTTTAATGTTAGCGAGATATGCAAGCTCTCCCGCAGGGTGTATCCTGCCATCCATCAGACTGAGAAGAATGGAAGAACGCGAGGGATCTGATAGCAACGAAGAGATTTTTGCAATATTAGGATTCATGATTTTCCTCCTTACACTCATATTTCGATGATAGTTGAAATGTTAATCCTTTACAATATAAATGTAAGCGTGAAAGGAGGAAAAAACGTTGGACATCAAAAAACAAGACACTCGTCGATTTAAGGAAATCAAACCCAAGATCATGTATTATGGTACCTCGACATTTCTTCTAACCACATTGAATGAGGATGGAACCACTAATATTAGTCCTATGTCTTCTTCTTGGGCTCTTGGACATTATATAATCCTTGGAGTAGGACTGGGAGGAAAAGCCATCGACAATTTGGAAAGACACAAAGAGTGTGTCATAAACTTGCCTGGCCCGGAATTATGGGAAAACGTTGAAAGAATTTCATCTTATAGCGGAAAAAAAAGCATACCGCCTTTAAAGAAGCAGCTCGGATTTACATATAAAAAAGAAAAATACGAGGCAGCAGGGTTAACGCCTTTACAATCAAAAACAGTATCACCAACACGAATCAAAGAATGTCCTATTCAAATAGAAGCCGAAGTGAAACACATTCGGCTTCCAGAATATGAATCGTCATTCGCAATTGTAGAGACGCAGGCACTACATTTTCATGCCGAGGAAAGTATCATTCTGGACGAAAACCATATCAACCCTTCCAAATGGAGCCCGCTTATCTATAATTTCAGACACTACTTTGGTTTAGGAAGAGAAGTCGGAAAGACTTTTCGTTCAGAGACATGATCATTTTAAGACCGAACCATGATTTGGTCTATTCTATTAACCCTTGTTATTATCAGATCAAGCGATCATTAGGCTTGATCTCTTTTTTAGTGAAACATCCATTTAAGGATATAAAAGTTACTTACTTGCCAGTTCTTTTATCATTAAACCCAACTCATAAATCCCCTTTTGAAGGTCTTCAAGAGATGCATAAGCATATGATAAGCGAATATAATTCCCTTTTTCCTGAGCATAGATACTGCCGAGATTGATCAGAATCCCTTTTGATAAGGCTTTAGTATAAAGTAATTTCATTGATATGGAAGGCAATATTTTTATCCAGACAAAAAACCCTCCTTTTGGGATATTCCATGTCGCCACATCTTTCAAATGAGTTTCTAAAGCACTCAAGGCCAATTCTCTTCTCACCTTTAATTGCTGCCTAACCTTTTCTACATGCTGCTGGTAGTGGCCGGAAGTAAACCACTCTGCCGCTACTCTCTGGGATAGCGAACTGGATCCGTAATCTGTTTGCATTTTAATGTCAGATAAACGTTCAATCACCGGTTCCGGTCCGACGATCCATCCAATCCTCAAACCTGGGCTTAATGTTTTCGATAAACTTCCTATGTACAGTACGTGTCCATTTTTATCAATTGTTTTAATAGGATATGGCGGAATTTCATCGATCCATAACTCACGATAAATGTCATCTTCAATAATAGGAAGCTGTGTATTCTCACTTACTGCTAGGATTTCTTCCCGTCGCTTTTTAGACATAAGAATACCAGTCGGATTGTGAAAACATGGATTTGTATATAAGATAGCCCTTCCCCGCTCTCCTCTTGTTAAATGAACATTTTCAGGCAAAAGTCCTTCATTATCCATAGGAAGTCCAGTCAGCTTCATACCAGCTGATTGAAATACGTGTAATGAATAAAGGTAGGAGGGCTGATCAAGATAAACGGTTGATCCTCTTTGTAACAGCCCCATTGATATCAGCTGCAAGGCTTGCAACGCTCCTGAGACAATCAGAATGGAAGAAGATGAGACGTTGATTCCAATGGTTTTTAAATAGTTGCTTAATGCCTCCCTCAAAGGTAAGTAACCTTTTGGTTCTTCATATCCGAATGCCTCCATGTGTTGAGATACCTTCCCCATCATCTCTTTCATAACAGCCAAAGGAAAAATCTCAGCTGAAAGTTCACCTTTACTGAGCTGTATAAGGTCTGTATTTGATTCTGATTGATTTATCTCTTGAACGATTTTTCGGCTTGGCATCTGAATGCCAGAGGTGACATATTGATCCCAATCGGGAGCAGAATTCTTAGCCATCAGTGTCCATGTGTTGTTGATAACAACTGTGCCTTTCCCCATTGTGCCTTCTATTAGCCCATCGGCCATCAATTCCTCTAACGCTGTAATCACTGTGCTCCGATTTACCTGAAAATCTTTTGCAAGCGTGCGCTGGCTTGGAATCTTGCTTCCAATCGGCCACTCTCCATTTCCTATTTTCTCTTTAATAAAATGAACGATTTGTCTGTACTTAGGGAGCTTTTTCATCTTTTTTTCTTCTGGAAAGCTCATAGAATCGGTCTCCTTAAAATAAATTGGTTGGGTCAAAATCCGTTTAACTGGTTGAAGCCATATCACCAAATCTTTATTAATATAAAAACACATTAAATAACTGGTTGGTTTTTGTAAAGAGGAGTGGGAAATATGCAAAAGAAAACAGTTCAATTGATAACCTCAAACAGTCTGATGATCTGTTTATGGGCATCTGCTTTTCCGGGAATTCGCGCAGGACTAGAAGGGTACACACCAGAACACCTTGCTTTATGTCGTTTGTTAATCGGCTCTATGGCATTATTGCTTTTTGCTGTTTTGACTCAGATGCGCCTACCCGACTTGAAAGACATTCCTGCCATTTTTCTTTTAGGGTTTTTAGGATTTGCGCTCTATCACATTTTGCTGAACATCGGTGAAAAAACAGTTAGTGCCGGAGTTGCAAGCTTACTCGTTACTACGGCACCGATCTTCTCAGCCATGCTATCCCGCCTGTTTTATAAAGAGCATTTTGGATTTACGAAATGGCTTGGCTCTATGATCAGTTTATTGGGTGTATTATTGATTGCATTTGGGGCGGGAGACTTTACATATTCAATGAGCGGTATCTTGGTCATCCTGCTGGCAGCATTTTCGGAGAGTATTTATTTCGTTTTTCAAGCCCGCTATATAAAAAAATATGGTTTTATTCCATTTGTTACATTTACAATTTGGGGCGGAACAGTACCTATGCTTATTTTTTTGCCTGGCTTAGGCTCGGAGGTGATAGACGCACCTTTGAACGCTACATTGTCGATTGTTTATTTAGGTTTATTGCCAACAGTTGTACCATACTTTGCCCTTGCATATGTCACTTCACTCGTCGGTGCTTCAGAAGCAACCCTTTCACTTTATGTTACACCGGCTTTAGCCTTGATCATATCTTGGATCTGGATCGGCGAAATACCCACACTGCTCTCTCTGCTAGGCGGAGTGGTTACAGTTGGCGGGGTATGTTTTACCTACCTAAAAGTAAATAAAATGAATAAGATTTTCATCACCCATTTTTCTGCTAAAAGGGTAAAAAAACTCTAAAACAAAAAAGATACCAACATCGGTTGGTATCTCCTTTTAAGGTTCTTTCATTAAGGTTAGCCAGTGTAGTAAATAGTGTATTCCGTTACCGTCTTAAACCCTAGTTTAGCTGCTAATGCAATGGACGAATTGTTGCAGATATCACAATCCCAGCTAGGAACAATCCCATTTTCAATACAAAACGCTATAAACCTATTTGCTACGCAATAAGCTAACCCCAGTCCTCTATATTCCTCAAGTGTATAGATATCCACTTCCGCTCGATTATGCCCTAAAAATATAGAAGTACACTCACTTACTACATGATTGCCATGTAATACGGCAAATCCAAAACCTTTTGAAGCAAACTGTGAGACAGAATCCCAATACTCCTCATAATACGCGCTGTTAAACGCTGTGCTGTGTGAAATGATGTCTTCGTCTATTCTTTTCAATACAAGACCCTTTGGCAGTTGCAAAGTCTTTTTGAAAGATTTTGGTTGATAAGAAAATGCAGCTCTTCTCATTTGGTTCAAGTCATCTTTCAGTATGGGTTTCATTACGCTATCCCATGTATCACTGGAAGAAAACAAGGTAAATCGTTTTGATGATTTCACTTGTTCTTCATAATATCCTGCAATGAAATCATGAAAATCCCGATTCCCTTGGTCTCCCGCAATAAAATAAATGCCTGATTCAGTTCCTATAAAAAACGATTTAGGAAAGGTTTGATCATCTGCATAAACAGCTCCCGGAATGGTTTGGTCTAATATTGAATAGACAAATGTGGGACAATATTTGTCATCAAACATTGTTTTTAAGCTACTGTATTTTTCTTTTGTTAATTCCTGCAAAACAGACAACTCCTTTAAAACACCGTCTCCTTCATGATTCTGTTCACAAATCAATTTTCCTCTGTCACCAGCTAAATAACTTCCCTGTTACGAATCTCAGACAAATAAAAACAAAAACAGGTGTCTGCACTCAGCTCGCAGACACCTGTTGAACAACACATTGCATTATATAACCCAAGGAAACGCTGAATATATCGATTCTTTATTCCCCAGTTACAGCAAACTGTTTTAAACGGTCACCAATTTCATCACGGACCCTTTGGAAACACTTCTTCTGTTCCGTGTGCTTTTGCCGGATCATCAAATTTATCCGATGTTTGATTTGAAATATCAATCCCTGCTTCTTTCATAGCTTTGACAGCTTTCAGATGTCATCCATGACATTCGATTTCAGCGCTATACTCATTCCACTTGTCCCCAAGATATTTTCTCCCCCACCCTTCAGCCATTTGGCTGCGGCAAGAGTTACCAGTGCATTGTTTTCCTTGATATAGTGACCTTGTCCTTTTAGAAACAAGAATGGATTATCAGCAGCCAAATATACAGGCCGACAAGTGTGATCAATAAAGTGGGTATCGTGAGGATAATTCCTGTTTTAAAATACGTGCCCCAGGAAATCTTCATACCTTTGTGCGAAAGAACATGAAGCCATAATAATGTCGCCAAGGAACCAATCGGTGTTATTTTAGGCCCTAAATCTGAACCGATCACATTTGCATAAATAAGCGCTTCTCTCATCATCCCATGTGTATCTGTACCGGCAATCGCCAATGCGTCAATCATAACAGTCGGCAAGTTATTCATAATGGAAGAAAGAATCGCCGCAATAAAGCCCATTCCAATTGTCCCAGCAAACAATCCTTGATCAGCTGCGGCTTGAATCACATCTGAAAGGACATCCGTTAATCCGGCATTTCGGACACCATACACAACAACGTACATGCCAATTGAAAAGAATACGATAGCCCATGGCGCCTCTTTCACCACTTTCTTTGTATGGACGGCCGGACTCTTTTGCGCAGCGATTAAGAAAATGATCGCAATGCTACCCGCTACCACTGATACAGGGATAGAAAAAAATTCACTTGCAAAATATCCAATTAACAGCAGCCCTAAGATATACCATGACAGTCTGAACATGTTTTGATCTTTAATTGCTTCAACAGGTTTTTTAACCTCAGTCAGATCATAGCGTTTTGGTATGCTTTTTCTAAAGAAAAGGTAAAGTACAATGATGCTCGCCAGCAGCGAAAACAAGTACGGGACAACCATTCTGGATGCATAATCAATAAACGTAATATGAAAATAGTCCGCTGAAACAATGTTGACCAAATTGCTCACTACTAAAGGAAGCGAAGTGGTATCCGCAATAAATCCGCTGGCAATAATAAAAGGAAAAACTAATTTTTCATTAAAATGTAACGCTCTGACCATCGCTAATACGATTGGTGTCAATATAAGAGCTGCACCGTCATTTGCAAATAACGCGGCGACGATAGCCCCTAATAGAGATACATAAACGAACATCCGCACACCGTTTCCTTTTGCAGCCTTAGCCATATGAAGCGCTGCCCATTCAAAG
Organism: Bacillus sp. PS196; assembly: GCF_037963555.1. Classification (NCBI taxonomy): domain Bacteria; kingdom Bacillati; phylum Bacillota; class Bacilli; order Caryophanales; family Bacillaceae; genus Bacillus; species Bacillus sp. PS196. Next base: position 571,602 of record NZ_CP150159.1, on the reverse strand, counting down.
AAACCGATATTATCAAGAATTAACGATATCAGTATGATGGCCACAAAAGCCAAGGTCGCATTCCAAACAATCCCTGTCACAGTTAACACATCATGAAAATTGACAACACCTGCTATTAGAGCTAAAACTGCGCCTCCACAGGCTGACCACCCTATAGATAAATTTTTCGGCTGCCATATGACCAATACTAGAGTTAATAAAAAGATGAATACTGCCAAAATCATTGATGTCAATCTAATGCCTCCTTACTGGCAACACGCTTGAGTTTTCTTTTGTTTGATATGGTTTAACAATTCATCCTCCTGATCAATTTGATGTAAGATCAATTGCAATGTATCAAACTCAGGACAGGAACCATTTATTGAATAATAACGCCATTGGCCTCTTCTGTCCTCATTCACAAAACCTGCGTTTTTTAATTTCCGCAAATGCTGGCTTATGGCGGGCTGGCTCATTTCGAACATATCAACCAATTGACAGACACAATATTCTTTTTCAAGAAATAATCTCATCATTATAAGCCTAGTTTGATCACTAAGTGTTTTCAAACAACGAGTCATCGCCGCAACATCAATCGTCATATGAGCTCCTCCTTCCCAAATCAATATATAAGCAAATCGTTATATACACGCCAAATGATTATACATTCCCCTTTACGTTTCCATATGTAGCGCTCCGTATATCTTAAGGATCAAAACTTCGAAAACGAAAACCTGAGTCGCTCCCCGCGTTTCCTTAGCGCCCACGTCATTATATAAACTTTTATTTATATAAACAATCCCTTATATTTGGAACATCAAATATTCCGGTATAAATATTAGACTATTTCAGTTATGGGAGTAGTCATAGAGCCCAAGCTGAAACTAGACAATCATCTGGATATTAAAAAACAGGTCTCTTTAGAGGCCTGTTTACATTGCAAGTATTTTTTCCATTGCCATGACACCTACATAATGGCCATCGATTTTCCCCTGTTCTTTAAATACTCCAACTTTGCGATATTCCATTGAAGTATAGAACCCTTGTTCCAATCGATGAAAAGGAATGTAATAATATGATGTTATGTATTCACGATTGAATGACTTCTTTTTCGACATCCGATAAGAGAACTTTTCCCTCGATTCCGCTCAGCAACAAAAATCTTATCTTTCACTGTGCGATTAGAGAGAACCAATTTGTCATATAAACCGTAGCTTTTGCAGTTCTTATCAGCTACATACTCTCTGTAGCAGAGGTAGCTTGAACTCCCTTAAACGCGTTCATCACCAAATCATGCACATAGGAATCATTCACCTCATCCCCTGTTATAAGCAGACGATAGAAAATTGGTCCGTAAATGAGATCTATGCTTACTTCAATATCAAGATTCTCTCTCAATTCACCTTTCTGAATTCCCTTTTCTAGAAGGCCTTTCGCTTGGAGGCGGCGAGGCTGGAAAAATCGCATGCGATATTCTTCTGCCAATTTTTCATCCAACTGCCCTGCACCTATTAATTCCTTAATAACGGTTCCTTCCCGGCTTGTCAAAAACCTAGCTAAATTCGTGGCGTGGGTTACTATATCTTGTACTGACGACCCTGTATCAGGCACAGGCAGCCTGTCCGTCGCTGTCGAAAGAAAGCTGTCCATGATAACGGCAGCTTTGTTAGACCACCATTTATAAATCGTTGCTTTACTCACTTTCGCACGCTCTGCAATTTTATCGACTGTCACCGCATCGAAGCCTTTTTCCAGCAATAGGCCATAGGCTGCAGATAGAATCGCCTTATGCGTTCCTTCATCACGCGGCCGCCCTCGTTTACTCTGCACATGAATCATTCCTTCCCGAAATATAAACTATACGTTCAGTATACTTAACCTAAATAAAAAAGAAAACAGAAATCCATTTACAAAACTGAACGTTTAGTATATTATTTTCATTAATCAACAAAACTGAACGTTCAGTTTATAAAATCACTTGTGTTGAGAAGTCATGATTATACTCAAAAAACCACTTAAAAAGGAGTTCATTCTTATGGCTAATGGAAACAAACAAGCAAGTCAGAGGATTTCCCCCAGTTTAACCCTTCTTCTCGCAACTGCATGCGGTATCATTGTTGCTAATCTTTACTATGCACAACCCTTGGTCGGATTAATTAGTAAGGCAATTGGACTTTCTCCAGGCAGTGCTGGATTGATCGTCACACTCACCCAAATCGGATACGTTGCCGGCTTACTATTCCTTGTCCCTTTAGGAGATATTATCGAAAACAAAAAACTTGTCGTTGCATCGCTCCTTCTAAGCGCAGCAGCTTTGACACTAACAGCATTTGTGAAGCATGGAACACTGTTTTTAGCAGCTGCGTTTTTCGTCGGATTGGGATCAATCGCAGCCCAAGTGCTTGTTCCATTTGCATCATACCTTGCATCAGACGCTGCACGCGGCCGGGTTGTTGGCAATGTCATGAGCGGCTTATTACTCGGTATTATGCTTTCCCGTCCGATATCTAGTCTAGTCGCTGATATCTGGGGTTGGAATGCAATATTCGCTTTGTCCGCCGTGGTAAGTGTTGTCCTGGCCATCGTATTATCAAAAGTGCTTCCTGCCAGAAAACCAACAGCAAATACAAACTATACTGCCTTACTCGGTTCAATGTGGAAGCTGCTGCGCACGACTCCAGTCTTACGCCGCCGTGCCATCTATCATGCGTTTGTATTTGGAGCTTTCAGCTTGTTCTGGACTACCGTTCCTTTATTATTGTCGGGTCCTGATTTTCATTTTTCTCAGAAGGCAATAGCACTCTACGCATTGGTGGGCATTGCGGGTGCAGTCGCTGCACCAATAGGCGGCCGCCTGGCTGATCGAGGCTTGACCCGGCTTGCCACTGGAATCGCTCTCGGTGTTGTCGTTGTCTCTTTATTACTGCCGCTCATGATTCAGAGCAGATCCCCCGTCGGTATAACAGTTCTAGTGGCCGCAGCTATTCTGTTAGATATGGGTGTATCTGCAAACCTCGTGCTCAGTCAACGTGCTATTTTTTCGTTGGCGCCTGAAATTCGCAGTCGATTAAACGGATTATTCATGGCGATCTTCTTTCTAGGCGGTGCGATAGGGTCATCAATTGGAGGATGGGCATATGCCTCAGGGGGATGGAGTACAGCATTATGGATTGGAATCGCTTTTCCGGTCATCGCTTTGCTTTATTTCATCACAGAGAAATAAGTCTTTCACCAAAAATAAGCAGTCAGGACCAAGCAAATAGCTTATTTTTGGTGGCTTCTTCTTTTTTCGCTATATGTTAAAATCCCTCTGCTGAACAAGAAAAAATCCTGCTTGGTGAGTACAGGATTTTCCAAAATCAATCTTTATGTTAAATCGACACCCTCCAGCTGTTTCAAATATCTTTGCAGGCGAACCTTCGGGTTTAATTCTATATTTGTAATATGCTTTACATACCGATTCGCACTTTCGGCAATTTCTTGGTCACTGATTGTATTGGCGCGATATTCGGCAAAGGAAGGCAGATAGGTCATGCCTACTAAATGGGCAGATGCTTGGAACGGTTTTGTCAGCTCGCTTATTGAAAACAAGTTATATCCGCCGGCTTGATAAGAGTGTTCAGGTGAACCGATGGACATGGCAGTTACCCACTCTTTCCCCTTCAATTTATTTCCGCCGGGACCATGAGCCCAGCCAAACGTAAACACTTCATCAAACCACTGTTTTAAAAGCGGTGGACTGCTGTACCAGTATAATGGAAACTGAAAAACGATACGGTCATGGGCCAGGAGCTGCTGTTGTTCAAATTCCACATCAATTGGTTGATCGCGATATTTTTCATAAAGATCATGGACAGTTACATCCGGTTCACTTAAAACGGCTTCTTTCCACTTTTTATTGATACGAGAGGATTCTATATTCGGATGTACAACGAGTACGAGTGTTTTCATATGATCCATTCCTTTCATTCCTTAGATGTGACATCATTATATGATGTATATTAAAATATAAAAAGTACGCACATTGAATGTATATAGTATCAAAAAGTATACTATTAGGAGTGAACAGCTTGAGAAATCGTAAACTCGGCATTGATTATTCTTCTGATGACTTTGAAGGATGTCCGGTGGAGACAACATTAGATATCATCGGAGGTAAGTGGAAAGGCATTCTTCTTTATCATCTCATTGACGGTAAAAAGAGGTTTAATGAGTTTCGAAAACTATACCCAAAAATTACCCAGCGTATGCTCACGCTACAATTAAGAGAATTGGAACGGGATGGCGTGATTCACCGCGAGGTTTATAAACAGGTCCCTCCAAAAGTCGAATACTCTTTAACTGAGTTTGGAAGAACATTAGAACCTGTTATCCTGCACATGAAGGACTGGGGAGAAAAATATAAAGACAGGATTGATAAGCTCGAAGCAGCACGTAAAGCTGAAGATAAAATCTAATAACCAGAAAAAATACCAAGGGTTTTGATTCCCTTGGTATTTTTATGATTCAGACCTTCACTGGTGACACCCACAAGCCCTCAAAAAAGTGTTTTTGATTAAATTACCCGCGGCATGTCAGTTACGGTTAAAAAGGTCATTCTATTTTTTAGTGATGATTAAGATTTCTAAAATTGCTGCCCTTCACTTCAGCTACGTCATATACGGTGACAAAGGCGGATTTATCAATATCATTAATAATTTCCTTTAGTTTGGTTTCTTCTAAACGGTTGATGACACATGTGATTTCTTTAAATTTCTCGTGGGAAAAACCCCCGTAAGCTTCTTTATATGTGGCGCTTCGGCCTAATTGATCACGTATTGTCTCTACCATTAATTCAGGTTGGGTTGTAATAATTTGAAAGGTTTTAGAGCCGCTTAAGCCTTCCTCCACAACATGAATCACTTTGGATGCAATGTAGTAAGCAATGACTGAAAGCAATGCCCCTTGTAAGCCAAATACTGTGGAAACAAAAATAAACACGAAAAGGTTTAAGAATAGAATGAGATCGCTCGTTCCGAATGGCAGTTTTCGGGATAGCAGCACAGCAAGCATGTCAATTCCATCTAATGCGCCGCCATTACGCAGCGCCAGCCCCATTCCGAATCCAAGGATAATCCCGCCGACAACGGTAATTAACAGGGTATCTCCTTCTATGATGGCGGGTGTGTGGTGGAAAAAGCTTGTCCCCGCGGCAAGCGATACGATTCCGATAATTGATAATAATGCAAAGCTTTTCCCTATTTGCTTATATCCTAACCAGACAAATGGAATGTTGATCACTGCAATCAAAATCCCCAGCGGCAAGTTGAATAGCTGTGAACCAACGATGCTAAGACCCGTCACCCCTCCATCAGATACACTGTTTGGAATGAGCACTGTTTCTAGTCCATACGCAGCTATGATTCCTCCAATGATAACCATGATGATTTGGAAAATCATTTTCGCTTTAAATTTCTTATGTTTTTTGGTTGTATTCATACCATTCCTCATTTCTCAAATATTTCGTTATATTTAAATATACCATAATAGATATTTTCAGCTAAAAACATGCGTTTTTTTAAATAAAGTAATTAACAGTAAGGTAACCCTCTTTGACTTAGAACATTCATGTACCGTGCCGCCTGTTGAGCAAGCGTTCCTTTCAGTTCAGATCGCGAATCGCCCTCAAACTTCAACACCGAAAATACTGAATTATTCTGATATGATACCTTAAAAAGGAGGTTCGATTACATGGATAGCCTGTGCCGCAGTAAACAAGCCCCATTTGAATACACCTTGTCTCTTATAGGGGGCAAATGGAAAATGAGAATACTCTATGAGTTAGGGTGTGAAAAAACGATGAGATACGGCGAGCTGAAAAGGGCTATGCCCTTCATCACCCATAAAATGTTAAGCGCACAGCTTAAGGAATTGCAAACTGACGGCCTTATTCATCGGTCTGAGGTTTCTCAAACCCCACTGAAAGTAGAGTATTCGTTATCTGACAGAGGGCGATCTTTGTACCCCCTCATAGATGAAATGTGTAAGTGGGGAATGGCACAAGGAATGCCTCATATGTAAAGCTACTTACAAAAAAGTGCGTACTTGTTTCCCAATGAGAGGAATTTTATACTGAATGAAAATACTTCGTTTGGAGAAAAAAATGAAAAAACAGGTCTATATCATTCATGGCTACAGAGCTTCCTCAACAAATCATTGGTTCCCTTGGCTGAAAAAACGTCTGCTCGCAGATGGGGTCCAAGCAGACATTTTAAACATGCCTAATCCGCTCCAGCCAAGACTTGAGGATTGGCTGGAGACACTCTCTTTTTATCAACATACTTTACATGAAAATACGTATTTGGTTGCTCACAGCTTAGGGTGCCCCGCCATTTTGAGATTTTTGGAACATATTCAATTGCGAAAACAGCTTGGCGGAATCATTCTTGTTTCCGGCTTTGCCAAATCATTGCCCACTTTACAGATGTTAGATGAATTTACACAGGGATCGTTTGATCATCAAACAATCATTGAGTCCGCGAAGCACCGTGCTGTCATTGCTTCTAAGAACGACCAAATTGTTCCATTTTCATGGAGCAAGGAGCTGGCACAACAAATTGACGCTGCGTTATACGAAGTCCAGCACGGGGGTCATTTTCTAGAAAATGAGGGGTTTACTTCTTTGCCTATTGTTTATGATATTTTAACCTCTTATTTTTCAAAAGAAACCCGCTAACATCTTTCACCCATCTGCTTCAATCGAGCCCGCGAAAAGCGGGCTTTCTGAGTTATCGTTTCATCAATACGGATAACTCACCTTCAAACACTTTTACTTCTTTTTGATTATAAGTAGATAGCAATACTGTGAGTATTCCCAATTCATTTCTCTTTGGCTGCTTATCAAGAACCTCAACAATTGTAAACAATTCATCATCCGGATATACGGGTTTTATGAATGTCATATGATTCATCTCTGTTCCGGCTATAATATCGTCTCCATAGAGACCTTCTTCAATCCAAAGTTTAAAAGATATGGCCAGTGTTTGTATGCCGGAAGCGATAATTCCATTAAATCTGCCTTTACTCGCTTTTTCTTCATCTACATGCATATACTGAGGGTCAAATTCACCCGCAAACCGCATAATATCATCTTTTGATACTTTTAATGATTTCGTTTTGAAGACCTGGCCAATTGTAAACTCATCTAACTTCATTCTTACACCTCTATTTTTTCAATTGTCTATTTTGTTTATTTTAGCACTGTGAGGAGCAAATAAAAAATTCTGTTTTTCGCTAAACAGACATATCGTGGACTGGACTGCCGGCACTCATCATATACTTAAAAAATATTGAACAGCTCTCAACACTTAGTCGTCACTTGGCCTTTTTGCTAAACTGAAAGCTCCCTCATATCTTCCAGGCAGCCTTCAGTTTTTTTATGCCTTCTCTTATGTTGGATTCAGAAACCCCTGCAAACCCGAGCGAAACCGTTTTTGCAGGAGGATGATGTTGATAAGAAAGAGAAACAGGATAAATTTTTACTCCATGTTTTTTCGCCTTCTCAATTAACTCTTTTTCACCAAATGGCAAATAAACGTCAAGTAAGATACGAAGCCCAGAGTTTTCTCCGCGGATTCTGACATGCTCTCCTAATTCCCTTTGCACTGCCTCTAATACAATGGCTCTTTTTTTGCGGTAAAGTTTTCTCATTCTGTTGATGTGTTTTTGCCACTCTCCATTTTTTATAAATTCAGCTAGGGTTAGCTGACTGTGGCAGGACACTGTCTGCTTATATAAGGACGTGATTTCATGCCCCTTTTTTAAAAGAGGCGAAGGAAGAATCATATAGCTGATACGCAGCGAGGGCAAAAGAGACTTAGAAAAAGTGCCCATATAAATGACACGGTTATGCTGATCAAGCCCTTGCAGAGAAGGAACCGGCTGTCCTGTGTACCTAAATTCCCCGTCATAATCATCCTCTATGATAAAGGATTGATTTTCGGCCGCCCATTTGAGCAGCTGAATTCTTCTGTTGATCGTCATGATTGTTCCCAGCGTAAATTGATGGGAAGGTGTGACATATACAAGGTTTGGCTGCTGTTCTTTGATCTTCTGTATACAGATTCCTTCCTCATCGACTGGTATCGGAACAATATTCATGCGATTGGCTTCAAAAATTTTGCGTGCTCTTGGATAACCAGGATCCTCATACCCTATAGAAATATTCGGCTCAAAAACTTGGCACAAGATTTGCAGCAGAATAGGGTTCCCGGCACCTATAATCACTTGTTCAGGGCCGCAATGAACACCCCGAGATTGATACAGGTACTCTGCAATGAGTGTTCTCAGCTCAAACTCTCCTAAAACATGTCCCGGCCGATAAAGCTCGTGTCCATATTGGTCTAAGCTATTGACCATGCTTTTTCGCCATGCGGAAAAAGGGAAGTAAGAAGAATCTACATTTCCATAATGAAAATCAATCCATTGTTTATTTTCTTCTGCTTCTTGTTGAATGGGTGTTGTGCTTGGCATTCTATCATAAGCAAAATCAGAATCATGATAATCAGCAAACCACCCGCTTCTTGGCTTGCTCACAATATAACCTTCAGCAGCGAGCTGTTCATAGGCACGTTCTACAGTCGTTTGGCTGATGGAAAGCTGATTCGCCAAAAGTCTTTTTGAAGGAAGCTTCATTCCTTTTTGAATACGGCCCCGATGCATATTTTCTTTAAAATACCGATAAAGCTGCTGATAAAGCGGAATATCCAGAGTTCTATTCAAAAAAGGCGTGATATCCATTTGCACGTTGTTCTCCTAACTGGTATGCATTTTTTTATGAAAACTGGCCGTTTAAAAAAGGCCAATTCCAGTTTATAGTCATTGTAATCCTTAGCTGCTGGTTTTGTTAAGAAAATACAGACAATGAACAAGAAAGATATGTGGAGTGATTATAATGAACAAAACAACAAATGGCTGGATAAATGGTTTTATAGGCGTACTCATTTTCAGCGGCTCGCTGCCTGCGACCCGTTTGGCTGTGTCAGACTTCGATCCGTTATTTCTCACCGTTTGCCGTGCTGCGATAGCTGGTGTACTGGCGGGAGGTCTCCTTCTCATCTTCCGGCAGCAGCATCCTGCCAAAAGAGACCTCATTTCATTATTAGTGGTAGCGTTTGGCGTAGTGATTGGTTTCCCGTTGCTGACAGCTTTAGCGCTTCAGCATGTCACATCCGCACACGCCATTGTCTTCATTGGACTTCTTCCACTCGCAACGGCAGTCTTCGGCGTACTGCGCGGGGGTGAACGCCCTCGGCCCGTCTTCTGGATTTTCTCAGCTGCCGGCAGCTTGTTAGTAGCAGGTTTCGCCCTCATTCAGGGGGGAGGTTCATCCCCGCTTGGCGACGCGTACATGCTGGCTTCTATTGTCGTATGCGGTCTTGGTTATGCAGAAGGGGCCAAACTTTCACGGCGTCTGGGGAATTGGCAGGTGATCTCATGGGCACTCGTTCTGTCGCTTCCTCTTATGCTGCCATTGTCGTTCTTTTTTACGCCGGACTCATGGTCGGCGATCGGCGTTCCCGCGCTGCTCAGTCTTGCATATGTATCCTTATTCAGCATGCTGATTGGCTTCGTGTTCTGGTATCGAGGTCTTGCCCAAGGGGGAATTGCAGCGGTTGGGCAGCTCCAGCTTCTCCAGCCTTTTTTTGGACTGCTGCTTGCCTCAGTGATACTGCACGAGAAAGTAGGCTGGGCACTCGTAGCAGTGAATATCGCCGTTATCATGTGCGTTGCCGCAGCTCGGCGATTTGCAAAGTAAGGCAGACCTTTAAGCATAAACTTCAAAAATGCATGAAGGTATAAAAATACCAAGGGTTGCTGGCCCTTGGTATTTTGTATGCGATCGAAGTGCCTAGACAAATAAGTCAACACCCATTTCCTGCCTCCATTATAAAATCCTCTCTAATAAATCCCCCACTTTTTCTGCCATGACACGAGGCGGATAAGGCATTTCGTTTTTTAACCACCATTCCACTACCCCTACGTAAGCATTTGCTATAAATTCAACAATGACATCTTCACTTTGGCCGTAATTCTTGCCTTTCGTTACATCTACATCTTTCCTGAACTCTTCGATATTAAACTTAAGGAACTGACTGCGAAAATATCGAGCGCCTTCACTGGCTAACATCGTCGAAAAGAATAAATAATTACTCTCAAGGTATTCCATGCAGTGTACAGTCGATTCAATCCAGTCCATTTCAGCTGCCGACTCACAAAAATCCCCCATATTGTTTATATGCTCTTCCATAATTTTTTCTAATAGATCAAATTTATCTAAGTAATGAAGATAGATTGTTCCCCGGTTTACATTTGCCCTTTCAGAAATTTCCTTAATCGTAATATGATCAAAACTTTTTTCAGTCATCAGCTCAATCAGAGCTATTTTAATAGCCTCTTGGCTTTTGGTTATTCTTCTATCCACTTTGGACATAGCTTTTCACCAAACTTTCTTAAGATAATCAACAATTTAGAGTGGAATGTTGAATAATCAACAAATCGCCTGAATGTAACCATTGTACACACCATGTTTGTATTTACAATAATAAATAAAAGCTGATAGTGAATCATGCTTTTTCCCGAATGAAGTCATTGTCCATTTTAGTTAGTTGAGAATTATTTTGTAAACACAAAGAAAGGGTGTTATTTCAAAATGCAGAGAAAATGATGAAATTAGATCACTTATCCTAAAGGTACTCTAAATTCAAATTTGATCTGCAACCCAACTATAAATCCGTCAAGAGGCAGACTTTAATGAGGTGAAGAATGATTAAAAGACAATTTACGATCATTAAGGAAACAGGGTTTGCGCGACCAGCTACCCTGTTAGTCAGTATAGCTCATCGGTTTACATCAGACATTTTTCTTGAATACCAAGGGAAAACTGTTAACCTCAAACAAGCGCCAAAAGCCATCATGGACATTATGGATTTAGGAATTAAACCAGGAACCGAAATACATATATACGCTCATGGAGCCGACGAAGCGAAGGCAATTCAAAAAATGAAAGAGCATTTACTAAAAAACGATTATATACAGTAATCAAAATCTATCGTAGTAGCGAGATTGTTATCGTTGGTTGATTTATTTATTTTGCGACAAAACAGCTTTTCAGATCATGCGTTCATTTTTCTTCTGGTGATCATTCAACCTAAAATACAAAAATTAAAAAGGATCTACAAACGAAAATGGAGGGTTTATATATGTGCAGCAGAACATAATACCAAGGGCAGTTATACCCTTGGTATTATTGGATACCGAAAGAACTTAAATCTCTACAGGTGCTTATAAGCTATAAATGGTTAGTCTCGTGGCATTTCTATGTGCTCCGTTTATGCTTAAGGGTGTTCCACATTTTAATGGATACAATAGAAACCAAAACAAATGATGCGACAACCAATACAGTTCCCATTAATGACTCACTAAAATTGATCACAATGAAACTCGAAAATATCAATAAAGGGATATTCGTAACGATAACCGTTAAAATGTAAGTGGTATACTTGATTCCTACAGCTGCCGATAAAAAACAAACGACATCTGTTGGAGCTATTGGACAAATCATCCCCAGCGCCAAAAACTTATAATTATAAGTCTCCAATAATTTTTTCAACTCTGGATATTTACGTTCTAAATCCTTCATCATGTTCCCGCTTGAAAACACAGAAAAAGGGGCAAAACTTCTTAAGAATTCTTAAGTTTTCGCGATGCTATTCAAGATCGTTTCCTCTTCTTAAACAGTTTTCAACATCATCCTATCTATTCCATGGTAATATTTAGATACATAAACTTATATATGAAGCTGACCTGAGTTAATGGAGAGGAATGAAAAAATGAAGAAACACAGAAAGATATATTATTGCAATACTGCCCTGCTGCTCATGACTTTGCTTGCTGGATGTACGGGCAGTAAGGATGAAGAAGCACAACAACCTTCAAATCAAGCGTCTGCTGTGCAAACTGATGAAAAACACGCTGAGCCTGAAGACAGCACCAAAATACGCAAGGATGAAGCGGAGCCAATAACTGAATCAGAAGAATCCGCAACAAAAGCTGCAAATGAGACCTCTTCAGCAGAAGAGAAAAGCAAAGAAGACAATGTATTGGCAGCATACTCTTCGGAAAAAATTGAATATGCCAGAGTTTGGCTTCAACTTGGATCTAATCAAGAGATAGATGAATTAAATGTTCGACATATTTCGGCTGGCGAGCCAATTAATCCTAATGATGATACAAGTGCCAGCTATCCAGAAGATGTAACCCAGTTAGCAGGTTCTCGTTTAGTGGATGGATCAGTCACTTATCATGGCAATGGGGATGGCACGATTCATGTATATAATGTGCCTTTACGCTGGGATTCCGCTGATGATGTAGAAAAAGGCGTCATGCGGGAAGTGACTGAGAGTATCATAAAAAACAGAAAAACAGTGTACGTTGATACAGGCGACGATGAAAAAATCAAGCGGCTCATTGATATCATGATGATTCATTAATCAGTATTCGTTTGTCTGTACCTGACTAAATACAATGGTTAATAAGGAAATAAGATATATTAATATAAAAACAAAGTTTGAAGTGCAGTAACTTGCTGAAAAATCTTCCGGTTCTATTAGTTCTCCTAGGCATTCTAAATGTGATGAGCCGTACCATTGAGCTATTTCTAGGTGTTGCATTAATATTTTATAACGCTGTCTAGTGGCATACAATGTTAATCAAAAGAAGCATTTCAGCAGTAAGTGAATGTTGTCCTAAGAAAAAACAAGCATCTTACTATGCTTGTTTTTCTTCTATAGAAATGATCTTATTACGCTATGATGCTATTCCTTTAGCCTGAACCTTGGCGTGCCTAATCCTTTAATCCCTTTCCATCGAGAATTTTTTGCACATATTTTTCGACTCTCGATTCTCGGGTTTTGGATTGTTTGGCTTGAGAAAAATAAAGAGTGTATGCTCTTTGCCGTCCCGGGGTCAATGCTTCAAAAGCAGTTTTCAAGGCAGGGATTTCATCGAATTTATTTTGAAGTTCTTCAGGAATGTTCAATTCAATATTTTTGTTAACATCCACTTTCAAACCGGCTTTTTCAACTTCAATGGCTTCGTGAATATAGGCTTTCAAAATGTTTTCTAGCTCATTTATTTCCTGAACATTTGTAAACCGAATCTGGCGCGCCGCCTGTACATTCTCCGTTTGTTGAATGAGAATTCCATCGGTATCCTGTAATAAGGCGCCTTTGTGAAACAGAAGCGCACAATATTCTTTAAACCCATGTATTAAAACGACATTTTTATTATTGTATGTGTAACAAGGATGCATCCACTTAAAATCTTCAGTCAGCTCACAGTCAAGAATGATGGTTCTCAACTTCTCAAATTCTTCCTTCCACTTTTTCGCTTTACTTAAAAATTCATCAACCTTCGGATTCGTTCTGCTATTTGTCATGAAAGAATTCCCCTCTTTCCAAGCTTTTTACATTTACGTGAATTGATAATAATGAAGTCCAGTTTTATTTTTGACATCTCGTTATTTATTTTATTCTTCTATAGGTTCCTTCTCTTATTATTCAATAGATTAAGCTTAAAGTGGGGATGATGCAACAACAAAAAAAAGAAGGCCCACAAAGCCTTCTCATCTTGTTTTATTATTTCACTGACAATCTGAAAAAATAACAATTCAATTATTATATATCTTTTTTATTCTTGCCAATGCATAAGGTTACGGCAACACTAGCTATACTGACTAAAGTTCCTGCAATAGAAACTAGAATTGTCAAAAAGCCATTGGGAATAAGAAATCCAATTGGAATGAGCCCCAGAAAAGTGAAAACGATAAAACATTGGTATACACCAGATATTATTCTTACAACCAAATTGCCAAAAAAGGACATGACTAATGGAGGGATAAATAAAAATACAACGATCCCAATTGAGATCATCAAGATAAGAGGTTCATCAAATGAGATGACATAATCTCCAGGCGACTCTTTAGCAGCCGCTAAAACAACAACGATAGACATCATTAGTGTAACAAAAACAAGAGAAAACCTTTTTAACAACGTGATGACTCCTTTACCTAAAGCGAGTAATCCTGCCTTTTTCAAATCCGATAACCATTTTATGTGATTCAATTAAAGAATATGCAGTGAGTGACACAGCTATAAGGAATCCTAGTCAAATCTTTATAATAGATTTAATTGAGCAACTATAGTTAGTTAGAATATTAGACGACGCAATAGACTTTATCTAACAATATAACAAATTAATGTAAATTAAACAATCCTATCCTTTAGCGGCCCCTAAACCATACCACCACTGGAATGAGTAATAAGGACAACATCCCTCCAGTAAATGATAATGCTAGGTAACTTGACCCTGCCACAATCATTCCAGATAATGCTCCGCCAGCAGCTCCTGACAACGCAATCAGAACATCCACTGTCCCCTGCGTTTTAGCTCGTGTGGCACTATCAGTTGAATCTACAATAAGGGCAGTCCCGCTTATCAAACCAAAATTCCACCCTAATCCGAGTAAAGAAAGAGCAATGACGAGAAAAACCATAGAATCTCCCGGAGCAAATGCTGCTATTACACCTGCCAAAAGCAACGTTGTTCCAGAGGAAATAGCCATTGCGGTACGTCCCAACCTATCTACAAGAACACCTGTAACCAGTGAAGGGAGATACATAGCACCTATATGAAAACCAATAACAAGCCCTACTGCCCCCAAGTCATGCCCATGATGTCTCATATGAACCGGTGTCATTGTCATAATAGCTACCATTACTATTTGGGTAAGAACCATAACTGTTGCCCCAACGATTATCCCTTTTTTGTTTTCTGTATGCTCAGTTGCCGCCAAATGTCCTTTATCACCAGGCTCTTCATTTGCCGCTTCTATTGTTCTTGCTATAACTAATGGATCTGGACGAAGCATAATGAAAAGGACCACACCTGCTAACATATATGCTGCTGCGGCTAAAATGAAAGGGCCAGCAAGTGATGGAACACCAATAGAAAGAGCGAAATCCCCCATCACATTCACTAAGCTTGGACCTGCCACTGCGCCAAATGTAGTAAAAACCATCGTAATACTAACAGCAGTCGCTCGCTGCTTATGATTTGCTAAGTCTGTACCAGCATAACGGGCCTGTAAATTAGTGGCTGTACCTGCACCGTAAATAAGCAACGAAATAAATAACAAGAAAATACTATTTATGATTGCTGCCATAATAACGCCTATTGCTCCAAGTCCGCCAATCATAAAGCCAGCCGAAAGACCTGTTCGACGGCCATAACGTTGAGAAAGTCTTCCAACAATTAATGCAGATCCTGCTGACCCTAAAGTAAATAACGCAGAAGGCAGACCAGCAAACGCATCAGTGCCAAGCATTTGCTGTGCAATAAGCGCACCGACAGTCACTCCTGCCGCCAGCCCCGCACCGCCAAAAATTTGTGAGATACTCACAACGAATAGTGTACGCTTGTATAACGATTTTTGTTTTTCTGGTGAACCGATGTAGCTTTGTAATGAAGCAGTTTGAACATCTATTGCTTTTACGCTGTCCTTGTCTAACATCATCTGACCTTCCTTTCTAAAAGCCAATTTTGTATAAACCTCCCTCTAGATGTGGATCATCATAACACGCACAAAAAAGCCATACAATGTCTTAATTGTATGGCAAACAATATTAGGTAAGATCGTCTAGCAAACGTCTCAGGATCATTAATCCTTGTTCAAGCTCTTCAAGTGTTTTTGGTGCACAGACAGAAACCCTTACAGCCCTTTCAGGACAACTATTTCCCACTACAAAGCGTTCAGCCGCATACACTTGCACGCCATGTCGAGCAGCCAATTCTTCAAATTCGGCACCAGACATTTTACCCGGTAACAACAACCAGCGAAAAATGCCTGTTTCAACACCTAAACATGTATATCCCGCAACATATCGGTTTACGAGTTGATTTCTGCGAATGGTTTGTTCACGATGACTCTCAATTAAGACTTCAAATTGATTTGATACAATCGTGCGAGCAGTAAGTTCAGCTAATAGCGGGGAAACAGTTATATTTAAATTATAAAGCGCCTTTGATATTGGCTCCTTATATTGTCTCGGCACTGCTACATAAGCCAAACGCAGGCCTGGCGCTAACGATTTTGATAAACTTGCAATATGGATAACCTGTTGCGGTGCGAATGAGGCGAGTGCCGGAAGCGGCTTTTTGCTAAGAAGATGGTACGATGCATCCTCAATAACAAACAGATTATATTTCTTTGCAATGTCTGCAACCATTCTTCGATTCTCAACAGACATAAAGGAAGTCGTCGGATTATGATAATCCGGGATTAAATACAAACCTTTAATATTTT
Organism: Bacillus sp. PS196; assembly: GCF_037963555.1. Taxonomy (NCBI): domain Bacteria; kingdom Bacillati; phylum Bacillota; class Bacilli; order Caryophanales; family Bacillaceae; genus Bacillus; species Bacillus sp. PS196. Next base: position 555,221 of record NZ_CP150159.1, on the reverse strand, counting down.
CATTTTTACACGCATATTCAAGTGACTCCGGACTCATTTCATCGTTCTCTGATTTTATCGGTACGATTTGCACACTAAGCAATGATGCAACAGTTTTTAAACCAGGGTACGTATGATGGTCAACTCCGATGCGGTCTCCAGGCTTACAAAGACTCGCCAATGTCGCTGCAATCGCATTTTGGCCTCCATTTGCAAATAAAATGTGTTCAACAGTTGTTTCAAACCCGCCTCTTTGGATGAGCTTTACAGCTGCATCTTTTTGCCAAAGGCTTTCGCCTGCCCGGCCGTAGCTAAACCATTTTTCATAATCCTCCTCCTGAATCATGTTTTTCAGTTGGTGTAACAAGGGCTCATATGAAGCGTGATCTGGAAGTATTGCTCCCATTTCAATTAAATGTGTCGGCTTTGTATCCTCAAGTAAATACGCATTCGACAACGCATCATACGATACAAATGTGCCGCTCCCTACAGTCGCACTCAGCAGCCCCTTTAACTCACACACTTTAAATGCTTTGGAAATCGTACTCACATTTAAATCTAAATAATCAGCCAATTCTCGCTGCGGAGGAAGTTTTGTTCCAGGTAATAAAACTCCGTTTAAAATATCCTGTTCCAATTGCCCTGCAAGTGCTTTATAAATAGGCTTTTCAGCTTTATCAATCGATGGCTTCCAGCTCATCGGATAATTTTCAAAAGAATTGATAGGCATGATACGCATCCTTTTTCACTCAATTATATGAATGTGCCGTTTATAAGACAATTATAACTTTCTTTTATTGATGCCTTTTTATGAACAGCATGCTTCAATAAAACCTGTACAAATACAAGTGAATCACTTACTTTATTTCATATAAGTCATCCTGCAAAACTGTGCACAGAATGTCGGATAAATACATTTCACTCCTGTTATTCTTTGGTTAAAGGAGGCCAAATAAATGGATTTGCTTAAAAGTATGAATAGGGCGTTAAAGTATATTGAAGAAAACCTCACTAATGATATTGATTTTCAAGAGGCAGCAAAGCTTGCTTTCTGCTCTGAATATCATTTTAAAAGGATGTTTTCCTTCCTTGCAGGTATTTCATTATCGGAATATATTCGTCGCAGACGTCTTACTCTTGCAGCTTTTGAACTGAAAGACAGCAATGTAAAAGTGATTGATATTGCAATAAAGTACGGTTATAACTCACCAGATTCTTTTGCACGGGCATTCCAAAATTTACATGGCATAAACCCATCAAAAGCCAGACTTAATGGCCATTCCCTTAAAGCTTATCCACGAATGACCTTCCAGCTAACAATTAAAGGAGGAAATGAAATGAACTACCGTATTGAAGAAAAAGAGGCATTTCGCATCGTTGGCATTAAAAAAAGAGTTCCTATTATTTTCAAAGGAATTAATCCGGAAATTGCATCTATGTGGGAAAGTTTAGATGAAAAAGCAATAAATAAACTAAAAGAGCTTTCTAATGTAGCACCATCAGGCCTCATTAGTGCATCCACGAATTTTTCTGAAGGTCGGACAGAGGAAAAAGGAGAGCTCGATCACTATATTGGCGCAGCCACAACGAAACAGTGTCCAGATAATTTCTCACGGCTTGAAGTTCCTGCCTCAACATGGGCTGTATTCGAATCAATCGGGCCATTTCCGGATACACTGCAAGAAGTATGGGGACGCATTTATTCCGAATGGTTTCCATCGTCAAATTACGAACAAATAGAAGGTCCAGAAATATTGTGGAACGAGCATAAGGATGTAACATCACCATCTTTTAAAAGTGAAATTTGGATACCAATTACAAAAAAGAAAAATTGAAGGTTCTTGAAGAAAAAATACCAAGGGCGTCAAAACCCTTGGTCTTTTTGATATTGCCGAGAGGGCTCAAACTCCACCAGTGTTTTTCATTGTCGGACCGGTCATGTAAGCAAAAAAAGCCCCTATATATCCCGATTTGCATGATTCCTAATCTTTAATATCGATTTTTCACTCTCCATAGAAGGCTCTTTATGTAAAGCCAATATTAAAGTTATCCCTATAATACAAATAGCACCAATCCATTGAAAAGAACCAAATGGCGCTTTTAACCAAACGACAGTTGTTACAACAGCTGATAGAGGCTCTAGACTGCCTAGTAGGCTTGTTTCTTTTGGAGAGAGGCTTTCCAAGCTTTTTATGAAGAACCAGAACGCAATCATTGTTCCAAATAATATCACAAATAAAATATATGCATAAGCCTCAGCAGTTAATCGTTGAAAATCCAGTTGCCATGGCGGATGGATAAAACCCAATGCAAAACCGCCAATAATCATAGCCCAACCTACAACGACAAGAGAATCAAATTTATTTAATAAACCAACGGCATACAAAGTATAAAAAGCTGCCGCGAATCCTGATAAAACTCCCCATACTACTGCAGCTGCCGGCACTGAAAGTTGAGACATTGAACCATTTGTTAACAAAAAAAAGCAACCCACTAAAGCAAGTACAACAGTAATGATATCTTGTTTGGTAAGAACCGTTTGTTTTCGCAAAAGCGTGTAGATAATGACGATTACTGGGGATAAATATTGCAATAATGTAGCAACGGCAGCATTCCCATGTTGAATGGATGCCATATATGTGTACTGCACAGCTAGCATTCCCAATAGGCCAAAAATAAGAAGCTGGCCAGCCGACGCTTTGTTTCTCCAAACCTCAATAACCTGAGACCGATCCTTTCTGAACAGTTGCAGCATTAAAAGTAACATTCCAGCCGTAAGCAAGCGTGTCGTTACAAGCCAATTGACATCAATTTGATATTCTTGAAAAAGTTTTTTGGCTACTGTGCCTCCAATCCCCCAACATGTCGCCCCTGTGATAACATAGAACAATCCCATTCTTCTATTGGAAGTATTCATACATGACTCCTCACTAATAAATATAATAATAGTGTTGTAATAAATGCAAAACATGATAAAAAATACTCAAATTGAATGAAAAAATATAAATATATTGAGGTGTGAAGTCAGAATGAAGAATTTTGTGATCGATCAAAATTTAAAAGAATTAACAGAGCACCGAACGGTAGAATTGCCAGTTGCCTGCTACAAGACAACGATCAATCAAAATATAAATGGCTATATTCCGCTTCATTGGCATGATGAAATCCAATTTGTTTTGATACTAAAAGGGATAGCTCTCTTTCAAATAAATGAAGAAAAAATAGAGGTTCACGAAGGGGATGGATTATTTATCAATAGCGGCTACCTGCACATGGCCGAAGAAAAGGAAGGCTCGGATTGTACGTATATTTGCTTGAATGTGTCACCCCATTTCGTTTTATCTCAGGAACTGTATTCAAGCTATGTTCAGCCCTATATGTTTTCAACCAATTTGCCCTATTTATTTTTGGCTGGAAATCAACAGTGGGCAAAAAATATTCTAGATGCTGTAAAAAAAATAAATCAATTGATTCAACAAAAGACATCGCTCTATGAGATTGACATTACGATGCAATTAACGTTAATGTGGAAAAACCTGGTCGTTAATGGTTTTCAATTAGAGTACGATCAATCTGAAATGATAAAAAGTCATCGAATGAAACAAATGTTAAACTGGATCCATCTCCATTATGCTGAAAAAATCACATTAGAGGACATTGCAAAAGCTGGCCAACTGAGCCGTTCTGAATGCTGCCGTTATTTTAAACGAATGCTGAATAAGACGCCATTACGTTATGTAATGGATTATAGAATTCAAAAAAGCTTATTATTACTGCAACACCCTGAATCCAATGTGACAGAAGTGTCTTATCAAGTTGGATTTAACAGTACCAGTTATTTCATAAGTAAATTTCAACAAGCGATGAATATGACGCCATTATCATACAAAAAAATGAATTCATAAAGTTTATTCTATTAATAAACGGAGTCCTCTTAAGATGTTTACGGCTTTAAAACCAACATTGTATAATGATAGTCATTCTTGAAAATCGAGGTGATCATAACATGTTTTTAGCTCCACTATTTGAAAATGATGTTCCAGTAGCACTTCTCCGCCCTTAATGGAGTAAAGTGACTACTTCTCTCCGTTAGGGCATTTATTGACCTAATTTTAAATACGGAGGGAACAAAAAAATGAAAAATACCCTGTTAGGTTCTATATATTTAGCTTTAGCCGCTAGTATCTGGGGTGGCATGTATGTTGTGGTTAAGGTTGTTGTCGCAGTAATTCCGCCTTTTGAATTGGTTTGGATCAGGTACGTCATCGCCATCCTTGCGCTTCTTATTGTTGGTTTGATAAGGAAACAATCTTGGAAAATTCATAAGCGCGACCTTTTATTAATTGTTGCCATTGGAATTGTTGGCAACACCATTTCAATTGTTACACAAGAATATGGAACGATGTTGTCTTCAGCACAAATGGGAGCAATTATTACGTCCTCCACACCAGCGTTCATGGTTATTTTTGCTCGTCTATTACTTAAAGAACCATTGAATATAAAAAAAGGAACTTCAATAATTTTAGCGACCACAGGCGTATTATTTATTGTTGGAAACGGACATATTGATACCTCTAATCAGCTTGGCGGTATTTCTCTGCTTGTTGCAGCCCTTACATGGGCACTGATGTCAGTGCTTATCAAACGCGTGCCAAACAGCTATTCGCCTATACTTGTTACCACGTATTCAACTTTTGTGGCCATTGTGGCACTAACTCCTTTTGTAAAACCTAGCACGATTTTTACGCCACTACTGCTTGACCCTAAAATTCTAGGTGGCCTTTTGTATTTGGGAATTGTTTCAACAGCTTGTGCATTTTTATTGTGGAACCACGGCTTACAATTATTAAATGCCTCAAGTGGAGGCCTCTTTTTCTTTTTTCAGCCTCTGGTTGGAACCTTACTCGGATGGATTCTGCTTGGAGAACAAATAGGCGGGACATTTTGGATAGGTTCGTTTTTAATTCTGAGCGGTGTTTTATTAGTCATTAAAGAGAAAGAAAAAGAAGTGAAGTCATAACAAAAAAAAGCAAACTATTTTATATAGTTTGCTTTTCAATTAACCTTGTTCTTTCCCCTTCACTTCTTTATGTTCTGGTCTTCATTTATAATCTCTCCTTTCTTTATTTTTCTTCTCACCTCAATACCCATTTGAAGGTTGTCAATTTCCCTGATAATAATATTTGATGGCTAAATGTTTATCAACAAACCTTTTTCTGTTCGCAAGATAAGTGATAATGCATCATTAAGTAAGTGGGCCGTTATCCATATCAAATCGGTAAAGAAATTAGAACTTAATCATGTGCTTTAAATATTTTTAGCTGACATTTCACGAATATCGTTCTTTCTTATCTACTCAAATCATTTCTGTAATGTCATTGAGCCAATGAAAAACTGCTCACACGGATCAATTGACCTTTTCCTGATTGGAAATCCGACACGTTCCCTATTGTTTTTGCTTGATCTGTTTTTTCAAAAAAGTTATTGACATCAAAAATTCGATCATGTTATTATTAAAATTTTGATATTACACCTCCATATATGGTAATCTTAAGAAGGATACCATATAAGGAGGTGGATGATATGTTTCAAATTGGCGATAACATTGTTTATCCAATGCACGGAGCAGGTATAATTGAAGCCATAGAAGAAAAAGAATTCTTAGAGGAAAAACAACAGTATTATGTCATAAGAATGTCAATCAGTAATATGACAGTTATGATTCCAACGAGTAAAATATTGAGTTCGAATATACGACCAGTTACCGATATACTTGCATTAAAACACATTATGGACATTTTTCAGCATGGAGAATCAGATAGGTTACTGCCATGGAAGCAAAGGTACAAAATAAACACGGACAAAATAAAAACAGGTGAAATACAAGAAGGCGCTGAAGTTGTACGTGATTTAATGCGTATGAAGAAAGAAAAAGCACTTAATGCAAGCGAAAAAAAAATGCTGGATAATGCATATGAATTTTTGATTAGTGAACTGGAAGTAATTAAAGGAATCACTGAAAAGCAAATAAAAAGTTTCGGTTAGATAGTGTATTGATCCCAAAAAATATTTCGGAATATTATGATGAAAAGCAAATCTTCTCTAACTTATGTTTAGAACATTAACGACCTCTTTTGTTATTCCTACATTCTAATCCATTTTTATTATTTACATTTCTTCTGCGAAGATTGAAGTTTTACCAAAAAACTCAATAAAATAGTCACTTGTTATTAGTATCCTGATTCACACTGGCACGGACAAGGAGCCGTAAGGATGGAAGAGAGGTAGGGCTTTCATTGTTTTAGGTATCTCTAAGTGATTATTTCCAGAAGAAAAAAACAATCGATCTCCTCATTATTTTTAAGAATTTCTTATATCCACTGCCACATTGAATAATAATTGTTTATCTTCTTTTCATAAAAGAGATATGCGAGTTGATAACATCCAGATGAAACCATTTTTATAATTCATTAATCTTACTTAAATTAACGAACAGGTTAGTGAAAAAAAGAGCTATATTTGAACAAAACATTAAATAATTTATATACATTCCGCATATTGTCAATCCAGTATGTTATACTGTAAACAAACCTTTGAAGTTTTAAATCTTTTTCTATTACCTTGTAGCATCTCCCTACTCGAACGTTGAGTAGGGTTTTTTATTGAGTATGATATAGACATAAAAAAACAGGCCCTATATAAAGAGCCTGTTTGTATAAACGATTGAAGATTAAGCTTTTTGAACGTTAGCAGCTTGAGCTCCACGAGCACCTTGCTCAACGTCAAACGATACTTTTTGACCTTCGTCTAAAGATTTGAATCCGTCACTTTGGATTGCAGAAAAGTGTACGAATACATCGTCTCCATTTTCGCGTTCGATAAAGCCAAAACCTTTTTCTGCATTAAACCATTTAACTGTACCTTGTTCCATTTTTGTTGCCTCCTAGTGTGTAACCACACAGTATATACTATCCTTGCCCAAAGTATCATCAAGACGAAAAGTCAATCTTCATACTATCCTTTACACCGAACAAAAATAATTCTTCTTTATTATATCAGGAATCGGAAATAACTGCAAATTATATTTACGATTTATTCATGGCATTATTTGTTAAACATGTGTATACCAGCGCAAAATAAGAGGCCTATTAAAAACTATGGTTTGAAAACACCGTGAAAAATGAATCACGAGTTGTCTTCAAACCTTTTTCTTTGCTTAATAGTACTTAGCTCAGCTGTTTCTTGTTCAAGAGCAAGATAATCTTTTAAAAGCAGGGCTGTTCACTTGTAAAACTTTGTTTCTGCAGATGTTTCCAAACAGTCACTCATGGATATACCCATTCTTTTTTCCTCAAACAATCAATGTTCACGGTCAAATAAATCGATCCCCATGGGGGAGCATTGAGAGAGTTTGACCCGATAATGTGCTGGGTATAATCTTCATACGCCTTTTGTATCCCGGCTGACTCTGCTAATAATAAACTGGAAATCAGTTTATTATTTCCAATAATTTTATAGATGAATGGGAAGAATACTTATCATATATGAGGTGTATAACGTTGGGCCTTCTAAGGCTATAAAACGTTTTCTACACTTAGAAGATCACCAGGGAAGGGGAAACTTTTTAATATGAAAGAACAAAACCTAAGGACTTTGAGAAAACTGGTTACACCTTATGAAAAGTCCGATTTACACAAAAGCATTTGTCAAATCATTAACACATTGGTGCCATTTTTCCTATTATGGTGTTTGGCATATAAGAGCTTGTCGATTTCTTATTTCCTTACATTAGCGATTTCTGTTGTTGCGGCAGGTTTTTTAGTGAGAACCTTCATCATCTTTCATGATTGCTGCCACTATTCCTTTTTTAAGAACAGAAAGGCGAATCGAATCCTTGGTACATTAACAGGAATTCTAACTCTGCATCCTTTTGATCATTGGGCACACGACCATTCTGTCCATCATGCGACAAGCAGCAACCTGGATAAACGCGGTACAGGCGATATTTGGGTACTGACAGTTGAGGAATATAAGAAAGCCTCAACTAAGACAAAAATAATGTACCGATTGTACAGAAATCCGTTTGTTATGTTTATTATTGGGCCGATTTACGTTTTTGGGATTGCCAATCGTTTTAATCGAAAAGGGGCAAAACGCAAAGAACGGATGAATACGTATGTAACGAACCTGGGGATCGTCACTTTGGCAGCACTTTTATGTTGGGCTGTTGGCTGGCAAAACTTCCTGCTAGTTCAGGTGCCGATTTTTATGATATCGGGCTCTCTCGGAATTTGGATGTTTTATATTCAGCATACGTTTGAGGATTCTTATTTTGAAGAAGATGAGCATTGGGAATATGTAAAAGCAGCAGTTGAAGGAAGCTCTTTTTATAAACTTCCAAAAGTCATGCAGTGGCTAACAGGCAATATCGGTTTTCATCATGTTCATCATTTAAGCCCGAGAGTCCCAAACTATAAGCTTGAAAAAGTGCATAACAACACTGAACCATTGCAAAACGTTCCGACCATTACACTGGTAACAAGCCTTAAGTCGTTAAAGTTCCGCCTATGGGATGAAGAAGGCAAAAAATTTGTTAGTTTTAGCCACTTAAAAAAAGCTTCTAAAAGCCAAGTATCGGCGCGGCTAACAACGGATTAAAATAAACTCCCCATAATCGCAGAATAAAAGTGCAGACTCGCGCAACGATGTTGTGCAGAGGTCAGCACTTTTTTAGTGGACTCCACAATGCGGTACAGCCGTATTTTCCGCAAAAAAATAACACCAAAGATGGTTAAACCCTTGGTATTATTGGGGTGCGGCCGAGAGAACTTGAACCTTTACGGGTTATTCACCCCACTGAGCCCTCAACATGGTAAATTCATATCACTGATTATGAAAGCTTATTTTCATTACATTTTACATCATCTCTAACGGTTTGTATGAATTGTGGTTAATAATTGGCGGCAAAAAACCCCCATACTTTCCCACATCTCCAAATCTCATTATAAAATGATTTCATATTCGTTCCCTCTCCTAAAACAATTAAAACTACAGAGACACTATCTTTCTCGGTAATTGAATTCACAAAAAATCTTTTTTATATCGAACTGCTAGATAGATTGCTGAAGCGAAGAATGCAATAGAATACTTAAATAAGAAGAAAACTTGCCACATATATTCTTTTGGGAAAAGCAAGTCGCAAAAAATTAGTGCACATAACGTACAGAGACTACCTTTTAAAGCGATTTGGTTTGTTCTTTCGTCAGTCTTACCCATTTTTTTAGTAAATACGAATGTCAGAATCAATCCGACTACAAGCAATACAAACCCACTGCCAATAAGAATATTCCAATTTCCCGGAGAATGTTCAGCCCAGGACTTTAAAGGGGAAAAAATTGCGTTGGTGATCGTATCTGTGATCGAATTCATTTTCATTTTTGATCATTTCCTTTCTCATAAGTAAAAATCTCGTTTACATCCACATTAAAAAATTCGGCAATTCGAAAAGCTAACAGCAGAGTCGGAACATAATTTCCTTTCTCCATTACAAAGATGGTTTGTTTGGAAACCCCGACTTTCTTTGCTAATTCTTGCTGAGACAATCTGGCAAGTACACGATATTCATAAACCTTATTTGAGATCGAATCACCAAAATCTTTCTTCATGACCATCACCTCTTGAACCAAATTATAAACTCACCTTATAAAAAAGTAAAGTAAACTTATACAAATATACAAAATACTTTTATATTAACCTAGATTACTATGATTTAACATGAACCAGAATGCAGAAAGAACATGATTAAAAAAGCTGACGAAAATTCGTCAGCCTAATCTTTGATATTCTAGTTTTTCTCATATTCCATTTTGATTTAATTTAATTACAATTAACTTAGGAGGTTACATTGCTAATGAAATCACGGATTACAGTAATCACTTTAGGCGTAGATAACTTAGAAAATTCATTGCGCTTTTATCGAGATGGTCTGGGTCTGCCTACACAAGGAATAGTGGTACAGAATTTGAACATGGTGTAGTAGCCTTTTTTGACTTACAAACAGGACTAAAACTTGCCAAAGTTACCTTCAACCTCGCTACTCACTTCCGGAAGACTTTAATCCATCTTCCCATTCAAAAGCCCATCCAATTAAAAAAAACTGACGAGAAAGTCTCGCCAGCTAATTCTTCAGAATACCAATGTCCTTTTAAATCCGCTTTCCATAAATGATATACCGCTTTGGTGCATTACCAATATATGAAAACGGTTAACAAGTTGTCAGAATGAGCTCTTCTTTGTTATGCTGCTGGGTAATAATAGACGTATCTTTTTGGTCTACAATTTTTGTTTTGTCTATTTCATATGAAAAGCTTCCATATGGCAGCTTAACCTTTAATTGATCACCTTTTTTCAGTTCTCCCGTTCGGCGGAAGACGGTATCCCGATGCCCCGATAGAACAATTTGTCCGTTTTCATCTGGATAATAACTGCCTTTTTAGTGGCCGACTCCTTTTTCCAAATCATCCGCATCCGTTCCCTCTACAGTCCGAAGCTCTGCGTCTATTTTTGGAATCTCGAGGACACCAAGAAATTATGGACAAGAAATTGCAGCCCTTTGAGAGGATTTATTTTATTGTAAATGAACAATTTGGGAGCTGTAGATTTAGGAACTGTTAAGATACGCCCTGTAACTTTCTTTCCGAGTATCTACACTAAAAGCAACCATCAGTCATCAAGGGCGTTAGTCATTCAACATATAAACCTATAAAAAAAGAAAGCTCCTTTCCTTGAAATTAAGGATAAAGCCTTCTAACCTTATTTTATTATTTCAGCTAAGATTTAACTTCTTTATTCCTATCAATAAAGGTTACTACAACGCTAACTATGCTGATTAAAGTTCCTGCAATAGAAACAACAATGGTCAAAAAGCCATCGGGAATAAGAAATCCTATTGGAATGAGCCCCAGAAAGGTTAGAACGATAAAACATTGGTATACACCAGATACGATTCTTACAACCCAGTTACCAAAAAAGGACATGACTAACGGGGGAATGAATAAAAATACCACTATCCCAATTGATATCATTAATATTCGAGGCTGTTCAAATGAAATGACATTATCTCCAGGAGAATTTTTAGCAGCCACTAGCATAACAACTATAGACATAATTAGTGTGAGTAAAACCAGAAAAAATCTTTTTACCATCGTTATAACTCCTTTTTATAATTACTTTAAAACCGGGTTATCCGTCTTTTTCTATAACCATTTTATGTTCTCAATCAAAGTATATGCAGTCAAATTACAGCTAAAGTAATATTTATTACTACTTATCAAAACATAACATCCACAGACTATGCCGAATAATTAGCTGCTTTTCAGTTTAACTAATGCAAAAAGTATTCCTCATCTTACATTGTTAAGATTACACTAAATTTGTAAGGTATCTTAATTCATTTGACATAAATGATTTAGATGATGATATTAAATTTACTAATAAATAGATTAAAGGGGCGAGCTCGTAATTTAGTTAGTTAGCCAATTTTTGGGCTGACACAAATCGCCTGTACTTTTCATGGGTAAGCATTAATTGGTCATGAGTTCCTTTACCAGTAATCACTCCTTGGTCTAAGAAAATGATTTGATCTGCTTTTTTAATTGTTGCTAATCTGTGAGCTATTATTACTGTAGTTCTATTTTTCATTAATTCTTCTAGTGAATTCTGTATTTTTCTCTCACTCTCACTGTCCAAACTTGCTGTTGCCTCATCCAATAATAGAATATCAGGATCTTTAATAAAGTTTCTTGCAATATCAATTCGTTGACGCTGACCTCCTGACAACTTCACTCCTTTTTCGCCAATTATTGTGCTATAACCTTTATCTAACAACATAACAAATTCATGGCAATTAGACAATTTAGAATACTTAATAATTTCATCTTCACTAATTTCTCTTTTGATTCCATAAGTAATATTATCTTTTACGGTGCCATTTATCATTGCGTTGGTTTGCATTACATATCCAATTTTATTCCGCCAATCTGATAAGTTAAATTCGTTAATCGGTATTCCTTCGAGTGATATGCTCCCATTACTTGGGGGTAATTCATACAAACGTGCAATTAAATTGAAAATAGTACTTTTACCAGAACCAGACGGTCCTACAAAAGCAGTAACCTTTCTACTTGGGATATCAAAAGTTATTTCATTCAAAATCGGTTTATCATCATATTTGAAACTTACTTCTGAAAATTTCAAATTTTGATTGCTGAAATCAATATCTAAAGCATTCTTATTGGACTCTAGCTCTTCTTTGTGCTCAAGTAGAATTTCACTTAATCTTTGGCTAGCTCCTATCGCACGCTGATAGTCTGTAAGTAACGTTGAAAAATTAGTCAAAGGGCCTGATAATTGTATGACATAGAAAATCATAGCTACTAGGGTGCCAGCAGATATTACACCCGTTGAGACTCTTATACCGCCAAATCCCAGAATAATTCCTATAGTCAGTAAAAGGATGAGGCTAGTTAAAGGTTGTATAATTGAAATGATCTTAGACTCTTTTAACCCTAATTTATATATTTCAAAAAGGTTGTTATAAGCATTTTTCAATTCTTGATTTTCTGTATTAGATATCTTTACAAGACGTATTTCTGTTAAGACACGCCCTAATAAACCACTAAAGCTTGCGACTTCGGATTGTGCTTTTTTTGAGATTTTCCTTACCATTCCGCCTAAAGGGATAATTATTGCTAAAAATATAGGCACTATAATAAGAGTTATAAGAGTCATTTGCCAATCCATTCTTAATAAAATGATAACAGAGCCTAAAATAGTGATTATAGAAGGTATTATATTGGGTAATTTTTGAGATACAAAAGTGTTGATAACATTGGTGTCGTCTGTGATACGACTCATTATTGAACCACTCTCATTATTATCAAAGAAAGAGGTTTTTAATTTGATTATATGTTCCCAGAGCATAAAACGAATTGCCATAATCATTTTTTCACCAATTTTACTGAGCAAATATAACCCAATACCACTCAAGATCGCGTTAATTAAAAACATGCATAAAAAAATTACTATAAATCTCCAATCAAAGGTGTTCTCAGAAAATTTATCAACAACCTTACCTGTAAATAGAGGTATAAACAAACCACTAATGCTGCCTATAGATGAAATAGAAATAGCAAACAAAATTAATAATAATGGAAGTTTTATTTTACATAATAAAAAGAATAAGGGGTTTTTAGGTCTCATAATAATCTCCTTTTTTACTTCGGATATCCATATTCAAAAAAATATTAGAAAAGTTTCTACCTACACTCTTAATTGAGGGAGATAAATAATTAAGAGTTAGACTCAAATACTTTTTTGATGTTCATCACAGGGAGCCACATATAATTAGTATTGTTTATAATACCTTGTATTACGAGCAACAATCCTAATGAACCGGAAAATATATCATTTGATAAACGATACCCAAAGTCTCCAGGAGTATATATTTCGACCTTTCCTTTAAAGAGGTGTAGATCTAAAGTTTTCAAATTATCAGCATTTATACCCCGGTTATAATATTTATCAATTGCATTACTAACAGCCATTATCCCGGCAGTACCTCTAAATAATCCACAATTATAAAAACACTTCGATTTCGCTATTTTGTAAATGCCTTCCAATTCTTTCTCCCATAAATCCTCCTTTAAAAGTAAACTTAATTCAATTAATGCCAATCCCACTCCAGCGCTTCCACCATCTAAATAAGGGACTACTCTAGTGATATCTTCTAATTGATAAACGCCGTAATCATCGAATTTACCAGTGATCAAATCTTTTTCAATAGCTTTTTTCGATAAAATAAGCCATTTATGATTTTTAGTTCTTTTATATAAAGAAGAATAAAAAAGTGAAACACCTGACCAACCATTAATAAGACCACGAGGTATTATATCCATATCATAAGGAACGATTGAAACGTCTTTTTCTAATAATTCCTCTAGCCGGTTTGCAATTTCTATAGATTTGTTAAGATATTTGATAGAGTCTTTTTCATATGAAAGGCCTAAAAAAGCTAAACCGATTCCAGATAGTCCGGATGATAACGTTATATCACTGTTATTTTTAAAATGATTAATGCTATCAAAAAGATGTTTTGCTTTGTCATAATAACCTGATTCCCATAAACTAGTGGCTATTCCAGCCTTGCCAGTTAATAGTCCATTTTCCATCTTCAATAAATCGTTTAAAGATTGATTACCTACCCATTCGTTTAGTTTTTTATTTTGTATATTTGTTCTATTAAAGGCTAATACAGCTCCAAAACCGCCAGTTAAGATATTAAATAATCCATTTTCTAATTCATACTGTCTAATATCTCCTGGGATTACCCTTTCATCAACAAACAAATTATTTATTATATTATTTTGAAGTAACATCTTTACTTCATTTAGTGACATTTCTTTAATATGGTTATGTTCAACATTCAATAAATCTTTAGCTGGATTTGCCTGAACTTGAGAACAAATTTTTTGTATTTTATTAATTATTTTTATAGCTTCGATGCCAAAATAATTTTCAATATATTTATCATGTGCCTCTAAAATTTTTGAAGAAATATCTTGAACTGGTCCGATAGGTAAAAATAAATATCTCGATATTCTTAGTAACGCAAACCAATCCGCTTGTTTTCTCGTCATATTAGGCCCGCCAGTAAAACCAAATGTTTTTAAACCCGATGGTACACTATCATCAATAAAACTTGCAGTCTCAAAGTCGATCAATCGTATATTTTCGTCTGATGTGATAATAATATTTGAGGGCTGTAAGTCTCCTATCCCTATTCCTTGATTATGTATTTCAGTTAGAGCATCTATTAATTGATTCAAAATTTTTAATACTGTTTTTAAGTATTCTTTATTTGTTTCATTCGTATAAAAAGGATATTTTGTTGCAAGCCAAGTTCTCAGTGATGTGCCTTCAATATATTCCTCTAAAATAAAATTATGTTCCCACGCCTTAAAAAAATCATATATTTTTACAGGGTAACGCGTTCCTTCAAGTTTTTTTAAAATCATCGCTTCATTTTTTATTCTTGTAAAGGCATCAATTCCCAGACTATCTAATCCAATGTTTGGCCTTCCTTCCTTAAGGATAACTTTTTTGTCTAGTTTATCTAGGGCTAAGTAGACTCCCCCTCCATTACTATAATGAATTGCATGGATAACCTCTATATCATCTAATGGAGTAGGTTCAGCTATTTCGTTTTCTAATTTATTATCCATCTCTCTTATTGGAGCAGGTTCAGTGATAAATTTGGGTATAGAATAATGAGGACTTCTTGAGTCTTCAACTAAGTCACCAGAAGGACTTTGAATAGCAAATACCTTTTTATTATTTTCATAATAATACATACTTAAAAATGCACCATATCTAAAATATACATTACTTTCGTACCATCTTTTATCAGTTAAAATATAAGGGCCTCTAGGAAGAGTATCTAGCAGACTGCTTAATATTTCTAACAAATTTAAAAATACTTGTTCATTTGGCGGGAAAATTGTAATAAACTTACCCGCAGCAGACCTATTGCTGTATTTTGAATTTTTAATACTTAATTCCCATAAGCTTTTAACGTATTTAAAAGAGATTTTGTAATCGAATAGGACATTTGATACAATTTCTAATGTTTTTTCTGCAGAATCTATTGTAGTACTTATATGTATCTTCCAACCTTGCATTGGAAGTTTATGCTCTTTGTTTATAACATGAATCCAATGATTTTCTCTTATGGTTTTATAATTATTAGGTATATTAGAAATATACAAAGCCGATTCCCTGTTAGGGGTATCGGGCTTTGTATAAAAAGAATTGTTTGTCGAGATAAAGTATTTGAAGTATCGTAAGTCCATATTTACAACCCTCTCAAGAGATTAGTTATTGCAAAAAGCTGCACTCATGGTACTGACAGGAAGAGGAGTTAAACAAAAAGCTATACTAGCAGGTGAAATAAGTGATTGACCTTCAACAGTTCCTGTCGCTCCTGCAGTATATACTGGACCACTTTCTAAGCTCTGCAATTTCAGGATATTACTGATTTGCTTTCCTCTTGACATTTCATCCAACTCCTTTTATATTTTTTAAATAGTTTATTGTATTTACTTTTTGGGTAATACAAAGAAAAGAGAGGATGATCCCCTCTCTTTTCTTTAAGTAGGGTTGTCCATAATCATTAGTTACCACAGAAATACAAACTAACTGTACTGATCTTATCGCAGCCTAAGCTTACTGATGATTTGCCTTTTAATAGAGTAACCTCTTTATCAAGCGCTTTATGCTGAAGTGATAATAACTTTTTCATTTGTTTTACCTCCTTTAGTCTAAACAGTGAGTAATCTTTAGTTACCGCAGAAATACAAACTTACTGTACTGATCTTATCGCAGCCTAAGCTTACTGATGATCTACCTTTTAATAGAGTAACCTCTTTATCAAGTGCTTTGTGCTGAAGAGATAATAGCTTTTTCATTTGTTTCACCTCCTTTAGTCTAAACAGTGAGTAATCTTAGTTACCGCAGAAATACAAACTAACTGTACTGATCTTATCGCAGCCTAAGCTTACTGATGACTTGCCTTTTAATAGAGTAACCTCTTTATCAAGTGCTTTGTGCTGAAGAGATAATAGCTTTTTCATTTGTTTCACCTCCTTTAATGAACTTGTCTATTTCAAAGAGATTCAGATTATTGTTTTTAGGTAACGGTAACCAACTATTCCATTTATCACTATCTATATCAGAAAGAGCAAGTAGTAATCCGCTGTTTCCTGTTTGTAAGTCTAAAGATAGTCGGTAACCATACTCTCCTGGACTTAAAATTCCTTCTTGTTTCTTATACAGGAGATAATTCCCGAGTGCTTTAATGGTATATTCTAATGAGCCTGTATTTACCCCTTCACATTTCATTGCATTCGCAAGAATAATCATTCCTCCCACACCTCGAAAGATGCCACTTGCAAATGTGCTATATAAGTCTGTAACATTAGTTAGTTTTTTGAATAGTTCAGTATTACTTTCTGTCATAAAATCAGGAAGATTTTTATTGAATTCAAGCATAATTAATGCAATCCCAGCTGCACCTTCACCAAGATATGGTATCAACCTTTTATAGCCCAATGAATATTCTTTTATTTGTGCTAATTCTAATTTAGAATCAATTTCAATGTTTTTGCTTATTTCTTTATTTAAAATTTCGCTAGCCAGCTTTATTAAGTCATTGTCATTTGTCGCCTTGCCTAACATTAGAATATACAAGCTGATTCCAGACCAGCCATTTAACAAGCCATACGGCATTGCATAAGGATCCCTTACAGTGATGGAGCAGTCTTCTTTATAGGCATCTATTATTCTATTTCCTATTTTTATAGAGCGATCTAGAAAGCCTTTTTTCTGAGTAATGCTATAAAAGGCAAGGTAGTTTAATCCAATTCCCGATAATCCGGAAAACAGTGTTAAATCTGAATCTTCAGTATCTGGCAAAGGCATTGTCTCTAACAGTTTAATTGCTTCTTCTTTATATCCAATATCGTATAAAACGGACAATATGCCTGAGATACCATTAAATAAACCGAGCGGGAAATTTTTATATGTTTCCGTGTCTAAATTCAATATTGTCTCCAATACATGATCAACCCATTGATAAACTGAATCGGATAGAGTCCCTGTTCTATCCAAGGCCATTATTCCACCAAATCCTCCATTAGCGATTGATAGACTGCCCATTTTTTCAATGAATTGCCTGATATCTCCGGATATTAAACTTTCTGACTTAGGTTTTAAATGACTCATAATTCCAGCTCGCAAACCTTCAGTTATCTCATTAACATTCTTGTAGTTTATTTTCATTGGTGGAATTGTTAAAGTAGCAGCTTCACTTAATTTCTTGATGGTTGGTAATGTCTTCTCTTGAATTTCTTGAATTTTATTTAAAACTGCATCCCCAAAATTCTCTCCAATCCATTTATCTTGATTTATTTCAATATCAATTGACAGATCAGATAAATTTTCTATCGGTAAAAATAAAAACCTGCAAATTCTAAGTAATGCATACCAATCTGCTTGCTCAAAAGTTTCTGCTTGATCCGTAACGTAACCAGGAGTCATTAAGGCGGGGGTGTATTTGCTTTCGGGAGTTACAGCAGTTTCTAGGTCTATTAATTTGATTGAGTAATCCTCTAATACCAATACATTATTTGGCTGTAAATCTCCGAGTGCAATCTTACTTCTATGAAGATCTTTTAAAGCATCAATCAACTGATCTATCACATGCATCATGCGTTCCATATAAATATCTTTATCTTCTTTATATGAAAACGGAAAGTTTTGAGATACATATTCCATAAGAGAAATTCCTGATACATGTTCTTCAATCAAATAGTTATTTTCCCAAATCTCAAAGTAATCGTAAAAATCAACTATGTAAGGCTTCTCACTTAATTGCTTTATTGTTTCAGCCTCTTTATAAATTCGTTTAAAACCATCTAGTTTCAACCGATCCAAACCTGAACCAAGTCTTCCTTCTTTCATAACAAACGTTTTCCCGTTTTTTTCAACTTTATATACTCCACCACCATTGCTAAAATGCAGTGCAGAAATAACATTGTATGAATCAAACTTCGATGTGTCTTCTTTATCAAGTTCTGCATCAACTTTTTTAGTCATGATTTGTATTTCAACAGGTTCTTCAACAAAGTCAGGAACTTCATAATATGGAGCACGGACATCTGGAATTAATGTGCCATCAGGTCGCTGAATTGCTGGAACATTTTGTCCATCTTTATTCACATACATAGATACAAATGCTCCATAACGAAAGAAGACATTTGAATACTTCCAGCGTTTATCATTCAATATATAAGGACCTTTTTTTAAAGCTTTAGTCAGATTATCTAAATCTGAAAGTAATGTTAGAAAAGTCTTGTTATCATAAGGATAGATTGTAATGAATTTACCCGAAGATGCTCTGTCTCCGTTTTTAGAGTTTTTGAATAATAATTGCCTTTCATTAGGAACAAATTTAAAGGATATTTCATTTTCTATGAGATATGGAAGGACAATATCTAATGTCTTTTGTGCCTCATCAATATCTGTAGTGATATGTATTTTCCATCCTTGTTTGGGCATCTTTTTCTTTGTGTTGATACAATAACTCCAATTAATATCCGTGTTTTGTTGCCACTCTTCAGAATTTAAGCTAGGGATACGATAATTGTTTACTATTTTATTCGGTGTTACCAATTCATAAAATAAATTGCCTGGGCTCAAAAACTCAACATATCTTAAATCCATCAAAATCCCTCACTTTAGGCTAGAATAATTTTTTCTTGCATCTCACTTGTCAATAACTTGTTTAGTATTCTTTCTGTATCTTTAGTCCAAATAGACGCCCAAACCATATTTTTGAAACTTTTAATCCTAGCAGATGTAACACCAATCTGGAATTTTTCATTATTACTTTCAAAAAACCAAGGACCGCCAGATATCCCATGTTTAAGTTTGGATCTCATTCCAATAAGCTGCTCTTCTTTAAAAAGAGTTAAATCTAAATCTCCTTTAGAGTATTTCTTCTGAGATTTAAAAAATGAAATTGGGTAGCCTGCTAATGTAACCGCTTTATTATGCTCTTCTATCATCCCACTTAAATCAAAGTTAGGAATAAAAGCAACATTCCTCATGCTTTCAGGCAATTTAATCCATCCAAAAGCATAGTCATAAGTTAACCTATGAGTACTAATCCATTTTTCAGGTATTACTATATTTAGTACATCATATGATTCTTTCATTCCACAGTTCTCTACTTCTATTGATATGTTTTTAGCTATTTCATTACTGCCTACATCGTATAGGCAATGAGCTGCAGTAGCAACAAAGAATTCATCTTTGTATATGATAATAGATGCGCTACCTAATGAATTCACTTTTGATTTTCCTAATTGAAAACTAAGTTTACATATATTATCCATGACTCATTACCTTTCTATTTCTTTTTTTTCTTTTTTAGGCAATTTAAGTTATTTATATTGTAATACCCTATGGGAAATATTACAATGGAGAAAAGTGAAAATTTTCACTTTTTTTACAAAATCATAATCAAAAAGGAGGTGTTATAATGTCTGATAAAATTTTGTCACTTCAAAAATTATCAACGAAAAAAAGTGACAGCCCTGATAAAAAGTCAGTTCTCAGTATTTTTATTTGTGAGGGTGGTCAAGGCAGCTCAGTAAGTCTATACGCTTGTACTTCCATAGGTGGTTTTTAATGAAGATTTCCATTAGGTTTTTACTATTTCACAATCTAATGAATAAACTGGAGGTATAGCATTATGAAAAAAGTTCTTTCACTTCAGAAACTTTATGACACCGATATACCTAAGAGTAATAAAATTCAATCCAATGTGAGTATTGGCTGTTTAGGCAGAAGTAACATAAGTTTGTTTATTTGTTAATTTATAGTGAAGTTTATATCATCTTGCTGTCCTTAAAATTTTAAAGGGCAGCTTCTTTATAGCCCTTTTTATTTAGGTTATATCGTGCAAATTAGATCAGAGGTTTGGAGGCGTACCAAAGTAACCGTAGTTAGACCAAGGTGTATGAATATGGAGCAGAAAAGTGAATTGCTACCATATGCAGGGGTTAATGGTATAGGTTTTACTCTGTGCAATCTATTCAAAAGAAAAAAAGAGAGCAAAGTACAGCTTCATTAATTCATCAGTTGAAATAAAATAACCTGCTCATCTAACCAGGTTATTGGGAACGCGACTGATAGAAGGTAGAGTTACGAGAATGGTGTCCGTTTAAGGAAGTTATAGAGGAAGATCGCCCATTCTTTTTATCAATATTGGACTAAGAATATCTAGTTTAGGGGGGATAGAAAGCTAAATAAACAAGTACGGGTGGAAAACGCAAAAGATCTCCCCACAAAAAGATTTTAAACTTTACACAATCGCCTTTGAACCCTTTTTAAAGTTTGTATAGACTTTCTCTAATTTTAGTGACCTTATATGGACGACAATCGCATCGTAACTTGGAACCATTCCATATAGCTCATTGACATATATTTACATCATATATTTTCCTATTACTCAGTAATTAAGATAATCTCTTTTTTCATAATTACCTATCAAATGAATAGATGTTTTCCTATTCGTTCCCTTAACATTCTCTCTTTAATAAACAAGTCCCTCTTTGCTATTCACATGATTTTATAGTAGCGGTTCTTAAATTGAGAAGGAGTTTAACCAACCTGACTTCACAGCTAAAGTATTCCCATGTCAAATTGTTAATTGATCAAAGAGAAGATTATATCACAATAAAAGAACGACTTGGACATGCTCCCATCAGAACAACAACTGATTTTTCTTGCATCTCTTTTCCAATAAACAAAAAGAAACTGCTGATAAGCTGGATGCATTATTATAACAAGTGGGTAAAAAGGAGTAAACCTTAAAATTAAAAGAGAGCATAAAAAAATACCAAAGGTCTACAACCCTTGGTATCATTGATGCGGCCGAGAGGACTTGAACCTCCACGGGTTATTCACCCACTAGGCCCTCAACCTAGCGCGTCTGCCATTCCGCCACGACCGCGTGATCATTAAATTGTGTTGTGCTGGTTTAGTAGGCTCTTAACCTAGTAAAACAGATTTGCGTGCACTTTGTAAATAAAGTGCGGGTGAAGGGACTCGAACCCCCACGTCGTAAGACACTAGATCCTAAGTCTAGCGCGTCTGCCAATTCCGCCACACCCGCAAAAAGACAAATGGTGAGCCATGAAGGACTCGAACCTTCGACCCTCTGATTAAAAGTCAGATGCTCTACCAACTGAGCTAATGGCTCTTACTATTAGATTTCAAAAAATAAAAATGGCTGGGCTAGCTGGATTCGAACCAACGCATGACGGAGTCAAAGTCCGTTGCCTTACCGCTTGGCTATAGCCCAACGAAATGGAATGACCCGTACGGGATTCGAACCCGTGTTACCGCCGTGAAAGGGCGGTGTCTTAACCGCTTGACCAACGGGCCGATGGTTGAGAACTTATATCGAAATCTTATGGCGGAGAAGGAGGGATTTGAACCCTCGCGCCGCTTACGCGACCTACACCCTTAGCAGGGGCGCCTCTTCAGCCACTTGAGTACTTCTCCAATATGGCTCCACAGGCAGGATTCGAACCTGCGACCGATCGGTTAACAGCCGATAGCTCTACCACTGAGCTACTGTGGAATAATGAGACAAGACTTATTATATCAGCCTTGATTTACAGTGTCAAGAGGTAAATGTTTTTATTTATCTCTCGTAACGACTTTTATAATGTAACATAGGCTTGCCATATTCGTCAACCTTTTTTACGAAAAAATTCTTTTTATTTTTCCGCGGCATTTTCCGCACCTGTATCTGTCAGGGTTCATGGCGCGCTTCTTTATATACTGTTGGCCGCAGGCCGTACAGATATACATATAAGTTTTTTTGTTTTCCGCTTTTTTCTTAAGGGGTGTACAGAACCTCGGCGCGTTGACTTGCTGCAAAAGCATTCTAAAATCTCTGTCTCTGTGCTTGTACCCTTTTCCTTCAAGGTGAAGATGATAATGGCAGAGCTCGTGCTTGATGATGCCGATCAGTTCCTCCCTGCCGTGTTCAATCAGATATTTTCTGTTCAATTCAATGTTATGAGAGGTTAACAGGTACCTTCCGCCCGTGGTTTTAAGCCTGTCATTAAAAAGCGCCTGATGGCGGAACGGCTTTTTAAAATATGTTTTAGAAATATCCTCTGTCAGCTTTTGAAGCTCTATATTATCCATAGTGCACCTCACTTAAAAAACATTGAACGGGACAATTCACCGTTCGCATACAATATGGTAATCACCGTCCCTCTTATGATAAAAGCTGAGGAGGAATGAGCCTATGCCAAATTGGCTTAAAAAGCAGATGCAAAAAGCGTTCCTTGAAAAAGATAATTACCAAATTAAACTGCTGAATCAATGCTGGTATTTCTATAGGAAAAAACACTGCTCGTAAGCAGTGCTTTTATTTTACCATAGACAGCGATACTCTGCCTTTTTGTACATCTACGCCGTCAACCCAAACTGTCACGATATCGCCCACAGATACGACATCAAGAGGATGCTTGACGAATTGATTGCTCAGTTTTGAGATATGCACAAGCCCGTCTTGTTTGACTCCAATATCAACAAACGCTCCGAAGTCCACTACATTGCGCACGGTGCCCTGCAGTTCCATTCCCTCTTTCAAATCTTCCAGCTGAAGGACGTCTGTTTTCAGCAAAGGCTTAGGCACCTCATCGCGCGGATCGCGTTCCGGCCTTGTCAGCTGTTCACAAATGTCTTTCAGAGTGATTTCGCCGATTCCCAGCTCTTTTGCCGTTTCAGAAAGCGCCAGCTGATTGATTTTGTCCTTCAATTCCGCCGTGCCGATATGTTCTGTTGAAAGTCCGAGTTTTTTCAAAAGCGCTTTTGTTTCTTTATAGCTTTCCGGGTGAATGCCTGTTCTATCCAAAGGCTCTGTCCCTTCCTGCACTCTTAAGAAACCGATACATTGTTCATAGGTTTTCGCACCGAGCCTTGGGATGTCCTTCAGTTCTTTTCGATTTGAAAACTTTCCGATTTCCTCGCGTTTTTTGACAACGTTGCCTGCTACAGACTTCGATAATCCAGCTACATATTGAAGCAGCGCGGCGGAGGCTGTGTTGACGTTTACTCCAACCTGGTTTACGACCGTTTCGACGACAAACCGCAGAGATTCATTTAAGCGTTTTTGGCTGACGTCATGCTGATACTGTCCGACACCAACAGACTTCGGATCGATCTTAACGAGCTCCGCGAGCGGGTCTTGAAGTCTCCGAGCAATAGATACGGCACTGCGCTCTTCAACCTTAAGGTTAGGGAATTCTTCTCTGGCAAGCTCTGAAGCCGAATAGACGCTTGCTCCCGCTTCATTGACGATCACATAATAAATTTTGCGCGGCATGTCTCTGAGTACATTGACGATGAATTGCTCTGTTTCTCTGGATGCTGTGCCGTTTCCGATCGCCACCATCTCGACTTGATACTGCTCAAGAATCTTTTTCACTTTTTCATGGGCTTCTTTTGTTTTGTTGACTGGCGCATGCGGATAGATCACATCAATTTTCAAGACTTTTCCAGTCTCATCTGACACAGCGAGCTTACAGCCGGTTCGAAAGGCTGGGTCAACACCGAGAACGGTTTTGCCTTTCATCGGCGGCTGCAAAAGAAGTTTTCTCAAGTTCTCTGAGAAAATATGAATCGCCTGTTCATCAGCTTTTTCTGAGAGCTCTTTCCTGATTTCACGCTCGATTGCCGGCTGGATCAGCCTTTTATAGCTGTCTTCAATTGTCTCCTGCAAAATCTCTTTTACGGATGTTGAGCGATTTTTGATGATTTGTTTTTCTAAATACGCCTTAATGTGATCCGCAGGCGGTTCGATCGACACCTTTAAAATGTCTTCTTTTTCGCCGCGGTTCATTGCCAGCACCCTATGCGGAACGACTTTTGCAATTGGCTCTTCATACTCGTAATACATTTCATACACATTTTTCTCATCGGTGTCTGCCGACTTTCCGGCTGCAGACTTAATGGTTCCTCTTTTGAAGGTTTCCTGGCGAATCCACTTTCTGAAGGTCGGCTCGTCTGAGATTTGTTCCGCAATAATGTGCTTGGCGCCTTCAATCGCTTCTTCTCGTGTGAACACTTCTTTTTCTTCGCTGATGTATTGGTCTGCAGTTGCTGCCAGATGATCATCTTGGGGAAGTGTCAGGATATAGTCGGCAAGCGGCTCAAGGCCTTTGCTTTTGGCGACTGTCGCCTTTGTTTTACGTTTTTGTTTATAAGGGCGGTAAAGGTCTTCCACTTCCTGAAGCTTCACCGATTGCTCGATTTTACGTTTTAGATTATCTGTCAGTTTATCCTGCTCTGCAATCAGCCTGATGACTTCTTCTTTTCGCTGATTCAGGTTTTGTATGTATTGCCAGCGTTCAGAAATCGTCTGAATCTGAACCTCATCCATTGAACCCGTCTGCTCTTTTCGATACCGGGCAATAAACGGGACTGTATTGCCGTCCTCAAGCAGGCGGATGACACTTTCAACATGTTTTTGTGATAAACCTATTTCTTTCGCAATTTGCTGTTTTAAAAGGGCTGACGTTTCCATGTAACCAAAGCCTCCAATTTTGTCGTTCTTTCTCTAGTGTATCAAAAACCGAAAAAAACACATAAAAAAAGACAGCTGGCGCTGCCCGTATCTTTACTCATGTTTCAATAGTTCCTGTAAGCCGCTCAGAAAATTCTCTTTTTTCATCGCAGCTACAAAGAAGGCTTGATCAATCTTCTCAACAATTGGCAAAGCCGCTGTTACTTTTTCTCCTCCTATTTCTGTAAGAGACAGGAGGACCTCTCTTTTATCCTGGGGATTTTTGCTTCTTTCGATAAATCCTTTTTTCTCAAGCGTCCGCACAACCTCCGAAACCATCATGATATTGGTCTGGCTGAAGCTTGCAAGTTTTTTTTGCGTGACGGTTTCTCCGTGAGCAATCATATACTTGCACGAGGTCAGCAGAACAAATTGAACGTGGGTCAGGTCAAACTCAGCCAATGCTTTTCCTACTTTCCGCTGCCAGCTTTGCGTGGCCTGCCATAATAAAAAGCCCGGGCTTTTGTTCGGACCGCTAAATTTAGAGTGCCATTCCACTTATGTTAACTCCCATCGCTTGTGCTATTGTCAAAAAATCTTTTTTGCTTATTTCAAAGTGTCCTCTGCGAAATAAAAAGCCAAGATGCTTGGTTTCCTGAACAAATTCAAGCTTTGATTTAATGTCGTAAAAACCGATTTTATGGCATGGATAATAGTCTATATCTAATCGGTATGGAATAAAATTCGGAGCCATTTGATACGGATAGATGTTTCCGCTTTTTACTTTGCCGATCGCAGTAAAGCTTCGCAGCAGTTTGCCGTCTGGATATGCGTCTCTCGGAGAATAATAAATCAGCCAATCTCCCTCTTTCATTTTGGCGAGCGGGGCTTTTTTTCCATGGCACAGCTGTGCAAAACCGCCGGCAGCGCCTTTTAATACATGCTGCTCTGACACAACGCCGATCCAGTAATTTGTGTTCATTTTATCACTCCTCCGTAAAGATGGACAAGCCTGCTGACAGCCGTCGGCATGTCTTTAGACAGTTCAGTCCCAATGATTTCTCCCCACTTTTTTGCTTCAGCGCCTTCTAATACAATTCCATATGTGATACACAAATCTTCTTTTTGCTTTTGAAGCACGTGAAAAAACTCCATTATTACATTGCTATGCGGGCATGTTGACCATGACAGAAAACGCCCGATGTTTCTCCACATGCTCAAGCCATAAGAGAATTGTTTTTCCTTGCAGAAGCAATGTTCCTTCCGTTCCATTTTGAAATTGTCCTTTCAAAGAATCTGATGCAATACCCGTCTCCCATTGATCCATTGTTTCTGTTTCCTGATAACAGTTCCAGGTTTTCCCACATCCACATCAGCTATCGCTGTGTATTCATAATTCCACATCCCATAAGCTCCCAGAATGATAAGTTCACTTATTAATTATAATAAGCGCACTTATTAATAGTCAACCGCAAAAAAAAGAAGCCGGCATTCCGGCTTCTTCTTGTTCTTATTCTCTAGGACAGCTGTCCGAGAATATAGGTCAGGTCATCTTTTCTCGATGTCGTATACATTTTCAGCGAATTCGATATTTCTTCTACCGATTGGCCTTTTTTCAAATGGGAGCGGATATCAGGTACGTTGAGTCCATCTGTATGTATAATGAACTTTGAACCCTTTTCATAGGTGGCGGTGTGCGTTTTGTATTTTTGCGGCTTGCCTGATAAATAGCCCGAAATCGGCAGAGGATAAAAGCTTTCACCAGACGGGGAATGCAGAATAAACCGTACATTTCCGACAGAGCAGTACGTAAACTGCCTTTGCTCAAAATTGATTTTCAGGATAGATGCTGTAGCGCCTCTTTTGTTTTTCATCGCCTGATTACAGCGTTCGATAATGCTTTCTACGTCTTCACTCGCATAGTTTTCCACTAAGTCTTTGATGGCTGCAGAGGATTCATTAGCAAGTGATCCACTTCCCAGTCCGTCAGCAACCGCGCAAATTAACTCCTTATCATCAGCTTTCATAAAAAAACTGTCACCGCAAATCGATTTCCCTTCTTTATTCAGTTGATATACTAGAGTTTGAATATGCTCGTTTTCTTCAACCTGGATCATTACATTAACTCCATCGAGGGATCTTCAATCAAGGCCTCTCTGAGCTTCTTCACAGCTTTGCGTTGCAAGCGCGAGACGTGCATTTGAGATATACCGAGAATGTCCCCAGTTTCTTTTTGGCTTTTGTTTTGAATATACGTAAGGTCTATGATTTGTTTCTCACGGTCTGAAAGGACATGAAGCACGCTTTGCAGCATCAATTGCTGGTTGACCCGCTCATATCCGTCCTCCTGTGATCCGACGATATCAAGAATCGTGACAGTGCTTCCGTCCGAATCCGCTTCAATGCTGTGGTCAACGGATAAGGCTTGATAGCTTTTGCCCATTTCCATCGTTTCAAGAACCTCTTCTTCAGAAACATCGAGGAATTCGGCAATCTCTTCGACTTTCGGCGATCTTTGTGTTTCAGTGGTCAGCTGATCAACCGCCATTTTGATTCTTGGACCCAGTTCTTTAATTCGTCTCGGCACATGAACGCTCCATGTTTTATCTCTGAGGAAACGTTTAATTTCACCGATGATTGTCGGGATTGCAAAAGCTTCAAACGATTTGCCGACAACAGGATCGTATCGCTTAATCGCGCCTAGCAGCCCGATCATGCCGACCTGGCGGAGATCCTCGTGGAAGCTTTTGCCTTTTGAGTATTTTTTCGCAAGCATATCAACCAGATTTGTATACACCAGCACAAGCGTTTCCTGCGCTTGTTCATCTTGCTTTGTTTGGTAATCGCTTATGAGCCGATCGACTTCATCTTTAGTTAGTTTCGTAGTTTTTGATGGTTGTGTCATGATCAACTCGCTCCCCATTTAAATACTTTGTCATCGCTACGGTGACGCCGGAGTGGTTTTGCACTCTGACTTCATCCATGAGCGTTTCCATTAAATATAGACCGAGCCCTCCTTCTGATAATTGATCAACTGTGTGCGAAGGTGTGTACGGCCCTAGATCCTGCTGCTTTTGATCAAAGTCAAAGCTGTCTCCTTCATCCGCCACAATAACCTCTAAACGGTCTTCAAACACACCGAATCGTATTGACACTTCCCCATTTTTATCTTCTTTGTAAGCGTGCTGAACCGCATTTGTGCACGCCTCACTGACTGCGATTTTCAAGTCTTCAATTTCATCGTACGTATAGCCCATTCTGCTTGCGACCCCTGACAGCGTCAGTCTTATAATTCCCACATATTCAGGTTGGGCCGGCACTTTCATTTCGATGTAATCAGCATTATTCTTCATTGCACTCCACCTTCTGACTTTGCAGAAATATCAATGATGTCCTTCAAGCCTGTAATGTCAAACAGTCGGATCAGCCGTTCAGATAGATTTTCAAGTTTCAGCGAACCGCCTTGTTTTTTCACCATTTTAAAGGTCCCTACAAAAACGCCCAATCCGGTACTGTCCATGTAGCTGACATCTTTCAGGCAAATTCTTAAGTCAGCTCCTTGTTCTGCCAGAGGAACGAGCTTCTCTCTAAGCACCGGGGCTGAGTATACATCAATTTCTCCTGCAATGTTTACTTGTATATCATTCTCGTTTTGCTTCACATCAACATTTATATTCATTCGTATCACCTCAAATTTTCCTTCAAATCACTAGTTGCTTTATACCCTCGTCTGACAGACGTTAAACCTTTCTCCGCAAAACAATTAACGTAAAATCATCGTGAAGCTGAAAATCCTGCAATTTGAGGAGGCTGTCATAAATGTTTTTGACCATTTCCTGCGCGGAGGAACACATATGTTCCTCAATGAGCTTCTGCAGATCAGGACGCTCCAAGAAACCGTTTTCCGTTCTGCATTCTGTGACGCCGTCAGAAAATAAAACAATCATATCGCCCTTTTCCAGATGCTGATCGAATTGTTTGTAGTCATAGTCCTGCGAGATGCCGAGAACGAGTCCTTTGGCCTCTAAATCGTAAAACGTGTTGTCTTTTTGAGAATAATAGAATCCCGGTTCATGTCCCGCTGAAGCATATGTAAATTGATGCTTGTCCATATTGTAATTCGCATAAAACATCGTAATAAACATACTGGCATCAACGTTTTGTTCAACAACACGATTCAAATTTTTCAGCACTTGAGAAGGGTGTATGCCCGTTTCCGGCAAAGAGTCCATTGCGTATTTAATCATGGACATGCATAAAGCCGCTGGAATGCCTTTTCCGATCACGTCCGCGATTGCGATATTGATGGATTCCTTGTCTTTGACAAAGTGGTAGTAATCACCGCTCATCTGTTTAGCGGGAACACTGATGGCGCCGATATCCAGCGCTTCCTCCTGAGGAACTTTAGTTCCGAGAAGCGTCTGCTGGACATTTGCCGCGATTTCAATTTCTGATTTGATTTCCTGCTGTATCCCTCTAAGGGTTTGATGCTCCTGATAAGCCATTCCATAGCCAATCATGACTTCTATTAAAAAATCCAGCGAATGAAACACATCTTCCGGGAGACTTGGATACAGCTCCTTCAGCACTTTTCTGTGAATGCTGATGATTTCTTCCGGAGGAATTTGGTGCTCGATTGTTTTTCGGCTGAATTTTTGGGCTTGATATAAAGATGTTTCTGTTAATTCGGCTATATATCGACTAAGCAGCTGATGATACCGCTGCTCAATAACCTCCCTAAAATCCACGTTCTTACCTCCTACCGAAGCCATTTGATGGCTTGTATCTCTGTTCCTTCCCCCGCTACGGAATTTAAGCTGAATTCATCCATCAGCCTTTTGACCCCGGGAAGTCCCGCACCAAGTCCTCCAGACGTTGAAAACCCGTCTTCCATGACTTTTCGGATATCAGGAATTCCCGGCCCTTGGTCTTCCGCTATAATTTTCAGGCCTTTTTTTCCTCTGTCTGCGACCTGTTCAATTCCAATCTGCCCTTTGCCGGCATATAAATAAATATTCCTGGCTAATTCTGAAATAGCCGTTGTAATTCTAGCCTGGTCTACCGTGCCGAAACCCAGTTCTTTCGCAACGTTTCGTCCCAACTGTCTGGCGGCCACAATATCCCATTCTGTCATGATTCTTACACAGGATTGGTCGTTCATTCGCTATTCCCCCAATTCCCGCTTCAATGTCTCAAGCCCCTGCTCTAAGTCGAGCGCAGTTTCGATTTCCTCAAGCGCGATTCCAAGTTCAATCAGCGTCACTGCCACAGCGGGCTGAATGCCGGTCAAGACGACTTTAGCCCCCATTAACTTAGACATTGTAATGACGTCCCCCAGCACTTTCGCGATAAATGAATCAATCATATCCACAGATGTCAGGTCAATGACGACTCCGTTAGCACCTGTTTCGTATATTTTATTTAATAAGTCTTCTTGAAAAGTTAATGCTGTCTGGTCATCAAGTTCCCACTGAATGGACACTAATAAGCAATTATACAGTTTCAAGATCGGGATTTTCGGATGTCTCAAAATGTTATTCCCCCAATGAAACGATTTTTCGATCCGTCATTTCCAATGCTGTTTGAATTCCTTTTTGCAGGGTATTCTTAGTTATAACTTGGGATAAATCAATCCCCAGGTTGACGATTGTTTGAGCAATTTCCGGACGGATTCCGGCCAGCAGGCATTTTGCTCCGACAAGCCTTACAGCTTCTGATGCCTGAATAATATGATGGGCAACCATCGTATCGACGACAGGGACACCTGTAATGTCAATCAGCACGACTTGGGAACGGTGTTTGACGACGCCATTAAGAAGGTTTTCCATAATTCGTTTCGCGCGTTCGGTATCAATTGTTCCGACAAGAGGCATCACAGTGATATTTTCAAACACCGGGATAAGCGGCGCAGACAGCTCTTGCAGCGCGATTTTTTGCAGGGATACTGTTTTTTCCCATGAGATTGAGTATTGATTAAAAATTTCTGTGTTAATCGGGCTGAAAAAGCGATCAATCTGCCAGATTAATTCCGTGCTCTCTTGATCTGGCAATCTCTTATCATTCATTTTCGTGTAGAGACGCTTCCAGAATTCAGCAAGTGCAGTAGCCAAAAACTTCATAGACAGTCCGATTTGGACCGCTCGAAGCGCCAGTTCGCTGATTTGGCTTTCAGCAGCGTTTTCGTCCTTAACAGACAGCAGCAGAATGTCGATATATTCTTTAGATATATTTTCATACACTTGGTCAGTCAGCTGATAGGATTCTTGCTCGCTTAATTCTTTTAGTGTGTCAGTCCACAGTTGGAGCAGTTCATTTTGATTTTCGGCAATGAACTGGTATACAGTCTGATTCGACATCAAATTCGCTTACCTCCCAATAAAAAACAACATATTTTTTCGTTATTTCACTATTATATCGTTTATGTTTTTTGAAAACAAAAAAAGTTGCTCTATTTGAGCAACCTGCAAATATGTCTAAAAATCAATGAGTGCCAAACTGATTTGTAAGGCTTCATCAACCTTATCCATCATTTCATCATCCAGATGAGTAATCTTATCCGTTAACCTTTGCTTGTCAATCGTCCGAATTTGCTCCAGCAAAATAACGGAATCTCTTTCAAAACCGTAGCGTTTTGCATCGATTTCGACGTGGGTTGGTAATTTCGCTTTCTGTATTTGTGCTGTTATGGCTGCAACAATAGCAGTTGGGCTGAAGCGATTTCCGATGTCATTTTGGATCACTAAAACCGGGCGCACCCCGCCTTGCTCTGAGCCAACAACAGGAGATAAATCAGCAAAATAAACATCGCCGCGTTTCACAATCAAATGATTATCCTCCGCTGACTAAGCGCTCAACTGTCGTTTCAGCCTCGCACTCCGCAAAGTGAGCCTCAGAAGAAATATTCAGGTTGATTTTCGCCATTTCCATATAGCCGCGTCTCATCAAATCACGGTTGTGACGAGTTGTTCGTTCGCTGACATACGCTCTCACTGCTTGTGATATCAGTTCGTTTCTGCTTCGTTTCTCCCGCATCGCTACACCATCCAATTCAGCTACTAGGTTTTCGGGCAAGCTGATTTTCATTTCGGTTCTTGCGCTGGATTCAGACAAAAAACATACACCTCCACCAAACTTACGGATACGACTCTTTTATCCATCCAGTGATAATGATACCATTATTCACTCTTCAAGCAAAGCTGTTTTATGAATTCTCCATTTAGGTAAGTTAATTGCTTGTATTTACCTGCAATAAAGGATTTCTTACTTCCATTATACTCCCATTTTCCAAAAACATACGGGGAACACGGGAACTTATTGTACAGGCCACCTCATAGTTAATGGTTTCAAGCCTTCCTGCAATCTCATCCATGGAAATACATTCATCCCCCTGCCGGCCTATTAATGTGACTTTTGTGCCCGGCGGATATTCCTGATCCAGCTCCACCATAAATTGGTCCATGCAAATTCGGCCGGCAATTTTCAGGCGTTTTCCCTTCACAAGGATGTCGGTCCCTTTCAATTTTCGGAGCCAGCCGTCCGCATAGCCTACAGGCACCGTCCCGATCCATGTATCTTTTTCTGCTGTGTACTCGGCTCCGTAGCTGACGCTCTCGCCTTTTCTGATCAGTTTGACATGTGACAGCGTCGAATGCAGGGTAAATGCCGGACGCAGCTGAAACGGTATCTCGTCCGAAATGTCAGCAGACGGGCGAAGGCCATACATGCCGATGCCGAATCTGACTGCATTAAAAAAGCCTTTTTTCA
Organism: Bacillus sp. PS196; assembly: GCF_037963555.1. Classification (NCBI taxonomy): domain Bacteria; kingdom Bacillati; phylum Bacillota; class Bacilli; order Caryophanales; family Bacillaceae; genus Bacillus; species Bacillus sp. PS196. Next base: position 522,271 of record NZ_CP150159.1, on the reverse strand, counting down.
GCCGGAGACCGGCGGCGCTGTTCGCGCAGTGGACCATCAGATTCTTTAACGGCAGCGGAGCAATCAGCTCTTTAAAGCGCTCAAACTGCATTAAGAAATAGCCTCTTTCTTTTTCATCCGCTGTCGCAAAATGGGTAAATACCCCTTTGCACTTTAAACGAGGGTTGCGGTCAAGAATGGCCATCACGTTCTGAACTTCTTCCTCTGTTTTTACACCAAGCCTGTTCATCCCCGTATCGACCTTCAGATGAAAATGAAGAGAACCTTTTTTCGTGTGGCGGGCTGCCTCCTGAAGCCATTCAACAGAATAACCCGTTAAGGTCACGTCATACTCAGCAGCGATTGCCACATACTCCGGGGGAACCGCGCCAAGCACCAATATAGGTGCCTTCAAGCCCTTTTTGCGCAGTGAAATCGCTTCATCCAAAATGGCCACCGCCAAGCATGAAGCACCTGCGTCAAGAGCAGCCTTTGCTGTTTCTGTATCACCATGCCCGTAGGCGTTTGCTTTCACAACTGCCATCAGGTGGACATGTTCACCGATATGTTTTTTCATATTGCTGACATTTTCCTTTATCGCGGACAAGTCAATTTCCGCCCACGTATCTCTGTAAAAAGGTTTTGTGCTCATTACGACACTTCCTAGCTTTTATTCAATATCATTTACATATCATACTAAAATTAAAGGCTAAAGGGAAACGATGTCTAACGAAAAAAAGGCCAAATCATGTTTGGCCTTTGGCGGTTATTTCGATGATTGTCCCTGCATGCTTTTCGCTACTGTCACCATTTCCTCTTTAGAAAGATCTTTAGAAGAGAGAAGGTAATCTACGCCGTCATATGTCCATGATAATGATGCATCCGACAGGGCGCCGATGGTGTAGCCGAGATTTACCGGTTCGCCGTTCAGCGTAACGGAGGAGGAAGCCTTGGCAATCTGGGCTTTTTCCTGAATTAACGTAAATGATTTTTCTCCTCCGTACGTCATGATGATGCGCTTCCCGTCTTCAGTAGATATATCTTTTTCTTCAAGCAGCTTGACGCCAAGCGGCAGTTCCAGCGGCGTTTTGACCGCAAATGTATCGGAAGGCTTCGCGCTTGTGGCAACATCCATTTGAGAAAGGGTCATATTTTTCTTTTCATCAAATGATTCTTTATCAAATTGTTTATTAAATTCAAAGCTGCTGAATTCTACTTTGACCATCACTTTCCGGTCAGTATCCATCACTTTGACAGATGACGGGCTCATATCTTTTTTGTTAAATGTGATTTCTTGCGTGGGCAGCATTTTGTTATGCTGATAGTTTGTTTTTGTTTCGAATACGTATTTCTTTTCTTTCGCTGTGAAAACTGCATCCGAATCGTTTTGAACATCCTTTACGAGCGATTCAAACAGATAAACCTGGCTGCTGTTGTTCGGCCAATCGCTTTGAAATCTGAAGCTCTTATTTAAAGACGGCGTGAGAACGAATACTCCGTTTTCATTTCGTAAAATGACTTGGTTTTGGTCCTTTTTCGGATTTTCTAAATAAACCCTGTACAGAGACGGCTTTTTGTGCCAGATTTCCACATTGTATACTTGAGGCTCACTCCCTGTCTCGATGGTCATTTTCGCTTTTGCTTTGTACGAGGTGTATTCTTTCGCCTTTTCATCTAACCCGGCCACAATATCTTGCTGTGTTTTTTGCCCGCAGGCAGAAAGAATAAGAACAGCAAGCAGTCCCGTTAAAAGCAAAACAAAGCTTTTTCTCACCTTTTTCAACCCCTTTTTCTCAATTGATGTAAAAGGAAGAAATCGCTTGTTTGACTTTAACGGTACGCTCGGTACACGTTTAGGCAGAACAGATGCGTACCATAAAAGCCTCAAACAACTTGTCTCCCTTAATGCACTATCAAATATATGAGTGGGGTTTCCCTAATATGCAGACTAGCTTGACAACCTTTCAATCACAACCTGCGCGGCAGCGTATTCTTTTGTATGAGTGATCGATACGTGAACGGCGGCTTGGCTCAGTTTCGTGCAAATGATATAGGGCTTGCCATTTTGGTCTTTCCTAATTTCAATGTCCTGAAAGCTGAGCTGCCTCCCAATGCCGGTGCCAAATGCTTTAGAGAAAGCTTCTTTTGCCGCGAATCTGCCCGCGAGAAATTCGATTTTTCTTTTCTCTGAAAGCTCATAGTATTGGTCAAGCTCGCTTCGCGTCAAAATCCGCTCGGCAAACCTTTTCTGGCGCCCAGCCATAGAGGCGATGCGTTTAAGCTCGGTAATGTCCAGCCCAATGCCGTAAATCATGTATGATAACCTCCTTTGCCTACGTACTATTTAAATGGTTTGTCTCATAAACGTGTTACTATAGATATACCAAAATGAAGAAAAGGGGCTCGGAATGTTTATACGGACTGAAAATTTTCAAACGTTTATCAGGCTTTACCCCGTTGTCACCTTTATATTGGCTTTGCAAGCTGTTCTCTGGCTGTTTTTTTCACTTCCTGCCCATTCAGTCGTGTTATGGAGGGATACCGTCACAGGCTATAATCTAGGTGTCGCAAACGGTGAATGGTGGCGGCTGATCACACCGATTTTGCTGCACGCCGGTTTCACACATCTGCTGTTTAATTCCATGTCCATCTTTTTATTTGCCCCGGCTTTGGAACGCATGCTGGGAAAAGCGCGTTTTCTTCTTGTATACGCCGGCTCCGGCATCATCGGCAATATCGGCACTTATGTTACAGAGCCGCTTGATTACGTGCATGTCGGTGCTTCAGGCGCCATTTTCGGGCTATTCGGCGTGTACCTGTTTATGGTTCTTTTTCGCAATGAACTAATAGGGCAGGAGCATTCCAAAATGATCATCACACTGCTCGCATTTGCCGTTCTCATGTCGTTTATCAACTCCAATATTAACATGATGGCCCATCTGTTTGGACTATGCGGCGGGCTTCTTCTTTCGTTTTTATTCGCGCAAAAAAAAGAGCGGCGGTATTAACCGTCGCTTCAGATTGTTGACAAAATCCTAAAATGGTTTTCATTTTAGGATTTTGTCATCTTTTCAGCGTGATTGAAAACCCTTGAAGTCTAGGAAGGACGAGCATAGGAGCGGAGCGAATGTTCTAATTCGTGAGCACCGAAGCGCAGTCCTGACAACGAATGCGAGGGTTTGTCGACACGCTGGAGCGGCGGTATTAACCGTCCGCTTTTTCATATGAGTACCACTTTAAAATGAAGGCTGCATCCTCTTCACCTACATCCCTCACCGTTAATTCTTCCATATGGCTCGATGATTTCACCGAAGTAGAAATGGTATACAAGCGGCCTTTCTTTTGGAAATAGGATTGGCTGAACTTGCAGACCTGCATTCGTTTTTTCAGTACAATGGCGGTTGTTCTGCCTATAAATCTAGACGTCAGCTGAAGACGGTCCCCGTTGATCGTCCATGCAGCCTCTTTATACGCGAGATAGCCGAAGAACAATTCTATCGGCAGCAGGATCACTGACAGATAGCCCCATGGCTGAAAGAAGATACATAACGGGATGATCAAAAAGAGTGAAAAAATGACAGAACGGAACAAATAACGTTTCAACGCGCGCCGCGGCAGGCGGCGGCAGTTTTCTTCCAGCGTATATTCCGGTGTAAATGTTCGGAGCATGTGCGGAAGCTTTTTTTTATGAATCATTGGAAAGAGAATGGTCAAAGCGCCTTCTTCTTTTTCCCGGTCGCCGCCTCCTGCGCTGACGATGGACACCGTTACAAAGCCGAAAAGCTGGCGAATGATATTTTCTTTGATTTTAATGGCTTGTATTTTTCGCAATGGAATCGTGACTTGATGTTTTTCAATAATTCCCCTTGAAATTACCAGTTCCTGCTCTTTTTTTATGATTTGAAAGTTCGCGTATCTAAACATCATGCCCGTGATGCTGAAAATCCAGGCGATAAATAAACCGATAAAAATCAGTACCGCGTAAATACCGATGCTGGCGTGCTGAAGGAAGGAAAACTTATCGAATAACCAATCCATTGGCAGCACTTCATCAAGCTGGGAAATAAGTGCAAATACAGCGGAGATAATGACTCCGATTCCGCCGGAGGTAGAAGCGGCCATGAGCAATTCTTTCGCGTTCATGCGATAGTGCTCTTGCACCTCAACGGCCGGAACCAACTCCTCTTCAGCTTCAAGCCGTTCTTCATCAAGTTCATTTTCTCGTCTTTGCGCTTTTTTCTTAAAGACAGCTTCTTTGATGCGTTCCGCTTCTTCAACAGAAATAGCAGAAAGAACGGCTTCTGCCTCCTTGCCTCCGCCTGCTGTTTCAATTTGCAGCTTCACAAGCTTAAAGATTTGCTGGACAAGGCCTGCGCTCGTATTCATCGTTTGAATCCGATCAATCGATATGTATCGCTTTTTCGTAACAAATAAGCCTTCTTCGATTCTAAATTCATCATCTTCAATTCGATAGGTAAACCTTCTCCATTTGATAATGCTTGCCGCTACAAGCCAGATGAATAGCAAACCGAGCGCAATGGCTCCGTAAAAACGGACAGTATGGTTTGAATTGACAATATACACAAAAAAGAATGGCAGAATGATATTTTTTATCGTTTGAATAATGGTATGGCATAAATTCAAAATGACTGCTGCGGGGTGCAGGCGTTTCGGTTCAGACATCATCATCAGTCACCCTCGCCAGACGGGAAATGGAGTCTCTCAGCCGATCCGCTTCCTCCATCTCTAAAGCGGGGATCGAATGAACGGTCGCGGCCGTGGAAATTTTCACCGTTGCCAGGTTGTATTTTTTTAATAATGGCCCTTGTGACGTATCGACGTGCTGAACTCTGACCATCGGAACAATCACACGTGTTACCACAAAAATACCTGACTGAATATCTATTTCATGTTCATGGACTTCATATCGCCACACCTTATGACGGACCTTCGGAATGATAAAGACCGTCACAATCGATCCCAGCAGCCAAACCGCGCCGAGCACGCCGCTGATCCAGTACGGCCAATCAAAATAATAGCTTAACACTGCAACTGCAATGACAATAAGTAAGCAAACAGCGGATATGATGATCTCTTGAAGTCGCCAAACCTTTAATCCGTCTGGACTGATTTGGTTTTTTGGCTGCTCTCTCAAAAATACCTACCTCCCTTTTTTTCGTCGTTATTTATACGTCTCTTTTACAGAAAGGTTTCATTCTTAAGCATACAGAGAAAAATGGCTTCCGTCAGCTGAAAATTTGCTGAATAACAAATCGCGAACATAAAAAAGCCCAAAACATCATGTTTTGGGCTCTGAATCGATCAAATTAGTAAGATTTTTTCTGGCGTCTGTCACCTGAAGAACGGCGATCGTTTGAACGCTTTTTATCGTAGGAAGAACGGTTGTTGCTTTTCCCTTTTCCGCCGCGGTAGCCGCCGCCTTGACCGTCTCTGCGTTTAGAAGAGCGCTGGTTCTTGTAGCGTTTGCTGACCATCGGCGCTTCGTCTGTTAAGCGAACCGGTGTGTCGTCTGGCTCTTTTGTAGCCATTTTGATAGCCGCCGCAACCACTGTTACTGCATCATGATCTTCAAGCAGCTCAGCTGCCGCTGTCATGTAGAAGTTCAGGTTGTTTTCACTGATTGTTGTGCGAAGACGTTCAACAGTAACCTGCTGCTGGCCTTCTAACGCTTCATCAAGTGTAGGCTCCTTCATGCGGTCCATTTTGCGTTTTGTTGTTTGTTCAATTGCGCGAAGCATGCTTTTCTCACGCGGTGTAATGAACGTCATCGCCATACCTGTTTTTCCTGCACGGCCCGTTCTTCCGATACGGTGAACGTAGCTTTCAGGATCTTGAGGCACGTCGAAGTTGTATACGTGTGTAACACCTGAGATATCAAGTCCGCGAGCGGCAACATCAGTTGCGACTAGAACTTCGATTGCGCCTTCTTTAAATTTACGAAGCGCAACCATACGTTTCGCCTGCGTTAAGTCACCGTGAATACCTTCAGCTGCATATCCGCGAAGGTTCAGAGCTTCAGCCAGTTCATCGACACGGCGTTTTGTACGTCCGAATACGATCGCAAGCTCAGGAGACTGAATGTCAAGAAGACGAGTCAGTGTATCGAATTTTTTGCGTTCTTGCACTTCCAAATAGAACTGCTGAATGTTAGAAACCGTCATTTCTTTCGCTTTTACTTTTACGTGTTCCGGCTCAGTCATGAAGCGCTCTGCAATGCGTTTGATCGGCGCAGGCATTGTGGCAGAGAACAGAAGTGTCTGATGCTCGCTTGGCACGTTTGAAAGGATAGATTCAATATCGTCAATGAATCCCATGTTCAGCATTTCATCCGCTTCATCCATTACAACGGTATTTACGTTGTTTAAACGAATGGTGCGGCGGTTGATGTGGTCAAGAAGACGGCCAGGTGTTCCGACAATAATATTCGGATTCTTCTTTAACGCCCGGATTTGCCGTCCAATATCCTGTCCGCCGTAAATAGGAAGAACCTTCGCACGTTTATCTTGTCCGATTTTATACAATTCTTCAGATACTTGAATGGCTAATTCACGGGTTGGCGCGATTACGATTGCTTGAATATTAGGAGACTCGGGGTTAATTTTTTCAACAAGGGGTATACCAAACGCAGCTGTTTTACCTGTACCTGTTTGCGCTTGTCCAATGACGTCTTTATTTGAAAGTCCGAGCGGTATCGTTTGTGCCTGAATCGGTGTTGCTTCTTCAAATCCCATACGATTAATTGCTTTCATGAGATCAGAACTTAAATTAAAATCTTGAAACGTTATAGTCAAATTATTCAAACTCCTTCTAATTGCTGTTTCAGTAATGTCGTGATTTACCACTTATAAAACTGCCCTTTAGACAAGAAGGACAGGATCCATCCGTATACAAAGCCCGAATTACTTTAAGTTTTATCTTACCATTACACTATTTGTTTTTCAATAAGATGAGAAGCAGATCGGCATCTCGAATATGCCGGCTGCTGCTCCATCCGCTCCCAAGAATCCAGCGGAGAACTTCGGGTCACGATGAAAAGTCCGGACGAATATGTTCGTATCGCGAAATAACCTATATATATTGTATCATAGCCGCAGCCGGCCAGATATACATAATTTTCGGCCGGCATACATTAGTGTTTGCATATCATGTTATTTTATGATGCAATATACGTTTTTTCGCAAAATATTTTCTTATGAAAGCGGGCTCTCTATTAAATCTTTAACGATTTCTTCAAGCTTCATACCTCTGGACGCTTTGAATAAAATCAAATCGCCTTTTGATGCGTTTTCCTTCACAGCTTGGAGGAGATCTTTTTTCTCAGTGTAATGGCTGACGCGGTCTTTCTCAAAGTGTTTCAGGGCGCCTTCTGCGATAAAAGCTCCCAGTTTTCCGTACGTAAAGACGCGGTCAATTTTATCAGGGCTGATCACAGCGCCGCACTCTTTATGGAACGTTTCTTCAAGATCGCCGAGCTCAAGCATATCACCGAGCACGAGCATTTTTTTGCCGTAGCCTTCGAGGCTTTCTGTCAATTGAATTGCAGCTTTCATGGAAGTCGGGCTCGCATTATAAGCGTCATTGATTATCGAAAGGCCGCTGTCTGTTTTGATGAGTTCAAGTCTCATCCCGGTTACCTTTAGGCCGCTCAGTCCTTTTGCCGCATCCTCAGGCGCGATGCCAAAATAAGCCCCTGCAGCAATCGCTGCCATGGCGTTCATCACATTGTGCTTGCCGAGTATCGGAATAAAAAACGTGTTTTTTATCCCTTTGATTGTAAAATGGGTTCCTTCCTCACTCTGGCTGACATCCTGAAGCTGATAATCATTATGCGCTCCCGTACCGTACGTTTTCGTCTGGCAGCTGTATGCATTTTGAAGAAGCGGTTCGTCCCCGATATAAATCAGCACTCCGTCTTCTTTAAGCCCGTTAATGATTTCAAGCTTCGCCTCCGCGATGCCCTCTCTAGAGCCAAGGTCTTGCATATGCGATTCGCCGATATTCGTAATCACTGCCGCATCCGGGTTTGCCAGTCGGCTCAAGAGGTCAATTTCTCCTTTGGCGCTCATTCCCATCTCCAATACGGCGATCTCCGTATTTTCAGGCATCGCTAAAACCGTCAGCGGCAAACCGATATGATTATTGAAGTTTCCTCCAGTTTTGTGGACACGGTACTGGGTCCCCAATACGGCGTGAATCATATCTTTTGTTGTCGTTTTGCCATTGCTTCCGGTTACTCCGATGACACGCGTGCCAAGCTCCTGCAAATAGGCTTTTGCAAGCTGCTGAAGTGCAGTAAGGGTATCGTCCACTAAAATGACGGCGTGATTCTCGGGCGGATTTGGTTCTGACCGATCCCAAAGAACAGCCGCTACACCAGCTTCAAAAGCCTGCTCCACAAAAGTGTGGCCGTCAAAACGTTCCCCTTTCAGCGGAATGAAGAGCTGATGTTGTTCCAGTTTTCTTGTATCGGTTGCCACTCCATGAATGACTGTTTGTTCATATTGCGGATTTGTTAGTGTGCCATTAACCATTTCGGCAATGTTTTTTACTGTTCGCTTAATCAAGTAAGGTCCCTCTCTTTCTTTTGTATATACGGGAAAAAACACTGCCCTTTTACCGGCAGTGTCCTTCTTCATTAGAATGTATGCTTAATCAATTGTTTTTCAGCGTGGCGTTCTTTTGCAAGCTCCACAAGCTGTTCAATCAGGTCAGCATATTCAACTCCGGCTTCTTTCCAGAGCAGCGGGAACATGCTGAAAGGTGTAAAGCCAGGCATTGTGTTGACTTCATTGATCAGAACTTCGCCGTCAGCTGTCAGGAAAAAGTCCGCTCTGACGAGTCCTGAACCGTCGATCGCTTTAAATGCTTTGATCGCCATATCACTGATTGTTGCGTATTCCTCATCAGTCACAATCGCCGGAATCATCAGATCAGTATCTCCATCCTCATATTTCGCTTTGTAATCGTAGAAATCCGTCTTCGGTGCGATTTCCCCCACAACAGAGCATTTAGGATCGTCATTTCCAAGAACGCCGATTTCGATCTCGCGGCCGTTAATGCCTTCTTCGACGACGACTTTGCGGTCATATTGGAAAGCAAGCTCAAACGCTTTTTGCAGTTCTTCACGGTTTCGGCATTTGCTGATTCCGACACTTGAGCCGAGGTTCGCCGGTTTTACGAAGCAAGGGTAGCCTAATTCCTGTTCAACCTGCTCACAGCTTTCTTTCGGAGAACGAGTCCAGTCTTTCTTAAGGAAAGCTGCGTATTTAGCCTGAGCAAGGCCGGCCTGAGCAAATAAATGTTTCATGACAACTTTATCCATGCCGGCTGAGGAAGCAAGCACTCCGTTGCCGACATAAGGAATGTTCAACAGCTCAAGCATTCCCTGGATCGTACCGTCTTCTCCGTTCGGTCCGTGGAGGAGCGGGAATACGACGTCGATTGCTTCATTTTGCTGTGACGCTTCCTGCGGAAACATCTCCTGGTTCAGGGCAGCTGGAGAAAAAGCACTGCCTCCTTGCTCAAATTGAAGCATTTTCACATTTGAAACAGGCTCAGTTAAACGAGCGCCTCTTACCCATTCGCCTTTTTCTGTTATATAAATCGGATGTATATCAAACTTCTCAGTATTTAGCGCTTTGATTACAGCCAGAGCCGTCTGCAGGGAAACATTATGTTCTGCCGACTTTCCTCCGTACACTAATCCTAGACTTGTTTTCAATGGATACTCCCCCCACTACAATTCATCTTTACTATCTTATCATTTTCACCGGAAAATGATCTAATTATTTTTGGGCATGCTGATGTTGAATGCATTTGTATGTAATTCCTTTTTATTTTATATTAAAATGGCATTGAAAAGGAGATGTGACATATGAAAAAAATCACAACAAACGAACAATTTAATGAACTGATTCAATCCGATAAAGAAATCATTGTAAAGTTTTATGCTGATTGGTGCCCAGACTGCACACGCATGAATATGTTCATCGGCGATATTTTGGAAGAATACAATCAAAACGATTGGTATGAGCTGAATAAGGACGAGCTTCCTGACCTGGCTGAAAAATACCAAGTAATGGGCATTCCCAGCCTGCTTATTTTCAAGAACGGTGAAAAAACAGCTCACCTTCACAGCGCCAATGCCAAAACGCCTGAAGAAGTGACTGAATTTTTATCTGAACATATAAGCTAATTCGTTAAACAGCCTTATTTTATGTCGTCAGGCTCTACATGAACATGAACATGAGTGACATCGTGTTCATGTTTTATTTTGTCTTCTACTTCATCCGCCACTCCATGGCCTTCTTCTACTGTAAGCTTCGGATCAACCGTAATGACCATCTCGATATGAACTGTACTGCCTAAATACCTCGCTTTCACATCCTTTAGGCGATGCACATTTTCGATCCTGCCGACGGTCTGTTTGTAAGGCTCAAGATCTTTTAAATGGAAGCCGTCTGTTAAGGAATGTGAAGCGTCTTTAAAGATATCCCACGCTGTTTTGCAAATGATGATGCCGATGATAAAAGCCGTTACCGGATCAATCCACGGCAGCTTCAGCTGGGACGAAAAAACACCGATAAACGCGCCGGCGCTTACAAAAGCGTCTGACCTGCTGTCCTTTGCCGCTGCCATCAGGGCAGAGCTTTTAATGGATGCTGCCAGCCTTTTGTTATATAAATAGATGCCATACATAAACACAGCACTGCCTAACGCCGTCCATGCCGCGATAAGATTTGGCGTTTCCGTTGTGCCGCCCGCAATCGCTTTTCCTCCGCCGATTAACACTTCAATGCCGACTGCCATCATAATAAAAGACGCAACAAGAGACGAAATTGTTTCAGCCCGATAATGGCCGTATGGATGATCGCTGTCAGCCGGTCTTTGAGAAATCCGCAATCCTATCAGCACTGCTACTGACGCAACAATATCTGTTCCATTATTTAACCCGTCTGCTCTCAGCGCTTCAGAATGATATAGAATCCCGATGACTAGCTTTACAACAGCAAGAATGACATATGCAAAAATATTGAGGAGCGCCCCTTTTTCTCCCTTTTTCAGATTTTCTGTCCGCTCCATTGAATACCAGCCTCCATTCTATTACATAGTATGGTTCAAAACATGAAAAATAGCAGGGTGCGTTCAATGAAGCGGAATATTTCGACAGCAAATTATTGCCCGGGAAACTTTTTGTCGATTTGTTGAATGTTTGTAAATTGGCGAAAGAATAGGACTGTTTTCACCTTTACAGGCGATTGCGGACATTGTATACTGAATTTAATTGATAATGATTATCAATATCGTTTGATTGGAGGTTGGTGACACAATGACACCTCAGTCTGCAGAAATCAGAAAAAAACAGCTCATTCATCTGTTAATACAGAATGGTATATACAAAAAGTCAAAGCGTCATCTGTATGAATTGTCGCTGACGGAGTTAGAAAGTGAATACAAACATGTCAGGAGGGCGCCGGAGCATGCCGAAGCGTAAAGTGAAAACTTACCAACAGCTGATCCAGGAAAACAAAGAGGCGATTATGGGCAATCCAAAGCTGATGAACGTTATTTATGACAGAATTGACCGCAAGCATCAAAAAAATCTGCAAGAGCAAAACAATACATAAAAAGAGCCGGCTAGGCTCTTTTTTTATGACTCAAACGCTTCAGCTGCCAGCTTGTGTATCACGGCGTCATCCATCGGCGGGTTGTGAAGACCGGCGCGCACATCACGGTAATAGCGCTGAAGCGGGTTGGTTCGTTCCAGGCTTTTGGCCCCGACAATTCTCATCGCTTTATCAACAACAGACAGCGCAGCGTTTGTGACGATATGTTTCGCCGCACCGAGCTCGCTGGTCAAGTGTGGACGCCGCACCGGATCGTCATACAATTGAGCGATATGGAAAAGAAAGTGTCTGGCATTGAGCAGTTCAAGCTCCATTTCGCCTGTTCTTTGCTGTACGGCCGGGACATTCTTGATCGGTCCATTCAAGCTGTTTGGAGAATACTCAGATGCAAATTGCACTGCATAGTCACGAGCAGCTTGAGCCACACCAAGATAAATCGCAGGAATGTGAAGCAGCCAGCCATTCGGCTTAGCTCCGCGAGGCCCTTGAAGCAGTTCCACCAGCTTATTCTCATCAAGCATGACTTCGTTCAGTACAAGGTCATGGCTCCCAGTCGCCCGCATCGCCATCATATCCCACGTTTCTTCAATCGACAAGCCGGGATCATCTTTATGAATGAGAAACACGCCTGTTGTTTGTTTGTCCTCAATCCATGCGGTTACTAAAAAATAATCCAGAGCTTGTGACATCGTCGTAAAGGTTTTTCTCCCGTTCACTGCCCATTTGCCATCCTTTTTGACGGCGTGTGTACCGGGACGCCCTCCTCTTGTCGGGCTTCCGGTTTTCGCTTCAGTCGCCGCCCTGTTAATGACAGCTCCGTTTTGGACTTCCTTGGCAACAAATGCAAATACGTCTTCATCCCAGCTGTTGCCTTCTCCAAGCTCCCCGATCACGCTCAAATGCCAGCCGATGCTAAGAGCCGTCGGAGCATCTCCCCGTGCAAGCCGTTCTTGAAACAGGAGCATATCGTAAACAGAAATGCCCCCTCCGCCATGAGATGCCGGCAATGTTAATGCTGTATACCCAGCATCACGCAGTTTTTGTATTTTCTCTGCAGGAAAACGTCCCTGTTCGTCATCTTCAGCAGCTGTTTGCTGAAATTCATCCGCAATCCGTCCGATTTTCTCCATCCATTGCCGCTGTTGATCGTTTTGTATAAATAATGACATCCGGCAGCCCCCCAAGTTTTAATTCCGATAAATTTAATATGTATTATAGATTTCCTGCCATTTTTCCGCAACTGTTAATTTTTTTGTCCAGTATAGAAAAACACGCCGTTCCCCAAGGGAACAGCGTGATTACACAGGATTTGCATCCCGGTCTTGTTTCATGCCGAGATAAATCAGCATATATGTTAGGTAACCCATCGTCATCACCAGGCCGCCAAAGAAAAAGCTTGAGAAAATCGGCTCTTCAAAAGCGGTCACTGCGGCCAGCACAATCCAGCTGGCATACAGATAGATGATAAAATAGCGGATGCCCGTCTTCATTTTATATATCATGTACAGTCCCACGAGAGAAAACAACCCAAGCGCGAGCCTGAAATAAACAAGATGTTCAAACTGAAACATGAATGACACAAATGAGAATCCAAGCAGCAATACGATCGGTAAAGCGGTAATAAAGTTCCTCAATCGAGACACCTCCGTCAGTACCTTTAGTATAAACCAAAATATCAAATGATATTGATTTACGTGAGCTTTTTCACAAAAATGTCATTCCTTGCCTTTAGACCCGAACATCCCGTTTACAGAAGCACCACCAGCCAACAACGATGAAGAATATGGCATGTATGATGAGAATTCCAATTGAAAACAATGGCGTCATGCCTGAAAACAACGCTGTCTCTCCGCTTCTGTATTGCGTAAAGTCAGTGTTCGCAAAAAGCAAAAAGCTGCCCCACTTGTTTTCAAACAACTTCATGAGCTGCACAAGTGTACTCGCTCCGTATAAAACGACAAAAGAAACAACAACTGCTACCGCGCTGTTGCGGAACAGCGAAGAACAAAGCAGCCCGAATAATCCCATCATTACGGCTTCAAGCCAGTTTGACCCGATCAGCGCCAAGGTGTTGACCAGCAATGTCTTTGATTCCGCAGTCACCGATGTGCCAAAAAACACGAGACCGAATAATAATGCCAGAATGTAGTATGCCAGATACAAATAGAAGCTTACCATCACGACTGTGATTAATTTTGACCAAAAGACCTTTTGGCGTTTAACCGGACGAATGAGCAAAAATTTGATCGTCTTTTTATCAAATTCCATCGAAACAATTGTTGCTGCAATTACGATCGTTAAAGCCTGCAGCAAAATGTTCAGGCTCGGTGTATACGATAAATAGCCGATGAAGTTTTCATCTGTTCCGGCACTGATGACAATCCGTTTAATGATCAATGCCATGAAGAATTGAAAGACAGCCATCAGGATAAGAGAAACCAAAGTGACCTTCCGATTAAAAAGTTTCATATGTTCATTCCAAATTAATTTAGACAAGCTCTTCTCCCTCCTCTTGATGAGCTGTTGTCGCTTTTATAAATTCGTCTTCCAGTGACTGCGTGTAAGGCGTAATGGAAAACACATTCAGATCTTGTCCGACAAGTGATCGGTTCAGCTCCGGTATGTTTTCTTTTGCCACCTCAACTACAATTGTCCCGTCTTGGCTCTCAGCTTGATATTGATTGCCTGTCAGCCAATTGAGCGCTTTTTCTTGCGGCTGCACTTCTATAATCGCTTTTTCTGTGGTTTGATCAGTTCCTTGTAAGCTGACTTCCGCTTTGATCTCACCTTTTTGAATGATGATGACACGGTCGCACAAGTCTTCAACCTCGCGCAATAAATGAGTGGCGAACAGGACAGCTGTTCCTTCCATTTCTGCGAGCTCTTTAATATGATCGCGAAAATCCTTCATCCCCGCAGGATCGAGGCCGTTTGTTGGTTCATCTAGAATGAGAAGCTTCGGCCGGTGAAGAATTGCCTGGGCGATTCCCAGACGCTGGCGCATCCCAAGGGAATAGGTTTTCACCTTATCATGAATCGCTGACTTCAGCCCGACACGTTCCACCACTTCATCAAGCCGTTCATCCACTATTTTTTTGTGCATATTCGCAAAGTGCTTGAGGTTTTCCCAGCCTGTCAGGTACGGATAGAACTCAGGGTTCTCAACAATCGCTCCAACCGCTTCCATCGCTTTTTCAAACTCTGTATCATGCTGGAATCCGCTGATTGTCACGCTTCCGCTGTTTTGTTTCAGCAGCCCGACGATGATACGGATGAGTGTTGTTTTTCCGGAACCATTTGGACCGAGAAGGCCGATGATTTCACCCTCCATGACGTCCATGCTGATCTGTTTTAAAATCTGTTTAGACCCAATCTTTTTATCGAGGCCTTCAATATGTAAAATCGGCTCAGCCATAAAGCCTTCCTCCTTTTTCGACAAAAAATAAACAGTGCCCAACATTAGGCACTGTTTGTATTATAGCATTTGTTGCTTCCAAATGTTTGGTTAAACCGATGATGAGCGTTTGCTCCGACTGTTTGTTCTTTTCAGTTTCTGTAATGATGACAGGCATTGTCACCTGTTGTGTTCACCACTGTGCGAAGCAATGCCAAGCTCCGATTCCGAGTCTTAATTCCATGCCTTGAACAGGCAGGCCGGCAGATCGAGGCACACTCATTATTCGATTTTAAACTACATTTTATCGCTATTCTCTCGGGGTCCTTTAGACCTATCTTCCTTGTTAGTGACATCCAGAATATCAAGGAGAAACACAAAGATCGGAATCCCGATAATTAAACCCCAAATGCCGAAGAAGTGTTCAGAGAAAATGAGTACTGTGAAGGTGAAAAAAATTGGCAGCTCTGTTTTCGCCGACATCAGCTTCGGATTTAAGAAATAGGTTTCGATCGCATGAATGGCGAATATGACAAGGACAATGTAGAGCACATACATTCCACCGCCAGTGCTGTAGGCGATAATGCTGAGCGGAATCAGGGAAATGACGACGCCTGCTACAGGGATCAATCCAAGGAAGAACACCATAATCGAAAGCCCAAACAGCTGCGGAAAATGCATAATCCAAAGCGCGATAAACGTCAGAATACAGTTGACGAGCGCAATGATAAATTGAGCCTCGAGCACCTTGCCGAACGTTCTTGCAAATTTGCTTCCGAAAAAAGCAATCTCCTCATAAAAGACCCTCAGTTTGCTCGTTTTAAATTTCGCCATGAATTCAGAAAGCCGTTTTTTCTCAAATAAGAAAAACATGCTGAGAATGAGCGCCATCACGACCTGCAAGCCGAATGTGCTGATATCGGCCAGATACGTATACACTACATTGAAGCCCTCTTTGACATATGAACTGATGTTAATATCTCCGAAGACACTGGTGATCTCATCAAAGAAAGGGATGCTGTCAGGATGATACGCAATATGTTTAATCTGCTTTACCAGCTGCTGGATCTGTGCCGCGACGACCGGATAAAACACAAAGCCCCCGACTGTAAGCAGCACAGCCAGCAACATGTAAAGAAACGTAATGACAACCCGCTGGCTCACGCGGAAGAACTGGCTTACAAACTGCCGCACGACAAGCTCCAAACGATCCATTAGAAATGTGAAAATGAAGGTAAGCAATATTAAGTTGATCATGCTCTTAAATAGATATAACACACCAGTTAACACGACAAAGATGGAGAAACGCCTTACTCCCGGGTGCTGAAAAAATTTAACTAAAGCGGCCATTTATACACTCCTGTTAGGACAAACGTCCTTCATTCAATATAGTATCCATTTGTAAATTATATAACAAAAAAATGCTGAGGTCTCTGTCCTTACCTTAATAATTCTTAAACAATTAAAAAAACGGCCCCATGGATGGGCCGTTTTTTTTTCAGACTGCTGTTTTCATTTTTTTCATGCCTTCAACAGCCTCTACGCTTTTTGCTTCATCAAATTCATTTTCGCTTTTTGCAACAATGATCGTGGCGATTCCGTTTCCGATCAGGTTCACAATGGCTCTTCCTTCACTCATGAAACGGTCGACCCCGAGCAGGAGTGCAAGCCCCTCCAGCGGAATGACCTGCAGCGCTGACAGCGTTGAGGCAAGGACGATAAATCCGCTTCCCGTCACACCTGCCGCTCCCTTCGATGTCAGCATCAGAACGAGGATAATCGTAATTTGCTGGCCTATGCTGAGGTCTACTCCAAACACCTGTGCCAGAAAGACAGTCGCCATTGATAAATAAATGGATGTGCCGTCGAGGTTAAACGAATAGCCCGTCGGAATAACAAGCCCGACAACGGATTTGGAACAGCCGTAGCGCTCCATTTTATCCATCATACGCGGAAGCACCGATTCGGAAGAGCTTGTGCCAAGCACGATCAAAAGCTCATCCTTAATGAAGCGAAGGTAATTCCACAGGCTGAATCCGTAAAGCTTGCAGATGATATTTAAAGCAACAAATACGAACAGGAACATCGTAATATAAACAGACATCATTAAGCTTGCCAGCGGTTTGATGGAATCGAGCCCGAAGTGTCCGATTGTATACGCCATCGCCCCGAATGCGCCGATTGGCGCGGCACGCATAATGTAGCCGATAATTTTGAAAAAAACGTGAGAAACCTTGTCGAAGAAATCAATGACGCTTTTTCCTTTTTCGCCTAATGCCGCAAGACCCACTCCGAAAAGAATAGAAAAGAATAAGACCTGCAAAATGTCCCCTTTTGCGAAGGCATCAACCATGTTGGATGGAACAATGTGTGTAACAAATTCAATCCAGTCGATTCCCTGACCACCATTTTGCGTGTATTGTGATACATCACCCTTTTCAAGCTTGCTGTAATCAAGACCCGCACCCGGCTTCATAATATTGACGACAAATAAACCGATAATGAGTGCGAGGGTGGTGACAACCTCGAAATAGATAAACGCTTTTCCCCCTACTTTTCCAACCTTCTTCATATCGCCCATTTTTGCAATCCCGAGAACGATTGTGAAGAAAATAATTGGTGCAATCACCATTTTAACAGCGTTGATAAATGTATCGCCAAGCGGTTTCATTTCTTTGCCGACATCCGGCCAGACCAGCCCGACAATGACCCCGATGATGACCGCGGTTATGACCTGAACTGTTAAATTTTTAAACAGTTTCATATCCTTCATCCCCCTGTCCTATTCGCCTTTTGTGTCTTTCTTACTATAATGATAGCGTTTTCATAATGTCTGGGGAAGTTTATGATCATAACGGACATTTTGGTCTTTTTGGTCTCAGGTTTATCCTTTTAACACGTAGCGGTTGACCGGCCGGCCGACTCCGCCGTATTGAACGTCCAATTTGATGATCCCGGTTTTTTCTAAGTAATCAAGATATCGTCTGGCTGTCACTCTGGCGATGCCAAGCGCCTTGGCGACCTCTTCAGCAGAAAGGGATGCGGTTTGCTGTTTCAAAAAAGCAGTGACTTCATTCATCGTGAAATGATTCAACCCTTTCGGCAGATCCTGTACAGCCTGCTGCGGAATATTCAGGATCGCATCGAGCTGTTCCTGGGACAGCGTATCATTCGCTTCGATTTTTTGTTTATATTGCTTGTACTTTTCGAGTGCCTGTCTCATTCGCTCAAGCTTAAACGGCTTTAAGATATAGTCAACCGCCCCGTTTTGCAGCATGAGTGAGATCGTTTCCTTGTCTTTTGCAGCGGAGACGACAATGACATCCACTTCAAGCTTTTGCTTTCTGATCTCCTGCAAGGTCTTGATGCCGTCTTTTTTCGGCATGTACACATCGAGAATGACGAGATCCGGCTGTTCTTCTTTAATCAGCTTCATGCCTTCCTCTCCGTTTCCTGCCGTTGCACAGACAGTAACGCCTTTAACAGTTGTAATGAAATCCTTATTGACCTCTTGAACCATCGGATCGTCTTCAATGAGCAGAACCTTCCATTCTTTACGAGCCATGCTGTGCTTCCTCCCCCTTCATTGGAAAAACGATAGAAAAAGATGTCCCCTGCCCCGCATGTGAATCAACTTCTATCGCGCCCGATCCTTTGTCTATGATTTGTTTCACTAAATACAGGCCATAGCCTGTGCCGCCAGTTTTATTGACCGTAAAACCTTTGTCGTAAAGGCGAGGCATATGTGCCGGGTCAATTCCGCAGCCGTTATCTTCTATTAAAATAGCAAGGATATCATCTGTTTGTTCGATACTAATGTCAATTCGTTTGTCTTCAGATTGAACGGTTTCAAATGAGCCGAAGGCATTTTCAATCAGATTCCCCAAAAGCACGACAATATCATGCTGATCAACATGCTCGGGAAATTGCTGAAGACTGCTGTTTTCATCTATATGAACAGCAATGCCGAGCTCTCTTCCCCTTCTGATTTTACTTAATAGAAGGCCTGCCGCAGCGTCATTTTGAATCGAGCGGTGCAGAAATTCAGTCACATTTTCCTGCTCAGTTGACGCCTGGAATGCAAGCTGCAAGGCTTTTTCAGATTTCCCCAGCTGGATGAGACCGGCGATCGTGTGCAGCTTATTCATATGCTCATGGTTTTGGACACGGAGCGCCTCCACAAAGTTTCTGACACCAGTCAATTCCTCTGCCATCTTGGCCGCTTCCGTTCTGTCCTGAAAAATCGCAACGGCGCCGATCACTTTTTTCTTCATGACGATCGGAATTCTGCTGCTCATGATGACTTTTCCGCTGACACGAATTTCTTCATTATAAACCGCTTTGTTCCGCTCCACGATTTCAGGCAGGCGCGAATCCTTGAGAACCTCCCAAATCACCTTGCCGATCAGATCCCCCTGCACTTCAAAGATCTGTTTCGCTTTTTCATTAAAAATCGTAATGACGAGCCGATTGTCAATAGCGATCACCCCTTCATTCATCGAGTGAAACGTCGCTGTCCGTTCTTCATACATTCGGACAATCTCATGGGGTTCAAGCTGAAACATTTGTTTTTTGATATGGCGGGCCAGCAAAAAGGAACCAGCAAGGCCAAAGCCGAGTGTCAGCACAACGATGAAGGCGATATCACGCTTTAAATGAAGCAGGATGTCAGCGATCCCTGGCAGCGTTTTTCCGACAAGCACCACGCCTATTTGGTTCAGGTCTTGATCCTTAACCGGATAAAAAGCGCGAACCGCCGTGCCGAGCTCGCCCTTTGCTTCAGAGAAATAAATGTGCTCCGCAAACGCTGCCTCCTCGTCTGCACCTTCTGATTTCTTGCCGATGCTTGTGCTGACAGGATGCGTATATCGGATGTGATTCATATCCATGACGACAATATAGTCTGCTTCATTAATCATCCTGATTTCTTCAACCGCATGGCGAACAGCTTCTGTTTGTTTTTTTCGCGCCAAGGCTTCTTTCACTTCTGTCATCTCTGACACCGTCCGGGCCGTATTCATCAGCCGCTTTTTCAGCTCCCGCTCCTCTGTATGCTGAATGTTGCCGATGAGCACAATGCCGCCGATCAAAAAGGAGAAAATGACGAGTATATAGGATAAGATCGTGATTTTCCAACGGATTGAGAGCTTCTTTTTGTTCATCAGCTTCTCCTTTCAGGTCTTTACGAATGTCATTGCCCCCATTATCCTTAACATAGGGGAGGGCTTTTCATGAAGAGTTTGCTTGCATGTCTCGCACTGATGATCGCTGGAATTGCAACCGCTTTATTTATCGGATTCCATGATCATACCGGCAATAAAAAGATTGTTTATGATGACGACCAGGAAGGCCTGCAGGATCAAATCGTGTTTAAATTCAGCCACGTGGTTGCTGAAAATACGCCAAAAGGGCTGGCCGCCAATAAATTCGCTGATCTGGTGAACGAAAAATCAGGCGGGAAAATAAAAATAGAAGTATTTCCGAATGGAAGCCTGTACTCGGACATTGAAGAAATTGAAGCATTGCAAAACGGCGATGTTCAATTTATCGCCCCCTCCACATCGAAGCTCGGCATGCTCTCGCCTGAATGGGGAGTGCTGGATCTGCCGTATGCTTTTACAGATTACAACGCCGTCAAAAAAGGGCTGAACGGAAGCATCGGCACACAGCTGTTTGATTCTCTAAAGAAAAACCAATTAAAAGGACTGGCCTATTGGACGAACGGCTTTAAGCAAATCACAACAAATCAAGGGCCGGTCAAAACACCGGATGATTTAAAAGGGCAGGATCTGCGCATTATGCAAAGCGATGTGATTGAGGATCAGTTCAAGCTGCTTGGCGCAACACCTCATCAGGAATCCTTCAATTCTACCTTTCAGCTGTTAGAAAACAATGTAGTCGATGGCGAAGAAAATACAATTTCAAACATCTATTCTAAAAAATTTTATAATGTTCAGGACTATTTGACAATAAGCAGCCACGGTTACCTCGGCTACGCTGTCATGACCGATGAACACTTCTGGAAGGCGCAAACACCAGAAACAAGGCGCATTTTGACTGAAGCGATGAAGGAGACGACGGAGTGGAATGAAACGTATGCCGAACAAATGAACAAGGAGCAGCTGGAAGAAATCAAAAAGAATTCTGCTATACATATTTATGAGCTGTCAGATAAAGAGAAACAAGAATGGATGAAGCGTCTTGATCCTGTTTACCGGCAGTATGAGCCCATCTTTGGCCGGGAGCTGATCCGGGAACTGTTGGAGCTGCGAAAAGATTCATAGTTCCCATCTCGATACGCTGTTTTTCGTTTATCTTTCTATCGATCGGAAATATAAAAAGAGATAAACGAAAAAGGAGATGGGTACATGTTTAAGCACACAAAAATGCTGCAGCATCCTGCTAAACCAGATCGTCCAGATCCATTATTCGCTAAAAAAATGCAAGAAATTTTAGGCGGGCAATTCGGAGAAATTTCAGTTGCCATGCAGTACTTATTTCAAGGCTGGAACACAAGAGGAAATGAAAAATACAAGGACTTGCTGATGGATACGGCAACTGAGGAGCTCGGGCATGTTGAAATGATCGCAACGATGATTGCCAGACTTCTTGAGGATGCCCCTCTTGATCAGCAGGAAAAAGCTGCTGAAGATCCGGTCATCGGCTCCATCCTAGGCGGCATGAACCCTCACCATGCGATTGTATCAGGACTTGGCGCCATGCCGGAAAGCAGTACAGGCGTACCTTGGAGCGGCGGTTATATCGTAGCAAGCGGAAACCTGCTGGCAGACTTCCGCGCCAACCTGAATGCGGAATCTCAGGGCCGTCTGCAGGTCGCACGCCTGTTTGAAATGACGGATGACAAAGGCGTCAAAGATATGCTTAGCTTCCTGCTGGCGCGTGACACAATGCACCAAAATCAATGGCTCGCCGCCATTAAAGAATTAGAAGCACAGGAAGGTCCGGTTGTGCCGGGTACATTCCCGAAAGCGCTCGAAAAACAAGAGTTCTCACATCAGCTTATCAATTTCTCTGAAGGCGAAGAAAGCGCCGAGCAAAACTGGCTGAATGAAAAAGCGCCGGACGGAGAAGCCTTTGAATATGTGAAAGAAGCAAAAACGTTTGGAGAAAAACCGGAGTTAAAACCAGCACCGCCTTTTGTTCATAATACACTTCCGGGACGCGAGTAAAGAGACAAGCCCAAAACATGATGTTTTGGGCTTTGATTATGCCTTCAGAACCGTCCAGTCTGGTTCGTACCGGATATCAGGGTTATGTAACAGATCGTGAACGAACGGTTTATCCTCTTCGTACACCGTCACCTCTATCGAAAGAATTACAGCCTTCTGATCGTTTTCCTCGTATATGCTGTCATGTTCGTTCTCCATAAAATGATCATAGGCTGCTCTGTTTTCCCATACACTGATGATTTCTGCGGTGAGCGGCTCGTCTATCGTTTTTCGCCAGCCGCCGGCCTGTTTGATAAAGCCGCTTATATGCGATAATGCTTCCCACTGTGACTGCGCTTTTGCAAATGCTTCAGCGTTTGCAGCGTCTACTTCACATATCATCTTTTTTAGCATGGCTGCTCCTCTATGATGACGGTTTCGGCTTGTTTATGCTCCACACAGAGATTAACCGTTCTGACATAAGAGCGTGTGCGGTGAACCGTGCCTTTCGGGATCAGCAGGCTGTCATTTGCTTTGAGCACCGCGGTTTCTTTGTCCTTAAAATCGATCAGCAGCTCCCCTTCAAGAACAATAAACAATTCGTCTGAGTCAGGGTGATGGTGCCAGTCATATTCTCCCGTAAACACCGCAAGGCGCACGCAGTGGTCGTTGACCTCTGAGATTGAAAAATTGGCGTGCTTTTCTTTGACTTCATTTGCGATGGCGAGCAAGTTTTGCATCTTGGACATTAGCGAAAACCCCTTTTTCACTTATTGTATCGCAATAGTGGCATAAATTGAGAAGATTCCAAAAAAAAGCGATCCAGCTGATGTGCCGGATCGCTTTTTTATTTACAGGTTGTCTGCCTTTATGCTTTTGATTAGTCGTTGTTGCGGGCGTTTCCGCCTTTTGAGCCAATTTCTTGGTAGAATTCTTTATCATGATTTTTGCTTGTTGCCTCTCCGCCTTTTCGGCCGATTTCTTGATAGAATTCTTTGTCATGATTTTCGCTAGTGGCTTCTCCGCCTTTTTCACCGATTTCTTGATAGAACTCTTTGTCATGGTTCTTGCTAGTGGCTTCTCCGCCTTTTTCGCCGATTTCCTGATAGAATTCTTTGTCATGGTTTTTGCTAGTGGCTTCTCCGCCTTTTTGACCAATCTCTTGATAGAATTCTTTGTCATGGTTCTTGCTTGTTGTTTCTCCGCCTTTTCTACCTGCTTCTTCTCTGCTCATTTTGTTATTGTCTGCCATTTTGAATTCCTCCTTTAATTGGTGTTGGTTGTTGTATTCCCGCTCACAATTCTTTTAAACAAACAAAACACATTGGGTATGTTTCCACTAAAAAAAGCAGGCGGATCGCGGTGTCCGTCTGCTTTCTGCTATTCCATCTCTCGTTCTGTTTCTTTCAGTCGTTCAAGAATGCGCCTCTTTTTGTACAGCATCATGCCTGTCTCGGTAATGTCGTTTAATGTTGAGCGATTGGCAGCGGCGCCAAAAACCATTCCGGCAACCGGCACCATCTGGAAAAGTTTTTTCCAGCCAAACGTGTCTCGATAGCCTAAAACGACTTCTCGCCAGCCTTGGATTTGAGAAGCGACATTCTTATATGTACGGTCTTGATCGTAGTGTTTTAATTCCTGCAAAATCGATCTTTTGCCGACAACATCAGCCGACGTCAGCTGCAGGCATTTCACAATGAAGACTCGTTCTTTTTTCTCCTTTGGGTCATAGCCGTATGCGACTGCGATATCCTGTAATGTTTTTAGTGATAAGCCAAGCACTGCCGGAATGTCTGCCGCCAGCGTAAACACGCCGCCCACACCGGTTGTCGCGCCTTGAACGGTTGCTGCGTTGGTTCTGTTTTTGCCCATTCCTTCCGCAATTTCATCCATGACAGGAAGAGGCGCTTTCCGGATGTCCTCCAGCGATTCAAAGATCTCCTCCGGCAGTTTCTTTTGAAATATCCTGATAATCTGTTTTTCAGATGTCAGGTACTGTCCGCCTGTTTGAACAAAGCTGCCGACCTCATCCAAGAGCTTGCCGATCTTTTTCTGGATGAATTCCGGTGTCAGCTTGTCCAGGAGCTGAAACGGGAGACGGCTGAGCTTTTCCCAAAACCAGACTTTTTGCTGATCTTTTTCCCATTTCTCTATCTCTTTTAATTGCTGATGTAAGTCTTCTTTTCGTTCTGTTGGCACCCAATCCGCACTTCCCTTCCGTTTTTTCTACTATATAGTATACCTTCATTTTTTCGGATGCGTTTTTATTTTTCACCTGCGGGTACCATTTTTATAAAAGGAAAAGGAGTGATGGACATGCCTTGGTCGATGAAGGATTATCCTGCTTCATTAAAAAATCTTGAGAAGCCGGTGAGAAAAAAGGCGATAGACATTGCGAATGCGATGATTGATGAAGGCTATGAGGAAGGGCGCGCGATTCCAATTGCGACAAGCAAAGCGAAGGAATGGGCGGAAAACGCCTCTACAGATGAAATTGATGATTTCCTGACGCATGATGATGAGACAGAACGCGATGCTGATCCAAGCAGCGGCAGCGGCCCCGAGCTCATGAATAAAGCAGAGCATGTTATTAAGCATAAAAAAGGCTGGGCAGTCAAAGCCGAGGGCGCCAAACGTGTGTCTGAAATCAAGGATACAAAGAAAGAAGCGATTGAACGGGCAAAGGAAATCGCGGCGCATAAAGGCACTGAGGTCATTGTTCATTTAGCTGACGGCAGTGTGCAGAGAAAGATTAAAACAGGATCATAAAGGAATATGCTTTTAGGTGTTTCGAAATGATCAGGAGCGGTTATTGATTGGTAAATCATTTATGAGAGGTGATCATGATGCTTAGCTTTTTGGTTTCATTAGTTGTTGCTATTGTTATCGGATTAATTGGGAGCGCCATTGTAGGAAACCGGCTGCCGGGAGGAATTTTCGGCTCTATGATTGCCGGGCTGATCGGCGCTTGGATTGGGCACGGACTTCTTGGCACATGGGGACCGAGCCTCGCCGGCTTTGCTATTTTCCCGGCCATCATCGGGGCAGCCATCTTCGTGTTCTTGCTGGGCCTTATATTCCGCGGGCTGCGGAAGGAAGCCTAGACTCATTAGATACAGGAGGCATCGTTTCGAAATGAAACGATGTCTTTTTATATGGGACCTTATCCCGAATCCCTACATATCATGTTACATAACAGGGAAAAATTCAGAAGTGTATTTTGAACATTTTCGGTTGACAAGAAACCGGGATGGTCATATGATGTAGATAAAATAATTTGCCTTAAGGAAACTCTTTGTTGTACGGCAAAAACAAACAGAATTCAGGTGAGACATGATGAACAAGGACATCACAGCACAATCTCCCCGTTCCAAAGCCGTCCAAGATGCGCTTGACGGGAAAATCAGAGGATTCAGAGGGCTGCTCCCTTTTCTCGGCCCTGCATTTATAGCAGCCATTGCCTATATTGATCCCGGCAACTTCGCAACGAATATTTCGGCGGGTTCTAAATACGGATATATGCTCTTATGGGTGATCTTATTTTCTAATATCATGGCCCTTTTAATTCAATCCCTATCCGCCAAACTCGGTATTGCGACAGGCAAAAATCTGCCTGAGGTTGCCCGTGAAGAATTCCCGAAGCCTGTCTCGATCGGATTATGGATTCAGGGCGAGTTTGTCATTATCGCAACTGACCTGGCGGAATTTATCGGAGCGGCTCTGGGACTGTATTTGCTGTTCGGCATTCCGATGCTTGAAGCGTCTATTATTGCGGCGATCGGTTCTTTCGCGATATTGGAGCTTCAGCGCCGCGGTTATCGCTCACTTGAAGCCGGTATTGCCGGTATGCTGTTTGTGGTCGTGATCGCCTTTGCGCTGCAGACCTTTTTCGCAAAGCCTGATGCCGTGTCAGTGATGAAGGGCCTTTTTGTCCCGGCGTTTCATGGCACCGACAGTGTGCTTCTTGCAGCGGGTATTCTTGGCGCAACTGTTATGCCGCACGCCATTTATTTACACTCTGCCCTTACACAGCGGCGGGTGGTTGGCAAAACTGATGCAGAACGGAAAAAAATCTTTAGGTTTGAATTTATTGATATTTTAATAGCGATGCTGATTGCAGGGGCTATTAATGCAAGTATGCTGATTGTGGCTGCCGCATTATTCTTCAAAAACGGCCTGTTTGTTGAGGATCTCGACGTCGCATTTCAGCAATTCGGACATCTTGTCAGCCCTATGTCTGCGGCTTTATTCGGGATCGGGCTGCTCGTTGCCGGTCTATCCAGTTCGTCTGTCGGCACACTTTCAGGCGACGTGATTATGCAAGGATTTATCAACTACCGCATTCCGCTGTATGTACGGCGTTTTATCACGATCATTCCGCCGATCTTGATCATCGCGTCAGGTGTTAATCCGACGACCGCTCTCGTACTGAGCCAGGTCGTGCTGTCATTCGGGATCGCCTTTGCCCTCATTCCGCTTATTATGTTTACAAGCAATAAACGGATCATGGGATCTCTGATCAACGCCAAATGGGTCACAGTGGTGTCTTGGCTGATTGCTGTATTGATCGTTGCTTTGAATGTGTTTTTAATTGTAGATACGTTTCGATAAAAAAACCGGCTTCTAAAGCCGGTTTTTATTTTTCCGCAAAAGCTCATTGATACCCTTTTTGACAGAAATTTGTTATGATAGAAGAAAAATCGGAGTTTTGATGATGTCAGTATTTATTCTGTTTTATTTGTGGATTGTTCCTATTGTTATCGGCATTTTATGTTCTGTTGCTGCCCATAGATCCAAGGGAAAAATGAGAGTCGCGCCCGGCATTGCCATGATCGTGCTCAGTATTATTTCCCTAATCACGGCGTTTACGGCCGGACACACAAATTTCCACGTGTTTATCGGCGGCATGTTTTTATTCGGCACCTTCTTGGTCGGTTCTGCTTTTCCTTTCTTCTTCGGGCTGAAGAAAAAAGAGAAATAAGCTTGTAATGAGAAGAGTTCTGTAAGATTTGATAAGAATAAACATACAAGGACAAATGCATCTTGCTTTGAAACAAGATGCATTTGTCCTTTTGTCTGTTTCGAGTATGGCGAAATCAGTTCCTAATACATACACCGATCATTTTATGAATTCAAACATGTTATAGCTGAAAATACGTTTTTTTAGAATAACCGTTTCAAACTTTTCTTCAGTGACGGCATTTCAAATTTTTGGTTTTCGAAGAAGTTTTTCAGCATGTACTTGCTAAAACCTTTCGCCTGCCCGTAGGTGATTTTGCCAGGAAGCGGCGGTTCGTTTCCAATCATGACATCCACTACGACCGGTTGGTCAGATTGCAGCGCCTCATGGAAAGCCGGCGCAAGCTCTTCCGCTTTGGTCACTTTGATGCCCTTTGCTCCGCAGCTTTCTGCAAATGCGGCATAGTCGACATTTTGAAGTTTTGTGACATAGTCGATATTGCCTTTGACCTGCTGCTCGTATTCAATCATGCCGAGATTTTCGTTGTTTAAAATGACGACTGTGATCGGGAGCTTATATTTGACGGCGGTCGGGAGGTCCTGCATGACCATGGAAAATCCCCCGTCACCGCAAACGGCGATCGCCTGGCGTTCCGGTTCGGACAAGCTTGCTGCAATCGCTCCCGGCAGGCCGCAGCCCATTGTCGCAAGCCAGCTGGAAACGATGAAATCCTGATTCGCGTTCATTTTGAAATGACGCGCCATCCAGACTGTCACAGTGCCGACATCGACAGAGAGCACCGCATCATCGGCTGCCGCTTCCTGAAGACGGGCCACGACCTGCTGAGGTTTAAGCGGTGTTGTGGCCTCTGTCTCATCTTTTTCAATTTCGTTCCACCAATGCTGCATATGTTCTGTGCAGGCATTTAGGAATCTTCTGTCTTCCTTGCGTTCAATATACTCTGTCAATTCGCGCAGACCGAGAGCCGAATCGCAGACAAGGCCCGCTGTCACCGGATACCGTTTTCCGATTTTCGCCGGGTCTGAATCGAGCTGTATCGCCGGCGTGTCATCTGGTAAATAATCACGGTACGGGAATGACGTTCCGAGCATGATTAATAAATCACATTCCTCCATTGCCTCGTAAGCCGGCTTTGTTCCGATCTGCCCGAGGTTGCCGAGAAAATGCGGGTGCTTATCGGGAACGACACCCTTTGCCGGGAGTGTAACGACGATCGGAGCGGCGGCTTTGTCCGCAAATTCTAAGAGCTCCCGTTTCGCCTTTTTCATTCCCTGCCCTGCCAGGATAATCGGCTTCTTAGCGTTATTAATATATTGGGCGCAGGTGACGAGCTGTTCTTTTTTCGGTTCAAGGTTCCCTTCAATATACACTGGTGAAGTATACACGGGCTCCCGTTTGATTTTCTCCGCAAACAAATCATCTGACACGCTCAATACCGCAACGCCTTTTTTGCTGTAGGCGGTCCTGATCGCCTGATTTAAGAGATCCGGAAGTGATTCTGCGCTATGTACCTCTCTGTTGAACACAGCCACGTCCTCAAACATTTGCTCCAGCTTAATCTCCTGGAAATAGTCCCGTCCGACTTCGCCAGAAGAAACCTGTCCTGCAATCGCCAGCACAGGGGCGCCGTCCGCTTTTGCATCATATAAACCATTTAATAAGTGCACCGCTCCCGGCCCTGCGATTGACAGACAGACTCCGATCTTGCCGGTGAGTTTTGCTTCAGCTGCGGCTGCCAGTGCCGCTACCTCTTCGTGGCGGGTTTGAATGAACTTCAGTTGATTTCTTTCGTGTCTTAATTCTTCAATAAACTCATTTATACTGTCTCCGGGGATGCCGTATACATGATCAACTCCCCATTGCTCAAGCAGCTCTGTCATTACTTGTCCTGCAGTTTTATGTGCCATAACGTATCCTCCTTTTTCCTTTTTTCAATACCACAGGAGAAAGGCTTTAAAACCCGGAGACCTTAATCACTTGCCAAGTCTTCTTTTCAACAGGTCGATCGCCTGCGAGCAACCCTCTATCCTTGACGGTGACATTTACATCTTGAGCGCCGTTCTTGAAATCATTGATCTGCCTTTTTCGATTCGGCACCATAAAAAGCGGCAAACGCCCCGGGGAAACCCACTTTAATCCCGCTGTCTCTGTGCCGTCAGCCACTGCTTGTCCGCCTGTTATGCTTCCGAAAAACAGATGCTGTTCATCTTGAAACTTTGGCCTTTGGTAAACACCTATTTTCGCAGAAAGCGCTGCATTGTATCCCGTTTCTTCCAATACCTCCCGCACTGCCGCTTCCTCAGCCGATTCCCCGGGATCAACCCTGCCGCCCGGCAAATCCCATAGAGGGACATCTTTTCGTTTCAGCAGAATTTGCTGACTTTCGTTCAATACGATCACAAAAGCACCTTGTGTATACACCGCCATACCTCCTTTTCCCGCAAAAAAGGACCAAGGTGATTCCCTTGGTCCTAGAGCTTTACTTTTTAAAATGATACGGCAGTGTGGCAACCATTATGTCCTTTTTCCAGAACAGCCGGACTCTGAGGAGGAAGGCCGATTGGTTGTGAAGGATGGTGTGCCAGCGTTTTTTCGTTATAAATTGCGGAAACAGCACCATAACGGAAAACTGCTCCTTCTTCGCTTTTGCCTCAACTGTTTCCAAAAACTTATCAAACGGATGGACAAGGCTTCTGTACGAGGAGTGAAGCGTAACGAGACGCACTCCGTTATTAAGCTCTTCCCAGCGTTTTTCGAATTTCTTTTCCTGTTCTCTGTCAAATGACACGTGAACGGCGATCACTTGATCGGACAGTGATTTCGCATAGTGAATCGATTTTTGCACGACGGTGGTGACACCGGCCACAGGCACAATCACAACGGTGCCTTTGATTTCTTCCGGCTCTTTGTCTACGATGCGAAGCTGTTCGCCAACTGCTGTATAGTGATTTTTAATCGCAAAAAACAGCAAAACAACGATAGGCATAAAGATTAACACAGGCCATACGACATTAAACTTCGTCACAAACAGAATGGATAGAACCATAAACGAAATCAGAGCGCCGCAGGAGTTGATCAGCATTTTTCCGATCCAGCCTTTTGGTTTTTGCTTGATCCATTTCATGCACATGCCGGTTTGTGAAAGCGTAAATGGAATAAATACGCCCACAGCATATAACGGGATTAAGTGCTCCGTCTGCCCTCCGAATAAGATAATGAGAACAATGGAGGCAAAGCCTAAAAAGATAATCCCATTTGAGAAGCCTAAGCGGTCGCCCCTGACTGTAAACATTCGCGGCATATACTGGTCTCTCGCCAGGTTGAAGGCAAGCTGCGGGAAGGCTGAAAATCCTGTATTTGCCGCAAGGACCAAAATAAGCGATGTGACACCTTGGATGACATAGTAGAACACATTCCGCCCAAAGGTTTCGGACGCAATTTGTGAAACCACTGTTTCATCAGGTTTCGGCGCCGTACCATACCCGTACGCGAGAACCGTGATGCCGGAAAACAGAATCGCCAGCAAAATCCCCATCATCGCAAGCGTTCTCGCCGCGTTTCGCGCAGGCGGGTTTTTGAATGCAGGAATCGCATTAGAAATGGCCTCAACCCCGGTCAACGCTGAGCATCCGGAGGAAAAAGCCTTAAGCAGCAAAAACAGCGTAATGCCGGCTATAGGTGTGCCGAGCGGTGTATGATGGGCTGGCTGGTCAATTTGCCCCGTCATGAGTTTAAACAACCCGACTGCAATGAGAACCAAAAGCGCCACCACAAACAGATAAACCGGGTAGGCAAGTATGGATGCTGATTCCGAAAGCCCGCGCAGGTTCAAAATCATAATCACTAACACGAGAAAAATAGCGATCGGCACATGATAATCATGCAATGCAGGAAAGGCTGACGTGATGGCGTCCGTGCCTGCGGAAATACTTACCGCTACTGTTAAAATATAATCAACAAGCAATGAACCGCCCGCAATCAATCCCGGTTTTTCACCGAGATTTTCTTTAGAAACGATATACGCCCCGCCGCCCTGCGGATAAGCGTAAATAATTTGCCTGTATGAAAGAATCAGTGCGAGCAGCAAGATGAGAACGCCAACCGCAATCGGAATGGAGTACCAAAATGCGGCAGCACTGATTGTTGCCAAAATGATTAGAATTTGTTCTGTCCCATATGCGACAGATGACAGCGCATCTGAGGAAAGCATAGCCAAGGCTTTTAATTTCGTCAGTTTTTGCTCTCCAGCTGCTTGGGATTTTAGTGGTTTCCCAATCAAAAAACGTTTGATTGAATGATACATCGATGTCTTCCCCTTTTAATTTCTCATTTTTCAATTAAAACAATAAAACATCAGTGTCTTGCTCTCACATGTTGATGATAGTCCTTTCTGCTATGATGTCTCTGTATGCGATTTGCATTCAAAAATGAACAACAAAAAACACAGAGGCAAACGGATGCCCCTGTGCCATAACATCGAACACAGGTTTCATTCATCTCCTCTCACGAACGCTTACGAGGTTAGCTGACGGATTCGGGCATATGAGAGTTAGCCCTACCTAAAAAGGATTCACCCCAACGGCAAAAAGCCGTTCTATTGGGTCCCCCGCTCTGATTTCAGATTAAGCGATTTGTTTTCTAAAAGAGATCATACTCCCGTTCCCGCACGTTGTAAAGAGGCTTATTGGCTGAGAGAAAAAAATAAAATGACAGGTTCCACAAATGGAATTTACTTACCAAAAATAAAAAACAGAGGCTAAAATCGCCTCTGTTTTATTCTGTATCTGTCTTTCTTTTTCTGCGTCTTACGGCAATCCAAATGAACACTGCCGCAATCACCATAATGAGTGCCAGCACACCAATATACATCCATTTCTGGCTATGATCCTGTGTTGGTTGTTCTGCATCGGAACTGTTTGTTTCCGATTTGAGCTGCTGGTGGTTTGTAAACACCTGCTGGCTATTTGTTTCATTAAGGACGGTTGCCGACTCATCGTTGCTGTTCAGATAACTAATGATCTCTTTTGTGACAGCCGTGCCATCTCCTTTTGACGGTGCAAAGACAGCCATTGTATAGCGTGAATCCCAAACCGATGCTTGGGTAAATACCACTTGTTTTGTCGTCTCATTTAGCATCTCGAAACTAGATACATCAAACGAGCCGTTCTTTTCCTGCGGCACAAGCAGATCTGATGATTTCTCCTTCAGAAGAGAAAATTGATTGATCCCCCTATGAAAATGAGGTTTCGTCCTTTCGCATCCTTTGCTGTAACGTCAGATGATTTCTTTACCGTATATGAATGCTGTGCTTCGCTGCCAAAGGATTCTGTTACGAGAGAAAGCTCCTCTAGCTTCGATTGGCTTACGGTGTCAGGAAGCACGATTAACGTTGTTTGATCCTGGTTTCCGGCGTAAGGCAGCGGCCACTCTTGAAAATCCGCTGACGGAGACATGCCTTTGATGGCGTATGATAATGTACTGTTTTTATCGATAAAAACCCACTTTTCTTCATCAGTGGTGTTACAAGGGTTGTTTTCCTTTAAACCGGTCGTGACGAACTGAATATCAATGTAGCGGTTTTTTTGCAGCAGCTTAGGGTCCACTTTCACTGTGACATGATAGAATCCGTTTTTATCTTCTTTTCCTAATTCATCAAGCCGGACCGAGTGCGGCTGGCCGTTGATCATCACTTTCAGTTCTGCAGCCTGAGAGGCTGACTCGTTTTCAGCCGTTGAGGCCTGAATCGTTTCAGACTTTTTCAGTTTAAGCGACAGCTTCGCCGATTGGTTTTCATCTAAAACAGCCGAAGCCGGATAAAAATAATGTGCTGAAGATGTTTTGTCGGCTCCAATTGTGATATCACCCGCTCCAAAATTCTCAAGGGTCAGCTTATTGCTTTCTTTTTTTTCAGTCTGCTGAAGCTTGCTGATTGAAAGTGTATCGCCGCTGAGCTGGCCTGTATATGTCTGATCTGTCATCACGCTGATTTTTTTAGTGAGCGCGTCCTCGGACGCCGCTTGCGCAAACAGAACCGGCTGCTGTTTGCCCTCTGCTTTCAGCACCCGCTCCGCAAGCAGAAGGTTTTCTCCTTTTGCATGTAGCCCGGCTTGTTTCAACAGTTTTTTCACTTTGCCGTTCCAATGCTTGTCCACGCCGATAACAATCGTCGGCTTATCGATTTTTTTCAGTTCAGATTCCGTGACATACGCAATACTGACACTGCTGTCCACCGTTTTCAAATAGCCTTCTGTTTTAACAGCAGCTTCTATTTCTGCTGAACTTGGGTTATCCGGAATGACGATGGCTGTTTCTTCCGCTGTATTTCCAGATTGGGCGAAAGGATACGGATAATGGTCCAGCGACGTTCCCTTCGCTTCACTGCTGTCAGCAAGTGTCAGCCGGCTGTCCGGATAAATTTTGATCCAGTTGCCTGATGTATCCTGTCTGACGCACACGCCCTCTTTCATTACGCCGTAGAATTTCAGCGATACGTTGTGATAGCCTTGCGCAGACTGGCTTTTATTCAGATTCAGCTTCACTGTTTTCCGTTTGGAATCACCATCAAGCTTTAACGTCTTGACCGGTTCATCATCAATGACAGCCGTTAACGATGATGGAGAAATTAAAAGATTTGATGCCTCGTATTCGATTACCAATTGCTGATTGCCTGAAGAAGCGCCTGCCGGGATCTGATACGTCAGCTCTGCGCTGTCTTTTGATCCATACAGTGTAATCAGCTCGCTGGTCAGCACCTGCTGTTTGGCTTGTTCTTGGCTGCTTTTCCCGAGGAGCGAACCGCTGACCTGTACGTCTTTGGCAAGAGCCGTTTGTCCAGTCATCGCCAGCAGCATGAAGCTTGTGAGAAAAATCATTATTTGTTTCAAAAAGGTCACCCGCTTTTATGTTGATTGTATCGTTCTGTCTTGTACCATTTGACCTCTTGCTTGAATAAACGGTGCTTGATTTCTACGAATAAAGAGTAGATAACAAGCACAATCCATGCCTGCGAGTATGTGAAGTACATGAGAAATACGATAAAAAAGTTTTGCTTGTTCATTTCTGTTTTTTCAATGCTCAACGTAATCATGACCTCTGTCATAAATAAGAAAAATGCCAAAATCCAGAGAATCATTGCCAAAAATCCAACCGATAAATGCAAATCATAAAACAAATTCACAACAAAAATCGTATTCGACATGATCACGCCAAAGAAAAACAGGAAGTACGTAAAGAAAAAATAAAACAAATCAAAGATAATCCGTTTTCGTTTCAGCTTAAAAAACTGCGCCAAAAATTTGAGCACGACATATTGATTGCCGCGCGCCCATCGGGTGCGCTGGCGCCACCATACCTTCCATGTTTCCGGTTCCTGCTCCCATGTGATGGCGGCAGGGAAAAAGCGGATGTGATAGCCGAGATTATATACCCGGATGGTCAGCTCAGTATCCTCAGCGAGCGCTTTGTCATCCCAGCCTCCGAGCTTTTCGATAATGCTTCTGCGGATCGCGAAGTTGGTGCCTGGGATCGTGGCGATTTTGAACCACTTCCATCTGCCTCCCTGGGCCATCCACTGAAAACAGATCGTTTCGATATTAATAAACCTCGTCAGCAGCGTCTTTGCCGCATTGATGACGCGGAATTTCCCTACCACGGCGCCTGCCTTTTCGTCATTCATCAGTCCGAGCACGAGGTAATACACGGCCATTTTCTCAGGCGTGTTGTCGGCGTCATACACACAGATCACATCGCCGTTCGATTCGGCAAAACCCGAGTTAAGTGCAGAGGATTTTCCTTTTCCTGCATTTGGCGGCTTCGTAATCACCATTTTGATGAAATCGTATTTCTCGGAAAATTCATTGACGATATCACCCGTCCGGTCTGATGAATTATCATTAACGACGATAATCTCCAGCCGGTCCTTCGGATAATAAAGGTTGACCATCGCCTTCAGCGTCTGCCGAATCACAACCTCTTCGTTATGCGCCGGGATGAGGACGCTGACCTTCGGCAATTCCTTCATATTTTCTCTCCACTTCGGGATATTCCGTTCGAAGGTCATATAGTGGCGAAACCCGCCCTGCATGAGGAACATGTGATAGAGAAGCATAACCCATATTAAACTTAGCGAGATAAAGAACAGCGTATTACCCAAGGCTTCTTCTCTCCTTAAAAATTCGTTTTTTCAATGTGGCTCTCAAGTAAAACGTATAACTGACAAACATGATGACAAATAAGAGCACAACAGCGGAGAGAATCCATAACGCCTTTTCCAGAGGGGTTTGGCGATGATGATCGAAAAACTCGTCAATGGCGCTTACGCCGTTTTTCACCTGAATCGTTCCGTCACCGCTTGTATGAATTTCCACTTTGTCTGTTTTGACGGTTTGTTTTGTTTTCTTTAAATCAAGCCATTCACTGTCTGGAATGCGTTCCATCTGATCAACCAGCTCCGGCAGATATTTCATCCCAAGGTACGGGTGATAAAATCCTCCAGCTACTCCGCCTTCAAAATCAATCATCTGGGAGATATGCTCCTCCATCTCACCGAGCGGGTTTTGCTTCGATGTGTCGACAAAGCCGATCGTTTCCGGATAAAGCGTCATTCCGTGCAACATCGAAGGAGCAGTCACAAACGGAGGTGCACCGGATGTTTTCCATGTTGTGCTGCTGAGCTGGACCTGGCCGAAAATGCTTGTAAAATACTGCGAGGCGATTTGATAGCCATAATCGGACATCGTGTAATGCGGCGCTTCAAACGCCAGCGGGTAAAGACCCGATGATGTCAAATCCTCAATGGCACGCTTCAGTTTTTGTTTTGTATACGTTTCTTCCTTTTCCCGAAATGGTTCGAGATAGCTGTGATAGGCTTGTTCGTTCGGGAAGTCCTGTTCTTTCTCCAAAATGGACGGGGGATCTTCGGCATTTCCGGATGTAATCGGCTGATCCGCCTTTGCATCCCAAAATTCAAAGCCCTCTCCTGTTTCACTGTAGCGATAAGCGTGAGTATAACCGTGAACAATGATACTGCCGCCCATGCTTTGCAGCTTCTTCAGCACCTTGACCATCTTCGGTTGATCAGACAAATACACTTTGTCGCCTGTTTCCGGATTCAAATAAACCGGAATGACCGCCAGGATAAAAGGAATATGCCGCTTATGCAGGTATGTACCGGCTTGGAGCAGCAATTTTTCATCAGACATCGGGCTGATATCCTCGAGACGCAAATACAATAACGTCGTCCCCGCCTTCTCTCCGAAAGCTTCTCTGAGCTGTTTCGCCACGATCAAATTGTCATTTAACAAATTTGTTAATCCAATGTACACATTCCCTTTTTTTGTTTTCCATATAAAAGAATGCGTTGTGCCGTCATCGGCTTTGAAGGTGTAAAGCGCCGTTCCTTTCAGGCCTGATACACTCAGCACGTTAAGCCCGCTTTCCAGAGACACATCGGCCTTTTCCGACCTGCTGTGAACCTGAAACACATTTTCTTTGCGGGCTAATGAAAGCCCGGAAAATTGGCTGATTTGACCTGCGTTATAGCCAATGGCGACAACCGGTTTTTTTACGCCGCTGATAAGAGACAGCAGTTTTTGGCTGAGCTTTCTTTTCGTTTGGCCGTAATAAATCACATGGTCTTTCCCTTTGAAATCCGACGCTTCAACGTCTGAATCTTTTTTGACTGTCACATGGGATGTAAAGTGGCCCGCAAGCAAATCGAGCATTTTGACTTGTGACGACTCTTTGCCATCCAAGGTTGAATAGATGATGAGAATGCCGGCATCCTGATCTTTCGCTTGCGCAGAAACGGGAAAAGACGCAATAGCTGAAACTAGAAGCATCATGACGCATAGCAATGTGATTCCTTTATAGTTCATTCATCATCATCTCGTTTTCCAGTTCTTCTAAAAATTGATCAGCTGTTTTGATATCGTTGCGGTAGGGCAAATAGCAAACGTGGAACGTAAGCGACACATACTTTCCATTTTCCAGCTGATATGTATCCAATTGTTTCTTCAGCTTGGTCAGAACGGCCGGCATATGTTCAGCAGGCGTGTGCGTCAGCACGATCCCGATACGCTCATCAGAGGGACGGAATTTCTTATCCGTTTCCCGAACACTTGTCCTGATTTGCTGACTGACATATTGGAAGAGGCGGTCCGTTTCTTTTTCACCGTACAAAGACTTAAACTCTTTGAAATAATGCATATGCAGCAGCAAAAAAACAAAAGAATTGCCGTAGCGCTCCGCCCGCTTGATTTCTTCTGAAAGTTCCAGCTTCATCCTTTGCTTGTTATCAAAACCAGTCACTCTGTCAACAGCAACATAGCTTTTAATTTCGGATTGAAGCCGTGTAATCGAGCGCCGAAGCTCTGCTGTAATATCGTGGATTCTTCCAGAAATAAAAGAAAACAGCAAAAGCGCGATTCCCCACACGACAAGCATTCGCAGCCCTTCCTCAGCCGGAAATAACGCAGCCTGTCCAGTCTGGAAAAACATCATTAAGGTGCCGAGAACAAAGAGTACGATTAAGGTCACTGCCAGCGCGTAAATCGGGCCGAACCAGATGCCTGCGGCGATGACGCCAAATGTGATGCAAAGGATCAGAGCACCTTCTGATTGCTGGGCTGACACATAATAAATAAACAAAGACAGGGCCGCGATGAGCCCTGAAAAATAAGCAAATAATTTTTGTGATTCACTGAATGATATTTTCATTAAAAAGCTTCCTTTCGGCTAACAGCGGCAGCAGATTGTCAAATGAATGCGTCTGAGTGCCGCTCATATAGCCTCCATAATACGATTTCACCGGATCATGAATTTCAAAGTCATTCATTCTGTCATATATGGCTTTGATGACAGAACTGTTTTCATGCTGTTTTGTCAAAAACAATACGGCTAATGCATATACGGATGGAGACTCATATTGGACGGCAGGCTCCTTCGTATCTGCCGAATACCGCCCGTACAGCTTTCCGTTTTTCTGAAATTCCTGCTTGATCCAATCCGCTAAAACAGATGCTTTTTCATCCCCTTCCGGCAAATGCCAAGCAGCGTAAAGCTGATCAATCAGGTTGATTTCACTATCATATGTGTATTCCTTCGTCTCCGAGCTGTATGTCTTCGGCAGAAAGCCATTTTTTAAAGGAGCTGAATAGAGAACATTGGCATTCCGCTGTTCTGTTTCTTCGTCTATGATTCCATTCTTCTTTAAGACAGCTAAGGCATCAGGCATGACGTATGAAAGCGTCACATCCTTTGAAGCGGCCTGTGAGTCGTAAAAGTCTGTAAAAAACCCGTTGTTCATATTGTATGTCTTCAAAGACGTGCCGATATCCCTAGCCGTTTGCGCGTAGTCGCTGCGGCCCCATTTTGCGGCGGCTTGGTCAAGAGACAGCATAATTCTCATATCATCTATCAGCGCATTCGTCCCGCTCGCTTGGCCATTTTGAATCTTCCACGTCACCAAGTGATTGCTCATCAGAAATGAATCAGTCAGATGCTGATATTGATCCTGGAAATGCGGTGCGTCATTTTTGCTGAGCAGAAACTCCATCCACAGGCCGAGAGATTCCGACAAGTAAGAAGGCTGGTCTGAAAAATCGGTTTTGATCAGCCCTTGGTCATTCATTAAATTGTGATAGATGAAATATTCCGCCGGCTGGAGCGGGCTGGCATTCACTTCTATCGCCGACTGATTTTGGGTCTTGTTTCCAGCTTCAGCACACCCTGCGGAAAGTCCGATAGATAAGAAGAATAAGATGACAGCAATTAGTACATGCCTCACAGGCAAATCCCCCTTTGTCGCCTGAAGCAAATCAGACGCTCACAAATAGTTATAGACGAAAATATGACTGCCATGTTACAAAGTACATTTACTATAAAAGAAAAAAATGCAGATTGCTAGCTTTTTTTCCCCTTTTTGAACATTAAGAAAACAGGACCTAAGTCCAATAAAAAACCTGTGCGATAGGCACAGGTTTTTTTATTATTTATCCAAACCGAGTTTTTTCAGCTGTTCTGCCAGCGCGTTGTTAATCGGCTCATCTTTATTTTGTTTTTTCATATAAGAGGATACGTCCCGTTTGGTAGCACGCGCTTTGTCTTTGTTTTTTCGTTTTTCAAATACAGAGAGCTTTTCACGGTGACCGCACACACACGCAAAGGTTTGGCCCTCGCCTTGGCCGCGAAGCTCCATTCTTTTATGGCAGTTCGGGCAGCGTGCGTTTGTTTTTCGGGCAATCGTTTTTCTGCTTCCGCATTCACGATCTTGGCACACGAGCATCGTCCCGCGTTTGCCGTTTACTTTCAGCATCATTTTGCCGCATTCCGGACATGCCGTTCCCGTAATGTTGTCATGTCGGAAGGTTTGGCTGCTGTTTTTGATTTCTTTTACCGTTTGGTGAGCGTAAGCCTTCATATCTTTAATAAAAACAGCCGATTTCAATTTGCCGGCCGCGATCGCAGACAGCTTTTGCTCCCATTCTGCTGTTAAGGCCGGTGATTTCAGATCCTCCGGAACAAGCTGCAGGAGCTGTTTTCCTTTAGATGTGATAAAAATATCTTGGCCTTTTTTCTCGATTAAAAAGCTGTTGAACAGTTTTTCAATAATGTCGGCACGCGTTGCCACCGTGCCGAGGCCGCCTGTTTCTCCAAGCGTTTTGACGAGGCCTTTTTCTTCTCCCTGCATAAACGCGCTTGGGTTTTCCATCGCTGACAGCAAGGTTCCTTCATTAAAGCGGGCAGGCGGCTTCGTTTGGCCGCTTGTTTCCGTTAACGTGCGGACGGCAAGTGTGTCGCCTTTTTGAAGCGCAGGAAGTGTCTGATCTCTGTCATCCTCCTGCTCATCATCCTCATCCGCCATATCATAAACGGCTTTCCACCCTTGCGACTGCACGGTTTTGCCTTTCGCCGTAAAGGTTTCTCCGCCGATTTCTGCGATGACCTTTGTTTCCTCATATTCGAATGCAGGCATTAATACAGCCAGGAAACGTTTCGCAATCAGGTCATACAGCTTTCGTTCTTTATCACTCAGACTGCTGAGAACGAGCGGCTCTTCGGTCGGGATAATCGCGTGGTGGTCTGACACCTTCGCGTCATTGACATATCCTTTATGAGATTTAATGCCGCGTTTTTTAATTTGGCTGACATATTGGGCATACGGTTTTACTTCCATGCCTTCCAGACGGTCTTTTAACGTCGGGACGATGTCACTGGATAAAAATCTAGAGTCCGTCCGCGGATATGTGACGAGCTTATGCTGCTCATATAGCTTCTGCAGTACAGAAAGCGTTTCTTTAGCAGAAAAACCGAAGCGCTTGTGGGCGTCACGCTGCAGCTCCGTTAAATCATAAAGCGCAGGCGCAAAGCTTTTTTTCGCTGTTTTTTTCAGCTCAGCTACGACCGCTTGCTTTCCTTGGAGATTTTTTAGCAAACGGCTTGTTACATCTTGATTGAACGTTCTCGTCTGCTTTGATTTCTTATCCTGCCACGTCAGCGTCATGCCGTCGACTGCAGCACGGATGCCGTAATACGGAACGGGCGTAAACGCCTGAATGTCTGCCTCACGCTTTGCAATCATGGCAAGCGTCGGAGTCTGCACACGCCCGCATGAGAGCTGGGCATTGAATTTTGTGGTAAGTGCACGGGTGGCGTTGATCCCCACAATCCAATCCGCTTCCGCTCTGGCGACGGCAGAATGGTACAGGTTTTCATATTCTTTGCCGCTGCGCAGCTTTTGAAAACCTTCCTTGATCGCTTTATCCGTCACAGATGAAATCCACAGCCGCTTGATTGGTTTTCGGACATTCGCTTTCTCAATGATCCAGCGCGCAACAAGCTCACCTTCCCGGCCTGCGTCAGTCGCGATGACAATCTGATTGACGTCTTTACGGGTAAGCTGGGATTTGACTGCATTGAACTGCTTTCCGGTTTTTTTTATCACCACAAGCTTCAAGGGTTCTGGAATAATCGGCAGATCCTCTAGGCGCCATGATTGAAATTCTTTTCCGTAGCCTTCCGGATCAGCAAGCGTCACCAAATGGCCTAAAGCCCAGGTCACAATATATTGATCGCCTTCGAGATAACCGTTTCCTTTTTTATGGCACTTCAGCACCCGGGCTAAATCCCGGCCGACTGAAGGTTTTTCAGCTAATACAACTGTTTTTGACATGCTTGATCACTTCTCTTTCTTTCGCGCTCATCCTGTTATTATAACAGACTTCACGCGGCACTCTCTAACCGCGCCCGTTTTTCGTGTCAATTTCTGAGAAAATGACGTGAGTGA
Organism: Bacillus sp. PS196; assembly: GCF_037963555.1. Classification (NCBI taxonomy): domain Bacteria; kingdom Bacillati; phylum Bacillota; class Bacilli; order Caryophanales; family Bacillaceae; genus Bacillus; species Bacillus sp. PS196. The sequence continues at coordinate 480,816 of NZ_CP150159.1, read as the reverse complement.
CGGTTTGCGCGTAGGGCGATGTTTTGTTAATGAAATCTTCTACCGCTTCGAGGCTTTCGGCATTGATTTTCAGCATATAGCAGGCTGCACCTGCAATCCGGTAGCAAAATTCAATATTCGGCAATGTTTGAATATAGCTTTTGAACCGCTCGTAATCCGCGTTTTTAACGGTTGCTTCCACAATACAGGAAACGGGAAGCCCAAGTTTTTTCTGGTCGACCTCCAGCGTGTATTGCTTGATGATGCCAAACGATTCAAGCTGCCTTACCCGTTCTGTCACAGATGGAGGCGACAGCTTAATTTTTCTGCCTAATTCCCTCATCGACAAACGGCTGTCCTTCTTCAGCTCCTCAATGATATTCAGATCAATCTGGTCAAGTTTCATTTCAACATCCTTCTTTTTTGATTTTGTACACATTATCTCGGGTATTTTTGTAAATGACAAGTACAGTTCCCTAGAAAAGGCATGTAAAAATGAATGTTTTCCGAACATTTTTTGAAAGCTGTCATATGCCCCTCCGGATTGTTTATAGTATAAAATGAAAACGTGTCCACAAGGAGGGCGATTTATGCTGCACACGCCGATCGGAAGACTTCGCACGATGGGTTTTATTGAAGGAATGTCACTCTTAATCCTGTTGTTCATCGCTATGCCGCTTAAATATTGGGCAGGCCTTCCGCTTGCGGTGACAATTGTCGGTTCGGTTCACGGCGGGTTGTTCATTTTGTATTTGCTTGTCTTGGCTTATGCAACCTTCTCTGTCAAATGGCCGCTGAAATGGTCAGCTGCCGGCTTCGTCGCTGCTTTCGTCCCATTCGGAAATTTTTTGTACGACCGCGGATTAAGGAAATATAAATAAGGGAATGCAAAAAAGGCTGGATCTTTATGATCCAGCCTTTCTTATTAAAACCACTTTGTCAGCCACGCGATATAGTAGGCCCCCGGAATAAACATGAGCTGGGCGAGGAGTGTGCCCGCCACCCTTGATGTGACCATTGTGATAGAGGTCCATTTTAAATAGAGATAGCTTCGTTTTCCTTTTGCCACATCATCAGCTAGAACGGATACTTTAGGATCAACAAAAATGGCCAGCAGCATCGTCGCAATTCCGTTGATCAAACCCGAAGCCATGACGGCTGTCGTGCTGCGCTCCGGCGCCAGAAGGCCTGCGTATAAAGCCGAAAGCACGCCAATCGTATAAATCGATGTGATCAGCATGTTGATGACAAACAAACGCTTCGGAATCAAGCGCATATGAAATCCTTTTACATATGAAATGGACGGCAGACGCAAATAGGAAAGGGCATTTTTGAATCCTTGTTTCGAGAATCCCTTTCGGAATACTTGAAAAACGGAGCCGCCGCCGCCCGCCAAGTGAATAATCGCCCGTGAAAAAAGAGCGACAAAAGACGGGAGCAGGATAATGCCCAAAATGGTGCCGACTGTCGATCCGAAAATTAAAAAGCGGAACTGCTCCCCTACAATCGCCAGTGCGTTTTTTCCAGCAGCATCAATTAAATGCCCAGTAAAGGGCTGCTGCACCATGTTCGACATTCTGGATACGATGACCATGACATTAAACAGAGAAAGCGCGGACGCAATAAATCCAACGCGGGCCCCGGAAAGCCTTGTAGCATAGGCTAAGGTTTCTATCGAGTGAATCAGCAATAAAAAACAAAAAATAAAAAGTACTTGTGTTGTAATGACATGCACGTTATTCTTCCTCCAATTTCATCCTAGAGATAAGACTGGAAAGAAGACAAGGAGGTTTCAGTACGATGTGTTTTTTGCAATAAAAAAACCGTCCGGCGTACGCCGGGCGGTTTGTCTTATTCTTTTCTATACGCAAATAAAGATTATATCATCCACCAAGTCAGGCGGGTTAGATTCATAAAGCATTGTTCCGAAGAATCATTCTGGAAAGTAAACACCATGGAAATTTCTTGAACACAAGACAACGAAAGCCCTACCTCTCAATCGTCACTGCGGCTCCGAAGCCGCGCCGGTGTGAATTGTAAAACAAAAAAGTCTTTTTTCCATCTCATCGTTAGGGGCGATTTGTTATGAAGGAAAAGAATAAGGGCAGCTGGTTATGCTGCTTGGGAAGCGGTAAGCTTCTCTCTCAAAACAGAAAAAAGAAGTTTACTTTCTTTTTTATTTGCTTATTTTTCTTACTAGCTATTCATAATAACATATCGCCCCTGAAAACACAAATTTTTTATAGTTCGAGTGAGACCGGTGTTTTCTCCCCGGCATTCATTAATCTGATATCCTCCGGTTCAATTTCAAGAATCACCAGATTCGGATCATCCTTGCCGTCAAACCAGCGCTCTAATTTGGAACTCCATATTTTGTCCTTGAGTTCTGCCGAATTGTTGATTTTGGCTTTTCCGGCAACTTCGACATATGCGTCGCCAAAACCTTCACAATCATAGCCTAATAAAATGTGGACATTGGGGTTGTTCTCAATTTCTTCTGCTTTATGAGTTTCCTTGCTTGTCGGTGTGTAAATCGTCAGCCCGTCATGGAAAAAAGTCATGTAGCGGGAATGCGGTTTGCCCTTTTGAACTGTTGCGAGCGAACCTACTTTATGGTGATCTAGAACATCAAGCACTTTTTGTTTAATGTCTTGCTGATTCATCTCGAATCACTCCTTTTTAACGTCTCCGCTGTTACTTTTCCACATCCGGGGAAGATTTAAACAAGAAAGTGTGCTCTTTATTTTTCGCCTTCCCATTCACGCTTTAACAGACTGTAGTAGACGAGGTCGTGATGCATGCCGTTTACGTATAAGCCGTCCCGTGCCTTTCCTTCCTCTAGAAACCCGATCCGCTCCGGAACCGCTCTGCTTTTTTCGTTTCCGACAGCCGCACAGATCGCCACACGATTCAGCTCAAGCTCTTCAAAAGCATACGTAATGAGTTTTCGGCAGGCAGCTGTAATAATGCCTTTCCCTTCAAATTCTTTGGCAATCCAATATCCGATTTCCGCCTTACGATTCACTTGATCAAGGTTATGCAGGCTGATCATGCCGCATAGGCTGCCGTCATAAAGGAGACCCGCCTCAATGCCGTTCAGGTCGGCATACTGGCGCCGCCAATCTGGAATGATTGTTTCTCGGTACGTGTCAGCGCTGCTTGGATTTTCCGCAAAAAACAGCCACTTGCCAAGCCGCTGCTGATTTTGGATAATGAGTTCGGCCAGCCGCTCCGCATCCTTCGGCTCCAATAATCGGATGGTGATGTGCTCATTTACCTTGCAAGTGAACATTGCCTCGCCCTCTTTCCTTTTTTACCCATTATAGCGATGATTCTGTTTTTTTCAATACAAAAAGGATGGGCTGTTAAGCCCATCCTTATATTCTTGGATCGGTAAAGATATCATGTTTATCCGTACTCGTCGATGACATTTCCGTCACGACGGCACCTTCTTCCCCGGCCTGGAACCAATGCTTTGTGTTTGGTGGAATCGTGTATTGCCCGCCCGGTTCTAGCTCAATTTCGTGCCAGACCGTATAGTGTTCTCTGTCTTCCTGAGGAGGGAGAACTTTTGGAAGCGGCGTTTTTTCTCCTTCTACGTAAAGATACACTTTTCCGTAGCGGCAACGGAAGGTCTCCTGCTTGCCTTCCTGGCCGTCGACCGGCGGATGGCGGTGTTCCGGGCAAGTCTGTCCCGGAAACAGCACCAATTCCTTTGAACAATAACGGTCTGTATTGACGTAGACGAAGAGCTGGAGCCCGACTTTTCTTTCTTTTCCTAAGTCGTAATCCATCAGCTGGATTTGGTCTACTTCCTCGTCCGTTAATACAATCCCTGCTTTTTGATAGTAGCTGTTCACTTCTTCTTTCGTGATGCCCATATGTCTCACTCCCTCTTATGTCGTCACAAAGTTTCCGCCGTTGACATGCAGGGTCTGACCTGTCATGTAAGAGGACTCATCTGATGCCAGAAGCACATAACAGCCGACGTGCTCAACAGGCTGTCCAGGACGGCCCATCGGCGTATCTTGCCCAAATTGAGCAACTGTTTCTTCAGGGAACGTAGCTGGGATTAGTGGCGTCCAAATTGGACCCGGCGCGACTGCATTTACACGGATGCCGTCTTTGACAAGCGCCTGCGCCATTGTTCTTGTAAAGGCATTGATCGCCCCTTTTGTCGCTGTATAATCAATCAGTGTCGGGTTCCCTACGTACGGGTTGATGGATGTCGTATTGATGATGGCGCTGCCCGGTTTCAGGTAATCAATTGCTTTTTTAGTCAAATAAAATTGAGAATAAAAATTTGTTTTGAATGTGCGGTGAAGCTGTTCGCTCGTAATATCTTTGATGCTTTCCTTCGGATGCTGTTCACCTGCATTGTTGACAAGGATGTCAAGGCCGCCTAGTTCCTTGACCGTTTTTTCAACCGCTTCATTGCAGAATTCCTCTTCACCTACGTCACCAGCAATCAGCAGGCATTTTACGCCTTCTTGTTCAACACGTTTCTTCGTCTCCTCAGCGTCTTCATGCTCATCCTTATACACAATGGCGATGTCTGCGCCTTCCTTTGCGTAAGCGACGGAAACCGCGCGTCCGATCCCGCTGTCGCCGCCTGTAATAAGAGCTACTTTTCCTTTTAATTTGTCTGCTCCTTTATAATCCTCGTACTCATACACCGGACTTGGATTCATTTCGCTTTCAATTCCCGGCTGGCGACTTTGAGTTTGTGCCGGCAGTTCTTTTGGATAATTTGCCATGATGATTCTCCTCCTTTGTTTTCATGTCTATTTGTTGTGTACCTCACACACTCTTTGGATAAACATGGCTTGGCACCTTCGCATTGCTTTATCAGAAAAATGTTTCACATGGAACGCTTGGAGGAAATAACTCAAAAAGGGGGTTGGTTGCTGAATGATTAACATGCTTTCTAGAAGATTCAGCAGGCCAAAGGGCGTCATCGGCATGATTGCCGGGTACATCATGGCTGCTGAAAATCAAACACTGAATCAGTGGACAATCAATCAGCTGGGTATCACGCGCGGGGACAGCATTTTAGAAGTCGGGTTTGGCCCGGGATACTGCATGCAGCAGATGCTGAAACGCGAGAAGGATGTTCATCTTCATGGGATTGATGTGTCAGAGGCCATGCTGAAGCTGGCCGCCCGCAGAGTGAAACCAAAGGGCGTACGCCTGATACAAGGAAGCATCGAGACATTTCCTCTCCCCGCCTCGTTTTATGATAAAGTGATTTCCGTTAACAACTACACCATTTGGAATGACCAAACAAAAGGCATGAAACAGATTTATCGGGCATTAAAGCCAGTCGGCAAAGCAGCCATTACGATGCAGCCGCGGGAAGCGGATGCCAGTCCTGAGAAAACCAAATCATTTGGAAGACAGATGATTGCTGACTTTAAAGCAGCCGGCTTCGAAGACATTGATATAAAATTTAAGAACATTAAGCCTGAGCTTTCCGTCTGTGCAACTGCAAAGAAGCCCGCCACATAAAGTGGACGGGCTTCTTCTTTTATGAATGTACAGCCTGATTGCGCAGGACGTCTTTTTTCACCTTGCCAAGGTTGTTTTTCGGCAGTTCGTTAACAAATTCAACTTCAGGTATTTTGTAAGCGGACAGGCGTTCTTTACAAAATGCAATGACATCCTCTTCCGTGATGCGCTGGCCGCCATTTTTCACGATAAAAGCTTTCGGTTTTTCACCGTAAAGCGGGTCTGGAATACCGACCACAGCTGTTTCAAGGATTCCCGGGATCTGCTGGATAACTTCTTCAACCTGATCAGGATAGACGTTATCGCCTCCGTAAATAATGACATCCTTGTAGCGTCCCGTGATGAAAATAAAGCCATCTTCATCTACATATCCTGAATCTCCGGTTCTAAACCATCCGTTTTGCAGCACTTTCGCTGTTGCTTCAGGATTGTCTTCATAGCCTTTAAATAAGAATGGAGTATGAACAACGATTTCGCCAATTTCTCCTTGAGGAAGTTCTTCTCCGGTCAGAGGATCTTCCACTTTGACTTTAACACCTGCCACAGGTTTTCCTGCAGATGCCGCTTTATCCATTCCCATATCAGGCGTCCATGTGCTGATGCCCCAAGCCTCAGTACTTCCATAGCCATGCGCCAGCGGAATGCCAATATCAAGATAGCGGCGGATTAGGCTGCTCGGCACTTTTGTTCCGCCTGTCATTAAAATAACAAGTGAAGATAAGTCAGTTTGGTGCTTTTCCCACGCCTCAAGCAAATACGTGTAAAACACAGGAAGAGCCATCACGGTCTGAATTTTCTCTTCTTCAATGACCTTCAGCATGTGAACAGGATCTTGATCCTTTGTAAACACAAAGGTTGTTTCTGCAAACGTTCCAAGCATGATGCAAATGAGCGCACTCGTATGATAAATCGGATGGCACGCGAGAAAACGAAGGCCCTTCATACGTGCTATTGAGCTGTTGGATTTTTTAACGTATCTGTATATGCCGCCATGTGTAATCATGCATCTTTTCGGGTTTCCCGTTGTTCCAGATGTAAACATCAGAAGTGCTGTATCATCAGGGGAAACCATTTCCGTCTCTGGCAAATGATCAGGACCTGCAAACAGCGCTTCAAATTCAGCAGATGTTTCGTAAGCTGTTCCTGTTTCCATTGTTACACACAGTGAGGACAATTCAGGTAGAACTTCATCCAGTATCTCTTTAAACTCCGCTCCGTAAAACATCGCTTTCGGTTCACTTGCTTTTAAAATGCCTGTCATTTCATATGGTTTCAGCTGCCAGCTGACAGGTACGACAACAGCACCTATTTCAAGCGCGGCGAACATAACAGTTGATGCGGGATGGCCGTTTTTGCAAAGCAATGCAACACGGTCGCCCTTTTGAATTCCTTTTTGAAGCATGGCATTCGCCAGCTGATTAATCCGTTTACGGTAACCTTTATATGTCAGTGTATGGTCTCCGCTTTTTACAGCCTCTATATCTTCGCTATTCGGCATGTCATGCAGAATCAGATGCTGTAATGTTTCCATATCGTCATCTCCTATATTCTCTTGAATCTTCAATAATTTGTTAGATTTTCTTCCTTACCTCACCCATTTTAACCCAAAAAAGATAACTTGTAAAACTATTTCATTTTGGAATTATTCCAATACTGAATGATAAAATAGTCCCACATTTTCTTATTTTGTTCCCCATCCACAGAAAAACACACGCCAAATTTTTGACGTGTGCCATGCAGGTTTACAGTATGTTTTTTTCTTTCATCCATGTGAAAAATATGCGGTTTAACCGCTGATACAATTCTTGTTCTCCTTCTTCCTGAAACCCCGCCATGCTTTCTCCGCTCTCGATAATTGCCGAGCTGATCGCGCTTAAAATCTCCGAGCCTTCAGCAGATAATGAGCTAGGCGCCATCATGACGAGGATGCGTGTCATCCTGAGGGTATTTCCGTCCATGCCATCCACTTCATAGGAGGTGCTGAGATCAAACATTTTGAAAAAAGGCAGGACGATTTCATCATTTTTGAGATGATAAAGCGCCATGTTTGTTCCGGGGATTCCCAATCCCCCTTGTTTCTCCCGCTCAGCCAGGCAAACCGCGGCTTTTTCCGGATCACGGATCAGGCCATCCTTCTTCAGCTGTTGAAAAAGCTCTAACAGAAGCATGCTATGATCCGGATTTGTTTTGAGTGGAGCTAACGTAAAATGGCGCAGAACATCTTGGATAACTTCCATATACCGCCCTATGCTTTCCGCCACCTCTAGCATGTCAGGTACATCAGCTTGCTGCGCCTCTTCCTTCGGGCTTCTTTTTTTGTTAAGAATAAGGGGAATCTTCCGCTTGATATACTGCTTGACCTGGTTTGCGTCTTCCTCATTTAATAGCGGGCTGACCATGATGTAATCAATATTTTCATAAGGAATCGGTACAGTGGACACAATCATATCATAGGCTTGAACATCCTTCCCCTTTAGCTCGATCAGGGATGACATATCAAACGATTCAATTTCCGGCAGCTCTTTTTTCAGTCTGGAGGCAAGCATTTTCGAGGAGCCGATCCCGCTTGAGCAGACGACAAGCGCTTTCACTTTTGCTTCTTCTTTTTTGATTTCAAGAGCCGAGCCAAAGTGAAGAACGATAAAAGCGATTTCATCATCAGAAAAGGACATGCCCGGAAAATACTTTTCGACGCCTTCTTCGATCGCCATATAAAGCAGAAAATAATCGCGCTTGATCTGTTCCTTCATCGGATTGTATATCTCAATATTTTCTTTTATGCGGCTGACGGCCGGCTCCAAATGGGCAATCAAGCCTTCATATAAAGAGTAGTTTTTCGTCAGATCCATTCTGATTTTGTCTGAAATAAAAGCAATGAGCCGCTTTGTTTGCAGGGCTGTTTCCAGCTCAATTTCCTGCGCTTTGTATTCTGTTTTGTATTTTCGATTGGCGCTTCGAAGATGGATTGTAATATAGCCGACCTCTGCCTCTGGAATCGTCACGCCGAAGGCACGTTCAAGCTCGCCCGCGATTTCAAGAGCGGAGCTGTATTCTTTCGCATTCTTCAGTTCCTCAAGCTCATTTTGCTCCATAGTGATGGTTTCCCCAAGCTTAATTCGTTCGATCGCATACGTCAGATGGACGACGAGCGCTATATAGGAGCTGTCGGACAATGAAAAAGCGATTTTTTCTTTGAGCTGAAATAAGATGCGCTCCATTTTTAGCAGCTCACCTTTGCTGACAACCCCGAACATTTTCTCTGAAGAATCGGCTTTTCCTTTGATGTTTAATTCAACCGCTTCCAAAAACATTTGGATGTCGAGACGGTTCACAATCAAGTTGCCGACAATTTTCCGTTTCGCATTCTCCGGCCCTATAAGCTGGATGCCAAAACCTCTTTTGCGGATCAGTGTCAGTCCGAAGGGAGAAATCCACTTCTCGAGCTCATCTAAGTCATAGCTGACCGTGGCATTCGTCACCTGGAGATCATGAGCAAGCGTGTACAGTTTGACGGGCTCCTGAGACTCTAATAACGAACAGAGAATGAGCAGTTTCCGTTCGTCGGCGCTGTATTCATGCTGTTCATATGATAAATCAGTAAGCAGCTTTTGTTTATCCTCGGGACTTCCCACTGCTTTCAACCCTTTACCGGGCTGTTTATCTAACGTAAGCCCCACGGTTTCCATCAGCGGTTTAATTGATTTGAGTTCCCTGTGAATGGTTCTCGTGCTGACTTGCATCAGCTCAGCAAGCTCAGTTACGGTTATATATCTGTTTTGTAATAATAAGTGCTTTAACAGCTTTTGTTCTCTGGCAGTCATATACATAAAAAAGACCTCCTAGACTATCTTGATTGTGCGGATGAAGTCGCAAGGAGATGCAGTAGAGGATATAGAGAGGTTTCCTTTAAATATAAAACGCTTTCAAGAAAGAATCAATCACTTATAAATGGTAATTTGGCACTAAGCGGTGTGACAATATTGAAAAAGCATCAGCTGGTAAGCTGATGCTTTTTATGGAATATCGTAACCCTGTACGGCTGTAAAAATGCGGAACCATTGATCCTGGTCAAGCTTGTATGACAACGCATTTATCGCGGCGGAAATCCGCTCGCGCTTTCCGCTTCCGACAATCGGCATGATGCCGGCCGGATGCGTATACAGCCATGCGTACATCACCTCGTCCAATGAAGTGGCGCCAATCTCTGCTTGAACGGATTCAAGCGCCGTGCGGACACGCCGGTCTTTTTCCGTGTCACCAGTGAAAACTTTGCCGCCTGCCAGAGGCGACCAAGCCATCGGCGGAATCCGTTTTTCCTGGCACAGGTTCAAAGTGCCGTCGAGCATATTTTCTAATTCGTATGCGGAAAGCTCAATCTGGTTGGTTACGAGCTTCTCAGGCAAATATGATTCCAGCATCCGATACTGGTGATCTTTAAAATTTGAAACGCCAAAGTACCTGACCTTGCCAGAGCATTTCAATGCCTGAAACGCCTCTGCTACCCCCTCCGGATCCATGAGCGGGTCCGGTCTGTGAATCAAAAGCATATCGATATAATCCGTCCTAAGGTTCATAAGCGATTGCTCAACGGATGCCAAAATATGCGATTGGCTTGTGTTATAATGATGCGATCTGTGAGCGGGCCGTTCAGGCGATTCAAGAACGATACCGCATTTTGTGACCAACTCTATGTTTTCTCTTAATCCAGGTGAAAGGGCAAGGGCGTTTCCAAACAACTTTTCGCACGTATAGCCTCCATAAATATCCGCATGATCAAAGGTCGTGATGCCGTGATCGATACACCATTCAATGAGGCTCAGAAGTTCAGCATCTGAATAGTTCCATTCATTCAGCCGCCAAAGCCCGTGTATGACTCTTGAAAATTGAAGATCCTCCGCCAATTGAATACGCTGCATGCAAAATCCCTCTTTTCTTTGTATAAACCGGGTTTTGCCCCTTACTAGTTCATTCGGCCTCAGATCCCCTTTTTCCTTTCGCTCCTTTTAAAAAGACATTTTAATTCGATTGAAATTGCTTTTTCGCTTTCTCAACGACATAGTGGCTGCCGCCGCGGTCCTGCACATTTTGGATCATCATGGCGACAAGCAGGTCTTTGTTTTTGTAATCGTAGCCGACAAACCAGCCATTTTCCGTGCCGTCTTTATCATCTTTTGATGTTTTCAGCTCGGCTGTTCCTGTTTTCCCGGCCACTGTGATTCCTTTCACGACAGGCTGATACGCTGATCCGCGCTCATCTTCCACAACGCCTTTCAGACCTTTTGTAATGTCTGCTGCTCCTTCCTTGGTGACCACTTGCTTGTGCCAAACATCAGCTGTTTGTGAATCTTTTTTGATCAGCGTCGGTTTGACAAGGTCTCCATTGTCAACAAATGGCGTGTAAGCAGTTGCCAAGTGAAGCGGAGACATTTGCATTTGCCCTTGTCCGTAGCCTGTATCCGCAAGCAAAATGTCTGAATCAAGCTTGTCATTTGCAATAGACGATTTCTGGATCGGGAATTCGTACGGAACGTCCTCTGAAAAACCGAATGTCTTCAAGCCTTTTGTGAAGGTGTCCGCTCCCATATCAAGCGCATTCTGGGCAAAATAAATATTGTCTGACGTAATAAGGGCGTTTTCCAAATCGACTTGTTGAAGTCTCTCAGACACACGTGTCACTGAATAGCCGCCCCAGCTCGAATCTTTTTGCCACTCCTTGCCTTTGATTGTTTTCTTCTCATCGGCTTTAAGGGTGCCGTTTTTGATTCCAATAGCAGCCGCAATCGGTTTAATGGTAGAACCTGGCGCGTATGTCTTATTGAATTTCGCTGAAAACGGGTTGTTTTTATCTTTGTTTAGCTTTTTCCATTCCTTATCGCTCCAGCCGAAAATAAATCCGTTTGGATCGTAGGAAGGCGCGCTGACAAGGGCGAGTGTTTCGCCTGTCTTCGGCTGCAGCGCGACTGCCGCCCCGCTGTCATCCTTCAGTTCATCATACAGCTTCGTTTGCGTTTTGATATCAATTGTGAGGTGAAGATCCTCGCCGTCCTTTGCTTTCTTTTCAGCGATGACTTCCCCGGTTTGCGGCACGTAGATTTTCCAGCCAGTTGTGCCTCTTAGCTTGCCTTCATACACATTTTCAAGTCCGGCGATACCGATGTTAGACGTATCGCTGTACGTTCCTTCTTTCTTTTTCTTCAGTTCTTCCGCTGTAATGGCGCGGACATAGCCTGTCAAATGGGCTGTCTTTTCGCCATACGGATAGTAGCGGGAGCTGACATTCGTTCTTGTTACGCCTTGTAATGACGTCGCTTCAGAAACTAATTTCTCCTGGTCAGGCTTGACCTTTTTGAGCGGCACAAACGAATCGTCTTTTACCCAGCCTTGATCCAGCTTTTTCTTGATGTCGTCTTCAGTCAAATCAAGTTTTTTGGCGAGTTCTTTTATAACTTTCTCTTTTTTATCGCCAAGCTCTCCGGGAACAATTCCAATTTCCGGAACATCTGTATTGACAGCTAAACCTTTTCCATTTTTATCGTAAATTTGGCCTCGTTTCGGTTCAATGCTCATAATTTGCACGGTTTTGTCGTCAGCCAGCTGCTTGAAAATAAACGATGGGTCCCAATCTATATTCCATGACTCCTCGTCATCTGTTTTTTCTAATTTCAGCACAGCAGTATTCTTGAAGCTGACTTTGCCGGCATTTGTGTTCATGCTGACTTTATACGGGATATGTTTCATTGTCTTGTTGTCTTGATCGTCCTTATCTACTTCTCCCGCAGTGACTTTCAAATTTTTTACGCCGGCCTGCTCATAGATGGCTTTATACCTGTTGACGAAATCTTTTTTGGAGATTTCTTTTTTGACATCTTTAGTCAGGCTTTGATACATGTCATCGAATTGCTGATCGTTCCACTGTTTCACGAATGCTTCCATGCGATCCTCTGGTGAATCTGTTTTGGAGCATCCGATTAACCCAATCAATCCGACGCATAGAAATACTAGTAGAATACACTTTTTTAACATGACTTTCCCCTGCCTTCCACTTGTTATTTTCTCTTAATTGAATTGGTGCGTGCAAGATTTTTTTGAAAATGAAGGAAAAGTTCACCGATTTTGCAGAAATCTCCTATCGTTTGCTGTAGACTATTTGAAAAGACAGAAAGAAGGGATAGCATGGTCAGGGAGGCAGCAATGCTTCACATTAAAGAAGGCCTTGAACAAGAGTTTGAGGATGCATTCCGGCAAGCGGCGCCGATTATTTCCGGCATGAAGGGCTATATCACTCACTCGTTATCAAAATGCATGGAGGAAACGCATAAATATCTGCTTCTTGTGGAGTGGGAAACACTTGAGGACCATACGGAAGGCTTTCGCGGTTCTTCAGAGTATCAAGAGTGGAAAGCCTTGCTTCATCGGTTCTATACCCCGTTCCCGACGGTCGAGCATTTTCAGGATGTGTAATAGATTTATATAATATGAAGTGTAAAACCGATAAGGGAGACAGACCATACAAAAACGGCGGTATAAATATTAAAAGCGCCTGAGCCGTCATTTTCTTTTTTGCGTTCTTCAAGCCCCTGCATAAACATGACCGCACCAAGAAAGACGAGCATGACCGATTGGATAACAGAGGTGTGTTCCGTATAGTTAAAAGCAATAAGCGCCAGTATAATAATGATAACCGCAAAAGACATTTTAAAAATCCGAAACAAAAGGACCATCCTTCCTTATATACGAAATATTGAACGTTATGGCTATATTTGCCTACGCCCTCCATTATTCTAGCGCACTTTGTTTGTCTGTAGAACAGAAGACAGAGAATTTTAAGTTTCTTTTAATATTTCGATCACACATAAAAAACGCGCCTGTCATGAGGCGCGTTTTCTATGAAACTGATAATTCTTTATAGCCTAGCTTGTGAACGGCTTCAGCCATCGCTTGATAGCCTTTGCTGTTCGGATGGACACCGTCAAAGGACAGATATTCCTGTTCTTTGCCTTTGAAGATGCTATAGGCATCCGCGATTTTGACATGGGGTGCTGATGCAAGTATTTCTAAATGTGAATTAAACGAAGTGATCCATTTGCCGGCGATATCAATTTCGGGAAACGGATTGTATAAGTTGAACACACGAATGGCGTACGGGGAAGGATTTTCTCCTTTAATCTCGGCGACTTTGGCAATCATCTTTTCAAAATTCTCATGGCAATGGGCGGATACACGGCTGAAAATCGTTTCATCCTTAGAGGTTTGGTAGGCTAAGACCGAATCGATGAGATCGTTTCCGCACCCTGTGATCGTTATCATATCAGCATCTCGAATGCATTTTTGCACATAGGGATATGACAGGAGTCCCAAAATCTCTTCTGTATTCAGGCCTGATCTGGCAAATATGTTTATTGCCGTTCTTGTTTTCAAGTCAGCTTCCATCATGTCCCCAAAACGCTGGACGAAGCCGGGTGAAAACAGCCCGGAGCCTCTCCCTGTCGTCAAGGAATCGCCCAGAGCTGTATATCGAAGCACCATGTTCTTTCCTCCACTCTTGAACGTCGATACGTTAATGTACGCAGCAGAGAAAAGATTGGCTACTTATGTATATCCTATTTTTCTTGAAATCTGTAAAGCGGCGTCCTTCACCTTTTCTGTTAAATAGGGCAGCCTGTCTTCTGTAAATCTCGCTTCAAAGCCTGCAATGCTAATGCCGGCTGCCACTTGGCGCTTATGGTTAAAGATCGGGGCGCCGATCGCCGCCGTATAGTTTTCGAGCTCTGAATAGCTGACAGTATAGCCATTTTGCACAGAGGCATCAATCTCCTGAAGCAGTTTTTCGGGATCGGTAATCGTTCCGGAGCCAATCGAAATGAGCTCGGTTTGTTTGATGTATGCTTCGATTTCTTCACGGGGAAGAAAGGACAGAATGCTTCTGGCGCACGCTCCCGCGTATAGGGGGGAACGCCTGCCGATCGCCGTATACAGCCGCACAGTCTGTGTCCCTTCTATTTTCTCAACGTATATCGCTTCATTGCCGTCCCTCATGATCAACTGCACGGCCTCATCCACTTCCCGGCACAGCTCTTCCATCACCGGTTTCGCTATTTTTCTGATATCCAGCCTGTCAGCGACAAGCTGTCCGAATTCCAAAAACACCAATCCCAGCGAATAAGCGCCGGACGCATCCCGACTGAGGAACCCCATTTCCTCCAAAGAGCTGACCATCCGGTGAACAGAGGTCTTCGGCATTCCCGTCAGCGACACCAGTTCACTTAAGGTTAGGCTTGGTTTATGCAAAAACAAATTGAGCAGCGCCATAGATTTGACTACGGTTTTATTTTTATTCTGCATCATTCATCCCCTTTGCTATGTCAGCCATTCCATCTTCATTCTCGTTTTCAGTTCTTTTATATGCTGTTCCCGTTCTACCGCAAGCGCTTCTGCCTCCTGAAGGGACACAGGCTCAAACTGGACGTGCTCGCCCGGCATGATTTGGGAAACAATCGGAAGATCAGCGGATATGATGTGCGCGATCCTCGGATAGCCGCCAGTCGTCTGCCGGTCTGCAAGCAGGATAATCGGGTTGCCGTCAGGCGGCACCTGAACTGTTCCGAATGAAACCGCTTCCGACACCATCTCAAGCGGGGCCTTCAGTTCGAGCGGTTCTCCTTTGAGCCTGTAGCCCATACGGTCGGACTGCGGCGTGACACGAAATGCTTCTTCATAAAAACGCGTTTTTGATTCTTCTGTGAAAAAGGCAAATTGCTTTCCTTCCAGCACCCGAATGACGGGATTCTTCTTCAATGGCAGAAATCTGCCGCGGCTGACTGACCACTTCGGTGCTGCAAATCCCTGTTTTCCAAGCTGCGAACTTAAGCGAGAAAGGATGGTTTGCGAAAGAGCTGACATCTCTCCAATGTTCAGTTCATCTTCTTTTTGAAGCGCTCTGCCATGAAGTCCGCCAATGCTTCCTCTGACGTATGTGCTTTTACTTTCCATGACGGCAGGCACCTCAATGCCGCCAGCTGCCGCCAAATAAGCACGGCTGCCGAGTTTGCAGGGGCCAAAGCTGACCGTGCTGTTTTCCTTGATGAGCACAGGCTTCCATAAAGGCGCTTCCTCGTCATTAATACGCAGCGTGAAGTCCGCCCCTGTCACAGCAATCAGTGTCTGTTTTGAAAAATGAAACGACGGACCGGGCCCCATCATCGTTATTTCGAGACCTGCTTCATTTTCGCCGTTTCCTATCAACAGATTGGCAATGCGCAGTGAAACCGTGTCCATAGCGCCGCTGGCCAGAACGCCGTATTTTTGGTAACCCGTTCTGCCTATATCCTGAACCGTTGTGAGCAGTCCGGGCTTTAATACTTTCATGCTCAATTGGACTCCTCCTTATAGGCGTGATAGTCTTTTTCTGAGATGCTAACGAATTTCACAGTATCTCCCGCCCGCAGCAATGTCGGCGGGTTTTCCTGCGGCCGGAAAAGAGCCAGCGGCGTTTTGCCGATCAGCTGCCAGCCGCCCGGCGTTGAAATCGGATAAACGCCTGTCTGCAATCCCGCAATACCGACCGAACCTGCGGGAATCGACGGTCTTGGCGATGATTTTCTCGGAGCTGCAATGCGTTTTGACATCCCGCCTAGAAAAGGAAAACCGGGCGCGAAGCCAAGCATATACACCACATATTCACCGTTTGTATGAATGTCGATTACTTCCTCCGGTGACAGTTGATTGATCTTCGCCACCTCTTCTAAATCCGGACCGAATTCACCGCCATAGCAAACGGGAATTTCTACAATACGGCGGTTGACCTCATAGTCTTCGGCTATTTCTACCAGCCGCTCTTCGACATCGCGCTTGGCACTCTCAAAAGGTGAGCTTATGCCTTGAGGCAAATGCTTGTACACTTCATACATATCATAAAATACGGTTAGACTTGTAAAAGCCGGGATACATTCAATGAATCCCGGAAATGGCTGTTCTTCTATATAAGCGGCCGCGGCATGGACAATGCCGTTGACCTGTTCATTGATTTCTTCTCCGAATCGGATCATCATTGCAGAATCACCGAGCTGTTCGATTTGATATCGTACAGTCATCTTTCTCACCTCTTTTATTTCTCGTTCATCAGGATGACGAGAGGTTACAGCACCGCAAGCGACTCGTCTCGAATATCTGTGATGAGCATATGCCCCGGCGCATGTGTGATGACCATTTCAGGTTTTACATTCATAGCCACGGCTTGCGGTGTCACTCCGCATGCCCAAAAAACAGGAACCTCGCCTTCTCGAATGGAAACGGCATCTCCGAAATCCGGTTTCCCGAGATCGCGAATCCCGATTGCTCCCGGATTGCCGATATGGATCGGCCCTCCGTGCACAGCCGGAAAACGCGAGGTCACTTGTGCGGCACGTACAGCCAGCCGTTCAGGAACCGGCCTCATGCTGACAACCATCTGTCCGTGAAACGCCCCCGCCGGAACACAATCGATATTCGTTTTATACATCGAGACGTTTGTCCCCTCATCAATATGCCGGACAGCTATCCCATTATTGATCAGTGCCTGTTCAAAGGAGAAACTGCATCCGATCAGAAAGCCGACAAAATCGTCCTCCCAGTATGGCGTAATATCAGATACTTCTTCCGTTAGGATACCGTGCCTGTAAATACGGTATTTCGGAAAGTCCGTTCTGATATCAGCATCCGGCGCAGCCAGAGACGGCACAGGCGAACCTGCTTCAGTCACATCCAGCACGGGGCAGGGCTTTTGATTTCGCTGGCAAAACAGCAGAAAATCAAACGCAAGGTCCTTTTTCAAAACCACAAGATTCGCTTGGGCGTAGCCGCCGGACATGCCTGCGGTCGGCCCGTTTATTTTCCCCTCTCGTATCAGGGCGCGTACATCCTTCGGCGCCATTTTGTTTAATTGCTCCACTTATATCAGCTCCACAATTGAGGAAGTTGTGTAATTAACGTGTAGATTCCCATAACTGCCATTACAATCACTACAAGCGCGCCTGTGCTTGTCAGCCAAAGCGGATGCTTATAATCACCGACAATGTTTTTCTTGTAGGCGGCAACAAGCAGCGTTCCGAGCGCAATCGGCAGAATTAAGCCGTTCAGTGAACCGACAAGGACGAGGATCTTCGCAGGCTGGCCGATTGTGACAAAAGCTAACGTAGAAACCACAATAAATCCGATAATAATACCGCGTGAATTCTTTTCAATTTTTGGAGAAAAGGTCTTGAAAAATGAAACAGATGTATAGGCTGCTCCAATAACAGACGTAATCGCCGCAGACCACATGATCAATCCGAAAATTTTATAACCGACATTTCCAGCAGCAAGCTTGAAGACAGAAGCCGCCGGGTTGCTTTCATCGATGTGCAGGCCTTTCGATACAACGCCTAGAACCGCAAGAAAAAGAGCGATACGCATGACAGATGTAATTAAAATGCCGACAACCGAGCTTTTTGTCACCTGCGGAATGGATTCCTTCCCTTTAATTCCGGCATCAAGCAAACGGTGTCCCCCGGCAAATGTGATATAACCGCCGACGGTTCCGCCCACTAGGGTGACAATGGCAAATATGCTGATGTGTTCCGGGACGAATGTATTTGCGACTGCCTGTCCGACCGGAGGAGCTGTCGTCGCCGCAACGTAGACCGTTAAAATAATCATCACGAACCCCGCGATTTGCGTAAAACGGTCCATCGCTTTTCCTGCTTCCTTGATGACAAAAATCAAAATGGCGATAACGGCACTGATTAAAGCGCCTGTTTCAGGTGTAATGCCGAACAGCACCTGAAGTCCCAGCCCGGCCCCTCCGATATTCCCAATATTAAAAGCTAGTCCGCCAAGCACGACGAGAATGGCGATGAAATACCCCAGTCCGGGAAGCACCATATTCGCAATTTCCTGACCTCGTTTTCCAGAAACTGCGATGATGCGCCACACATTGGTTTGGGCGAAAATATCTAAAATAATAGAGATTAAGATGACAAAACCGAAGCTTGCTGCGAGTGTGTTTGTGAATGTTGCGGTTTGGGTGAGGAAACCCGGTCCGATTGCTGATGTCGCCATTAAAAAGGCGGCGCCCATCAGCAATGACCAGCTGCCCGCTTTTTTTCCTGCTGTCTTTTTCTGCTGCTCCATCTATTGTTCCTCCTTTATGTTGACCTCTGTTCTGAAATAGCTGTCACTTCAATTCCAGCCGCTTTGAGCTGTTTTCTGATTTTTTGCGCAAATGTCAGCGCATGGGCTCCATCTCCATGAATGCAGACTGTATCTGCTTTTAATGACACATCATGTCCTTGCTGAGATTTGACCGCCCCTTCTTTCACCATTTTGATGACCTGGGTGACGGCGGCATCATCACTTTCAATGAGTGCGTCCGGCTGGGAGCGCGGTGTCAGCGTGCCGTCCGATTGGTATGTTCTGTCGGCGAACACTTCATTTGCGGTCTGAAGTCCGATCCGTTCTCCCGCTTTTACAAGCTCGCTCTCAGCAAGACCGAAAAGAATCAGGCCGGGATCAACCTTATAGACAGCTTTCGCGATAGCATCCGACAGTTTTTGATCGACTGCCGCCATATTGTATAAAGCGCCATGCGGCTTGACGTGCTGCATGTGAAGTCCCTCTGCTTTTAGAAAGCCAGAGAGCGCGCCAATTTGATAAACGACAAGATCATACGCTTCCTCAGGAGAAATCGCCATATTGCGGCGCCCAAAACCGAGTAAATCCGGCAAGCCCGGATGCGCACCCATTTTCACGCCTCTTTCTGCTGCAAGCGCGACGGTTTTTCGCATAACACTAGGATCTCCTGCATGAAATCCGCATGCGATATTCGCTGATGTCACATACTCTAAAATATCTTGGTCAAGGCCTATCTTGTAGGCTCCGAAGCTTTCTCCTAAATCACAGTTTAAATCAATCTGAAACACAGAATCCCTCCTGCCAAAGCAAACGATATGCTTTATGTCATTTATTGTCCTGAAATTCGGAACGACTATTCCGAATTTTTGAACTTTATTTCATTATAAGTGAATCATATCAGTTTGTGAAATACTTTTGTCAGAAAACCTACCATGGTCCCAGAATAAAACCTGCCAAACTAAAAAAGAGAGTCCATCTTAGGACTCTCTTTTTTTATAGTACCCAATGGCGAATCGCTTTAGCGACACCATCCTCAATATTTGTATCCGTGATATAATCAGCCGTTTCTTTTACGATGTCTTGCGCATTGCCCATTGCGACGCCAAGACCCGCTTCTTTGATCATCGCAATGTCATTAAGGCTGTCGCCCATCGCCATCACATTCTCCATTGTAAAGCCGAGTTTTTCCGTAACCTTGGCAAGGGCTGCAGCTTTGTTGATGCCAAGCGCGTTGACTTCAATGTTTGTCGGACTTGAATTTGTGATTTCGAGCTCTTTGTTTTTTCTCAGCTCCTCAAGCACTTCGTTTCGGATATCGTCATCCTCGATGTCAAAGCCGAATTTGAGCCATTCATGATCCGTAATGTTTTCCGGAAACTCGCCTCTCCATACTTTATTCACCGTAGAAGCCCAGAAATTAGTGTTGTGCTTATTCCGCAAATCCCACATCATTTGAATATGGTCCGTATGAAGCAGCTTCCGTTCCACCAAATTAAAATTCGAATCCCAAATTTCACTGCCGTTTGCCGTGATTAGAAAGGATGACAGCTTTAGCGATTCCGCCAGCTCCCTGCACGTCATCAGCGTCCGGCCCGTGCTGATCACCACATACACACCTTTATCCTCCGCTTCACGAATGGCTTTGCGGTTTTCATCCGAGATCAGCTGCTCGTCGTTCAGCAGTGTACCATCCATATCAATTGCGATCAGCTTGATATCTACATCTTCTCTTTGAACAGACATATATGTACCTCTCTTTATCTTTTTGTTGTGCTTCTCTCTATTCTAATACATTATACCCAGCGGGACAAAAAAGCGATTTCCTATGTTTGAGGAGAATGGATAAGAGGAAAACAAACGGTGAGGTGATCAAACATGACAGAAAAAAAACAGCAAAACAAACCAAATGAAAACCCCGAGCACAACGACTTAACCGATCCGATTCCTAATGAAGAGCTGAAGGAAAATATGAATGATGAAAAACACAAACGCCAGCAAAGAGATAACTCTCAAAGCGAACGGGATTACGACACAAAATAGAACCCCTCACAAAATGTTGTGAAGGGTTTTTTTCATTTTTCAATATAGATGCCGATTTCAGCTTCAGCAACAGGCTGCTCTCCAACTGATGCCTTGGCATGTCCGAACACAAACCCGCGCCGATTGCGCGTGACTTCAAACGTAAGATCAAGCCGGTCACCGGGCACAGCTTCTCCCAGCTTTTCCGCTTTCTTCACCGAAGACAATAATCCCAAGCTGTTCTTATCTGTAATTCCTGTAAAAGCCGCGGTTTGCGCAAGCGCTTCAATCACAAGTGAAAACGGCATTTCTGTTTGCGTATCAGTGATAAACCAGTCGTTCACACTAATCAGCTTATAAGCTGCCGCATGTTTGCCGGGCTCGCTATCCGTCACGCCATCAATAAACAAAAATGGATAGCGGTGAGGCAAAGATAATGAGTTCATTTTATATCTCCTTTTTTTGACCATTATATCTCAGCCTAAAGTGAAACGATAGGATATAATGGAAAAAAACACAAAAGGAGGCCGTTATGTCCCCAAAACCGCTTGTCATTCTCGCACACGAAATATACGGTGTAAACAGCCACATGAAAAAGATGGGCCGGCTGATCAAAATGGCTGGATATGATGTGTTGACGCCCAACCTGCTCGGCGAGGATGAAGTCTACACACTGCAAGAAGAAAAAACGGCATACGAACAATTTACAAAACACGAACGGCTGAAAACGGGAGAAACCATCATCCAGAATGTGATCAGACAAAACGCCGGACGGCACATCTTTGTGATTGGATTCAGCGTGGGGGCTACTATCGCATGGAAATGCAGCAGTATGCCTGAGGTGAGCGGATCGGTTTGTTATTACGGTTCCCGGATACGCGACTCTCTTCATCACGTGCCAGCCTGCCCGGTCCTATTGTTTTTCCCTAATTATGAGCCGTCGTTTGACGTAGCGCTTCTTATCAAAAAACTGCGGGAAAAACAGCATACCCATCTTGAGATTTACCAATTCGATGCGCTTCACGGCTTCGCCAATCCTGATTCTGTTTATTTCAACAGGGCCCTTTTCTTCAAAACGCTTTCTATCATAAAAAACGGGGCGGAAAGCCGGCTCCGCACCGTTTCATCATCATTTTTTTAAACGTGCACGGCGCTTTATTATCGGTGCCGTCATGTTCCATGTTCTTTTTGCATTGCATTTTATTTTGCCTGTCTCATCTCACCGAATGGATAAAAGACGAGAGATTCAGTACCGATGATATCGTCCTCAGAAGGCATGCCCATTCCGTTTCTGCTATCCAGTGAATTGAGACGGTTATCTCCCATCACAAAATATTTACCGGAAGGAACCTCAACTTCGAAGTCACCTGTTAAGGTTACACCCGACTCTTTGACCTCCTGTTTATATTCCTTTAAGTATGGTTCTTCCACCTTTTTATCATTTATGTATAGCTGACCATTTTTCATTTTAATGCTGTCACCAGGCAAACCGATTAAACGTTTGACAAATGAGCGGCCGCTCTTTTTGTCATGAATGACTATGATGTCTCCTCTGTGAAACCCGCCAGTCCATTTGACTGCTTTATCAACCAGAATTCTTTCTGAGTCTTTAAGCGTTGGGGCCATTGATGATCCTTCAATAAGAAAAGGCTTGTAAAACACCAATCTGATCGTAAAAATGAGAGCTGCGATCATAATGATACTGAGTACAACGATCGTTTTGATTTTTCTTTTTTTCTTTAACGTGATTGTTTTTGCATTCAACTTCCTTCACCCGATGCTTTCCTAAGAATTCCAAATTATTATACAGCATTTGGATCTGCTTGGTTAGACTTTCGTGGAAATTTTCGTAAGGAAATGGACAGGCCGGGGCAGCCATCTGCCACCGGCCTGATTCATCAGAGCTTTCTTAAGCGCGAACAGATTTCATCAGTGACCTCAGCCGTTGTGCTTTGTCCCCCAATGTCGCGTGTTTTGATGCCGTCGGCAGTCACTTGCTCCATTACATCAAGAATTTTCGCCCCCAATTCTTCCTCTCCGAAGTGGTCGAGCATCAACTTCGCTGTCCAAATCTGGCCGATCGGATTGGCAAGGCCCTGTCCGGCAATGTCAGGAGCTGAGCCGTGAACCGGTTCAAACATGGACGGATATTTGCCGGATGGATTGATGTTCGCAGAAGGCGCAATGCCGATGCTTCCCATCAGGCTTGAGCTGATGTCGGTTAAAATATCACCGAACAAGTTGCTCGCCACAATGACATCAAACGTTTCCGGACGCGTCACAAAAAAAGCGGCCAGCGCATCAATATGCTGAGATGATGTTTCGATTCCGCTATAATCAGCGGCTGTCTGCTGAAAGACTTCATCCCAAAACGGCATCGCGTGATAAATGCCGTTAGACTTTGTGGCGCTTGTCACATGGCTGCGCCGTTTTTTCGCCAATTCGAAGGCAAAGCGCATGACACGTTCTGTCGCTTTTCTCGTAAACACGGCATTCTGGATGGCGATTTCATCATCGCCTCTGTGAATGCGCCCGCCAACTTCACTGTATTCACCTTCACTGTTCTCGCGAATCACCACGAAGTCAAAATCATTTGGATGCAGAAGCGGCGACGTAATGCCTGCCATTTGTTTGGCGGGTCTCATATTAATGGAAAGCTCAAGCTCCCTCCGGATTTTCAGCAGCAGCCCCCATAACGATATATGATCGGGAACCAGCTTCGGATTTCCGACAGCTCCCAAAAAAACTGCTTCAAATTGAGTAAGCGTATGTATTCCATCTTCGGGCATCATTTTGCCGTGCTCCAAGTAATAATCACAGCTCCATGGAAAAGCTGTGAATGAGAATGACAAACCTCCGTGTACCTCAGCCGCTGTATGAAGCACTTTCTCAGCAGCCGCTACAACCTCTTTTCCTACTCCGTCTCCCGGTATTGCCGCAATCTCAAATTGTTTCATCGTCATTCTCCTTCCCCTGTTATCGTAAGCGCTTTCTATTATACTAGATTGCGAGATAGTAAAAAAAGCCCGTGACATTGTGTCACGGGTGGTCGGTTATTGATTAAGTTTCTTTAAAATGATGGCGTGCAACGGTTCATGGGACTGAATGCCGCACACCTCTTGAAGTACGCCGCTGTATCCTTTTTCTTCGATCAGCGCTTGCAGTTCAACCGCTTCAGGGTCACCGGTGAAATCGAAGCGCAGTGCTGCGGCAATTCCTTCAGCCAGTGCATTCGGTTCTTTTATTTTCTTTGCCGGGCCTACAAGTCTATCATTTTCTCCCAGTTTTCTGAGAGGTGACCTCGCTACGCGGGTCACATCGTCCGAAATGAAAGGATTTTCAAAGCGACCGATGATTTTTTTGATATATTGTTCGTGTTCAGTTTGCTTAAAGCCATACGATTTGACGAGATAGTCACCAGTTTCAAGCAGCGCCGAATGAACAACACGGCGGATTTCCGGATGATCAATTGCTTCTTTGACCGTTTTGAGTCCGCGCTGATAGCCGACATACGCTGTGACCGCGTGTCCGGTATTGACCGTAAACAGCTTCCGTTCGATGTACGGCGTTAAATCATCAACAAACAGTGCGCCGTTTATGACTGGTGTTTTCCCTTTAAAGCCTGATTCATCAATGACCCATTCGAAAAATGGTTCAACCGATACTTTCAGCGGGTCTTCATGATGCTGAATCGGGACGATCCGGTCAACGGCAGAATTCGGAAAACCTACCGTTTCACTGACGGATTTCTGCTCTGCTTCCGTTAAATGGCTGTATATTTCTTTCTTTAAGAAGCTGCTTCCGCCAATCATATTTTCGCAGGCAATGATATTCAGTGTGTTTGCAGTATTTCTTCGTCTTAAACCTTCTGCGATAGACGGGGCAATCAGCTTCAGCACATTCGGGCCGACAGCTGTTGTGATGAGCGCCGCCTCATTCATCAGCCGGTACAGCTCCTCGGTCTGACTGCCGCTGTTAATAGCGCTCACCGGGCCAATGATCTCCGATGAACGTCCCTCTTCCGCCAGTTCCACTGTGTATTCTTTTTTTTCATTGAGGAGGCTGACCATCGTGTCGTTCACATCCGCAAACACCACATCATAGCCGGAGTGGTGAAGCAGCGCGCCGATAAATCCTCTCCCGATATTTCCCGCACCGAAATGTAAGGCGATCATGTCAGTTCACCTCGTTGAAAATGGCGATCAAATCTTCTTCGCTTTTAGCGGAGATCAGGCGTTCAATGTTTTCTTCTTCTGAACAGATAATGGCGATGTTAGACAAAATGTCTAAATGCTCATTATTTTTACCCGCAATGCCGAATACCACTTTTGCCGTGTTGCCTTCTCCGTACTCAACGCCCTCTGGAATCTGTATGATTGAAATCCCTGAGTGAAGCACCTCGCTTTTCGCTTCTTCTGTGCCGTGTGGAATGGCAATGAAATTCCCCATAAACGTAGAAGACGTTTCTTCACGTTCAAACATTTTGCTAATGTAATCCTCTGTCACGTAGCCGTTGTCAATCAGCGTCTGGCCTGCCAATTTGATGGCCTCTTCTTTTGATGATACCGTTTGATTGAGTTTAATATTTTCCTTTGCGAGTACTTGCATGAGTATCACTCTCTTTCTATAAGATTACTTTTTCAGCTTTTCAATCAGCTCATCGTATTTCGGGCTGTTTAAGAAGTTATCCACTGATATGTGTGTCGCGTTCGGCAGCTTTGCTTTCGCGCGGTCTGTTAAATCTTTGTGGGTGATGACAATATCCGCATCGCTTGGCAGATTGTTAATGGCCGTGTTGGTCACACTGATGTCAAGCTCCGCTTTTTTCACTTTGTTTCTTAAGATGGATGCCCCCATGGCACTTGATCCCATTCCCGCATCACACGCAAAGATAATTTTGTTCACGCTTTCAGGAGACAGCTCAGACGCTTCCTCTGCTTTGGCTTGTTCCGCCTCTAAAGCAGCTGCTGCTTGGCTTTTCTTCCCCTTCATGGACTGCATTTTTTCTGTTGCGGCAGCCAGGTCTTCGTCACTAGCTTTTGAGGATTTCAGGATCACTGCTGAAACGATGAACGATACAGCTGCAGCGACCAATACGCCCGCCAATACGCCGAAATAGCCTCCTCTTGGCGTCATTGCCATCAATGCGATAATGCTTCCCGGTGACGCTGCCGCGACAAGTCCGGCATTAAAGATCGTAAACGTTAAGAGTCCGCTTGCTCCGCCGGCAATGGCTGCGAGAATCAGGGCCGGTTTCATCAGAATGTACGGGAAGTAAATCTCGTGAATCCCTCCGAAGAAATGGATGATCGCCGCACCGGGAGCCGTTGATTTTGAAGATCCTTTGCCAAAGAACATGTACGCCAGCAAAATGCCGAGCCCCGGTCCAGGGTTCGCTTCTACTAAAAACAGAATTGATTTTCCTGTTTGGGATGCTTGCTCGATTCCGATCGGGCTTAAGATTCCGTGGTTTATGGCGTTGTTAAGGAACAATACTTTCGCCGGTTCTACAAAAACACTGGCTACCGGCAGTAAATTAGCGTGTACAATGACTTCCACACCAGCCGCCAGCAATTTATTTAGCGTCAGGACAACCGGGCCGATGGCGTAAAACGCGAGAATCGTTAAAGCCGCGCCGACAATCCCTGCCGTAAAGTTGTTGATCAGCATTTCAAAGCCTTGCTTGACTTTATCCTTGAATAATTTATCAGTCTGTTTAATGAGGTATCCGCCAAGCGGACCCATAATCATTGCGCCTAAAAACATTGGAATATCCGATCCGACAATCACCCCAATTGCCGCTGTGGCTCCGACAACTCCGCCGCGGTGGTCGTAGATCATTTTTCCGCCTGTATACGCTATCAAAAGCGGCAATAAATACGTAATCATCGGGCTGACCAGCGTGTTCAGCTGTTCATTCGGAAACCATCCTGCCGGAATAAACAGCGCGGTAATGATACCCCACGCGATGAACGCGCCGATATTCGGCATGATCATTCCGCTCAAATAACTCCCAAAGCGCTGCACTTTCACTTTCATGCCGCCTTGCTGCTGTTCTTGCTGCTGCATATATAAACCCTCCCTGTTTTGTTTGTCGCTGTAAGGTGCAAAAATATGTTCAGAGAATGATGCTTCCCTTTGACTCTATGTTAAAACGCTTACAGTCCCTATACAATTGAAAGTAAAGAGGACTTTGGCACATGACTGTGACAATTTTTTAAAAATAAAAAGGCTCCTGGTTTCAGGAGCCTTTTCTCTTTCCTCTATAAATAATGTTGCCGTTTTGAATCACGTACTTTGCGATCATTCGCTCACTCACAATAAAAACGGGATAGGCGCACACAAGCGCAAAAACAGCCATCGGCACGTGCTGTACGGCCGGCAGCATTGAACCTGCCGCATTGCGGAGGAGCAGCAAAAGATAAATGAGCAGCACAATAGCCGCTAATGATACCAGCATAATCGGAGCTGATACTTTATATTCATAAAGCCGTTCCCGGCAATGTCCGCAGCGAAATTGACAAGGCACATTTGATGATCTGACCATGTCGCCTGTCAAAGGTTTGCCGCAGTTCGGGCATGGTGTTTCTTTCATAGGGTATTCCTCACTTTCTATTCCATATGTCTATTATACCAGAGTCCCTTCTGTTTCGTTTTGTTGCTGTTCAACACATTTTCACATTTTTTATCATCAGCTTACTTGTCTCTGTCTCTAAAATCCTCTACGCTTAAATAGATCTTAATGAAGAGGGTGTATGAATGCTTCCGATTAATAGACAGCAACACATACTGAAGTGGCTGAAAGAAGAAGGCGCGCTCAGAATTTCTGACATCAGCGCAAGGTTTGGCGTTTCGGAAATGACGGTATACAGAGATGTCAATCAGCTGGTTCAGTCAAATCAGGTCATTAAAACGGCCGGTGGCATCACGCTCCCCGCCCGAACACCTCAAACGGATCATATGTGCAGCTATTGCTTGAAGCCCGTCAATCAAGCTCATTCGGTTCAGCTGATTACGGTAAACCAAGACATTGAACAGCTATGCTGCGCACATTGCGCGTTTTTGCGTTACGCGGATAAAACGGAAGAGGTTTCACACTTGATT
The DNA here is from genome assembly GCF_037963555.1 of Bacillus sp. PS196. Classification (NCBI taxonomy): domain Bacteria; kingdom Bacillati; phylum Bacillota; class Bacilli; order Caryophanales; family Bacillaceae; genus Bacillus; species Bacillus sp. PS196. The sequence continues at coordinate 453,060 of NZ_CP150159.1, read as the reverse complement.
TGCAGAGATTTTCTGTTACAGACAACCGTCAGTGCCGGTTCGGCTTATTTCGTCGTAAATGCTGAATTAAACCTGCACTGCTGCCAGCCGCAGGCCATTCCGTTTGCGACACTTGACCATGCCGAGCGATTTCAAAAAGGATTCGGCGGAGCCGTCCGCACTTTCGACCAAGCGCTGGAAGACATGCTTCAAGACCGAAAGAAACGCTGCACCTGCACCAAGAAATAACACAACACATACAGCGGAAGGTGGTGTCTGAGTGATGAAGCGAAACAGATGGTGGATCATCCTTCTGCTTTTTCTTGTTTTCCTGCCGAAAACAAGCTTTGCTCACGCCTATATTGTCAAATCTTCACCTGGGGAAAACAGCGAATTAAAAAGTGCTCCTGCGCAGGTGGAAATCGAATTTAATGAACCGGTTGAAGAAGGGTTTCATTACATTAAAGTCTATAATTCAAACGGCGACCGTGTGGATACGGACAAGACTGAAATCAAAAAAGATAATCATCACATCATGACAGTGAAGCTGAAGAAGAATCTGCCTAAAGATGTGTACAGAGCGGAATGGAATGCCGTATCCGCGGACGGGCATCCTGTTTCCGGCGTCATTCCATTCAGTATCGGGAAAGCGGATGGCGGATTCAGCAGCCAAAAAGCAGCCGATTCAGCTCTGAATCCGGGAACAGCAGCAGATCGCGCGATTCTGTATACAGCCTTATCTCTGTTTATCGGAACGGTTTTCTTCCATCTTTTCTGGTATAAAGGGAAATCAGAACAGCTCGTCAAACGGACGAGACGTATCCTGACCGGCTCGATCGCAGCACTGGGGCTGGCGCTTTTGCTTCAGCTTCCGATTCAGACAAAAGCGAACGCAGGCGGCGGCTGGGGCAGCGCATTCCAGCCAGGCTACATCAGAGAAACACTGTTTGAGACAGCAGGCGGCTCCATTTGGATCATACAGGCTGCGCTGTTCGTGCTGCTCGCACTGTCTGTCATCCCTGCGATACGGAAAAACCGCTTTTCATCCTTTGGCTATTGGACAGCGCCGCTCATTTTCTTTTTCGGTCTCCTGCTCGCCAAGGCGTTTACCGGGCATGCTGCTGTCGTTGAAGAAAAAACGGTCGGCATTTTGATGGATTTCCTTCATTTAACTTCCGCTTCCATCTGGGTTGGCGGAATAGCGGCACTCGTTTCGCTGCTCTCAAAAGAATGGAGGCAGCCTGACAAAACGCTCGCGTGGGAGACGGTCAGACGGTTCTCCCCATGGGCGCTCACTGCAGTCGGCGTCATTTTGTTTTCAGGCTTGCTCAATGGATTTTTCATCATTCGTTCAATGGATTCACTATTCCATACAGCGTACGGCCAAGCTCTTTTAGTGAAAAGCGGGCTGTTTGTTTTCATGCTGGTCTTAGGTGCGATTCATTTTCTGCTTACCAGAAAGCAGCGCCGCACAGGAATCAGCCGAACGTTGAAAGCGGAGTGGGCAATCGGCATCGCTGTATTGATCACAGCTGCCGTGTTTACAAGCCTGCCAAGCCCGCCTGAGCCAGCGCCGGAACCGTTCTACCAAACCAAAGCGATTGAGAACGGACAAAGCGTTTCTCTCAGCATCAGCCCAAACCAGCCCGGAAAAAATGTTTTTGAGCTGCGGGTCACCGACCATAACGGAGATCCCGTGAAAAACATCCAGCAAATCACGTTAACCGTTTATAAAACAGGCCTGTCAGGCAGCGAAAACAAAAGCACCTTTACATTAAAAGAAAAAACAAAAGGCGTCTTCCAAGATCAAAACCTGTCGATTAATGAAAAAGGAAACTGGAAGATCAAAGTCCACGGCCTGACCGGCGACTTTAACGAAATCAATATCATGTTTACAAAGACCAATTAAGGAGTGTTTACGTTGTTGAAAAAAATCGCATTGACACTATGTCCGGCTATTGTCGGCTCCCTCTTATTCTTTACGGCCCCTGCCAGCGCGCACGTTTCTGTAAAACCGGCTGAGTCTGCTGCAGGCTCTTGGGAAACGTATACAATGAAGGTCCCTTCTGAGAAAAATCTGCCGACAACGAAGGTAGTCCTCAAAATGCCGAAGGATGTTGAATTCCAGCAATATGAGCCAATTCCGGGCTGGAAGGTTTCCACTCAAAAACATGATGACAAATCAGTCTCCGTGACATGGGAGGCGACTGACGGAGGGATTCAGGAAGGACAGTTCCAGCAGTTTACCTTTGTTGCCAAAAACCCTGACAAAGCGGAGGAAGCCGCTTGGGACGCATACCAATATTACAAAGACGGCAGCATTGTTGAGTGGACAGGTGACGAGGATGCCGATACACCTCATTCCATTACAAACATCACGTCTGCAAAACAAGTGACAGATGAGCACGGCGCCACGAAAACAGAAGACGATTCCGAAAACTCAGGTTCTTCAGCTCTAGACATTACAGCGATTGTGCTGTCTGCGGCTGCCATTATTTTATCTGTAGCAGCACTTGTTAAGAAAAAGCGTGCGTAATAAAAAAGCGATCCAGATGTGATGTCTGGGTCGCTTTTTTTGTTTAACCGCGTCCTGCCTGGAATGAAGGATATTGTGTCATACCACCGTCCGCGAATAACGTGATGCCTGTGACGTAGCTGGCTTCCTTCGAAGCAAGCCAGGCTGCTACTGCGGCGATCTCCTCCGGTTCGCCGATATATCCCATTGGAATCATGCTTTCTACATCAGCTTTCTGTTTAGGGTCAGCGAATTTTTCAGCATTGATTGGCGTGTTGATCGCACCTGGCCCAATATTATTGACGCGAATGCCCTTCGGCGCGTATTCCAACGCTAATGTTTCTGTCATCAGCTTTATCCCGCCTTTACTTGCCGCATAGTGGACAAATAACGGCCAAGGAATCACTTCGTGCACACTGGACATGTTAATGACATTTCCCTTGATATCGTTTTCTACGAAATATTTAATCGCTTCACGGCTTCCTAAAAAGGCACCCGTTAAGTTCGTGCCGATGACTTTATCCCAATCCTTGAGCGGCATTTCGTGAGATGGTACAGGATTTTCAAGACCGGCATTATTAATCATAATATCGAGTGTGCCGAACTCCTTAATTGCCGTTTGCACGATATTTTTTACATCTTCCTCTTTCGTGACATCTCCTTGGACGACAACAGCTTCACCGCCCGCCTTGATGACCTCTTCTTTTACCTCGTTTGGATCTTGTTTATTACTATAATAGTTGATAACCACTTTTGCCTGCTCCTTGCCGAAGCGAATGGCCATCGCCTTTCCGAGCCCTGAAGCAGCTCCTGTAATAGCGACGACTTTTCCTTTTAAATCCGGATACATATACATCCTCCTCCATTTGTTATGAATTTGTTTTGGCGATTCCTAAGAATACGGCGGCGGCAATAATCAGGATAATCCCGATCGCAATTGCTATTAGCTGGCGTTTCGTTTTCTTTTCACGCAGGATGAAAATACCGCCGAGCGTAGAAATGACAATTCCCATTTGTGAAAGGGAAAAGCTCGTTGCAACGCCGACTCGCGGCTGAGAAATAAACAAAAACATATTTCCGCCTGCCCAGATTAACCCTGGGAGAATATTTCTGATCGCATACTTGTTAAAGGGTTTGTGTCTATAGGTTAAAACTAACCCCCCGACCACCATACCAATTGCCTGTGGCAGCAACGCGGACCAGCCGGACACATTGAATAATCTAGCCACTACTACATAAACCAAATAACCAAGAGTCGAAACAAGGAGAATCAAAATGCCCTTTTTCAAATTGCTTGGCTCGCCCTCTTTTTTATCATTCTTATCTTCCAAGGACGTGAGAATGATTCCTACAATGATAAAGATCAAAGCGAGAACGCCAAGCGTAATCGCAATCGGTGTTGACCATTCGCGGAACACGATCACACCGAACAGCGAGGTGGAAACGAGCTGCATTCCTGTGGAAATCGGCATTGTTTTCGACACGCCCATCAATTGAATGCTTTTCAGCTGGTTGGCCTGTCCAAGTGACCAAAATAAGCCGGATACGATTCCAACAATAAAAATGCGAAGGGACAGAACGGGCTGAACAAAAAAGTAAATAACGATAGAAACAATGAGTGCCCCGATCGTCGTTCCCAGTGTCTGGCTGTACGGCCCGCCGCCTAATTTCACATTGAAGAGAACAATGCTCCCCCAAAACAAAGCCGGGAGAAGAGCCAATAATAAATCCATTGTTGGGGAACCTTCTTTCAAAATGTATTTGCTGTTATTTTGGCTGGAATTGTTGTGATTATTCTCTAAGAAAACAAATTTTTTAATCATCTTTAACAATTCATGTAAAAGCTAAGCAACTGGAATTTATTCAAAAATAACGTTTCAATAATAAATATAGGTACACCTGGAAAAAGCTAATAGTTAGTAACAAATCCCCGAAATAATTTTGAAAAGAGACTAGCAAATCATCATTTAATGATATTTACATGAAAAATAATGAAATATATTGTAAGTATATCCGTCTAATGGTATTATATCTTTTGGAGGAAATAGTTACCTTATTTAATATGTTCAATTTATATATAAGTCAAATTTTTTTGAAAAGAGGCTTGTTAGAGGATGATAAGTATCTCCTTAATTTTTCGTATACTCTTAGCAAATATATTTATTAGTACGAGTTTTTCAAAGATAATAAAGTTCACAGATTTTAAAAAAACAGTATTTTCCTTTACTAAGGTTAATAATCCGCGAGTCATTTTAATTTTCTCTATATTTGTCATTACAGCAGAGTTAATTTTATCATTATTATTATTTTTTCAATCAACGAGATGGATTGGGGCACTTGGAATATCAATTCTCCTGTTAGTATTTACAATATTGATTTCATTTAATTTAAAGAAAAAAAATATTATAAAATGTAGTTGTGGAGGAGTTCTGGGGAGCAGTTTTATTGGAAAAAAAACCATTCTCAGAAATTTAAGCTTAATGCTCTTATCTTTCGCTATACTTATTATTCCGACCGGAACAAATACAGTAAATGTATACAATTTCATCTTACTAGAACTAGGAATCATTTTTTTATTTACAGGTCTTATTATTGCTCGTAACATTCATAATTTATTAAATGAAAAGTGGGATTTAAATGCAGATTGAATTAATTTTTAATCTTATAATAATGCTTTTATTAGTTATAATTTTGTATTTCATGTGGAAGATTACTAATCTATTACAAAAAAGTGAAACTGGGTTATCACTTAAGAAAAAAATAGAACTTCAAGAGGTAGCAGATCAAGGAATCAAAAAAGGAGATATTCTTCCCGAATTCACAATTATTAATCCTGTAAATCACAAAAAAACTATAATTGCTTCAAACACCTTACAAGATAGCTTTCTGCTATTAACTGCAGTCGGCTGTAGTGAATGTCAAGAGTTGCTAGAAGATCTTTCTATTTATGACTTAAGAAACATAAATAAAAATATAGTTGTATTATCATTTATGCCTCCAGAAGCTAATGTTATTCCTGATAAAGATAGAAAAAGACATTTTAGTACAATCGAAGAATTATCAGAAATAACTCACTATATTAGCTCTGTTGATACTCTTGAACAATTGAAATTCAATCAATTTCCATTAATTATGGCTATCGATTATGAAGGTCGATCGTTAGGTACGTATCATGGGAATATTGATGTCTTACGTGATTTAGCAACTTGGACATTTTCAACTGAAAGGGGGTGAATACAATGGCATGTAAAACAAAAAATAGATGTGTTTATAACTTCTCAAAATGTAACCATCTAGTAGGTGCTTCATATTACCGTTATACTGAAGTTTGGGGTTGCAAAAAAGGGGAATCTGTAATTGTAGCTTCTCCTAAATGTTCAGCCAAACCTTGCGTCAAAGCATAAATAAAAAAGAAAGACTTTTATAGTCTTTCTTTTTTATTTATAATTTCACTTATTAATTCCACATTAACAAATTTAAATTAAGAGTTTATTTTAAAGAGGTTAAAAATGTTTAGAAACGTTTTTAAAGTTATTAAAATTTATTTTCATATATCAAAAATCAATTTGATTATTCTTCTTTTGTTTTCTGTTATGCTTTCTATACTCCCTATCTATTCACTTACAGTGACTGAGGAGATAGGCAATAATATTTCAAAGTCAACTGATTTTTCAAAAATTATATGGTTATTGTTTTTTCAAGCAATCTTATATATTAGTATTCAGATACTTTCTTTGATCAATAGCATCATCGAAAATAATTTAGATTACAAATTTACGTACCATTTTGAATTAAAATTAATTAATAAAGTAGGTAAGATTAAGACTTCCACTTTAGATAATTCCACAATATATAATGATATCCTACAAGTTTCCCAAATAATCCCTTTGATGGGGACTCGTTTATTAATTGATATTATAGAGCTATTTAAAGGTATTTTATCCATAACTGGATTAATTGTAATTCTTAAGAATTTGCACTGGTCGATCGTTACTTTATTAGTAATTATCAGCGTCATTAATTTTCTTATGTCAAGGTTGTATAATAAAGAAGAACTAGCCATTTTGAATAAAACTAGTGAAATAAAAAGAAAAAAAGATACAATTTGGGATCTGTTAAAAAACAGAGAATCAGTTGTTCAAATAAAAATGTTTCAAGTTGGTGATTATTTAATAAACAAGTGGAGTAAATATTACTGGAAAGCAGTAAATCCTGAACGGAGGCTTAACAATAAACGGGAATTTCTAGTTCAAATTTTAATGATTGGTACTCAAATTTTGCAATTGGTTATTCTTATTATTTTCATTATTTCAAATTGGCCTAATATACCCATTGGAACATTTATGTTGCTAATTCAAGCAATATCACAATTCCAAGGCTTTTCCCATCAGATAGTCGGTTCTTTAACAAACTTGCATCAAACTATAATTTACCTTCCTCTATATTTCAATATATTAAATAAAGAAGAGGAAGAATCGACTGGCACTAAGAAAATTAATTTCGATAAATTAGAACATAGTATTCGTGTAAAAGATTTAAGTTTTAGATACTCTAACTCAGAATCCTACTCTTTAAAACATGTCAATTTAGAAATATTAAAAGGAGAAAAAGTTGCAGTTGTTGGATTTAATGGGTCTGGCAAAACCACTTTAATTAAATGTTTAATAGGGCTTTATGATAATTATGATGGGAGTATATATTATGACAGTAGAGAAATACAAGAATATAATCAAGACACAATACGAAAGCAAATAGGCTGGTTAGCTCAGGACTTTATAGAATATCCATACTCTCTTGAGGAAAATATATATTTAGGGGATATGGGGAAAAGAGATCCTGATTTAACTTATTCTTTAGAAAGAAGCTTAGTTAATGAATTTGCAAAAAAATTACCGTTAAAACTAAAAACGGTGCTTGATCCTTCTTTTGAAGAGGGAATTGATTTATCTGGTGGACAATGGCAAAAAGTTGCTTTAGCTAGATTATATTATCGGGATTCTAATTTAATGGTTATGGATGAACCCACCTCCGCAATAGATCCCATATCAGAAAATAAAATTTATAAGAATTTGTTTAAAGAAGACAAAGATAAAACCATTATTATACTTACTCATCGTCTAAATGTATGTACTTTAGTTGACAAAGTAATAGTCATGAAAGATGGTAAAATAACTGACATTGGATCACATAAAGAGCTAATCAAATCAAGCTCATATTACAATAAATTGTATACGTCTCAAACTCAAGATGGGTACCTTAAGTTATGACAATCAATTTCTGTTGTCTTAGAAGCATTGTTTAAATAAAGATAATTTCCTTGTGTCTTTATTTAAACCTTTGTTATTCCATATTAAACATGAAAACAAATTAATCAAAAACCTTTGATTTTTAGGGACTGACCCCATAAGATGAGACAAATAAAAACACCTTCAAGTTTGAATACGGATAATTGTTATCTGAAATTAGACTTGGAGGTGTTTTTTCTATTGGGACAAGAGTGAGTTTTGAAGTGAAACAGAAGGCTGTAGAAATGAGATTGGCAGGCGTACCTATGAAAGAGATCATGCAGGAGTTGAATATTAAGAATAAGACATAGGTTCAGACATGGGTTAGATGGCATAAGACTGGGGATACACATCGATTCGAACAGCCTGTTGGAAAGCAATACACTTACGGAAAAGGTCCAGAGTATTCTTTCGAATTAGAGAAACTGCAGGCAGAGATTCGTTACCTGAGACAACAGAATGAAGTTTTAAAAAAGTACAACGAATTGGAAAGGAAGTTGATAGCGAAACGTCAGTCGAAATTGTAGAAATATTGCACAGCACAATGATCGTGCAGGATATCTGTATTCATTTAGGTATCTCTCTAGCGCCTTATTATCGTTGGAAGAAGAATCTGATGAAGGATCATCCCAAGCGCCATTTGGAAAAACAAATCGGCACGTTGTGCCGAGAGCACAAGTATCGATATGGATATCGAAAAATCACAGCCATACTAAAAAAGAGAATGTGTATTAACCATAAAACGGTTCAACGTATTATGCAGAACAATCAATGGCAGTGCCAGGTTAAGGTGAAAAAGCGCAAGAAGGATGGGCAGCTATATGCCATGGTCGATAATATATTGGATCGGAACTTTCACTCTGATCGCCCTCTTGAAAAACTAGTAACGGACATCACATATTTGCCTTATGGACAGAAACAATTGTACCTTTCCAGTATATTAGATTTATACAATGGAGAAGTGATTGCTTTTACGAATGGGGAAAAGCAGGACACAGCCTTTGTCTTAGACACACTTGATCAGCTACCAACACTGCCTGAGAACTGCGTGTTACATAGTGACCAAGGTTCTGTCTATACATCTTACGAGTATCAAAAAGCTGTTAAAACAAAAGGCATTACCATGACCCGCAAAGGGACGCCCGCTGATAATGCCTCCATCGAATCGTTTCATTCCTCACTAAAGTCTGAAACGTTCTATCTTAACAGCATTGATCAAACTACGACCGCCATCGTAGAACGCACTGTCATAGAATACATTCATTATTATAACAATATACGTATCCAAACTAAACAACCAATCACCGATAAACTATCGACAATTGGCTGTTTAAAAATTGTTTTAATCCCTGTCTCAAAAACGGGGGTCATTCCCTTTACGACAAAGGCTTTTGTTTTCTTTTTCCATTCACGCTTTTATAACATATATTTATAAACCGATGGACAAATATTTTGTTTCAAGGTACGGCTCGATGCCTTCTGAACCGCCTTCACGGCCAATGCCGCTTTCTTTCATTCCGCCGAATGGCGCTTGAACCGCTGACGGTCCGCCGTCATTCCAGCCGATAATGCCATACTCTAGATTCTCGGAAATATAGATGCCGCGGCGGTAGTTTTCTGTGAAGAAGTAAGCAGCCAAGCCATACGGTGTATCGTTGGCAAGCTGAATCGCTTCATCAATATCAGAAAACGTGACGATCGGGGCGACCGGGCCGAATGTTTCCTCATGCATGATGTTCATGGACGTATCGACATCGGTGAGCACTGTCGGATTCACAAAGTAGCACCCTTTGTCATCGTTTCGGTCATATGTGCCCCCAGCAATCACTTTCGCGCCTTTTTCAACCGCATCATCAATTTGGCTGACGATTTTTTCGAAGCCTCGTTTGTTAATGATCGGGCCGACATTGACGCCTTCCTCAAGTCCATTTCCGACTTTCAGCTTAGACACTTGCTCGCTCAGTTTCGCAGCAAATTCATCTTTAATGGATTCATGAACGATCAGGCGGTTGGCACATACGCAGGTTTGGCCGGCGTTTCGGTATTTGGACGCCATCGCCTGTTCAACGGCAAGGTCAATGTCCGCATCTTCATCTACGATCAGCGGGGCATGTCCGCCGAGTTCCATTGAGACGTGCTTCACGGTGTCCGCGCTGTTTTTCATAAGGATTTTCCCTACAGGTGTTGAGCCTGTGAAGGTGATTTTGCGGATTTTCGGACTGCTTGTGAACACATTTCCGATTTCTTCTCCATCGCCGATTACAACCTGAAGAACATCCTTCGGAATGCCCGCTTCATATGCGAGGCGCGCCAGTTCATAAGCAGACAGCGGTGTGTCCGGCGCCGGCTTGATGATAAATGTACAGCCGGCGGCAAGAGCAGGCGCCGCTTTGCGTGTAATCATCGCATTCGGAAAATTCCAGGGCGTGATAGCTGCAACGGGGCCGACCGGCTGGCGTGTGACAACAATTCGTTTACCCGTTGTCGGGGCCGGGACCGTTCTTCCGTACACACGCTTCGCTTCCTCTGCGAACCATTCGATATAGCCTGCGCCGTAAAGTACCTCGCCGACTGCTTCCTGGTATGGTTTTCCGTTTTCCTTTGTAATTAAATCTGCAAGCTCTTCTTTATGTTCAACAATCAGCTCATACCATTTTTTCAAAAGAGACGTTCTTTCGTTCGCTGATGTTTTAGACCACGTTTTAAACGCTTGATGTGAACGTTCAATGGCTTCTTCTACCTCTGTGGCTGATTGCTGAGGAATCGTTTTGATCTCCTCGCCCGTAGCCGGGTTGTAGACCGTTAATTGATCTGGCATATTGAACATTCCTTTCTTTTCATGATTACTTAAAATGATAGCAGACCCGGCCATTTTCTTTCCAATGATTAAGCTCGCAGGCCCGCCTCCAAGATGCTGAGCCCTTCATTTAATAGGCTGTCTGAGATGACGAGCGGTGTCAAAAAGCGGATGATATTACCGTTAATTCCCGCTGTCAGCAAAAGTAATCCGTTTTGATTCGCATAGGCCGCGATCGCTGCTGCTTTTGTCTTATCAGGCTCACGCGTGTCAGGATCCTTGACGATTTCGATTGCGGCCATCGCCCCGAGTCTGCGGATGTCACCGATGAACGGGAATTCTTGTTTCCACTCATACGCCTTGTCTTCAATGATTTTGCCAATTTCTTCAGATCGCTCATTCAGTCCTTCTTCTTCGATAATATCCAAGACTGCCAAAGCCGCCGCGCAGCCGAGCGGGCTGCCGGCATACGTGCCGCCCAGCTCCCCTGGCGCTGCCGCATCAAGCATTTCCGCACGCCCGATCACACCGCTTAATGGCAGGCCTGCCGCAAGCGATTTAGAAACCGTGATCAGATCGGGCACTACATCAAAGTGCTCAATTGCGAAATAAGTGCCAGTTCTGGCAAAGCCGGTTTGGATTTCATCAGCAACAAAAACAATGCCGTGTTCTTTGCAGAATGAAGCGACGTGCTGTACGAACCGTTTCGAAGGAATAATAAATCCGCCTTCTCCCTGCACTGGCTCCATCACGACACACGCCACCGTTTCAGGCGCCACTGAAGCGATAAAGAAATCATTGAATGCTTGAATGACCATATCGTCATAGCTTTCATCACTCATGCCGGCCGGCTTCTGATAATAATAAGGGAACGGCGCTTGATAAACCTCTGGCGCAAAAGGCCCGAAACCGAATTTATAAGGTTTTACCTTGCTTGTCATGCTCATCGTCATATTCGTGCGCCCGTGAAACCCGCGTGTAAACGAGACAACGCCTTGGCGCTTTGTATACTTTCTGGCGATTTTCACAGCGTTTTCGACCGCTTCTGCCCCTGAGTTAAGAAAAATCGCTTTTTTCTCATGGCTGCCCGGCGCGATGCCGCACAGTTTTTCTGCTAATTCGATATAAGTCGGGTACATCATGACATTAAAACCAGGATGAATCAGCTCCTCCGCCTGCCGCTTCACAGCCTCAACCACCTTCGGATGCGAGTGTCCGACATTTAACGTGCCGATGGCGCCTGCAAAATCAATAAATCTCCGGCCATCCAGATCGTACAGCTCGGCCCCTTCTCCTTTGACCGCCAGACTGCGGTTGCCGTTGCTCACACCTTTTGACACAAATTGATCCCGTTTTTGCTGCCATTGTGCAGTTGTGATGCTTGCTGTTGTTTGACTCATGTGAATATCCCCCTGTCGGTATTTTCTTATCATTCTGACTTCTCTTTGGTATGATGAAAAGTACCAATTATAACTTTTTGATGGTATCAGAAGGAGAAACTACAAAATGGATATCACGATTACACTCGATCGTTCAGAACAAGCCGATTATATCTATCAGCAAATTTATCAAAAGCTGAAAAAAGAAATCCTCAGCCGCAATCTGCTGCCTCACTCGAAGGTTCCCTCCAAGCGGGAGCTGGCTGAAAATCTCAAGGTCAGCGTAAATTCAGTGAATTCAGCCTATCAGCAGCTGCTGGCTGAAGGGTATTTGTACGCCATTGAACGAAAGGGTTTCTTCGTGGAGGAACTAGACATGTTTTCCGCCGAGGAGCACCCTCCATTTGCACTGCCGGATGATCTAAAAGAGATTCACATCGACCAGAGCGATTGGATATCGTTTTCACACATGAGTTCCGATACAGACCATTTTTCGATCAAAAGCTGGTTCCGCTGCGAGCAAAAAGCGGCCTCCCGCTCATACCGCACGCTCGGCGATATGTCACATCCGCAAGGGATATATGAAGTGAGAGCGGCCATTACCAGGCTCATTTCCCTGACGAGGGGTGTAAAATGCAGGCCAGAACAAATGATCATAGGGGCAGGCACACAGGTGCTCATGCAGCTGTTGACTGAGCTTTTACCCAAGGAAGCCGTGTATGCGATGGAGGAGCCTGGCTACAGGCGCATGTATCAGCTTTTGAAGAATGCCGGAAAACAAGTCAAGACGATCATGCTGGATGAAAAGGGCATGTCGATTGCTGAAATCACCAGACAGCAGCCAGATGTACTGGTGACCACCCCGTCACATCAGTTTCCGTCCGGAACGATTATGCCTGTATCCAGAAGAATTCAGCTGCTGAACTGGGTAGCCGAGGAGCCGCGCCGATATATCATTGAGGACGATTATGATAGTGAATTCACATATGATGTAGACAGTATTCCGGCGTTGCAAAGCCTCGACCGTTTTCAAAATGTCATCTATATGGGAACCTTTTCAAAGTCCCTTCTCCCCGGCTTGCGGATCAGCTATATGGTGTTGCCGCCTGAGCTGTTGAGGACATACAAACAGCGGGGCTATGATCTGCAGACTTGCTCATCACTTACACAGCTCACCCTGCAGGAATTTATCGAGTCTGGTGAATATCAGAAGCATATAAAAAAAATGAAGCAGCATTATAAAGAAAAGAGAGAACGCCTGATCACCGCTTTAGAAGCAGAGTTCAGCGGAGAGGTTACCGTAAAAGGGGCAAATGCGGGGCTGCATTTTGTTACCGAATTTGATACCAGGCGCACCGAACAAGACATCCTGTCACATGCTGCCGGGCTGCAGCTTGAAATATTCGGAATGAGCCGATTTAACTTGAAGGAAGACAAGCGGCAAACGGGCAGGCCAGCTCTCATTATCGGCTTTGCACGGCTGAAGGAAGAAGATATTCAGGAGGGTGTGCAGCGGCTTTTCAAAGCGGTTAACGGACATAAAAAAATCCCCGTTACAGGGGATTGATTCACCAGCGGTCCTGGTCTACATTCAGCACGGCTTCAAGCAGGCCCGGAAATGCCTTTTCAAGGTCTTCAGCGCGAAGCGAATAATACCGGCGCTTTCCTTCTATCCGAACTTGAGCGATGCCCGATTCTCTCAAAACTTTAAAATGATGCGACAAAGTCGATTTGGCAACCTGCACATCTGCACAGGTGCTGCACGTTTTTTCTTTTGCTTCAGCTAATTGCTTGACGAGCTCTAAACGAAGCGGATCACTAAGTGCATGAAGAACCTTTGTCAGCTGCAATGTTTCTGTTTCTGGATGGTTTGGAATGTTCATGACACAAATGTATCACACAACAATTAGAATGACAATTTTACTATATAAGGGTTTTTCCTTTACCTCATTTAGAATACATGTTACATTTAGTTCGATGAAATTCGAACAATAAATTCGCATAACAACGGAGGAGATTTAAATGATCGTATTACAAGCTTACATCAAAGTAAAACCAGAAAAACGCGAGGAATTTTTGAGCGAGGCTCAATCACTTGTTCAGCATTCAAGAGCTGAGGAAGGCAACGCGCAATACGACCTATTCGAAAAAGTAGGCGAAGAAAATACATTTGTCATGCTTGAAAAATGGAAAGATGAAGCGGCAATGAAATTCCATAACGAAACTGCGCATTTCCAAGGGTTTGTCGCAAAAGGAAAAGAACTGCTGAGCGCCCCTCTTGATGTTGTCCGCACAGAGCTTAGCGAGTAAAGAAAGGGTGTCCCATATGAATGAAGTGATTAAATCTTTAAAAGACCACCGCTCGATTCGCAGCTACACAGATGAGCCTGTAGCTCAGGAGCAATTGGACCAAATCATTGAAGCGGTGCAATCAGCCCCTTCTTCTATCAACGGACAGCAAGTGACTGTGATCACAGTCCAGGATAAAGAGCGCAAAAAGAAAATCTCCGAGCTGGCAGGCGGCCAGCCATGGATCGATCAAGCTCCTGTTTTCCTGCTGTTCTGCGCAGATTTCAATCGGGCCAAAATTGCGCTTGAAGATCTGCATGATTTCAAAATGGAAATCACAAATGGATTGGAATCTGTTCTTGTCGGCGCAGTAGACGCTGGTATTGCCCTCGGCACAGCAACAGCAGCGGCTGAGTCACTCGGACTTGGCACAGTTCCGATCGGTGCGGTTCGCGGAAACCCTCAAGAGCTGATCGAACTGCTTGAGCTTCCAAAATACGTGTTCCCTTTATCCGGCCTTGTCATTGGGCATCCTGCCGACCGTTCAGCGAAAAAACCGCGCTTGCCGCAGGAAGCTGTCAATCATCAGGAAACTTATTTGAATCAGGATGAGCTGACGTCTCACATTCAGGCATACGACGAACAGATGTCTGAATACATGAATAAACGGACAAACGGAAAAGAAACAAGAAATTGGTCACAGAGCATCGCTTCCTACTATGAGCGCCTGTACTATCCGCACATCCGTGAAATGCTTGAAAAACAAGGATTTAAAGTTGAAAAATAAGCTCTTATTCGGCCTGTCGGATTTTCCGGCAGGCCTTTCATTTACCCGGTTAAAATCCATTGACTTCTATTTTGTTTATTTGGTAAAATTTTTTCATAGTTACTCATTGGTTTTCTGTGAACCAATGGGTTTTCTAATGTTCAAGAAAGAAGGAAGCCATGAGATGCTTGATAAAAAAACAGATATCTTGTTAGCCGCGCGAAAGCTTTTTTCGGAAAAGGATTTTACGTCGGTTTCCATGCAGGCGATCGCAGAAGAATGTAAGATGTCAAAAGCTTCGATATATAAGCTGTTCCAATCTAAAGAAGATCTGCTTTTGGAGCTGCTGTCATTTAACCAGAAGCAAATGGTGGCCGCAGCCTCAAGACTTCAGGAAAATACCGCACTTACACCGGAGGAGCGTTTGACGCAAAAGGTCAAAATGGAACTGGAGGGCTTCAGGCGGAATCAGCAGTTTTTCAATATGCTGACCTACGGAAACCCCAAGCTGCATAATGACCGGGTCAAACAGCATATCCATCAGACCAGATCGACGATTATCTGCTGGCACCGCGATTCGCTGATCCAGGCGTATGGAGAAACCATTCTCCCGTTTGTGTGGGATTTGGTTATCATTCTTCACGGCATGATGCGTGAGTTTTTAATGCTGATCAAAATCGAGGAAAAACCGCTTGAGCTTGACCCGATCGCAGAGTTTATCATCAGCACCCTCAATCAGATTATCAAAAACAGGGAAACCCGCCAGTCTCTTCTTCCGCCCGAAGCCATCGAGCTTTATATTCATTCAGCATCCTCCTACAAGCCAAAGGATAAATCAGTCCTATTATCGGAAAGCCTGAAGGAATTACATAAAGGCATCTCTTCCCTGTCCGCCGCGGACTATGACGTAGATGAACTGACATCCGCAGCCGCCATGCTGGAGGAAGAAGCGAAGAAGGAAGAACCCCGCGCTTTTTTACTCAAATCACTGATTGGCTATCTGGAACAAACCAGTGTTTTAACACAGCCCGTTTCCATGTTAAAAACACTGTTAATTACTTAGAGAAAAGAAGGGATATGTATTGAACACAAGTATTGAACAAAAACCTTTTAACCGTTCTGTCATTGTCGGCATTTTGTTAGCCGGAGCGTTTGTGGCGATTTTGAACCAGACATTGTTGATTACCGCACTTCCCCATATCATGAGGGATTTCAATGTCGATGCCAACCAAGCACAATGGCTGACCACATCATTTATGTTAACCAACGGGATTTTAATTCCGATTACCGCGTTTTTAATTGAGAAATTCACAAGCCGGGCGCTGCTCATCACAGCAATGAGCATTTTCACTGCCGGAACAGTCGTCGGAGCGTTCGCGCCGAACTTCCCGGTTCTGCTGACAGCGCGTATCATTCAAGCGGCCGGAGCCGGCATTATGATGCCGCTCATGCAGACTGTATTCCTGACAATCTTTCCGATTGAAAAACGCGGCCAGGCTATGGGTATGGTCGGATTGGTCATCTCATTCGCGCCTGCGATCGGACCGACTCTTTCCGGATGGGCTGTCGAAGCTTTCTCTTGGAGATCATTGTTTTATATTATTCTTCCGTTTGCTGTGATTGATTTGATTCTTGCCAGCATCCTGATGAAAAACGTGACGACTTTAAGAAAAACACAGATTGATATTTTATCAGTCATCCTTTCAACATTTGGGTTCGGCGGCCTTCTGTACGGCTTCTCAAGCGTCGGCTCTTACGGCTGGTCCAGTTCAACCGTCTTGATTTCACTGCTGGTGGGTGTCATCGCGCTGCTCTTGTTTATCACAAGACAAATGAAGCTTGAAAAACCGATGCTGGAATTCCGCGTCTTCACGTTTGGCATTTTCAGTTTAACAACACTGCTGGGAACCCTCGTCTTTGCATTATTGATCGGTACGGAAACCATCCTGCCGCTTTATACACAAAATGTCAGAGACGTCACAGCTTTTGATACAGGGCTTATGCTCCTTCCGGGAGCCGTTGTGATGGGCTTTATGTCACCGATTATCGGCAGAATTTTTGACCGTGTCGGCGGAAGAGGGCTGGCGATTGCCGGTTTCTGCATCATCTTCCTGACATCTCTGCCGTTTATGCAACTGACTGACCATACGTCACTCGCTTGGATTGTCGTTTTATACACCGTTCGTCTCTTAGGCACCGCCATGATCATGATGCCGGTGACAACAGCCGGAATCAACGCGCTGCCGCGCCACTTGATTCCGCACGGAACTGCGATGAACAACACGATTCGCCAAGTCGGCGGCTCGATCGGAACCGCACTATTGGTTTCCGTGATGAGCAACCAGGCGGCACATGCAGGCACGACAAATGTAAAGCACGCCGCCCTGCACGGCATGAACGCCGCTTTTATTGTGGCTGCCGTCATTGCACTTGTCGGCTTCCTTCTCTCATTCACATTAAAGAAACCCCAGCGCCCTGCCGAACAGCAGCCGGCACGCTGATTAACCAAAAAGAGCCCCGCTATTTAGCGGAGGCTCTTTTTGGTTTTACTTTTCTAAACCGTCTTTCACTTCTTTGATCATTTGTGCCATAGACTCAAGACCGCCTCCTGATAAGTACCAAGTAGCAGAATCAAGGTAGACGACATGATCATTTTTCACTGCGTTTACATTTTTCACATAATCATTTTCAACGACTTGTTTAGTAGATGATGTTTCACCGATCGCTGTACCGCGGTCAATGACAAACAGGTAATCCGGGTTTGTTTTTGAAATGTACTCGTAAGAAACGCTTTGTCCGTGAGTAGACGCTTTGATGTTTTGATCAGCCGGTGTCACGCCGAACACGTCATGGATCAGGCCGTATCTTGATTTAGGACCGAATGCGCTGATCTTCCCGTCGTTCGCCATGATGACGAGACCGTTTTTGTTAAGCTTTTCAGCCGTTTTCTTTACATCTGCGATTGAATGATCGATTTTTGCGAGTTCATCCTTCACTTCATCTTCTTTATCGAAGATCTTACCGATTGTTTCTGCGTCAGACTTAAATGATTCCATATACTTCGCTGTGTCTACGCCAAGGTAAATTGTCGGCGCAATTTCAGAGAATTCTTTGTAAGACTCAGATTGTCTTCCTGAGATAATGATCAAGTCAGGGTCTAAATCTGCCACTTTCTCGAAGTCTGGCTCTTTTAAGCTGCCGACGTCAGCATATTTGTCATCCTTGAATTTGGACAGATATTTAGGAAGGGCTTGTTTCGGCAGTCCCGCTACTTTATCATCAAGTCCAAGTTTATCTAATGTATCTAAGCTTCCAAAGTCAAATACGACAACTTTTTTAGGGCTCTTCGGTACTTTTGTTCCGTTTTTGTCCAGCTGGTGTTTCACCGTGATTTGTTCTTCCTTAGAATCAGAACCTTTGCTGCTTGTGCTTTGGTTTCCGCATGCAGAAATCACAACTGCCGTCACCAAAGCGATGAATAGTAATGCGAACTTTTTCATGCTCTTCACCTCTTCTATATATTAAGAAAAATAGACACCTATTCTTTGATTATCAATCGTCTGAATCGGGATGGTCATATCGTAGATTTCCTCAAGCACTGACGTTTCTATCATTTCTTCAGGCGGTCCTTCTTTAACGATTCGGCCGTTTTTCAAAGCGACGATATAGTCAGAATAGACTGAAGCAAAATTGATATCGTGAATGACGACCACGATCGTTTTTCCAAGCTCCTCTACCAGCCGTTTCAGCAGTTTCATAATTTCAACTGAGTGTTTCATATCCAGATTGTTCAGGGGCTCATCCAGAAAGATATAATCTGTGTCCTGGGCAATGACCATGGCGATAAATGCCCTTTGGCACTGTCCGCCGCTCAGCTGATCCAAGTATTTGTCTTGAATGTCTTCCAGCTTCATATAGCTAAGCGCCTGGTTGATATGAACCCAGTCTTCCTCTGTCAGCCGGCCCTGTGAGTACGGAAACCTGCCAAAACTGACGAGGTCTTTGATCGTGAGCCTGATATTGATTTGGTTCGCCTGCTTCAAAATGCTCATTTTCTTGGCAAGCTCTTTGCTGTCACATGCTCCAATCTCTTGTCCGTCTATGTAAATCTCGCCGGAATCCTTTTTGATCAGGCGGCTCATGATAGACAGCAGCGTACTTTTGCCGGCGCCGTTAGGACCGATAAACGAGGTAATTTTGCCCTTTTGAATCGTGACTGACGTCTCTTCAAGAACAACTTTCCCGCCATATTGTTTGCTTACATTTCTGACCTCTACCATGATTTATTCTCCTTTAACAGCAAGTAGATAAAATAAATCCCGCCGGCAAAATTAATAATGACGCTCAGCGTCGTTGAGAAGGTAAACACTTTCTCAACCACAAACTGCCCTCCGACCAGCGCAATGATGCTGATGAAAACGGAGCCTGCGATTAAGTATGAATGCTTATATGTTTTCAGGAATTCTCTCGCCAGGTTGACGACCAGAAGGCCTAAAAACATAATCGGCCCGACTAGCGCTGTTGAAACAGAAACCAAAATCGCAACCACGATCAGCATCTGCTTCACCACTTTATCGTAGTCAATGCCCAAATTCACGGCGTGCTCGCGTCCGAGCGACAGCACATCGAAAAATTTTGTAAAACGCCAGACATAAACGCCTGTCAGCAGGAAGATGATGAACGCGAGCCATAACAAATCCGTATTGATATTGTTAAAGCTGGCAAACATCTTGTCCTGCACAACTTGGAACTCGTTCGGATCAATCAGCATCTGCATAAAAGAAGACAGGCTGCTGAACAGCGTGCCAAACACGATTCCGATAAGCAGAAGGAAAAAGATATTTCTCCCCTCACCCTTGAACATGATCTGATACAAAACAAGAGAAAACAGTATCATCAGCAGAACAGAGATGATAAAGTTGATGTTTTTATTCATGATGACCATATTCGCAGAACCGAACAAAAAGATAATGCCAGTCTGAATCAGCATGTAGAGAGAATCAAGGCCCAAAATGCTCGGCGTCAGGATGCGGTTGTTCGTAATCGTTTGAAAGATCATGGTCGAAAACGCAATCGCTCCCCCAGTCAGCACAATGGCAGCGACTTTTTTGATTCGTCTCGGCAGGGTGTAATCCCAATTGCCTAAGTCATAAAACAAAAACAAGCCAATACATACAATGGCTAAACCAACGAGCAAAGCTATTTTCATCTGGTTACGCATAGGCTTTTCTCCTTAACAGCATAAACAGGAAAATGCCGCTGCCGATGATTCCGACCATCAGGCCAATCGAGATTTCATAAGGGAAGATAATGATTCTGCCCAGTATATCGCAAAACAGCACAAACACCGCTCCCAACAGCGCAGTATGCGGCAGGCTGCTCTTCAGATTGTCTCCTCTGTAAATCGATACAATATTCGGGATGATTAAACCGAGAAACGGCAGCATACCGACAGTCAAAATGACAAGGGACGTGATCAGGGACACGATAATGAGCCCGATGTTCACAACCCGTTTGTACTTGAGGCCGAGGTTGACAGAAAAGCTTTCACCCATACCGGCCAATGTGAATTTATCCGCATACACATAGGCAATGATGACGAGCGGAATACTCAGATAAAGAAGCTCGTATCTTCCTTTCACGACTAAAGAGAAGTCTCCCTGCAGCCATGATGACACATTCTGGATCAAGTCATATTTATATGCGATAAATGTCGCGATTGAACTGACGATATTCCCGAGCATTAAACCGACAAGCGGAATAAAGATGGTGTCGTTAAACTTGATTCTTTCAAGGATTTTCATAAACAGAAAATTTCCTGCAAGGGCAAAGACAAACGCGACCAGCATTTTGATTAAAGGACTGGCGGATGTAAACAGCAGCAAGGAAATTAAAATGCCGAGCCTCGCCCAATCCATCGTGCCCGCCGTCGTCGGTGACACGAATTTATTTCTGCTGATCTGCTGCATAATCAAACCGCAGATGCTCATGCTTAATCCCGCGATGACAATGCTGATCAATCGCGGCATACGGCTTGCAAACAGCGTTGACGCCTCTTGTTTGCTTAAATCGAAGAGATCAAGCGGCGACAGATCTTCTACACCGATAAATACAGATGTGACTGCTAATATGATAAGTAGAATAAATAAGTAACGTAGCTTCATGCTGCCTCCTTACATCCTTACAGCAAAAAGAACGTATCTCCTACTCCGCAAGGACTCAAAACAATATGGCCATATAGTAATTGATTATCATTATCATTTACATATTACCATTTTTATAGGGTTAGTCAATATTCTTTAAAAATATTAACCTAGTCATTTATCAATTTTACTAATCATTCTAACCATTTTCCATCCCAAAACGTTAGGCTGTTTACCATATTTATCTTTATAACGCAGGCATACGGTCAGCAAACCTAACATTATTCCTCGTGAAAAATACAAATGTTCTCCTGAGAAAGAAATTCCCCCTTGATTTACAGTACTGAAAGAGAGATAATAAATACTAAATTTGTGTGAAAATTTTAAACATTAGGAGATGTAAACATGAAGGTCGTTAAATTCGGAGGCAGCTCACTTGCTTCAGGCGCCCAGCTTGACAAGGTGTTTCACATCGTTACCTCAGATCCGGCACGGAAAGCTGTAGTCGTTTCAGCTCCGGGAAAACGCTATGCCGAGGATACGAAAGTGACTGATCTCTTAATCGCATGTGCAGAACAATATTTGGCAACAGGCAGCGCACCTGAACTGGCGGAAGCTGTTGTGGAACGGTACGCTCTCATCGCCAATGAGCTTCAGCTGGGGCAAAGCATTATCGAAAAAATCAGAGATGATCTGTTTACGCTTTTAGAAGGAGACAAAAGCAATCCCGAACAATACCTTGACGCAGTCAAGGCCAGCGGAGAGGATAACAATGCCAAACTGATCGCCGCTTACTTCCGTTATAAAGGCGTCAAAGCGGAATATGTAAACCCGAAGGATGCCGGCCTCTTTGTGACAAATGAACCCGGCAACGCGCAAGTTCTTCCTGAATCCTATCAAAACCTCTATCGTCTTCGGGAACGTGACGGACTCATCATTTTTCCCGGTTTTTTCGGATTCAGCAAGGATGGCGATGTGATCACATTCTCACGGAGCGGTTCTGATATTACCGGTTCGATTCTTGCCAACGGACTACAAGCCGATTTGTACGAAAACTTTACAGACGTGGACGCTGTGTATTCTGTCAATCCGTCCTTCGTTGAGAATCCAAAGGAAATCAGCGAGCTGACATATAGAGAGATGCGGGAGCTGTCCTACGCGGGCTTTTCAGTGTTTCATGATGAAGCGCTCATTCCGGCATTCAGAGCGGGGATTCCTGTTCAGATCAAAAATACGAACAACCCCTCAGCCAAAGGCACCCGCGTCGTCAGCAAGCGGGATAACACAAACGGGCCTGTCGTCGGCATTGCCAGCGACACCGGTTTTTGCAGCATTTATATCAGCAAGTATCTCATGAACAGAGAAATCGGTTTTGGCCGCAGAGCCCTTCAAATCCTGGAGGAGCATGGTTTGACGTATGAGCATGTTCCATCGGGAATCGATGACATGACAATCATTTTACGGCAGGGGCAAATGGATGCCGCCACTGAACGCAGCGTCATCAAACGGATCGAAGAGGATTTGCATGCCGATGAAGTCATCGTCGAGCATCATCTCGCCCTGATTATGGTTGTAGGGGAAGCGATGCGCCACAATGTCGGTACAACGGCAAGAGCCGCCAAAGCATTATCAGAGGCACAGGTGAATATCGAAATGATCAATCAGGGGTCTTCTGAAGTGAGCATGATGTTTGGCGTAAAAGAAGCCGAAGAAAGAAAAGCCGTTCAAGCGTTATACCAGGAATTTTTCGCGGGCGTGCTGATCTCTTAATCGTACATAAATAGCGGGCGGCAGCGCCCGCTATTTTTTTATATCACCTTCATATAGCCGAATTCTTCATTTTTTCTCTTGTCCACTATTATCCCTGCCAAATGGATCGGTTCAGCATATCTTATAGTATCCTTCATAGGGAGGTGAAACCTTATGTCAGGATACTCTAACGGCGGCGGTTACGGCGGCATCAGTTCTTTCGCTTTAATCGTTGTATTGTTTATTCTATTAATTATCGTAGGGACTGCGTTTGTTGGCGGCTTCTAAGCTGCTGACCGTCTCTGCGGGACCCTGTCCGCCACAGTTTTGCAGCATTTGCTGAAGCAATCTCGCAAGGAGGTGCACAAAATGTCAGGTTACGGAACTTCTTTCGCTTTGATTGTTGTGTTATTTATCCTCTTGATCATTGTGGGAACTGCATTTGTAGGAGGCTACTAAATAAACGTAATCTCCATGAAGGCGGCACCGCAAGACTATGTCTTGCGGTGTTTTTTTGAAAAGAAAAACCCCTTCTCGCTAATGAGAAGGGGCTTGTTCTTACGTCATTCCTCTTTCTGTCACATGAAAGTCGAGTGCTTCCGCATTAGCAGAAACGCCAGCCGCTGTAAAAATCGCGGCTGCGGCCAAACAAATAACAAACAACTTAGATTTCAATTTCATACAAACCTTCACTCCTTTGTATTTGTTTTCTTGCCTCTTCAACTTGTAGAAAGTAGGAAGCAGACAGTTTAAACCATTTCTGTTCATAGTAATATTTTGCTACTTCTAGGGCTAAATCCTCTATATCAGCGTACATATTTTTATTTTTTAAGTACTGGAAACATCGTTCGATTCCTTCTTCATTGGGCTGATCCAGATATAGGGATTGCAAAAACTCGAATTTTACGGCATAGTCTGCATCGTCTGTTTCTTTAGCATATTCATAGCCCCGCTTGTGATATTCCGAAGCTTTATCATGTTTTCCCTGTTTATAATAAATCAGGGTGATTAAAAAATAGGCTTGCGGGAGAGAATTGACGATCCTGCTGCTTTCAAATGTGGAGACCGCTTTTTCAAAGTAATCAATGGCAGGGTCTAGAAGGTCTTGATTGTAATAGCATAACCCGAGATTGTAGTATGCTCTTCCAACCAGCTGGGCTTTTTGTTCTGCTTGGGCCATGTTGAGCGCCAATTTGAAATGGCGTGCGGCTTGTTCGAAATTTCTTTCATCCATCAGGTTGACCCCGAACACGAAATGGCACTGAATGATTCTCACATTATAGGTTTCCTGCTCCACGTAAATTTCATAGGCGTTTTTTATATTAATCAATGAAAAATACGTTTGCTTCATATAATAATAAGCTTCCGCGATTTTAAAATAGAATTCAGCCCGTTCAATATGGTCTGCGACAAAGGAGAGCTTTTTCTCCGCCTGTTTATAGTATGTAATGGCAGAAATAAATTCCCGCTTATCAAACTCATACATCCCGCGAAAAAAATTCACGTAATAGTCGAGCAGCCCTTTGAGATCTGCCTGGTTGCTGTCAATGTTTCTTGATAATTCAGACAGGCTTGGCTGGTCTTCGATATTTAATTTCTCTAACGGCTCAAGATAATCCAGCATAAGCTGGTGCCGGAATTCCATTAGTGAATAATAAAGCAGCAAGTTGGAATCATGCTGCATGTGTTTCAGTTCCTGCTGGATTTCAGCTTTTAACACTTCGGCATCCGGCACGCTGAATGTCCGGATATATCTGTACCACTCGTTAATTTTTTGACCGACCGCTGAAGAAGGAATTACCCCGCTCTTCATTCCTTCACCCTCTCCCATCAAAAACTGTTTATGTCATATTTTATCATGTTTATAGACCGTCCCAACCCGAAAAACACGCAATCTTTGTTTTCGGGAGCACGCAATAAACCGAAGCGGTGTATAAAAAAGGCGGCTCCATCAGATGATGCCGCCGCCCTGTATGCTATTGCTGTTTTGCCGTTAAAGGAAGGCGGATGATAAACTTTGTGCCTTTCCCTTCTTCACTCTTGATTTCTACTGTGCCCTGGTGCATTTCAATGAGCTGCTTGACGATCGAGAGACCGAGTCCGTATTCACCGTATGCCGTGTTCGTTCTTGAAATATCTGCTTTATAGAATCGCTCCCATATATGCTCAATATCCTCTTTTGGAATGCCGATACCCGTGTCTTCAATTTCAATAATCGTCTCTTTATAACCTTCCATTCCGCGCAGCCAAATGTCACCGTTTTGCGTAAATTGGATGCTGTTTTTCGTAATGTTGACGAGAATTTGAATGAACCGGTCATAATCGGCATGTACGATGACGTGATCCTCTACCTGGATCATCAGCTTGTTTTGTTTTTCTTCCGCCTGCTGCTGCAAGTGCTCTTTCACGATTTCAAACACCTCGATCAGAGGAACATCTAGCTTGTTCAATGTAATTTGCTGGGATCTGATTTTTTCATAATCCAGATTTTCTTTTACGAGCCGCAGCATGCGCTTCGTTTCCTCACTGATCAGCGAGAAGCATTTATCCTTTTTATCCTCAGGAATCGTATGGCTGTTCAGCCCTTCAACCAGACCGTTGATCGTCGTCAGCGGTGTTTTTAATTCATGTGACACATCAGCGATAAACTGCCTTCTCCGCTTCTCAAGGCGCTCGATTTCATCCCTTGACTGCTTTAGTTTTTTCGCCATGATATTAAAGTCAGACGCCAGTACGCCGATTTCGTCCCCGTAGCTGTTTTCCAAATGGATGTCATAATCGCCGGAAGCCACTTTATCTGTCGCTTCTCTCAGCTTTTGAATCCGCTTGACATGGAATTTGGACAGAAGCCAACTCACGAGAATCGTAATCACAAGCGTGCTGATCACAGCGTAAAACATATAGAGGTTGACCTGATTGACCATCTGTTCAACACCGCTGATCGGAGAAATCAGCAGAACAGCGCCTTTAAATTCGTTCTGAACAAATATAGGCTGCGCCACAAGTGACACTTCATCATCAAAACGGCCATCTGCCCTGATCATGACAGTCTGCCCTTTTTTCAGCTTATTCCATTCTGACTTCTTCAGCTGTTCCCTTGGTGGGTGATGAAAGCCTTCAGGAAGAAAATAGGGCTGCTGCTCTTCATTAAAGATGATAAACTGCGTCTTTCTTGTGCTTAAAATGTCCTGATAAGGATAGAGCCTGCGCATGTCCACCTGGCCGGCTTGGAATTCATTTGCAATCTGCACCGCATATGACGTCAATTCCTCTACTTTGTTCTGATAGGCAAATTCCTTCACAAAGTGGGAAAACAGAGAAATGATAATGACAAACGCTAAAATCAAAATGCTGATATGGCTTAGCAGCAGCTGATATAAATATTTAATCTTCATCAAATTTATACCCTACTCCCCACACAGTATACAGGAAAGGCTTGTCCTCGCTGGCAAGCTTTTTCCGCAGCCGTTTGATATGAACGTCAACCGTCCGCTCATCTCCATAAAACTGATAGCCCCATACCTGCTCAAGCAGCTGTTCTCTGGAGAACACCTGCCGCGGATTTTGGACAAGGTAATAAAGCAGATCGAATTCCTTCGGCGTGAGATTTTCTACAGGCTCTCCGTTTAATAATACTTCTCTCGTCTTCTTATTAATGGTAAAGCATTCCGTTTCGATCATATCTTCATCAATAACTGCTTTGCCTGTCGCCTTGTATCTTCTGATGACGGCTTTGATGCGGGCAACCAATGTCAGCGGGCTGAACGGCTTTGTGACATAATCGTCCGCCCCCATCTCAAAACCGATGACCTGATCTGATTCAGTGTCTTTGGCAGTCAGCATGATAATCGGCACCGTGCTTGTCTCTCTTATTTTTCTGCAGATGGTCACGCCGTCCATAGATGGAAGCATGATATCCAAAATGATCAGATCCCAATTTTCTTCCGTAAAACGCTGGTACCCTTCTAACCCGTCATGAACGAATTCCGCTTCAAAACCTTCTTTAAAAAAGAACATCTCCGTCATCGTACATACACTAACATTATCTTCTATCATTAATATTTTCATTATATCCTCCGGTTGTTTTGATGCTTTTTTATATAATAGCACCATTTTAAACAGAAGGTTTTGCGTTTCACAATTGTTAGTTTTTATTTCATCAACTAGAAATAGATTGTTCATATTTTTTTCATACCTTTGGACTACTATTAATTTATCAGCAAGGGGACGCGCCTCAGAGGTGGTCTTATCCATAAAAAATACCTATACGGAGGAACATAAATGAACTTTATCAAACGGGCCTTTTGGAATATGAAGGCTAAAAAGGGAAAAACGTTATTGCAATTATTTGTGTTTACAGTCATATGTGTCTTTGTTCTATCAGGCCTCACCATCCAGTCGGCAGCACAAAAGTCAAGCGAACTGGCCAGACAGGAACTCGGCGGAAGCGTGACACTACAGGTTGACCGCCAAAAGCAAATGGAAAAACAGCAGGACAGCGGTGAAAAGCGCAGCTTCGAATCCACACCGATCAAAGTGTCTGATGCGAATAAGCTTGCAGCGCTTGATCATGTGAAGAGCTACAATTACACCACATCAGCTTCAGCCAACGCGGGAAACTTTGATGCGATTGAAAGCTCTAGTTCAAGTGATTCCAGCTCCAGCAGTTCAAGCTCAAACGCTAAAAACAGTCAAGGCGGAGGACAAGGCGGACCGCAAATGGTTCAAGCTGATCTTTCTATTGAAGGTGTCATCAGCACAGCATTAGTTGATGATTTCTCTGACGGGGATTCAAAAATCACAGACGGACGCGCGATTACAAAATCAGATGTCGGCAAAAAAGTAACAGTGATCAACGAAACTTTAGCGGAAGAAAATGATTTGAGCGTTGGCGATTCGATCACAATTGAATCAGCAACGGATGAGGATACAACAGTAAAACTGAAGATCGTCGGTATTTATAAAACAACATCTTCAGGAGATGACCAAGCCCAAAATTTCTCTTTCTTAAACCCTTATAACAAGCTTTATACGCCTTACACAGCAACAGCGGCGCTGAAAGGCGACGACTATAAAAATACGATTGACTCAGCTGTTTACTATATGGACGACGCGAAAAATATGGATGCTTTCGTAAAAGCAGCGAAGAAAACATCAATTGACTTCGATACGTACACACTGAATACAAACGATCAGCTTTACCAGCAAATGGTCGGACCGATTGAAAATGTAGCTTCTTTCTCTAAAAACGTGGTGTATCTTGTATCAGTGGCAGGCGCCGTCATTCTTGGCCTGATTGTCATGATGTCAATCAGGGAGCGCAAATACGAAATGGGCGTGTTAATGGCCATCGGTGAAAAACGATGGAAATTGATTGGACAGTTCTTGACTGAGATTCTGATTGTGGCCGTTATCGCTATCGGCCTTGCATCTGTGACGGGAAATCTCGTCGCGAATCAGCTTGGAAATCAGCTTTTATCCCAGCAAATCAGTTCATCAACCGATTCAACGCAAACCGCAAGCGGACAAATGCCCGGCGGCGGTGGCGGCATGGGCGGCGGAGTGTTCGGCCACAGTTCATCAAACGTAGACATTATCGATTCACTGAACGTCGCGGTTTCTATGAACGACATGCTTATTCTTGGCGGGATCGGCATCCTAATCGCAATCATTGCAACATTGCTGCCGTCAATTTCAGTACTGCGGCTTCATCCGAAAACGATATTGACAAAACAGGAATAGAAAGAGGCGGAACCTATGAGCTTATTACAATTTCAACAAGTCGGCTACTGGTATAAAGACAAAAGCCAGCCATTGTTTCAGGATATTAACATCAGCTTTCAAAAAGGCAAATTCTACACAATCGTCGGAACATCAGGGACGGGGAAAACCACTTTCCTGTCTCTGGCAGGCGGACTTGACGCACCAAAAGAAGGAAACATCCTTTACGACGGAAAAGCGGTTTCTAAAATCGGCTTAACCAATTTCAGAAATCAATATGTATCAATCGTCTTTCAGGCGTACAACCTGCTCCCGTATATGACGGCTTTGCAGAACGTCACAACCGCTATGGAAATCACAGGTTCTAAAGAAAAGAACAAAGAATCATATGCGCTTGACATGCTGCAGAAGGTTGGCATCAACGAAAAACAAGCCCGGCAAAAAGTGCTCACACTGAGCGGCGGACAGCAGCAGCGGGTATCAATTACAAGGGCTTTCTGCTGTGACACGGATCTTATCGTAGCCGATGAACCGACTGGAAACCTTGATGAGGACACATCAAAAGAAATTGTACGCCTCTTTCAGGATCTGGCGCACAAGGAAGATAAATGCGTCATTATGGTGACGCACGATGAACAAATTGCAAAAGTGTCAGACATCAATATCAGACTTTCAAGAGGAAGTTTTACTGTGAAGGAAAACGTCGCAGTCGTATAACAAAACGCGCCTCTGCCAGTGCAGACAGGGGCGCACCCTATATCCCCCTTTTATATAGAAGTGAACATAAAAAGAGCGGCGGCTGCATCCCCCCGCTCTTTTTATCATTTTTTTGCTTCCGCCCCTTTTGACTTCTCTCTTCGTTTCTTTTTCCAAACAGCCACAATAAACAGAAAGAGCGGAAACAATAATTGAAAAGGCAAATGAATATACAGCGGCACCACGTTCAGGCCTTCGTTCAAGTGCTCTGAAAAGTTAGTCGCGATCGTTATAGAAAGGATTAAGATGCCCAATCCCATCGGATAAGCCAATTGGGAGGGATTCTTTTCCTTAAAGAGCGTAGATGTCCCAACCACAGTGGCATATAAGTAGAGGCTGACCTTAAAGAAGCCGCCGATGATCAGCGCCAGCATAAAAAAGACATCGAGCCGGTCTAAAAATTCTTCGACCTTGATTGTCTGGATCGTGCTTAAAAGCGGAAACTGGGATCTGAGTGTAAGATCAACATCAAGCACGCTGATATTAATCGCCACGGTGAGCGCCACAACCAATCCGCTAATAGCCATGGCGATCATCCCCATTTTTTTCACATCTTTTCTATCATTCAGGTTAGGGAAAATCATCACAAATAAAACAACTTCACCAAATGGGACGTACATGGTCTGCGTGAAAACAGAGTGAAGGATAGGAGAGATACCGTTTGCCAAAACCGGCTTTAAATTGTGCGGGTCTATAGTCCCTGAGACAATAATCAGCACAAGGCCGATCGCGCCCAGTAAATACATGGCCCCGAAAAGAAGTTCGGCCGCGCGTGCGAGTACTTCAATTCCTTTTCTTACGGCATATATGCTTACTACCATTAATAAAGCATTTACAATAATGATAGGTGTATCATGATAAGCAAACGTCAGCAGCATTTCTCCAAAGTCACGCAGCACCCTTGCGGCAATATAGGCAAAGTACAAGATATAGAGAAATGAAAACAGCCAGCTCAGCTTGGTTCCCAGCATATCATCCATATATTCTTTCGGAGAAGAATTCGGATAACATTGATAAATGCCTTGATACAAATAGAAAAGAAACAGTCCGATCGCACAGCCTAATAAAACTGCTATCCAAGCATCCCTGCCCGCCATCGAGCCCGGTGTAATCAATAAGGAGCTGCCCAGTTCAAAAATGATAATCATGACAAACAGCTGCCTTATGCTTATTCTGGCTTTTTCCATCTGTCACTTCCCCTTTCTTCAGACCTAATCATCTTTAAACTGGTGTTTGATCGGATTGTTTCGCAATCCCGTCCTTCTGATATACGTCTCGGCCTTCACATCGATGGGCAGTTCCGGCAAATATTCTTTGTCCCAAGTGTCCTTCATTTTCTCCCACTGCTCCGGATACTTTCTATATATCGTGTCACCAAAACCGATAAAATCTATTTTATTCTTCTTAATCTTTTTCACAGTATGGCTGATTTCCTTTTCAAGCTCTTTGTTGAGCGCTTTTTCAATAGCGGCCAGCACCTTGGGATCAGACAATTGGAAAGGGTATTTGACAGCATCTATAATACCTTCAACCGACACTTTCACATGGATGTACGGGCGTCCGTTCCGCATTTTCGGTACCAGCTTTGTATCTTGATGGGTAACCTGCAAGCTGACCGCATCCTTCGTCTTGCCCCAGTCAGCATTAATAAACGTATGCTGGATCTTATTCATAAGCCAGACTACCCCCACGCTTTCATCATCTTCCAGCCAATACTTTAAATATCCTGCCTTATCAAAAACCGCCAAACCATCTGCCTGAAGAATGGCTTTCGGGTCAGTCGCCTGCGTGTTTTCCATGCTGACTCCTTTTTTATCGTCACCAATCATCATATATCCGGGGATGACCGGTGCCATAGTGTTGGCGGCAAGTGTTTTCAAAACGTCCTGAATATTGATTTTGACCACCCGCCCGTATTGTGCCTCCGTGAAATCGAGTGTTTTATTGACTTTATTTGACGGAATTTTATCAATCGGCGTCAAGATTTTCACAATATTTTCTGCTTTTGTTTTATGGGCAACGACGAATGTTGCTGTTGTCCTGAATTCTGTGTCCCGGTCAAGATTATCTAATACAAAATCCAAACCTTCTTCTTTTGCCAGCTTTTCATTGATCACGACTAGATTGGTATGGGCAAAATAAAGCCGCCGTGATACCTTCATGGAGGCTTTTCTGAGTGCTTCCGTTATATTGTTACCTTCAATCGAATAGACAGATACAGGCGGCCTGTCTCCAGCACCGCCTCCCTGAAGGCCGCCGGCAACATTTCCTGGATTGATAATTTGAAGATGCAGCACGTAGTTGCTGTCGTTTGTCCGATCGATGCCAATCGCCGAGATAATCGCAAGATCCGTCAGCTCTCTCTTATCCCAGCAGCCGGGCAGCACAATGACGCTCAAAAGCATGAGAACGGCTAATAGACATTTACGTACCATTCTGATCCCCTTCTTCCAAATCTTTGTTCACCATTCCTCGTGAAGCGGCCGGCTCTGGGCGTTGATCTTTCCCCTGCCGCACCTTATCTTCCTTGCTGACCGATTCCGGCCTTTTTTCATCGGCCCACCACGGAACCCGGAAAAGCGCGTCCTTTACGCCTTGTGAAGAAAAAGGTGCAAGCGGCGACATATATGGAACGCCGAATGAACGAAGACTGCATAAGTGGACAAACATCATAATGATCCCTAAAATCAGCCCGTAAAAACCCATAACAGCTGAGGCAATAATAAAGATAAACCGAATAAGCCGGGCTGAAATCGCCATTGCAAACGCCGGTGTTGCGAAGCTCGCAATCGCGGTGAGTGCCACGAAAATCACCATTGCCGGAGAGACGATACCAGCCTGTACGGCAGCCTGACCGATTACGAGCGCGCCAACGATTGACACTGCCGAGCCGACAACCCGGGGCAGCCTGACTCCCGCTTCCCTCAGAATCTCAAAAGCAACCTCCATCGTCAGCGCCTCCACAACAGCCGGAAACGGGACAATTTCCCGCTGGGCCGCAATGACCACTAACAGCTGAGTCGGTATCATTTCTTGATGAAACGTCGTGGCTGCCACGTATACAGCCGGAGCCACAAGCGAAATGAAAAAGACTAAAACACGAAGAATTCTTATGCTTGTCGCAATGTCAAAACGCGAATAATAATCCTCAACAGACTGAAAAAACTGGACAAATAAGGCCGGGGCAATAAGCACAAACGGTGTTCCGTCGACAATAATCGCGAATCTTCCTTCTAACAGATTACCCGCTACAACATCAGGGCGTTCTGTATGATACATAGTCGGAAACGTCGTAAAGGTTTCATCTTCAATCAGCTGCTCAATATATCCAGATTCCAAAATACTGTCAATATCTATTTTTTCCAGGCGCTGTTTCACTTCCTTCAGCACCTTTTCATCGCAAATTCCTTGAATGTACATGAGAGCGATATCCGTATTCGTAACAGAACCTTTTTTCATTTTTTCAACCCATAAATTCGGATTTTTAATGTATCGCCGGATCATGGAAATATTGGTTTGCAGAGACTCTGTAAACCCTTGGCGCGGGCCGCGGAATGACACCTGGGTGCTCGGCTCTTGGATGGAGCGCTGCTCTCCCCCTTGAGTGCTGCAAATCAAAGCTTCATCATGGCCATCAGCAAAAATGAGCGCATTGCCGAGCATTAACTCGGAAAAAAGCTTGTCCCAGCTCTTTTCCGCTTTCACCCCGCCCAGCGGGAGCGTTTTTTCAAGAATTTGCTGGATCGCATGAGTATTCTGGATAGACTCATCCTGTACCAATGGGTCAATTAACGACTCATGGATCGTGTTATTATCGACCAGCCCAGCAATATAGATAACAGCTAGGTGGACATGATCTTGCTCCCCGATTTTAATCTCGCGAATGATGACGTCAGAGCTGCTTCCGACTTCCTTTTTCGTTTCCGCTATATTCTTTGCCAAACTTGGAGAAATGAGAACCGGCTTTTCTTTTTCTTGCTGCTGTTCCTGATTCCTTTCGTCTGTATTCTGCTTGTCTTTTGAATCGGTACTGTTCTTTCGCTTAGAAAATAAAGGCATACACAAATACCTTTCCTTGTCGTTTTCTCATATTCTTCCTTTTAAAATTGAGATTATGCATTAGGGTTAGATGCGGTATAACTTCTCCGCCAACGATAGACACTAAAAGCGGAGGATGATGAAGCATGAAGATATTGGGCGTGACCGGAGTCATATTAATTTGTTTATTAGCTATTTCTGTATTGATGGACATGCTTCAAGGGTTCAGTTTAACAAAAGCCGTTTATAACAATATGTCCAGCTTTAAGATGACAACATTTGCTGAATGGGTCGTGATTTTATTTTTTGTGTTAGTACTTGTGAGAGAAATGTACGTGATCTATAAATCGAAAAAAAAGAACCCCTAGAGGGGGCGCTTTTTTCAGACGATAAAATTGCCGTCTATTGTATCACTGCTGTGTTTGTTGATAGTCCCTTTAAAAATGCGGTTGCCGATGATTTTGGAATTGGTTGACGTGTTTGTTTGAATAGCTGTCGCAGTGCCCGCGGAGAGGTTATTGATGGTGTTTCCTGAGATGATAGAGCCTGCAGAGCCATTGAGATAAATCACAATCGGATTCCCGGCTGTTCTGTTGACTGAAATGGTATTATCAAAAATCTCATGCACACCGGCGCTGATATAGATGGTGACCAAAAGCGGAGATCTCTCTAAGTGGTTGCCGATAATTGAGGTTTTTGCACTTGTGGAGCAATAAATGGGGTAATTTTTGAACTCTTTAAATGTATTGTTTTTGATGATGGCGCCGGCATTGTTTGTGACGGAAACAGAATATGATTCCGGCACTGCTTCAAACGCGTCAGGATTCAGTGTATTCCCTTCAATCACCGCGTTCCCTTGAGCAATCCAAATGCCCCGGCTGAATTTTCTCAGGAGATTATCTTTAATGATCATATTTCCGCCGGAAACGTTCACACCGTCAACGACTTGAATGAGACAGTTATTCAGAAAAGCGATGTCATCTGACAGCACTGCGCGAAGACCGATGCTGCGCCTTGTTTCAGACAGTCCGTTTTGAATTTGGTTTCCGTCTACCTTTACATCGGAAGACTGATAAACCAATATCCCTGTGTTTTCAAAGTTGCTGATTTTGTTGTTCGTCACAAGAACGCTCTTTCCTCTGACATCAATTCCAGTTGAAAATCCGGTAATGAGGTTGCCAGCGATCACTGCATCACTGGTCTCTTTTCCTTGTGATACACCGAGTCCGGTTATCCCGACTCTTGGCGCAGCCGCCGCGTCTTCAGGGCGTCTCAGAATATTGCCCTTGATCACTGTTTGCGTCCCATATCCGTAGCTGATTGTATTGTCAGAGTGATTTCCTTCTATTAAAATGCCATACCCGTTAAAATTGGTCACAGAACTTGAAACGTTTCCAACAAAGTGGTTATTGCGAATTGATACATTAATCGGTTCCTCATAATCAACATCACCTTCGCCATATCCTTCAATGTCAATTCCGAATTTCGGCGCTGTTCCATTCCCCGTTCCGGCATCTTCAATCAAGCATTCCTCCACCGTGACCATGTCACATCCGGTAATGGAAATGTTATTTCTCCTCGACCGCCGAACCTCACAGCGGCGGATGATAATTTGCTCTGACGTTTGATAATCTTGATTGGTCTTTAATCCCCTTGGGCTGACTATGATCCCATCGCCGGTAAAATCAGAAATTTTCACATCATCAATGACAACATTCGAGCATCCTTCAATACATATGCCAAAGCCCCATTCATGGGTTGACCTTATCCCTGCCGAGGCATACGTATGCTCATCCCGTTCGCCGATAATTTGTCCCCCGGAAATGGTTATATTCTCTTGCTTGCCCACATAAAATGCGGAATAACCCCACGAACTATTCGGGATCACTTTCATGATACATTCGGGGTCCATCATAATCTCAAGGTTGCCGGGAACAATGATCCCCGCGTTTCGAAACCTCTGATTAAGATCTCCGCCAAGCGTTGCGTCTATTAAATATGTTCCCTTTGGAAACCAGACAGTATGATAGCCTTTCGATACAGCTGTACTGAGGCACTGATTAATCCGTTCTGTCGAATCCGTTTTACCATCTCCAGGAACACCGAAATCCGCTGCATTTAATATGAATTCAGCCAATTGCGAGCCTCCTTCTCTATGATTACTATCATGTTACTCACAAAGGCCCGATCTGCTTGTACATTTCTCTAAAATTTTATTAAAAAAATATAAAGGAATAGTTGTGTAAGAAAATCTCACGATAAAAAGTTTAAAAATTAGGAGGAAATCACTATTTTTAGGTATTTATAATTTTTCCAATATGGAACTATTTGAAATGAGTATAAATTATATTGACACAAGTATTATATAAGAATATGATTTTTATAATACACTTTTTTTAGAAAGGGTTTGGCTGACATGGCTTCGATTGATAACGAAAGTATCATTAAAAGCGTCCCGCAAAAAGGGTTCTTTGGTCACCCGCGAGGACTATTTACACTATTTTTCACCGAATTTTGGGAGCGTTTCTCTTACTATGGAATGAGAGCAATCTTACTTTACTATTTGTATACAGAGACGGTAAATGGAGGGCTCGGCTTTGACAAGGGCACTGCGGTTGCCATTATGTCGATTTACGGATCACTCGTATACATGTCCACCATTATTGGCGGATGGCTCGCTGACCGGGTATTCGGTACCGCAAACACCGTGTTTTACGGCGGCATATTCATTATGTTCGGCCACATTGCACTCGCCTATCCGGGCAGCGCGATCGCATTCTATATCAGCATGGTGCTTATTATTGTCGGAACAGGCTTATTAAAACCAAACGTTTCAAGCGTGGTTGGGGATCTTTACACGAAAGAAGACCCGCGCCGCGACTCAGGTTTCAGTATTTTCTACATGGGGATTAACCTCGGTGGTTTACTTGCACCGTTAATTGTCGGAACACTCGGACAGAAGTACAACTATCATCTCGGCTTCGGAGCTGCCGCGGTCGGAATGCTTCTCGGACTTATCGTTTTTGCTTTGACAAGAAAGAAAAACCTCGGGCTTGCAGGTTCCAATGTGCCGAATCCGCTGTCTAAAAAATCTGCAATTGGCACCGGAATCGGTGTTATCATTGTGGCGATCGCAGTGATTATCTCTGTACAAACAGGCGTGCTGACGATCAATCGTTTTATCGACCTTGTAAGTATTCTCGGTATTTTGATTCCTGTGATTTATTTCATCATCATGTTTACAAGCAAAAAAGCGGACAAAACAGAAAAATCCCGTCTTGCCGCTTACGTTCCTTTGTTTATCGGTGCTGTCATGTTCTGGGCCATTCAGGAACAGGGAGCGACCATTCTTGCGGTATACGCTGATGAACGCATAAGACTTTCATTGGGCGGATTCGAACTTCAGTCATCATGGTTCCAATCATTAAATCCATTGTTTGTCGTCATTTTTGCGCCAATATTCGCATGGCTCTGGATGAAGCTCGGCAAACGCCAGCCGTCTACGCCAGTTAAATTCTCAATCGGAATTATTTTAGCCGGATTGTCATTTATCATTATGGTATTCCCTGCTATGCAAGGAAAAGAAGCACTCGTAAGCCCGCTTTGGCTCGTTCTCAGCTTCCTGCTTGTCGTGCTTGGAGAGCTGTGCCTGTCTCCAGTCGGTTTATCCGTGACAACGAAACTGGCCCCAGCTGCCTTCTCTGCACAGACAATGAGTATGTGGTTTCTGACGAACGCAGCAGCCCAAGCGATCAATGCCCAAGTAGCCGGATTGTTTGATAAAATTCCTGAAACAATGTACTTCGGCACCATCGGTTTGATTTCTATCGTTCTTGGCGGCATTCTCCTGCTGCTCTCGCCGGTTATCAAACGCGCGATGAAAGGGGTCTTATAATCAGAAACAGCCCGCGGATTTTGATCTGCGGGCTGTTTTTTTTATTGATCCAGCCATTTGCTGAAGCTTTGATCAAAGGCTTCCGGTTCTTCCAGCATCGGCTGATGGCCGCTCTTTTCAAAAATA
Organism: Bacillus sp. PS196; assembly: GCF_037963555.1. Lineage (NCBI taxonomy): Bacteria > Bacillati > Bacillota > Bacilli > Caryophanales > Bacillaceae > Bacillus > Bacillus sp. PS196. The sequence continues at coordinate 415,622 of NZ_CP150159.1, read as the reverse complement.
ACCTTATCCACATGGGGATATAAACCGTCAACAGCATCCCATAGCGCAACGGGCGCAACCAAATAATCATATCTCCCTAATCCGATATACACCGGCATACGAACATCAGCTAACCGCTGAAGAAGATCAAGCCGGGCAAATGTATTGCCCCATAATTCATCCATGATCGGCATATTCGTGAAAACACCGTCCCATAAGGCCGCAGCATGCGGCCGCTCTTGATAAAAGCTTTTCGCTTCAGCGCGAATACACATGTGCACAAAGCGCCTTTCAGGATCTTTGTCGATGTCCTGCGGCAAATTCTCGATGTCTTTTTCAAAGCGTTTCTTTCTCTCAAGACTGGCTGTTTCCATGAAAAATGATTCGCTTTTTCGCTGTCTTTCTTCACTGTTATCAGGCGCAGTATTAAAGAGCGCCACCTTCCGAACTTGTTTGGGATATGTCCTGGCATACTCTAAAGCCATAAAAGCGTGCCCGGAATGTCCCAGGATAGTAACATCCTCAAGCTGAAGAAATGTTCTCATCCTTTCGATATCAGCCAAGACGGCATCAAGCCTCGAATCCTCCGCACGAAGCTCCCGCTTAGGCTTAGCAAATCCCCTATGGTCGATAAAGACCCATTGATATTTCTGTTTGATATCTGAGGAAAAAAGGCGCGGATAGTAAACCGCACTCCCGATCACAAGGATGGGTGCGCCCTCGCCCTCAATTCGATAAGCTAAATCAAAGCCGTCCGAGTGACAGATCCCCGCACGTTCCATTTCTCACGCCCCCTTTGTTTTCATTATATAAAAAAAGCCTGACGCATGGCGTCAGGCTATCGATATTACCGTTTTAAATCTTCCAGGGTCTTTTCCCATCTGCTCAGCACCTCTTCAGCGCTGTGAAGCTGTATACGGACACCTGAAGTCAAATCAGCGTATTTCGCAACGTCCTCCTTCACTGAAACGATGCGGCAGGAAAAACGGTCTCTATCATATTCAGCATCTTTCAAAGGCGGTAAAGGCGCGCATTCAAGCTTTACATAATAGGCCGCTCCCTTCCACCACGCCGTGAACTGTGCTTTTCCTGTGCGAAGGATGTTGGCCGAAGTCATTGTGTTTTTCCACAGAGCGATTCGGATATCAGTTCGGCTCAGCGCGATAATTTCACCTGCACTGATCATAGCGGCATGCGGCCAGCCATCCTCTGATACTGTTTGCAGGACGAAGGCCTCATGCTGCTTCTCATTCAGGCAGCTCCCGTCAAGCAGCTCAAAGAGACGGTCTGACATACAGTTCACGCGGATCAAGCCTTTCGTTCCGGCACCGCCGGAACTTCAATTGCTGTTTCTGTTTCCTTTGGATCAATTTTAAACGCTGGATTGTATTTTTCGGGATTTGTAATGCTTTCCGGTTCACAGGATCTCCATGTAAAAAAACATGTTTGGCACTGATAAACTTCCCATGCGCCTTCTACTGGCGATTTGCTCATGACTTCTCCCTTTTTTGAGTCGCATCGAGGACATGTATGCATTTCGAACATCCTTTCCTTATTTATTCATTAAGTCCATTAGTTTTTGTTCCCATTCTTTCGTTGTTAGCGGAGAATCAAGCGGCTGTGAATAATGCCCTCTTGTTTCCGGCGCAACCGGTGTAGTGGCGTCAAGAATCATTTTGTGAGTGATTCCTGATGGATTGGATCCTGGATCAAGCGGCAGGACAGATAAGTCCGGAATGATAACCGCATCGTGTTTCGGATGCATTTTGGTCGAAAGCGCCCACATGACCTGCGGAAGGTTGAATGGATCGACATCCTCATCAACGACAATGACCATTTTGCAATAGCCAAGTCCGTGCGGCGTTGTGAGTGCGCGCATGCCAACCGCTTTCGCAAATCCGCCATAGCGGTTTTTTGTGGAAACAATCGCGATTAAACCATGTGTGTACATGGCGTTCACTGCCACAATTTCGTTCGGATACGCTTCTTTTAACTGCTGATAAAGCGGCACGCATGTGTTAATGCCGATCATGTAATCGCATTCTGTCCAAGGCATGCCTAAGTATAAATGTTCAAAGATCGGATTGTTTCTGTGATAGACGCGTTTAATTTTGATAATCGGCATGCTGCGTCCGCCGGAATAATGGCCTGTGAATTCACCAAACGGCCCTTCATATTCGCGCTCTCCGGCAATAATCTCACCTTCAAGCACCACTTCAGCGCCCCACGGAACATCAAGATCAGACAGCTTTGATTTGACGATGCGATATGGTTCGCCTTGAATCGCACCTGCCATTTCGTATTCTGATTGATCATAGAGAAGCGGAGTCGATGCCGCCGTTGTAATGACCGGCTCGCAGCCAAGCGCAATGGTGACCGGAAGATTGATGCCGCGTTCTTCAGCTTGGCGCAGATGGATTGCAATATCGTGCTGCGGGACAGGCTGAATGCCGAGGCGGTCTTTTCCTTTGACCTGCATTCTGTAAATGCCGACGTTTTGTTTGCCGAAGTTGTCAGGGTCTTCAAGATCGCGGGAAATGACACATGCTTTGTCTAAATAGTAACCGCCGTCTCCTTGGTTAATTCTGAAAAGAGGCAGTATATCGAACAAATTGATGTCTTCTGTGATTTCATTTTCATGAAACGGCGCTGTTTCCTCACGTTTCACTGGCATCGGAAACTGGTCATAACGCTTTGCGAATTCAAAAAACTGTTCTTTTACCGGTGTGTCTTTCGGCATGCCCAGCATCATGGCATGGTTTGGCCAAGAGCCGATGACATTCATCGCAATTTGCGCGTTATGATAGCCGTAAATGTTGTTAAATAAGAGCGCGGGGCTTTTATCGCCAAGATTGCTGGCTGCCCGTGCGGCGGCCCCTAAATCCGGTTCCGGCTTTACCTCTTCATTCACTGTAAGCAGCTGTCCTTCTTTTTCAAGGGCTGCGAGAAATTCTCTGAAATCTTGATAAGCCATGATCAAGCTCCTCCTTTTTGTTTTTCAATCCCATTCCAGCGCTTCGCTTCAGGAAGCCGAATGCCGAATTGGTCCAACGTTCTGAATGCAATATGGTCAACCATTTCCTCTAAGCTGCTCGGCTGATTATAAAATGCCGGCATCGGAGGAAGAATGATGGTGCCCATTTTCGTAAGCGCTAGCATATTTTCGAGATGAATTTGGTTCAAAGGCGTCTCTCTCGTTAAGAGGACGAGTTTTTTTCTCTCCTTGAGCATGACATCCGCCGCACGTGTCAGCAGATTATCCGCCATTCCGGTGCGAATGCTTGCGAGAGACTTCATGCTGCACGGCGCAACAATCATTCCATCGGTATCAAACGACCCGCTTGAAATGGCTGCCGCCTGATCCTTATGTGAGTAAGTGTATGTGGCCAGTTGTTCTACTTCTTGTAAGGTATAGCCTGTTTCATGTTTGATCGTGACGTTTGCCCAAGGAGACACAACGAGATGGGTTTCCACTCCGGCGGCCTTCAGCCACTGCAGCAGCCTGACCCCGAAAATGGCCCCTGTTGCCCCTGTCATTCCGACAACGAGTTTCACTTTGCCCCCTCCTTTACGCTTGAATTCTGCTTTCATTTCAATCATACTCCTGATATATCCATATGAAAAATATCTATTAAATCTATATTTCATACCTAAAAGGTATGATAAGGAGGCGCTTTCTTTTGGACATTCGCCAGCTTCGATATTTCATTACCATTGCCCAAGAACAGAAAATCACGTCCGCAGCCAAAAAGCTTCACATGGCGCAGCCGCCTTTAAGCAGGCAGCTCAAACAGCTGGAGGACGAGCTTGGTGTTGTTCTGTTCGACCGGAACAAGAAAAAACAAATGACTCTTACATATGAAGGAGCTGTTTTTCTAAAAAGAGCAAAAGAGATTCTGCATAGGTTTGAAGATGCAGTCATTGAGGTACAGGAGCTGAAGGAGGAAGTAGCCGGCACACTTGCCGTGGGATCAACAATTTATTGCGCGGCTCTGATGCTTGAAAAAGTAACACAAATCAAAGAGAGATACCCCCATCTCACCTTTAATATTTGGGAAAATGAGCCCGCGACACTGTTGGAGCTGCTGGAAAGCCGGCAAATCGATGCGGCGGTCACGACAACACTGATCAAAAGTGACACAGTACAATTCAAGCAGCTTGATGACATTCCATGTGTGCTCGTGCTTTCAGATGAAGCCGGATATCCGTGCGGAGACACCATTAAGATGGTGGACATTCCTTCATTTCCGCTGATCCTGCTGCGGCCTGTCAACGGAAAAGGCGTCTATAATCAGGTCATGAATGAATTTCATCGTTTGAACCTGGAGCCGCGCATTGTTTGTGAATGCCACGACTCTGCAACTTTGCTCAGCCTCGTGTCATCCGGATTCGGCGCGTCTATTTTGCCCGTCACAATGATTCCCGTTCATATGAGAAATCACGTTCGCACCGTTCATATCGAAAATAATCCCTTCATTATGACACCGGCTGTCATGTGGAGAACGGACAGTTATTTGCCTAAACCGGCACAGCAATTTTTGGATTTATTTTAAAAGATTTTGCCTTATGAAAACCAATTACTTGACTCATACTAAAAAAAAGTTATCCTTTAGATTTGTAAGCTATTTTTTTATTTCAATAAAATCAACCAGAAAAGTGGGGAATAAGATGAAAAAAGCATTATTGGCTTTATTCATGGTCGTAAGTATTGCAGCTCTTGCAGCTTGCGGAGCAGGAAATGACAATCAGTCAAAAGATAATGCCAAAGATGGCGATCTTTGGGCTTCAATTAAGAAAAAAGGTGTGCTCACAGTCGGAACGGAAGGAACATATGAGCCGTTCACTTACCACGACAAAGACACTGATAAACTGACTGGCTATGATGTCGAAGTTATCACAGAAGTCGCAAAACGCCTCGGGCTTAAAGTCGACTTTAAGGAAACACAGTGGGACAGTATGTTTGCCGGCCTGAATTCCAAACGGTTTGACGTTGTTGCCAACCAAGTCGGAAAAACAGATCGTGAAAATCAATATGATTTCTCAGATAAATACACAACATCAAGAGCCGTTGTCGTAACGAAAAAAGACAACAACGATATTAAGTCTGAAGCAGATGTAAAAGGAAAAACGTCAGCTCAATCACTGACAAGCAACTACAACAAATTAGCTACAAATGCCGGCGCTAAAGTAGAAGGCGTTGAAGGTATGGCGCAGGCCCTTCAAATGATCCAGCAAGGCCGCGTCGATATGACATACAACGATAAGCTTGCCGTATTGAACTACTTAAAAACATCTGGCAATAAAAACGTGAAAATCGCGTTTGAAACAGGTGAGCCTCAGTCAACATATTTCACGTTCCGTAAAGGAAGCGGCGAGGTTGTTGATCAAGTCAACAAAGCATTAAAAGAAATGAAAGAGGACGGGACTCTTTCTAAAATTTCTAAAAAATGGTTCGGCGAAGATGTTTCTAAATAATCTGCCGGCATTGACGCTTGGCACGGCGATCCCGTGGGATCTGGTGCAGCAGTCATTCTGGCCGATACTTTCAGGGGGAATCTACTATACGATTCCCCTTACGATTCTTTCCTTTATATTTGGAATGATCCTGGCGCTGATTACGGCGCTTGCCAGAATGTCGAAAGTGAGACCTTTGAGATGGGTGTTCAGCGTATACGTATCCGCAATACGCGGCACTCCTCTTCTCGTTCAATTGTTCATCATTTTCTATCTGTTCCCGGCCTTTAACGTCACATTAGATCCATTTCCAAGCGCAGTTATCGCCTTTTCATTAAACGTCGGCGCCTATGCATCTGAAATCATTCGGGCATCTATTTTATCCGTGCCGAAAGGGCAATGGGAAGCCGGCTACACAATTGGCATGACACATCAAAAAACGCTGTTCCGCGTCATTTTGCCGCAGGCGTTTCGTGTGTCGATCCCGCCATTATCCAATACCTTTATCAGCCTGATTAAAGATACATCCCTCGCCTCTCAAATTCTGGTCGCTGAGCTGTTCAGAAAAGCCCAGGAAATCGGCGCGCGGAATCTTGATCAAATTTTAGTGATCTATATTGAAGCAGCCTTTATTTATTGGATTATCTGCTTCCTGCTCTCACTCGTCCAGCATGTCATCGAACGGCGTCTTGACCGCTACGTGGCCAAATAAGGAGGTTCCGAGTATGCTTACCGTTAAAGGATTAAACAAATCATTCGGTGAAAATGAAATTTTAAAAAAGATAGATATGAAGATTGAAAAAGGAAAAGTCATCGCCATACTTGGGCCTTCAGGTTCAGGGAAAACGACGCTGCTCCGCTGCCTGAACGCTCTGGAGATCCCAAATCGCGGAGAGCTTGCATTTGATGATTTCTCCATCGATTTCTCCAAAAAGGTGAAACAGGCGGATATCCTAAAGCTTCGCCGAAAATCCGGAATGGTGTTTCAGGCGTATCACCTGTTCCCGCACCGCACAGCCCTCGAAAACGTGATGGAGGGCCCTGTTCAGGTGCAAAAACGGAACAAAGAGGAAGTCAGAAAAGAAGCGATTCAGCTTCTTGATAAAGTCGGATTGAAGGACAAAATGGATTTATATCCATTCCAGCTTTCCGGCGGACAGCAGCAGCGCGTCGGCATCGCCCGCGCACTGGCGATTCAGCCTGAGCTCATGCTGTTTGACGAACCGACCTCAGCGCTTGATCCCGAGCTTGTCGGAGAGGTGCTGAAGGTTATCAAGAACTTGGCCAATGAAGGCTGGACCATGGTCGTCGTGACCCACGAAATCAAGTTCGCGCAGGAAGTTGCGGATGAAGTCATCTTCATCGACGGCGGCGTTATCGTGGAGCAGGGACCGCCGGAGCAAATTTTCTCCGCACCAAAAGAAGAACGGACACAGCGGTTCTTGAACCGGATTTTGAACCCGCTGTAATAAGAAAAACAGGGCGTCCGCGCCCTGTTTCAGATTATTGACAAAATCCTAAAACGATATTCGTTTTAGGATTTTGTGATTTTCAGCGTGATTGAAAACCCTTGAAGTCTAGGAAGGGCGAGCATTGGAGCCAGCGAATGTTAAATTCGTGAGCACCGAAGCACAGGCCTGACAACGAATGCAAGGGTTTTCCAACACGCTGAAACAGGGCGCCTACGGCGGCCCTGTTTTTTTGTTGAGCCCCTTTCGCCTATTCCGCCCTTCTGTCAGATGTGCTACAATGACAATCGACTGATTTTTACGAAAGAAGGGACCTCACGTGAAGCAAGAACTTGTTCTGCGCTGGACATTTTATTTTGCCGGTTTGATCATTTTGGCTTTTGGTGTATCCCTGACGATAGAAGGAAAAGCACTCGGCATTAGTCCGTGGGATGCATTTCATTACAGCCTGTTTCAGCACTTCGGGCTTACCGTCGGCCAGTGGTCCATCATTATTGGAGCGCTCATCGTCGGATTCACGTCATTGTTTACGAGAGCTTGGCCGAAAATTGGGGCCCTCCTGAATATGGTGCTCATTGGTGTATTTATAGATTTTTTCAATTTCATTCTGCCTGCCCCCTCGACCTACACAGGCTCGATCATCGTCTTCTCTCTAGGCGTGGTGCTGATTGGTTACGGCGTCGGTGTTTATGTATCAGCAGGCCTTGGCGCGGGGCCGCGTGATTCACTGATGATGCTGATTACAGAAAAAACCGGCTGGAATGTGCAATGGGTGCGGAACGGCATGGAATTAACCATTTTGTTTGCGGCATGGGGCATGGGCGGACCGATCGGTTTTGGCACCATTTTGACCGCCATCCTCACCGGACTTATTTTGCGTTTTTCATTGCCCCAGTCAATCCAGTTGCTGAATTATGCTGTGGCAAGGCGGACAGCCGCTGTGAAAGCATCTCCGCCTGTACACTAAAGCAAAGCCGCCTTGGCTTTGTTTTTTTATTTTCTCCTCTATATGAGTCTTGTGGAAGTATGATAGGATGGTTTTGACAATCTTTTGCAGACGGAGGATCTAGAATGAAGATTTACGGAATTTATATGGACCGCCCGCTTTCACAGGAAGAAAATGAACGGTTCATGTCTTTCATATCACCTGAAAAACGGGAGAAATGCCGGAGATTTTATCATAAAGAAGATGCTCACCGCACCCTGCTGGGAGATGTGCTCGTTCGCTCAGTCATAAGCAGGCAGTATCAGTTGGACAAATCCGATATCCGCTTTAGCACGCAGGAATACGGGAAGCCGTGCATCCCTGATCTTCCCGACGCTCATTTCAATATTTCTCACTCCGGCCGCTGGGTCATTTGCGCGTTTGATTCACAGCCGATCGGCATAGATATCGAAAAAACGAAACCGATCAGTCTTGAGATCGCCAAGCGCTTCTTTTCAAAAACAGAGTACAGCGACCTTTTAGCAAAAGACAAGGACGAGCAGACAGACTATTTTTATCATCTATGGTCAATGAAAGAAAGCTTTATCAAACAGGAAGGCAAAGGCTTATCGCTTCCGCTTGATTCCTTTTCAGTGCGCCTGCATCAGGACGGACAAGTATCCATTGAGCTTCCGGACAGCCATTCCCCATGCTATATCAAAACGTATGAGGTCGATCCCGGCTACAAAATGGCTGTATGCGCCGCACACCCTGATTTCCCCGAGGATATCACAATGGTCTCGTACGAAGAGCTTTTATAAATGGCTCATCAACAGCTTGACACCGCGCTCAATATCTTCCGTTTTCACATTGGAAATATTGATTTTTAATAGATTTTCTTTCGGATAATCTGATAAATAATGACGGTCTATCGCCTCAAGGATCACCCCTTGTTTTTTCAGCCTATGAATCACTCTTGAGGCGGGCAGATCCTGAGGAAGCACCAGGTGGGTGTGCACGCAGGGTGCCTGCCCGCTGGAGAACGTAAAGCGGCCGCTTCCCAGCTGCCTGTGAGTTCGAATGGCTTGATGTAGCCTCAGCGACCGCTCTTTATAAGAATCTCTGATTTTCTCCTTATGCCTGCCGTACATACCGCTTTTCAGGTAAATCTCCAATGCCGCTTGAGAAATCATCGAACAGTCGATGTCGTTCAGCTTTTTGTACGCATAGAACGTGTCAGTCAGCGCTTCGGGCAAAACAGCCGCCCCCACGCGAAGGCCGGGGAATATCATTTTCGAGAAGCTTTTCAAATAGATGACATGTGAGGACAGATCATATGCGTACAGCGGATCTGCCTTTTTATTTTCCTCCAGATCACCGAGGTAATCATCCTCAACGAGGTAGACATCATACGCTTCTGCCAGTCTCACAAGCTCCTGTTTATCACGCTCTGACAATGAGCACCCAAGCGGGTTATGGAAGCGGGGCATCGTATAAAAAAATTTAATCGATTCTGTTTGAAATAACCGCTCAACCTCGGCTATATCAAGCCCTTCTTCCGTTCGTTTCACCCCGATGGCGGAAATCCCAAGCGTCTCAAGCTGTTCGACCATCAAATGGTAGCCCGGCTGTTCAATGGCGATCTTCTCTTTCCCATTTGGGAACGGCATGGCACAAAGCAAGGATAACGCCTGCTGGACACCTGATGTAATGAAAATATGCCTTTCATCCGCAAATACCTGTTGATTGGCCAAGAGCTTTCGGAGTACGCGGATGAGTGAGGGAAGCCCCTTTGGCGTCCCATAAATAAACAAATCGTTTTTGTATGTATCAATCGCTTTGTTGATGCAGTGCTGAAAATCAAGATACGGAAACACATCGGGATCCGGCGCAGATGTGGCAAAGTCAATGGGACCCTGCTGCCCGCTTTTGGCTTTTCCCGTCTTTTTCACAATATAATAGCCGCTTTTCGGAACGGAATAGATAAGGTGGCGTTTTTCCAGCTCCTGCAGCGCGCGGATCACTGTGCTTTTGCTGACTTGGTAGCGGGCGGACAGCTGACGGATAGATGGAAGCCTGTCTCCTTCTTGATAGGCGGTGCTTTGCATCATCTCCTCTATCCTCATTAATAGACTCATATATTTCTCCATGCCTTCTCCCCCTGTTTTGTACCGGTACAGTTCATTGTTTTTCTCATTGTACCGTTCTGACCGCGGCCATACAATAAAGGGAGCGACCGGCGCTGCAATTCAGGTAAAGGAGCCCTTCCCATTATGGTTAAACATCAGCAAGCCCCCGCTTATATAGCGGCTATTTTATATTCGTTCATTATCGGTTTATCCTTTCTATTCGTAAAAATCGCACTGCAAACAGCAGAGCCGTTTGATATTTTGGCGCATCGGTTCACCATTGCGTTTGCTGCGGCCACTGTACCGATCTTATTCGGCTGGGTAAAGCTATCAATCCGCGTAAAGGACGTCATTGCCATTTTGCCGCTCGCCCTGCTGTATCCCGCGTTATTTTTCAGCTTTCAGGCATTCGGCCTTGTGTACTCGTCCTCCTCTGAAGCGGGAATTATTCAAGCAGCCATTCCGATTTTCACGATGGTCTTTGCCGCTTATGTTTTAAAGGAACGCCCAACGTGGACGCAAAAGGGGTTCACGGTTTTATCCGTTGCCGGCGTCATGTTTATTTTTGTGATGAAAGGCGTTGACGTGGAATCAGCCAGCTTAAAAGGGTCTTTGCTGATCCTATTGTCCGCTTTGTCTTCAGCGATGTACAATACTGCTGCCAGAAAAATGACGCAGCGGTTCAAGCTGACCGAGCTCACCTACATCATGTCAGCCATCGGCTTTGTCGTCTTCAACGCCATCGCCCTTGTGCGTCACGGAGCGGCGGGAACAGTCGGCACTTATTTTCTGCCGTTCCGGGAGCCCGGCTTCGTTCTCGCCATTGTGTATTTGGGCGTGCTGTCTTCACTTGTCACTTCATTTCTGTCTAACTATACGCTGTCGCGAATTGAGGCGTTTAAAATGAGTGCTTTTAATCATGTATCTACCATTGTGACGATGATTGCAGGAGTTGTGATTCTCAACGAAAGCCTGGCCTGGTATCATCTTGCCGGGGCTGTTTGTATTATGATTGGCGTGGTGGGGAGCAATATCAATCTGGAGAAAAAAACAAAGCGCCCTGGTATGCCTGCAAAAAAATGAGAAATTATGCTAGACTGAAAGGAAAAACATGGTTAGAGGTGTAGGTTTACCGTATGATTCAATATGCTAGTGAAAGTATCAATCTTCCAGGAGAAATCGCTTTTAAGGATGTAAGAGAAATCTTTTTTTATCAAATCGCAAAAATATCATGCTTTTACTTTCTGTTGTTTTGCGCCATATTTGCTGCAGTTAACTTCATTAACGGATGGCCCCGTATCGTTTATGGCAGTGACGCGCTTAACTTGTTTATGAACAGTATGTTGATTATCGTGATGTCCGTTCTGTTTACACTGCTGCTTCTCCTTCTTCTATATGTGAAGTTTTCCAGAGCATACAAGAAGAACGAACGGATGAAATCGAAAAGAACATATACTCTGAACCAAGAAGGAATTCGTATATGTTCTAAAAAATATGACCTCATTTTCAATTGGGATGAAATCACAGCTGTTTTCGAATATAAGAATATCTTCCGCATCAATACATCCAGCAGCCAATATATTGCGATCCCAAAACATTTTTTTCATTCCGAAGTGGAGATGAACAGATTCAAGGAGATTATCCTTAAAAATACCGAAACAAAAAAACTCAAATTTAAAAAGGATCAGCATTGACAGTGCTGATCCTTTTATATTGATTGGTGGGTTTCTTTTGCCTTTTGTTTATCTAAAAACGGCACCAGCTCTATTACAGCCGATAAACCCACAAACACGATGCACACAGCGACAATCAGCAAATAACCATGAGTCATGTCAAAAAACAAACCGCCCGCATACACGCTGAGAGCTCCGGCAACCTGATGGATAAAGAAATTGATGCCTAACAGCGATCCGATCAATCCTGTTTGATAGCTTTCCGAAATTGACGCCGCGGTCAGCGGGATCACGCCTGTGTAACTGAGTCCGAATAACAGGATAAACCCGAAGTACCAAAGGTCGCTGTGATGAATTCCGAGAATGGGAATGAGCAGGCAAATGAGGCTGAGCAGCCGAATGAAAAATAAGATGGATAGCATGACGCTTCTGCTGCCGAGGAGATCTGACAGCCAGCCCGCCAATAATCCGCCAATGATGATAAATGCCCCGAACGCGGCCATCATTCCGTTGACATGAGAGACATGCGCATCCTTCAGTATCGGGACGAGGTGAGCATCAATAATTCCCATTGTAAATCCGCAAGTAAACACGCCGAAGTACAGGATATGAATGAGGCGGGATTGCTTCATCACGTTCCAAAACCCCCGCCAATCATAAGATTTTTTCACAGTTTCCACTTGCGCATGTGGCGGGTGCTTCATCCCAAAGACGAGGAGCGGCAGCAGAACAGCCGCCATGACGATTCCCAAAATGGTATAGGTGCTCTGCCAGCCGGCATGATACGGAGCCGCAGCCCAAATGGGTGAGAGAAGCAGCAGGCCCGCAGAGTTGGCATTGGTCAAAATAGCAAGCGCCAGACCTTTATGTGTGTCAAACCAACGGCTGATGAAATATTGGGTCGTCACGCCGACCGCGCAGGAATACCCGATTCCGCCAAGCACACCGTAAATGGCGGAAAACACATGAACATTCGGTGAATAAGGAAGCACCAAAAAGCTTGCGCTGATGCAGACAGCTCCAAGCGCCATAATTTTTCTGACACTGAAACGGTCGATAAAAAAACCGACAAAAAACTGGACGATGCCGGTTGTGATCATAAAAATGCTGACAGAAACCGAAATCAGCGACCTGTCGGCATGGAAGGCGTCTGCCATTGGCAGCATAAAAAATTGAAAGGAATTTCTGAATGAGTTCATTCCGATGGCGAAAACAAACGTAAACAGCAATACAAACCATTTCATCCTGGGAGACGTGCGCATGTTTCGACCTTCCTTTATTTGAGTATTTCGACTATTATACCATGCAAAAATTGGCATTCAACACAAAAAAAGCGGAACAGCCGAAGCTGTCCGCTTTTGATCACGGTTGAATGATCGGATGCTGATTCAAGATCGCAAAAATCCGTTCTGCGACTTCTTCCGTTTGTGACAGCAGGAACATGTGCCCGCCGTCAAATTGATGGAATGTGATGTCTTTTGCCCACTTCTTCCACCCTTCCGCATCTCGTATGCACTTTTTATCATCAAGCCCGTTAAAGACATGAACAGGCGACTGGATCTGGGCCAGATCGTAAAGCTCAAATTGTTCAAGAGCCCGATAATCTGATCGGAAAGAAGGCAGGAAAAAGGACATGACCTCCTTATTTTCAACAAGCTCTGCGGGCATTCCGCCTAATTGGATAATATGATCGAGAAACTGATCATCAGGCAGGTGGGACACTTTCTTCCGCTGAATATGAGGCGGCTGGATTGCAGAAATAATAACCGCCTGCGGAAAGATGCCTTCACGCTCAAGCTTTTGCGCCAGCCTGAAGGTGATCATTCCGCCCATACTGTGTCCGAACAGCACAAACGGCCGATCAGGGCGAAGGTTCAGTTCTTGCTTGTACAAATCCGTCAGCTCTTCGAGATCCTCAATGGCTGACGTTTGATTCGTGCCGTGTCCCGGCGGCTCGGCAGCGAGCATCTCGCACTCCCCCTGCAAAAAAGCATGGAGAGGGCGAAACGACGCCGAATAGCCGCCGGCAAACGGAAAACAGATGAGCTGTGTTTTTTCCGACGCATCAAATGATTTGAAGAGTTGGCTCATTGGCTGTCTCCTCCTTTCATCACTTCATTTATGAAACCGTTACGGTTTGTGTATTAAGAAATTCGAGCAAAATCTCCGCATTCCTATCTAGCGTTTCTCCCTGCAGCATTTCTGCGTGTGTTCCGAAGCCTCTTTTCACACGGTAAACACCTGTTGTAGCTTCTTCCCATGATGCAAGCCATTCCGGCATGTCAAAATCAGCGCCGGAAGTCAACAGATCAATATCTGCTTTCACCTGGCCTGTGCTGATCAGGTTGACGTAGTATGAGTAAAAGGCATGTGTTTTTTGCTTGAGGCCTTGTTTGACGGCTTCGCTGTTGAGCGCTTCATTGTCCCGATTGACATTCATCAACGCTTCGACATCACTTTCAACCGTGCGTCCGTCCAGATCACTGACACCTTGTTTTTTATAGGAATCCACCATGATGATCCGCTGAACAATACGGCCTTGTTCCTCAAGCTTTTTCGCAGCTTCAAACGCCAGGCTGCATCCCGCTGAATATCCAAACAATGTTAAAGGCCCTTCCGGCTGCAGCTTCTGGATCAAATCCGCATAGTGGTCAAGCCGGTCTTCCTCCTCAATAAAATCAAAGGCGCATAGCTTGTATGACGGCAAGCGGCTGGACAGATTTTGGTACATAAGGCCATAGCCCAGAACCGGCGGAAATGCGAAAATGATCTGCTCCTGATCCTGATTCATTATCGTTACATCCTGCAAGCGATCAGGACCCCCATTTTTCAAATACGCTGAAATGCCGGCGATCGTCGGCGCTTCAAACAAAAGCTTTACTGGAAGATCAATCCCGAGCTCTTTCTTGATGCGGGACGCGGCGGTCATGGCCTTCAAGGAATGCCCTCCGAGCGCAAAGAAATCGTCATGAATGCCAATTTGCTTTCTGCCGAGAACCTCAGACCATATTTGTGCGATTGTTTCTTCCATCTCGTTCCGCGGTCCAATCCATTCTTCCGCCAGCTGATCCTGATCAGGTTTTGGGAGCAGCCGTTTATTGACTTTCCCGTTCGTCGTTAAAGGAATCTCATCCAAGAAGGTAAAGGTTTGCGGCACCATGTAAGCAGGAAGCTGTTTTTTCAGGTGCGCCTTCACGTCCTCAGCTGAAAGCTGCGTCCGGTTCACGAGGTAGGCATTGATTGATGCATCGCCAGACTCATGGCGGTCCGCCACAACGACCGCATCTTTCACACCTGGGTATTCCTGCAGCTGCTTTTCGATTTCTTCAAGCTCAATCCGGTGTCCGCGTATTTTGACCTGGTCGTCAATACGGCCGGCGTATTCAATCGTTCCATCCGGCAGCCAGCGCGCTAAATCCCCTGTGCGGTAAAGCGTCTCTCCCGGCTTGAACGGGTTCTTGATAAACTTTTCCTTCGTGAGGTCAGCACGATTTACATACCCTTTTGACACGCCCATTCCGCTGATGCACAGTTCACCGATCGCCCCGAATGGCTGGAGCTGGCTTTGCTCGTTCAGAATATAAACACTGGCATTGCTTATCGGCTTTCCGATCGGCAATGAGGAGATGGAATCCGGTATATCATGCACGACGTGAGCAGTCGCAAACACTGTTCCCTCAGTCGGCCCGTAGCAGTTAATCAGCTTGCCCGGCCCCATGATCCGCAGCGCTTTTCTGACATGAGGCACTGACGCGCGCTCTCCGCCGAATAATATACAGCGTAGTCCCTTCATCCAATCCTCTCCCGCATCCGTGAGAAGATTAAATAGTGCGGTTGTCGCAAACATGACATTGACATTCTCTTGCAGGATCAGATCTGTGAGCCGTTCTGTATCAAGCAGCGTATGTTCATCTGCGATAATGAGCCGTGCCGCATTCAGCATAGAAGCATAGAAATCAAAGGTAAATGCGTCAAAGGCGTAATTGGAAACAGATAAGAATGTATCTTTCTCAGAGAATGCCATGTAGTCTACATGCTTGACCAATCCTTGAATATTGGCATGAGTGGTCATATTGCCCTTTGGCTTTCCGGTTGTGCCGGACGTGTACATGATATATGCCGGATCATTAGGATCAATCGCGGTTGCAGGATCGCTTGCCTGTTCTTCAAACCGTGTTTGATCATCAATGAAGAGCGTTGTGCCTGTATACGGCAGCTCAGCCGCTTGTTCTTTCATCTCCTGATGCGTCAGAAGACAGGCTGCCGCACTGTCAGCCAGCATATACGAGATTCGGTCCTCTGGCAGCTTCGGATCAACCGGCAGATAGGCTGCTCCCGCCTTTAATACACCGAGAATGCCGATCACCAGTTCAAGTGAGCGCTTCGTGTACAGCGCTACAACAGAGCCTTTGCCCGCACCGTGTTTTTGCAGCCGGCGTGCAATGCGGTTCGCTTCCTCATCTAATTCGCGATAAGACAGGGTCTGGCCGGAATACGTAAGCGCCGGTGCATCCGGATTGGCGTTCACTGCTTCCTTGAACCAATACGTCAGAGGCTTTGTTTCATGAGCTTGAGCCGGCGGGTTTAAGCCGGTTAGCAAAAATTCTCTCTCCCTGTCGTCAACGAGGTTGATCGTGCTGACAGGCTGATCAGGATTCTGGATGAGCTGCTGAATTGCTGTAAGAAGCTGAGATTTCAAGCGCAGGATAAACGCCTCATCAAACACATTCTCATTATAGGCAAGCTTAATCAGCATCTCATCTCCCGGGGAAGCCATCAGGTTGAGATCATAATTCGACTTCTCAAAAACATGAACATCCACCATATCAAAGCCGTTTTCACTGCTTTCTTCATTTTTCGCATCCTGAAGCGGATAGTTCTCAAAAACAATGATGTGGTCAATCAGTTTCGGCTGATCAGCCTGGCTTTGGATGTCATAAAGCGGCACATATTGATGCGTCTCAGACTGCAGCGATTGCTCCTGCAGCTGCTTGAGCAAGCCGTTAAATGTGATACCCTCAGACAGCTTCACACGTCTCGGGACAACGTTGATAAACAGCCCGACCATATGTTCAACGCCTTTGATTTCCGCGGGACGCCCTGAAACAACTGTACCGAAGGCCAAATCGCCAGACTGCTGATAGCGGCTGATCAATACGCTCCAGACTGCCTGCAGCGCCGTACTTAAAGTGGTATGCTGCGATTTTGCAAGCTCGGTAAAGGCCTTTGTTTCCGCCTCCGGCAGTGAAAAGAGCAGCTCTTTCGGCTCATAGCCGTCCTTTTGTTTCTTTCTTTGCTCCGCAAACGTCGTTTGTCCTTCAAAGTCCTCTAAATATTCGCGCCAGTAACGCAGTGATGCTTGTTTATCCTGCTTTTCAAGCCACTTGATGTAGTCTTTATACGGTTTGACGGGCGGCAGGCTGTACGGCTTTTGTTCGCGCAGAGCATTGTATACCTTAAATAGATCCTGTACGACGATGCCGAAGCACCATCCGTCCAAAATAATGTGGTGGTAGCTCCACACCCATTCAAAGCTTTCTTCAGCTTTCTTGAAAATGGCTGCCCGCATCGGAATATCCCGCGTCAAATCAAAACCCCTGATCTTATCCTGTTCTTTGTACTCATTGATTTTGGCTGTTTGCTCGCTGCCCGTTAAGTGTGTCAGATCGATTTCTTCTATTTGGAACTGCCGTTTTTTCAATACGACTTGGACAGGTCTTTTTACTTTTTCGTGAATGAACACGGTACGAAATACATCGTACCGGTCCATGATCACATTCATGCTTTCTTCAAGACATTTGATATTCAAGCTGCCTTTTACTTTCATCGTGATTTGTTCAAGGTAAAAGCTTTGGCCGGGATTCAGGATGGCATGAAAAAGCATCCCTTCCTGCATCGGCGATAGGTAATACATATCTTGAACCTGATCCTTGCTAAATTGACTCATATGTTTCGCTCCCGCCTTCTGTAATTCCCTTGCGTTTTATTTTAAATTCTCCTCAAGCATGTCAAAGATATCTCCCATCTCGTCCATTTCAAGGTCTTCGGCGCTGAAGTCGCTTGGTGTGAATTCCTTGTCTTCTTTTTCCGTGCAATGGCGGATTAGCATCAGGAGGTTTTCTTTAAACCGTTCCATTTGCTCCTCGACTGTAGCTCTTTCAAACTCCTTCTCATTGTAGGAGCAGGAAAGCACAAACCGGCCGTTTCTGATCATGCCGCTGAAGCTTAATGCGTACAGCGCCTCTGATTCTCCGCTTACTTGGCGCCCCATATCGAAAGCGGACGGTTCAAAGAAATCGGTTTTGACTTCACTGTCGAATTGGCCCAAATAGTTGAAGCTGATCTCCGGTGTGAAGCCCTTTGTTTCCGCTGTTTCTGTGAAATAACGAAGAATGCCGTAGCCAACACCTTTGCCGGGAATGCGGCGCAGGTTTTCTTTGACTGTTTTGATCACAGCCGAGGCATCTGCGTCAGATATGTCGAGCACAACAGGGTATTGTGCCGTAAACCAGCCGACCGTTCTGGAGATATTCACATTCGGGATAATGTCCTCCCGGCCGTGTCCCTCAAGGTTAATGCCAATTTTGGCACCCTTTGTCCATTCTTTCATTGTCAAACCGAGCGCGCTGAGAAGAATATCGTTGATTTCAGTTCCATATGGCTGATGAACATCTGTTAAAAGATGCTTAGTGTCTTCTTCCGTTAATTCACATAGGACAGATGATGTATCCTTGACGATCCGCTGCTCTGTTTTACAATCCTTCGGTAAAAGAGAAACCTGTTCAGCGGCAATTTGCGACCAG
This sequence comes from Bacillus sp. PS196, assembly GCF_037963555.1. NCBI lineage: Bacteria > Bacillati > Bacillota > Bacilli > Caryophanales > Bacillaceae > Bacillus > Bacillus sp. PS196. The sequence continues at coordinate 397,190 of NZ_CP150159.1, read as the reverse complement.
TATTCAGCCTGCTGTAAAAGATGCGCTGATTGGCTGAATGCCGCCAGTTCTTCCGCCCAATCCTTGAAGGAGTTTGTTTTTTGCGGGAAGACAAGGCTCTCTTCTTTCTCAGCCTGCATGTAGCCTGAAGCAAAGTCTTCAAGCAAAATCCGCCATGACACACCGTCGACCACCAGATGGTGTACAGCAATGAGCAGGTGATCCCCAGCTTCTGTGCGATATTGCTCCGCCTTTAGAAGCGGCCCGTTTTGCAGATCGAGACTGCTCTGCAGCTTGTTCGCGAGAATTTTAATCTGGCTTCTCAGCATCTCTTCATCGGAGCCGTACAGATCCACGATTTCGAAGCTGACCTTGCTCTCACTGATCGGTTGATACGCCTGAACGATGTCCCCGTTTTCCTCACGATAGACCATGCGGAGCGCGTCATGATGCTCGATCAGCGCCTGCAATGTTTTCTCCACCCGTTCAGGATCAAAGCCCTTCTTGGCGTGAAGCATCACAGATTGGTTCCAGTGGTGCTTGTTCGTGAAGTTCTTTTCAAAGAACCAGCGCTGGATCGGCGTCAGGATGACTTCGCCCTCTACCGGGCCTTGGTCTGCCTGTTTGCCTTCGGCACGCTCTACATATTGGGTAAGCTCTTCGATCGTCGGATGCTGGAAGAGATCTTTCATTTCCAGCTTCCAGCCGTGCTGATTCAAGCGGCTCGCCATTTGAATTCCTTTGATGGAATCTCCGCCAAGCGAGAAGAAATTGTCGGTGACACCGACTTCAGACATTCCAAGCACGTCCTGCCAGATGCCGGCAAGCAGTTCTTCCATGTCGGTCGTTGGCGCTTTGTATTCTCCGCTTCCCGCTTCGATGTCCGGCTCAGGCAAGGCTTTGCGGTCCACCTTGCCGTTTGCCGTAACCGGAAGCTCGTCCAGCGTCACCCAGAACGCCGGGATCATGTAATCCGGCAGGGTTTCCTTCAGTGCTGATTTCAGTGCTTCTATGTCAGCTGTTTCCGGTGTGACATACGCCGCGATTGCTGTATTGCCGCCTTTATCTTTGACAGCCGTCACCGCCGCATCCTGCACCTCAGAAAGCTGGGCGAGCTGGACTTCAATTTCTGAGAGCTCGATCCGGTAGCCGCGGACCTTGACCTGCTGGTCGATCCGGCCGATGTATTCGATGCCGCCGTTCACCCACTTCACCAAGTCGCCGGTGCGGTACATGCGTTCACCCGGCACAAACGGATCAGCGACAAACCGCTTCGCGGTTTCGTCTTCTCGATTCAGATAGCCTCGCGCTAATCCGCGTCCCGCCACACAAAGCTCTCCGGCTACGCCTTCCGGCTGCACCTGATTGCCCTCTCCGAGAATGTATACTCTCGTATTGGCAATGGCCCTTCCGATGGAAAGCGAGCCTTCCTCCGGATGGATTTCTGCGCTTGTGGCAACGACCGTATTTTCTGTCGGCCCGTAGTTGTTGACGAGTGTGTACGGCTTTTTCACTGCGCGCTTCAGCTTGTCTCCTCCAGTGAGCAATACGCGAAGTGATGTGTTCTCAAGCTCCATGAACTGTTCCGCAAGCTGTGTCGGCAGGAACGTGATCGTTACGCCGTTCGTTTCGAAGTAATCGTTCAGGCGGACGATATCGAGTCGAATCGCTTCATCAATGACGTGAAGCTCGGCGCCGATCGTCCAGGCCGGGAACATCTCCCAAATGGAAGCGTCGAACCCGAAGCCCGCGTACTTCGCACTGCGGTCCTCCGCTGTCATGCTGAACGCGTCGTGGTGCCAGAAGCACAGGTTCACAAGCGCATGGTGCTCGACCATGACACCCTTCGGCTGTCCGGTCGTTCCAGACGTGTAAATCATGTACGCCAAGTTCTCCGCAGTTACAGCCGTCTCTGGATTTCCCTCGTCGTTTTCATCAAGCGGCAGGCTTAGAATCGTGCGGCTTCCGTCGAGAAGAATGACATCTCCCGTAAAGCTGTCCGGCACTGAAATGCCTTCCTGTTTCAAGAGAAGCTTCGCGCCGCTGTCCTGTAAAATATACTCAATCCGCTGATCCGGGTAGTCAGGATCAATCGGCACAAACGCCGCTCCGGCTTTCAAGACGCCGAGCACCGCGGCGGACATTTCAAGCGACGGCTTCGTGAGAATGCCGACGCGGTCATCGGGGCTGATGCCGCAGTCCATCAGAATCCGCGCGAGACGGTTTGCCTTCGCATTCAGCTCGCCGTACGTCCAAGACTGGCCGTTGTATGTGACAGCCGGACAGTCTTTGTGGCGCTGGACAGTCTCTTCGAATAGCTGATGAACCGTTTTGTCTGTCGGCACAGGCAGCGCTTTGCCCTTCCATGCCTCAAGAAGCGCTTGCTTTTCTGTCTCGGTGACCAGTGACAGGCTGGAAAGCGGCTGGTTCGGGTTATCCGCAACAGCCTTTAGTAGCCGCAGAACGTATTCGCTCCATTTTTCAGCTGTTTCTTTCGCGAACAGATCTGTCGCATATTCGAGCTGCAAGCCAATGCCATTTTCATCAGTAAATCCGCCCAGTGTCAGATCAAACTTAGAAGTTCCCTGATGAGCCTCATAAGGTGAAATGCTCAGATTTTGCAATGTAAGCTGTTCTTTATCAGGGTTTTCTGTCGTCACCATCACATTAAACAATGGGTTTCGGCTCATATCCCGAGGGAGATCAAGCTGATTAACCAGATCTTCAAACGGATACTCCTGATGCTCAAGCGCTGACAGGCTCGTCTGCTTTGCTTGCTCCAAAAGCTCCGCAAATGTTTGCTGTTCTTTCGCTTCCATTCTCAGGGCAAGTGTATTGACGAACATTCCCGGCATGTCCTGAACATCAGCATTCGTCCGGCCGGCAGTAACGGAGCCGATGACGATATCCCGCTGTCCGGAAATTTTGCTTAAAAAGACGTGGAAAACAGCATGGAGCACCATGTGCAAGGTCGTTCCGGTTTCGGCAAGCAGTTTTTCTACCGCCTTTGCCGTCTCACTTCCCGTACGGAAACGGATCGTATCTCCTTTAAAGCTTTGCACAGGCGGACGGGCATAATCGAGCGGGAGATCAAGCTCAGGCAGCTCGCCTGAAAGAACTGACATCCAGTACGCCTCATGCTCCTTCATCCGTTCTTTTTGCTCAGCTTCATTTTGCCAAACGGCGAAATCTTTATAATGAAGCGCCGGCTCCGGAAGCTGCTCTCCTTTGTAAAGCAGCGCCAATTCTTTTACAAAGATGCCTCTTGAGACGCCGTCTGCGATGATATGATGCATATCTAAAAGCAGCAAATGTTTTTTCGCTTCTATTCGAAGCAAAGCTGCGCGAATGAGCGGTGCGTCGTTTAAGTCGAATGGCCGGATAAATTCCTTAATCTTTTGGTCCGCTTCGTCTTCTTTGGCTTCAAACACATGAAGATCAACCTCCGCCTTCTCAATGATGCACTGAACAGGCTCACCATTAGCTTCCATAAATGACGTCCGCAATGATTCGTGACGGTTCACAAGCTGATTGAGTGAGTCGCGCAGGCGCGAAATATCAAGCTCTCCTTCCATTAGAAGAACAGATGGCATGTTGTAGCTTATCGTCTGGCGGTCAAGCTGATTGAGCACGTACATTCGTTTCTGTGCGGATGACAATGGATACATATCCTGCTTGTCAGCCGGTTTGAGTACTTGATGGCCGCCTGAAACAGCAGACGCCTCCATATAAGCCGCCAGCTGGCGAACTGTCGGCTGCTCGAACAGTGCTTTAAGCGGTACGCTTTTCTCCAATTCCGCCTGAATGTTGGCAATCAGCATCATCCCTTTTAATGAATGGCCGCCTAAATCGAAAAAATTGTCATCAATGCCGATGGCTTCTATGCCAAGCGTTTTCTGCCAAATGCGGCATAAACTTTCTTCAAGCGCTGTCTCCGGTGCGGCCAAGGCCTTGCCTCCGGATTGTGCCGCGTTAGGCTTCGGCAGAGCGTTTCTGTCGGTTTTTCCGTTTGCCGTCAGCGGAATCGCGTCAACCTGCACAAAGAAAGCAGGAATCATATGAGACGGCAGTGTTAGGGAAAGCTGGTACCGGAGCTCTGCTTTTTCAATATCTTGATCCGACGTATAATACGCGCAAAGCTCTTGAAGACCGCCCTCGGAAACCGCTAGTACAACCGCTTCTTGAATTCCGCTGAGGCTGAGCATGACCGTTTCAATTTCTTTCGGCTCAATGCGGTAGCCTCGGATTTTCACCTGATCATCAGCCCGGCCGATAAATGCAAGCGTACCGTCAGAAAGTCTTCGTACGACATCTCCGGTTTTGTACATGAGGCTTCCCGGCGAATATGGATTTTCTACAAATCTCTCGGCTGTCAGCTGAGGCCTGTTGAGATACCCTCTCGCGAGCCCCTGTCCCGTGATATAGAGCTGTCCGCTCGCTCCAGGCGGCACAAGCTTCAATGCTTCATTTAAGACAAGCGCACCGGCATTCGCAATCGGGCGTCCGATTGTCGGGCGTTTCGCAAATGCATCCGGCTCAGACAGATCAACCCGCCCGGCGATGGCGCCGATCGTTGCTTCTGTCGGGCCGTAGTGATTGATAAATTCGGTATGTCCATACATCTTACGGAAGGCGATAACATCAGTCGGGATGATTTTTTCTCCTCCCAAGACGATCAAGCGCAAGGATTCAAAGTTCGCATCTTTTGCAAAACTGGCGGTGTTCACTATTGTATGGAACAGAGACGGTGTCAGCTTGATATAAGTGATCCCATGCTCCTTGATATAGTGCGCTATTTCATCCGGCGCCGTATAGGTTTCCTTCTGGACGATATGGAGCTCGCCCCCGCCCAGAAGTACAGGGAACATGCTCGTATAGCCAAGGTCAAATGCGTAAGATGAAAGCAATACAGTCTTATCATTTTCCGTCAGGCCCGCCTCTTCACTAAACCAAGAGACATAGTTTGTCAGATTGCGATGCTCAATCTGCACGCCCTTTGGCTTTCCGGTCGTACCGGACGTATAAATGACGTATGCAAGATTGCGAGACCCGGAAATGGATGATGGGCGCTCCTTGCTTTCATTTCTCCATTTACCGTCATCAAGGCTGACAATTATCCCTTCATATTGCCCAATAGCCGTCATGTTTCTTTCATTCACGACCGCAAATTTTGCTCCGCTGTCCTCTAATGAATAACGGATTCGTTCTTCAGGTGTATCAGGATCAATCGGAAGGAAAGCTGCCCCCGCCTTCATGACACCGAGAATGGATACCATGACTTCAGCTGACCGGTCCATAACAATCGCGACGATGTCTTCATTTCCGGCCCCTTGGGCACGAAGATGATGCGCCAGCTGGTTCGCCTGTTCATCAAGCTCGCGATAGGTCAGCAGATTTCCGCCAGCCTTCACCGCAGGATGGTCAGGTGTTTGCTGGGCCTGTTTTTCAAAAAGAGCAGCAAAGGTTGCTTCGGTAATTTGAGTCATATGTCTTTCTTCTAGCAAAGCAGCCGTTTCTGCAGATGAAAGCAGATCTACATCAGACAGCCGAACGTTCGGATTAGCCGCGGCCGCTTTGATGATATTGACAAAGTGGCGGCTCCAGCGGCGGATCGTCTCGTCCTTAAACAAGGCAGTCGCATAGTCAAAGCTTAGGCCGATATCCTCTTCACGCTCGACCGCTTCCAAGGAAAGATCAAATTTCGCAACATGATGAAGCATGGAATACGAGGAAATCTTCAAATCTCCTAATCTTAATGAAGGAATCTCCATATTTTGCATGTTGAACATCACGCTGAACAGCGGACTTCTGCTTGTATCCCTTGTAAGCGGAAGCTTTTCAATCAGCTCCTCAAGCGGATAGCTCTGGTGCTCGAATGCTTGAAGGCTGGCTGTTTTGACCTCTTCAAGAAATTGCGCGAAGGTTTTATCTCCCGCTGGTGCCGTTCTGAGTGCGACCGTGTTGACAAACATACCCGGCACACCTTGCAGATCAGGATGTGTTCTGCCAGCTGTCGGCGAGCCGACAATGATATCATCCTGTGACGCGTACTTGGAAAGGAGTACATTGAACGCCGCCAGCAAAAACATGTACATTGTCGTATCTGTTTCTGCCATGAGCGATTTGATTTGAGCCGTGATTTGCTTATCAAGCCCAAACATCACGCGCTCTCCCGCAAAGCTCCGTTCAGCAGGCCGCTCGAAATCCGCGGGAAGATCCAGTATTGGCAGTTCGCCTTTAAAGACATCGAGCCAGTATTCCTCATCTTTTTGATAATTAGTTTGTTCTTTGTGCCAAACTGCGTAATCTTTATAGTGAATTTGTGGCAGTTCCAGATCTGCGCCTTGATATATTTTGGCAAGATCACCGATTAGAATGCCTGTTGAACTTCCGTCAGTAATAATATGATGCATATCAATGAGCAGCAGGTGGCGTTTTTCTTCCAGCTGGACAAGCTTCGAACGGACGAGCGGCGCGCGGTTTAATTCAAACGGCTGAACAAATGCTTTGATTATCTCTTCCGCGTCTTCTTCCCGTCCCTTGGCAGCCTCCAGCTGGAACGATATGTTTTTATGAACGGTTTGCACAACCTCTCCGTCGATCATGTCAAACGATGTACGGAGGATTTCGTGCCGGTTGATTAATTGCTGAATCGCGTTTTCAAGCCGGTCTTTATCTACTTCTCCCTCCAGCAGAAGTACAGCGGGGACGTTGTAGCTTGTGTTTGCTTGTCCAAGCTGATTGAGGATATACATTCTCCGCTGGGCCGGGGATACAGGATAATGCTGCTGATAAGATGCTTGCCTGATCGGTTCAAACGTCTGCTCCTCCTTGCTTTCGTTCTCTTCCAAATACAGTGCCAGTTCTTGAATAGTCGGCTTTTCAAAAAGCACTTTTATCGGAACTTCCTTATGAAAATGCTCTTGAATTTTCGCCGTCATCATCATCGCTTTCAAAGAATGACCGCCGATCATAAAGAAGTTATCGGTAACGCCTGCTCTGACGCCGAGTATTCCTTCCCAGATCTCCGCTAATTTCTTTTCACTCTCTGTTTCTGGTGCTGCGTATTCCGGCTGCACGGCTTCTGATTGCGGTGCAGGCAGTTCTTTTTTATTGATTTTCCCGTTTGGCGTGAGCGGCAGGCTGTCCATTTGAATCAGGTGGGCAGGGACCATATAGTCAGGCAAAGACTGAGACAGTGTTTTTCTCAGCTCACTCACAGCCACTTCACGATCCGCCGTGAAGTACGCGCAAATTTCATTTTCATCTGCTTTGTTCTTGCGGATGATCACCGCAGCCTCTGTCACATGCTCAGCCATGTTCAGTTTTGTTTCAATTTCGCCAAGCTCAATTCGGAAGCCGCGCACCTTCACTTGGTTGTCGATTCTGCCTAAAAATTCAATATTGCCGTCCGGCAGCCATCTTGCCAAGTCACCAGTGCGGTAAATTCTCTCACCCGGTCTGAACGGGTCTTCGAGAAATTGCTTCTCCGTCAGCTCAGGGAGATTGACATATCCTCGCGCTACACCGATTCCACCTACGCAAAGCTCACCAGGCGCGCCGATTGGCTGCAGGCATTGCTGCTCATCCATAATATAGGCAGTGGAATTCCCGATCGGCTTCCCGATTGGGATAGAGTCGCCATACTCGCGGTCGATCAGAAAACTGGTTGAAAACGTCGTGTTTTCTGTCGGGCCGTATCCGTTCCACAATGAAAGCGACGGCGATGCCTGTTTTACTTTGCTGACAATATGCGGGACAAGGGCATCTCCGCCGATGATTAAATGGCGCAGTGTGCCGAACATACCCGCATCCTTTGCAGCAAGCTGGTTGAATAAAGGTGATGTCAGCCACATAGTTGTGATGCTTTGCTCACGCAGGAATGCAGCAAATTGTTTCGCATCAAGCAGTGTCTCTTTTTTGACCGGATAAAGCGCTGCGCCATTCAGCAGTGCGCCGAATACCTCAAACGTTCCGGCATCAAAGCTGACTGCCCCTGTTTGCGCCATGCGGTCCTCTTCAGTAACAGGAACGTACCCGGCATTTTTGACGAGGCGCAGAATGCTTTTATGTTCGATCATGACGCCTTTCGGTTTGCCCGTTGAACCGGATGTGTACATGATGTACGCCAAATCAGACGGGGCGGATGGCAGGTTGAGATTGTCAGCTTCGCCATCTTCAATGCCTATGTCCAGTGTAAGAACCGGCACCTGCAGCTGATGTGCCTGCCCTGTATAAGAATTTCCGGTCAAAACCATTCGAACGGAGCTGTCCTCTGCCATGAAACGAAGACGATCCCCCGGAAGCGCTGGATCAAGCGGCACATATGCGGCGCCTGCTTTTAACACAGCCAGCATGCCGACAACGGTTTCTACTGATCGATCGTTCATAATCGCTGCTGTTTCCCCTTTTTGAAGGCCTTGTTCGACAAGCTTTCTCGCCAGACGGTTAGCCGCTGCATTCAGCTCGCGGTACGTCAGCACGGTTCCTTCATATACGACGGCAGTGCTCGCCGGCGTCCGTTTCGCTTGCTCTTCAAACACTTGGTGAACAGCCATTCCTTCAGGGAGTTCGGCTTTCGTGCTGTTAAACACCTCGACAATTTGCCGCTGCTCTTCGTTTCCAACAAGCCCGTACTCACGCACAAAAGCGGCCGGCTGATTGACAGCTGCTTCCATCATGCGGGTAAGGTGCTCCGCTGTCCGTTCGATAAAAGCGGAATCAAAGGCGGCTCCGTTATATTTAATTTTGACGGTCCACGTTTTGCCCGGATACACAATCAGGTTGAAATCGAAGCTCGTTTGTTCAAATGCGCTTTCTACCTTAATCGAAAACCCGAGGCGGTCTTCCATGCTGCCGTTTTCAAGCTCTTGATCAAGCGGATAATTTTCAAACGCGACCAGATGGTTTAAGAGATTGCCATCAAGAGCTGAGCGTTTTTGAATCTCATAGAGCGGCACGTAATCGTAACGCTCTGCCTCTACTGCATGCTGCTGAACAGCTGTGAAAATATCAGCGAATGCAGCATCTCGTTCAACTTTCACCCGCACTGGAATGGTGTTGATAAACAGCCCCGCCATCGTTTCGATTCCGTTGATTTCAGACGGTCGTCCCGAGACGACCGTTCCGAAGATCACATCATCCGTAAAGTTGTATTTGCTGAGAACAATGCCCCAAACGGCCTGAAATAGGTTAGGCCCTGTCACTTGATGGAGATTTGCGGTTTGCTGAATACGGGCAACCAGTGTTTCGTCCCATGTAAATGAATATTCTTTATTGACGTATTCGTCTTTTTTCACAGGCAGGCGGCCCGGGAGCACGCTTGGCTGTTCAAAACCCGCCAAGCGCTCGCTCCAGTAGCTCTCCGCTTCTTCATTGTCCTGTTTTCCAAGCCACTTGATGTAATCGGAATAAGGCTTGCCCTGACTGTTTGCCGGTGTCCTGCCTGCTCTGAGCGCTTCATAGTTTTGGAACAGGCTTTTCATGAGGACACCCATGCTCCAGCCGTCCATCATAATATGATGATTGCTCCAGACAAGATACAGCTGATCTGCAGCAAGGCGGAAAACCGCTACCTTGAACAATATGTCTTTTGCCAGGTTAAAGCCTTGGCGCTGAGCGTCTTGTTTGTAACGCTCAATGTGCTCCTTCTGGCGGTTCTCGTCTGCATGACTGATATCCTCATAATGCACCTTTGTTTTGCGTTCCGCTAACACGACCTGACGCGGTTTTTGCAGCTGCTGATGCACAAATACCGTACGGAGAATATCGTATGACCGAATCAGTTCATTGACGCTTTTCTCAAAGATTTCAAGATCAAAAGCGCCGTGAATCCCAAGCTCTAATTGTGTGAAGTACGAGGAAGAATGCGGATCAAGCATCGCATGATACAGCATTCCCTCCTGCATTGGTGTCAGTGCGTACACCTTTTGAATCGATTTTTTGCTCATATGCCACCTCTATTAGAAAATTTCCATTAATTTATCCAGCTCATCCAGCGTCAAATCGTCGTCACCAAGATCACTCGGGGTCAGTTCCGTACCGTCTTGAGATAGGCAATGTTCAATGATTCTGAGAAGATGCGCTTTAAAGCTGTCACTGAATGTTTGTACTGTTTTTTCATGAAATTCAAGAGAATGATAGGCCAGTGACATCGTCAGTTTTCCGTTTTCGATATATCCGACAACATCCAGCGCATTCGGTTTTTCTGTTTCAGGGCTTAATGACTGTCCTGATGGCAGCTCTGATCTCGTAAACAAACCTGCATCCGACATTTCGTCAAACTGACCTAAATAGTTGAAGCTGACATCCGGCTGAATCGAGAACGCCACATCTTCTTTATGTTCTGGTGCCGTCAAATAGCGCAGAATGCCGTATCCGACTCCCTTATTCGGCACATGTCTGATATCTTCTTTCATTTGCTTCAGCTGGTAGCCCAGGTCATCCGCATGCTTCATATCGAGCACCATTGGGTACATACTTGTAAACCAGCCGACTGTGCGGGAAATGGTCAGGTCTTCTATGATTTCTTCACGTCCGTGCCCCTCTAAATGAACATTTACTCGATCCTGACCCGTCCACTCCTTCATTGCCAATCCGAATGCCGTCAGCAAAATATCATTCATTTCTGTGTGATATGCCTCATGCACCTTTGTGGTGAGCTGTTCTGTCTCTTCAGCAGTCAGCGAGAATTCAATTGTCTTTGTATGTTTCATTCGCTGATCACCAGATTCGCGGTCTTTCGGAAGCTTTGCCGCAACAGCTTGTTCTTCAAGCTGTCTCCAATACTCTTTTTCTTTCAAAAAGGCTTTGGAGTTCGCGAAGTCTTGCAATCTCTCTGCATACTCTGCAAATGAATGTGTTTTCTGCGGGAGAACCGGTTCATTGCCTTGCTCAAGCTGTGTATATACTGCGGCGAAATCCTCCAGTAAAATCCGCCACGACACGCCGTCAACCACTAAGTGGTGAATGGCAAGAAGCAAGTGGTCTCCGTCTTCCGCTTGGAACAAGCCTGCTTTTAACAAGCCGCCTTCCTGCAAGTCGATGCTGCTTTGCAAACGCTCCGCTTCTCTCTCTATACGGTCTTCGTAATCTGCAGCTTGGCCCTCAATCTGGATGACCTCCAATTGAGCGGAAGCAGCTTCAAGACCTCTGTTGTATTGAATGACGTCTTCCTGTCCCTCACGGTAGACCATACGGAGCGCGTCATGATGCTCGATCAGCGCCTGCAATGTTTTCTCCACCCGTTCAGGATCAAAGCCCTTCTTGGCGTGAAGCATCACAGATTGGTTCCAGTGGTGCTTGTTCGTGAAGTTCTTTTCAAAGAACCAGCGCTGGATCGGCGTCAGGATGACTTCGCCCTCTACCGGGCCTTGGTCTGCCTGTTTGCCTTCGGCACGCTCTACATATTGGGTAAGCTCTTCGATCGTCGGATGCTGGAAGAGATCTTTCATTTCCAGCTTCCAGCCGTGCTGATTCAAGCGGCTCGCCATTTGAATTCCTTTGATGGAATCTCCGCCAAGCGAGAAGAAATTGTCGGTGACACCGACTTCAGACATTCCAAGCACGTCCTGCCAGATGCCGGCAAGCAGTTCTTCCATGTCGGTCGTTGGCGCTTTGTATTCTCCGCTTCCCGCTTCGATGTCCGGCTCAGGCAAGGCTTTGCGGTCCACCTTGCCGTTTGCCGTAACCGGAAGCTCGTCCAGCGTCACCCAGAACGCCGGGATCATGTAATCCGGCAGGGTTTCCTTCAGTGCTGATTTCAGTGCTTCTATGTCAGCTGTTTCCGGTGTGACATACGCCGCGATTGCTGTATTGCCGCCTTTATCTTTGACAGCCGTCACCGCCGCATCCTGCACCTCAGAAAGCTGGGCGAGCTGGACTTCAATTTCTGAGAGCTCGATCCGGTAGCCGCGGACCTTGACCTGCTGGTCGATCCGGCCGATGTATTCGATGCCGCCGTTCACCCACTTCACCAAGTCGCCGGTGCGGTACATGCGTTCACCCGGCACAAACGGATCAGCGACAAACCGCTTCGCGGTTTCGTCTTCTCGATTCAGATAGCCTCGCGCTAATCCGCGTCCCGCCACACAAAGCTCTCCGGCTACGCCTTCCGGCTGCACCTGATTGCCCTCTCCGAGAATGTATACTCTCGTATTGGCAATGGCCCTTCCGATGGAAAGCGAGCCTTCCTCCGGATGGATTTCTGCGCTTGTGGCAACGACCGTATTTTCTGTCGGCCCGTAGTTGTTGACGAGTGTGTACGGCTTTTTCACTGCGCGCTTCAGCTTGTCTCCTCCAGTAAGCAATACGCGAAGTGATGTGTTCTCAAGCTCCATGAACTGTTCCGCAAGCTGTGTCGGCAGGAACGTGATCGTTACGCCGTTCGTTTCGAAGTAATCGTTCAGGCGGACGATATCGAGTCGAATCGCTTCATCAATGACGTGAAGCTCGGCACCGATCGTCCAGGTCGGGAACATCTCCCAAATGGAAGCGTCGAACCCAAAGCCCGCGTACTTCGCACTGCGGTCCTCCGCTGTCATGCTGAACGCGTCATGGTGCCAGAAGCACAGGTTCACAAGCGCATGGTGCTCGACCATGACACCCTTCGGCTGTCCGGTCGTTCCAGACGTGTAAATCATGTACGCCAAGTTCTCCGCGGTTACAGCGGTTTCTGGATTTCCCTCGTCGTTTTCATCAAGCGGCAGGCTTAGAATCGTGCGGCTTCCGTCGAGAAGAATGACATCTCCCGTAAAGCTGTCCGGCACTGAAATGCCTTCCTGTTTCAAGAGAAGCTTCGCGCCGCTGTCCTGTAAAATATACTCAATCCGCTGATCCGGGTAGTCAGGATCAATCGGCACAAACGCCGCTCCGGCTTTCAAGACGCCGAGCACCGCGGCGGACATTTCAAGCGACGGCTTCGTGAGAATGCCGACGCGGTCATCCGGACTGATGCCGCAGTCCATCAGAATCCGCGCGAGACGATTCGCCTTCGCATTCAGCTCGCCGTACGTCCAAGACTGGCCGTTGTATGTGACAGCCGGGCGGTCTTTGTGGCGCTGGACAGTCTCTTCGAATAGCTGATGAACCGTTTTGTCTGTCGGCACAGGCAGCGCTTTACCCTTCCATGCCTCAAGAAGCGCTTGCTTTTCTGTCTCGGTGACCAGTGACAGGCTGGAAAGCGGCTGGTTCGGGTTCCCAGTAACTGCATCTAAAAGCTTCATCCAATATTGCTTCCATCGTTCAATCGTTTCCTGCTTAAACAGAGCTGTATTGTATTCGAGTACGAATGTAAGCCCTCCGTCGGTTTCGTCAGCCGTCAGCGTGAGGTCAAACTTGGCTGTTTTCCGTTCAAACGGATGCGGCTCAAGCTGAATCCCTTTCATTGTTAAATCCTTTATATTCGCATTTTGCATTGAAAAAACTGCATCGAATAACGGATTTCTGCTTGTGTCACGCTGAACCTGAACATTTCCGATCAAGTCCTCAAGCGGGTAATCTTGCGCATCAAAAGCGCTGAGTGCCGTTTCTTTCACTTCGTTAAGATAGTTGGCAAATGTCTTTTTACCCTTCGGATACGTGCGCAGCGCCAATGTATTGACGAACATTCCGATGACGCGGCTGACGTCCGCTTGAGATCGTCCGGCGACAGGTGAACCGACGATGATATCGTCTTGCCCGCTCAATTTTGATAAAAATGCACTGTATGAAGCCAGAAGCACCATGTAAAGCGTGGAATCCGTTTCTTTTGCAAGCCTGCGCAGAGCATCAGCTTTGCCTGCATCTAATGAAAATGCAATGCGGTCTCCCTCAAATGTTTGAACGGCAGGACGACTGTAGTCAGCCGGAAGCGTCAGCACCGGCAGCTCTCCATCCAGCTCCTTCAGCCAATGCTCCTCTTGCTTCTTGTAAAGTTCAGACTGAATGAACTGCTGCTGCCACACGGCATAATCCTTATATTGAATATGGAGCGGCTCAAGGGTTTCTCCGTCGTACAGCTTTGAAAGCTCCTCAATCAGCACACCGACAGATGCACCGTCAGAAATAATATGATGCATATCGAACAGCAGCACATGCTCAGTGTCTGAATGCTTGATCAGCCCTATTCTGAACAGTGGAAGTTGGTCGATTTTGAAAGGCTTAATAAACTCAGAAACGATCCGCTCTGTCTCTTCTTCCGGGGCTTCGAAATAGGCCATCTCACACTCAGCCTCTTCCCAGATCCGCTGCACCGTTTCTCCATCTTTTATTTCAAACGTGGTTCTCAAGGCTTCATGACGCTGCATTAACTGCTGCATGACGCTGTTAAGCCTTTCAATATCAAGCTCACCTGTCAGGCGCAGAACCGCCGGCATGTTATAGCTCGTTTGCGCCTCCTCAAGCTGTTGAAGCACGTACATCCGTTTTTGCGGTGAAGAAACAGGATACGTATCTTGTTTCTCTGCCGGGCTGATACTTGCGGCTGTCCCTTTTTCAGCTGAGGCAATCACCTGTGCCAAGCCCTCAACCGTCGGTGACTGGAAGAGATCCTTGAGTGACAGCTCAACGCCCAGTTCCTGATGAACCAAGGCAAGCATCTTCATGCCTGCTAATGAATGTCCGCCAATGTCAAAGAAGTGGTCATAAACGCCGACTTGTTCAGCCTGAAGCACCTGTGCCCAAATGTCTGCGACTTTTTGTTCCGTTTCATTGCGTGGCGCAACATATGAAACACCTCTTGAGACGTTGGCATCAGGAATCGGCAGCGCTCTCCGGTCAATTTTTCCGTTCCCTGTCAGCGGCAGCTCGTCCATTTGGATAAACACCGCAGGAACCATATATGCCGGCAAGTCCTTCGCAGCATGCTCTCTCATCTCTTGTGATGAGATGTCTCCCTCTCCGACATAATAAGCGCAAAGCAGTTTATCTCCCGCTCCTTGATCAACGGCAAGCACAACACTTTCCTGAACACGCTCATGGGTTTGCAGCTGATGTTCGATTTCTCCAAGCTCGATGCGCTGTCCGCGAATCTTCACCTGATGGTCGATTCGCCCGATAAATTCGATGTCGCCATTCGGCAGCCATCTCGCAAGGTCTCCCGTTTTATACATGCGTTCGCCGGATGTAAACGGATGGGGAACAAATTTCTCCTCAGTCAGTTCCGGACGGTTGTAATAGCCTTTCACGAGTCCTTCGCCGCTGACGCAAAGCTCTCCGGCAATCCCGGCAGGCTGCACGTGTCCCGTACGGTCAAGAATGTATACTTCCGTATTGCTGACCGGTTTTCCAATCGGAACAGACAGCGTGTGCTCCTCCAATTCATCAACCGGATGATACGTCGCGAAAACCGTGCTTTCAGACGGTCCATACATGTGAAGGAGCTTGCCCTTTCCAACCGTTTGCAAAGCTTTTCTGACATGCTCAACCGAAGCCCGTTCCCCGCCAAACATAATCTTGCGAAGCGTTGACAAGCACGCCGGATTCAAGTCCACAAGCAAGTGGAACAAAGCGGTTGTAATCATGAGAATGCTGATATTCTCCCGTTCAATGACGCGGGACAGACGAGCCATGTCCAAAACGGTTTCCTTCGGTATCAGCACCAGCTTGGCTCCGTTTAACAAAGATCCGAACATATCGAACATAAACGCGTCAAACACGTAATTGGAAAGACCGAGAATCGTATCCTGTTCTGTAATGCTGAGATAATTCGTTTCCTTCACCGTGCGGAGAATATTGGCATGTGTCACGATATTCCCCTTAGGTGTTCCAGTCGTTCCAGAGGTATACGTCAGGTTGGCCATTGCTTCAGAATCAAGAGGCAGTGCGAGATTGCGCGCATCGGCATGATAGCTCTCTTCCTCATCGGCTAGCACGATAACGCCCTTAAATTCCGCTTCTTCCGCTAAAGCCTTTAATTTCCTCTGAGTGAGAAGCACCTTTGCTCCGCTGTCACGGAAGAAATGCTGCATCCGCTGACTCGGATGTTCCGGATCAATCGGAACATAAGCCGAACCTGATTTTAATACTGCCAAGATCGACACAATCATATCCATTGACCGCTCACATAAGACAGCCGCTGTCCTGCCTTCGCCAGCTCCAAGAGAAAGAATGCCGCGGGCTAAACGATTGGCCCGTTCATTCAGCTCACGATAAGTGAGTGATTCGCCTTCATATTGAAGCGCAGTATGGTCTGGCGTATTCGCCGCTTGCTCCTCAAACAGCTGAACAATTGTTTTATCTTTAGGATAAGGTGTTCTGCCCGGGTTAAACTGCTGAATTTGCGAAGCAGCCGCCTCTTCAGAAAGAAGCTTATACTCAGAAATCGGCTTCTCCGGATCAGCCGCAGCATCTTCAAGCAAACGCGCAAAATGCGTAAGCAGCCTGTTTGCCGTGCTTTGTTTAAACAGCTTTGTGCTGTAATCCAAATCAAGCTCAATGCCTTCATCGGTTTCTCTCGCCTGCACGGTCAAATCAAATTTGGCAATCTTGAAATTGGTCTCATGAACAGACAAGGACAGATCGCCGACAGCCGGAATGCCCTCTGTCGCGTTTTGAAGGCTGAACATCGTGTCAAACAGCGGATGCCTGCTAACATCACGCGGGATGTTCAAATCTTCAACAAGCCACTCAAACGGATAGTCCTGATGAGAAAAGGCATTCAGCACCCGTTTGCGGACACGCGAGATCAATTGGGTAAACGTCTCATCTTGCTTCACCTCACTGCGAATCGCAAGCGTATTGACAAACATCCCGATAATGCCCTCTGTATCGGAGTGATTTCTGCCCGCTGACGGTGTCCCGACAATGATGTCATCCTGCCCCGTATACTTTGACAAAAGCGTATAGTAAGCGGACAGCATCACCATATATAAAGTGGCGCCGTTTTGTTCAGCCAAACGATTGAGGCGATCCTTTACCCCCGCATCCAGCTTGATTGACACCCGATCCCCTTCAAAGCTTTGAACAGGCGGTCTTGGGTAATCGGACAGAAGCTGAAGCACCGGGAGCTCGCCTGCAAAGACTTCCTTCCAATAAGCCTGGTCCTTCTTGTACCCTTCAGCAGCCTGTCTGCTTTGCCATACAGCGTAGTCCTTATACTGGAGACGAAGCTCAGGAAGCTGTTCGCCTTTATAAATGCGTGCTAACTCCTCCAGCATAATGCCAATGGATACACCGTCAGAAATCAAATGGTGCATGTCAAACAGCAGCATATGACGGTTCTCTTCAAGCCCCAGCAAACCGATTCTGAACAGCGGAGCTTTCGCCAAATCAAATGTCCGAACGAATGAAGCCATAATTGCCTCATCTGAGCGGCCGCCTCTTTCAATCATTTCGATGTTGAAATCAACGCTATCGTGAATGTTCTGTCTCGGCGTGCTGTTTTCAAGAACAAATGATGTTCTCAATGACTCGTGGCGTCGGATTAACCCCTGAAATGCGCGCTCCAGTTTTTGAATATCTAAAGGCCCTTCCAGAATTGCTGCCGCAGGCATGTTGTAGCCGACTCCCGCATCCTCGAACTGGCTGACGATATATGTTCGCTGCTGTGCCAATGAAAGCGGGTAATGCTCCTGTTTTTCAGCAGGTTCAATCACCGCAAAAGCTTTGCTTTCTCTGTGATCAGCTTCCTCTGCAAGAGCCGCAATCGTCGGATGCTCAAACAAAAATTGAAGCGGAATCTCAATGCCTGTTTCCTTATGAATCTTTGTTAAAAGGGTCATGGCTTTTAATGAATGTCCGCCAGTTTCAAAGAAATTGTCAAAGATCCCCGCCTTCTCAACGTTCAGCACGTCCTGCCAAATGGCTGCGATTGCTTTTTCAGTCTCATTTCGCGGCGCTGTATAGGCAGTGCCGCTGACAGCCTTCACCTCTAGTGCAAACAGCTTGCGGCGGTCGACTTTGCCGCTTGGCGTAAGCGGAATTTCTGTCACTTCTGTAAAGTAAGCCGGCACCATATAGTCAGGAAGCTGTCTGGCCGCATGCTCCCTTAAGCCGGCTGGCGCAAATTCGCTTCCAGGCTTCTGCACAACATATGCGCAAACCTCAAGATTTCCCTGTTCGTCAGGGCGTGCCAAAACAACGGCTTTTGCAACGTCTGGCGCCTGCTGAATCACGGCTTCAATTTCCCCAAGCTCAATCCGGTATCCGCGGACTTTGACCTGGTCATCCTCTCTGCCTAAATATTCGATTGTTCCATCTGGAAGCCAGCGCACCACGTCCCCGGTCCGGTACATGCGATCGCCCGGCACGAATGGATCTTGTAAAAACTTCTCTTCCGTTAATTCAGGCAAATTCAAATAGCCTCGGCCCACACCGTCTCCCGCGATATAAAGCTCACCCGCCACGCCTTCAGGCTGCAGCCGGCCTTTTTGATCCAAAATATATAAGCGGTTATTCCCCAGCGCTTTCCCGATCGGCACATACGCTGATTGAACTGCATTCTCAGGGATAACCGGATGAACAGACGCGTCAACGCACGTTTCAGTCGGCCCGTACACATTAGTCAAACGCGGCGCTGTGCCGGCTTCTTTAAACAGCTTCAGCAGCTTGTCCGCAACAACAGATGACAGGCCTTCTCCTCCGATCAGCATGTGCTTCAGTTTTAGGCCTTCAAAATCGCCCGCTGCTGCCAGCATTTGCAAATGAGCCGGTGTTCCATCCGTCGCCTCAATGCTGTTTCTCCGATAATATGCAGTAAGGGCGGTCCCGTTCGTCACTGTTTTCTTCGGTACGATATAAAGGGTTTGTCCCAAAAGAAGCGACGCGAAGATCTGCTTCACTGACGCATCAAAGTGGAACGGCGCAAGCAATGCCATCCGCAGGGTTTGGCTGCCGCTTTGGTAAATCGTCTGCTGCAGAGATTCAACCAAATGATGAACCTGGCGATGCTCGATCATAACGCCTTTCGGACGTCCGGTTGTTCCCGATGTGTAAATAATGTAGGCAAGATTCCGCGCGTTTACATCAGCCTCCGTCATATCGTCTGCACCTTCCGCAATTGCCTGATCTAAGTCAATCAGCTCAGCATCGGCTTCAGGCGCTGCAACCTTCGATTCAGTCAGGATGAAGTCCGCCCCGCAGTCCTCCAAAATATATTGAATCCGCTCTGCAGGAAAACCCGGATCAATCGGCACATAGGCTCCGCCGGCTTTTAAAATTCCCATGATAGCTGTAATCATCCGTTCAGAACGTTCAATCAAAACCGCGACAGGACTGTCCGGGCCAACCCCTTTCTGTTTCAGCACATTGGCGATGCGTGCAGATTGCTCATGTAACGTTCGATAGGACAATGTACGATCTTCGAATACAACCGCTGGATGATCTGAAAGCTGCTCAGCCTTTTCTTGGAACAGTTCCAGGATCGTCATGTCCTTACGGTAGCTCACAGATTTACCGCCCGCCCTCGCAAGCAGCTTCTCTTTCTCCGCATCAGAAATCATCGTTAATTCATCAATTGTATGTTCTGGATGCGTTAACGCGTTCTCCAGCATTGTAATCATGCGCTCACAAATCATGTTGATTTCTTCACGTGAAAATAAATCAGTGCGGTAATCAAAATCTATGGTGAGTTTCCCAGTATCCCATCGATCCTTCACATGGATCGAGACATCATTTAATCCGCTGCCGCTGAAAATCGGCTCAGTCAAAAAGGCAAGGTCCTCTTCTTTTTGCCACTGCATCACTTGATATTCAAGAGAAACAGTAAACAGCTTGGTCAGAGAGCTCTTTGTTTCACGCAAATCGTTGATCAGGAGATTATACGGGTACTTTTGGTGGCGGAGTGTCTTCATGAGATCCTTCATCCGGTCTTTGACAAATTCTAAAAACGCCTGCCCGCCGTCAATGTTTGTCCGAAGCGGAACCGTAGAAACAAACATGCCAAGCATCTGCTTCTCTTTCGCATTTGTCCGGTTGCCCATAAAGGTTCCCGTCACAACATCATTCTGGCCGCTGACCCTGTACAAGTAGGCGGCGAGCAACGATTGAAATACCGAAAGAACACTGACTTTATTCGCCTCACAAAACGACAGAATCTGCTGATGAAGCGCTTCAGGCACATCTTTAGAGAACCTCTCAGCATCTAAACTTCCTCCTGCGGAAGCATTCCGTTTCAGGGAAACAAGTTCAGGCACCGATTCAAATTGCTTGTTCCAAAACGCCTTGTCCTTTTCAAATCGCTTCGATTGAGCATAGTCCTGTTCAGATAAAACATGATCGATAAATGAATGCGAGATTCCTTCTTTTTCCTCTGAGCCGCTGGCTAATTCTAAATAAATGTGCATGATCGCATTCCCGAGAATATTCATGGAGATACCATCAGAAATCACGTGATGAACATTTGCGTAAAACCATACTTCATTTTCCTTTATGGTGAACAAGGAAAAACGGAACAAATCACAATCGTACAACGGCAAAGGTTTTTTCGATTCCTCCCGGCTCCATTGTGAAATAAACTCTATCGCATTCGGATCTTCAGTAGTGTCAGTATGTTTTATATCAACAGGCCGATACTCGCTAATATATTGAACAGGCTCCCCGTTTTCATCTAGCCGCAACCGAAGGCGCATGGCGTCATTTCTGCGAATAAACTCTTGAATCGCCTGCTCAACAAGCACATAATCAATCGCATCAGCTGAAACCAGCTTACCAATCCCCGCAAGATTTGAAATGCTCGTGTGAGGATAAAATTTTTCTGTGTACCAAATTCGTTTTTGTGCATCCGTTAAAGGATAAAAAGTTATTTCCATATTTTCATACCTCCCCTAGTCTTCATAAGCAGTGAACTTGTGCAGAGCGTTTTCTCTTTTTTATCCATACCAGCTTTTAATTCTTATGAACTAACAACCGAAATAGCCCAAAGTACTACACTTAAAAAGCAGTGCTTCCAATCTGCCGCTATTAAAACAGGCTGCCATCAGTCAGCATTGCGGGGTTTAACACAAGCGGATAAAGACCGCAAGACTCTCACCCTAATAGGAAACAATTTTGGCTATTTATTCATTGTTTTCAATATTTTTTATCTTGCTACCGTTCACTTTAAATGAAAAAAATGTTTTTATCACCGAAAAATGGGTGAAAAGTTTCATGCGGGATGCCGAAAGATTCCAGTTTATTTACAGGGATATTTTTGCGGGATGCCGCAATCATTTCCACTAAACATTATTTACAGAAAAATAAAAATTTTTAAACCAAACTGCTGCGTTCAATCTTTTTTTATTGCTGAATGCAATTTACAATCTTTACATGACTATGTGTACCGCGCAAAAACCGAAAAACAGGCAAAAAAAGACACCCTTGCGAAGAGCGTCTTACAACGATTCTTTCATGACATTTTTGTCGATATCAATCAATTCCATATAGCCTTTCCCCCACTCATACATGGCTTCAAGAATAGGCATGAGGCTTTCTCCGTGCGGGGTCAGAGAATATTCAACCTTCGGCGGGACAACCGGATACACTTCCCTGTGAACAATCATATCCTGCTCAAGCTCTCTCAGCTGATTCACGAGGATCTTCTGCGTAATATCAGGAATCAATGTTTTTAATTCATTGAACCGTTTTGTGCCTTCTTTTCCTAAATGCCATAAAATGAGCATTTTCCATTTACCGCCAATCACTGCAAGCGTTAATTCCTTCTCACAATTAAACCTTTTGTCGTCCATCCGGCTCAATAGAATCCCCCCTTAGTAATCTTTTTGTATGTTAGATACGTATCATCACTTACTTTTTTGCAGACTCTTTTTTCATTATACTCACTCATAAAATCAAGCGAAAGAAATCTGATTGTCTCTCCTCACAGTATCCTCCAAGTAACTTGTTGACTTCAAAGTGCCTACTTCTCATCAAATAAGAGAACCTATAGAATGAAAAATAATTCGAAAAAGGGAGTGAATCAACAATGGAATTACAGCTTGCATTAGACCTCGTCAACATCCCGGAAGCCATTGAGCTCGTCAAAGAGGTAGAACAATACATCGACGTAGTTGAAATCGGAACACCGGTCGTCATCAATGAAGGCCTAAGAGCCGTTAAAGAAATAAAAGAAGCATTTCCTCAATTGAAGGTTCTTGCAGACCTGAAAATCATGGATGCCGGAGGCTACGAAATTATGAAAGCGTCGGAAGCAGGCGCTGACATCATCACCGTTTTAGGGGCTACAGACGATGCAACGATTAAAGGCGCAGTAGAAGAAGCCAAAAAACAAAAGAAGAAAATCTTAGTGGACATGATTAACGTGAAAGATATCGAATCCCGTGCGAAAGAAATTGACGCACTAGGCGTTGACTACATCTGCGTCCACACTGGCTATGATCTTCAAGCAGAGGGCAAAAACTCTTTCGAAGAATTAACGACAATCAAAAATACCGTAAAAAACGCAAAAACCGCAATCGCGGGCGGCATCAAACTTGATACACTGCCAGAAGTGATCAAGCAAAACCCTGACCTTGTCATTGTTGGGGGCGGAATTACAAGCGCAGCTGATAAGGCGGAAACAGCTTCAAAAATGAAGCAGCTGATTGTCCAAGGATAACTCCTATGAAAACGACTGAATACGTAGCGGAAATTCTCAATGAGTTACACAATTCAGTAGCTTATATTTCTAATGAAGAAGCTGACCAGCTTGCCGATCACATTCTTTCATCCCACCAAATTTTCACCGCGGGTGCGGGGCGGTCTGGCCTGATGGCAAAATCCTTCGCGATGAGACTGATGCACATGGGCTTCAACGCCCATATTGTAGGTGAGATTCTCACTCCGCCGCTCGCCAAAGGAGATCTAGTTATTATCGGCTCAGGATCAGGCGAGACAAAAAGCTTGATTCATACCGCAGCAAAAGCAAAAAGCTTACACGGAATTGTTGCCGCTTTAACCATCAATCCGGAATCAAGCATCGGAAAACAAGCGGACCTCATCATCAGAATGCCTGGTTCTCCTAAAGACCAGTCAAACGGAAGCTATAAAACCATTCAGCCAATGGGATCATTATTTGAACAAATTTTGCTGCTATTCTATGATGCAGTGATTTTAAAACTCATGGAGAAAAAAGGACTCGATTCTGAAACTATGTTCACTCACCACGCAAACCTTGAATAGCATCACACAACCGGCCTGAAGATCAGGCCGGTTTTATTTTTTCTAAAATAAAACTTTAAACCCAAAAACCCGATAAGTAATATGACCTGCAAATCATAAAGGGAGGAATTATGTTGATAAAACGACTTGAGATGAAGCTAGGAACTAAAATTCTTTGCCTCGTTTTCGTGGTGATTCTTTTGTTTTCGGCATCAGTTGGCACTGTGATGCTTAAGGAAATTACAGAAAGCATGAAACAAATGGCAACTGAAAAAGCGAAAGGTGATCTCGCTTTAAGCAGCACTTATATTGATGATGTCATGTCAGGCGACTGGCAGGTGAAAAACAATAAGCTCTATAAAGGGCAAACACAAATCAATGGAAATGAAGATATTGTTGATCTGCTTGGTGAAAAGACAGGTGATACCATTACCATTTTCCAAGGCGATACTCGTGTTGCAACCAATGTCATGAAGAATGGCGAAAGAGCCGTCGGCACCCAGGCTTCTTCTGAAGTTATTGCCGCTGTTTTAAAGAAAGGAAAGCGTTTTTACGGACAAGCAGATGTAGCAGGTTCTTCTTATCAGACTGCATACATGCCGTTAAAAGATCAAAATGGGAACATCATCGGCATGCTGTATACCGGGGCTAATCAAAGTATTTTAGCATCACTTACACAATCACTTTTCACTCAATTCGCTATCGTTCTTGTTATCGTCATTATGGTATCTGTCATCCTTGTCTTGGTTTTCACCAGAAAAATCAACAAGCGGCTGAACGCTTTAAAAAGCGCCTTTGAAAGTGCCGGAAACGGAGATATGACAATAGAGGTGTCAGACAAAACCGGTGACGAGCTTTCAGAACTAAGCGTCTATTATAATAAGATGAGAATGAAGCTGAACGATACCATACAAACCGTACAACAATCAGCCCTTCAGCTTGCGTCAGCCTCTCAGCAGCTCTCAGCCGGAGCAGAGGAAACAAATCAAGCTTCAGAAAAAATCACAGAAGCTGTACAGCAGATTGCAAATGGAGCCCAAGATCAGATCACCCGAATTGAAAATAGTGAAAGCTCATTAAAACAAGCTTCAGCAGACATCCGGGATATTTCTGCAAATACTGCCGCTATCGCTGACAAAGGGCAGCTCGCTCAATCAAAAGCAGACATTGGACAAAAGGAAATTGCAAATGTACAGGCGCAAATGGATGCGATTCACCAGTCAATTCAGAAAAGCGGAGAAATCATACACCAGTTAGACGGCCGCTCTAAACAAATTGAGCAAATTTTATCGGTCATCACCCAAATTGCTGATCAGACAAACCTGCTTGCGCTGAATGCAGCGATTGAAGCTGCCAGAGCCGGTGAACAAGGAAAAGGCTTTGCTGTTGTTGCTGATGAAGTACGGAAATTAGCGGAAGAGTCTCAACAGTCTGCAGGGCAGATTTCAAAACTGATCATAGAAATACAAAAGGATATGAACCGGTCTGCAAGATCTGTTGAGCATGTGAAAACAGAAGCTGCAGAAGGAGTCACCATGATCCAGCGCACCAGAGATGCATTTAAGGAAATTGCAGCTGCAACAGGTGAAATCAGCGCCGAGATTAGTGATTTATCAGCATCTGTAACAAACATTTCAGCCAGTGCACATCATATAAATGATTCCTTTGCAGCCAATACGGCCGACATTAAAGAATCTACTAAAAATACCCGGCAAGCGGCTGCATTAACAGAGGAGCAATTTGCTGCAATGGAGGAGATTACCGCAGCTTCTGAAACACTTTCTCAATTAGCTGAGGAGCTTACCGGTATCATAAGCCAATTTAAAATGATTAATCAAGCCGCAAACGGCTGATGACTTACTATCATTATTGTAAATTGGCAATCGTATTTTGCTGAAAACAAATATTTCGATCTGCTAAAATTACAATTTCTGCAATAAACTGAGCGTAAAACATAAAATTTAAACCTTTACACCAAATGCTTTCTGGATTACTCTTGTGTCAGTTTTAAAAGCGGGAGGTGAACATCACGACGGACATCATAAAAACAATACTTCTCGTCATCGTCATCATAGCAGCTGCAGCTATCGGCCTGATAAAAGGAGACTTTTTCTCAGCTGATCAAAAAACGTCTCAAACGAAAGAATATGATGAAACAATCGCCTTCCCTTCTGACCGTTATCCCGAAACGGCCAAGCATATTAAGGATGCGATAAATGAGGGGCACTCAGAGGTGTGCACTATCGACAGAGACGGAGCTGAGGAACGCCGCGAGCAATCATTAAAGGACGTACCTTCCAAAAAGGGGTATGACAGAGATGAATGGCCAATGGCCATGTGCAAAGAAGGCGGTGAGGGAGCTTCTGTAGAATACATTTCTCCCGCTGACAACCGCGGAGCAGGCTCTTGGGTCGGGCATCAGCTTACCGATTACCCAGACGGCACAAAGGTTTTATTCACAATTCAGTAAACAGTACATAGAGGAGGAACAGCACATTGATCAAATCATGGAAGCCGCAAGAACTTTCGATTTCATATCATCAATTTACTGTATTTCAAAAGGATTCTACACCTCCTGTAATGGATTGGACTGACGAAGCGATTGAAAAAGGATATGCTGCGGCAGACGGAGCCATTTCCTTTGAGGCACAGCGAAATACAAAGGCCTTTATTCTTTTGCGCCTGAACAGTTCAGAAACAGTAAACTCCTACGAAACAAAAGTGACTGTTCCTTTTCATGTCACAGAAAACGGAATTCATATTGAAAGCATCATGTCTAAAAGACTGTCCTTTGATCTGCCTAAAGGAGACTATCAATTGACATGCTGGACTGTGCCGGCTGAAATGTCAGATTTGCACGCCGACACTTATATTATTGATGCTGTTTCTGTGTAATGAAAAACCCCTGAGAGAATAACTCTCAGGGACTCTTTATAAACTTTCTCCGTTCGTCTTGATGACATCTTGATACCAATAAAAGCTTTTTTTCTTCAAGCGTTTTAAATCGGATGTGCTTTCTTCATCACGATTGACATATACAAATCCGTATCTTTTTTGGTAGCCGTTCAGCCAGCTTAACAGATCAGTAAACGACCAGCTGCAATAGCCGATTAAATCGACACCGTCACTGATGGCTTGTCTGCATTGCTCAAGATGCGAACGCAAATAATCAATTCGATAATCATCCTGTACAGTGCCGTCCTCAACTTTATCAAATTCACCCAAACCGTTCTCTGTTATAAACACTGGAAGCTGATAGCGGCTTGTAATTCGGCGAAGACCGATACGCAGCCCAATTGGGTCAATTGTCCAATCCCAGTTGCTCGTTGTCAGATGCGGATTTTTTTTCGTTTTGAACACTCCGGGTATCCCCGTCTCCTGATTGGTTCCCTTTTGCCCTGTCGTATTCATTTTCCCTTCTGACACACCATCAAGCGGATTTCGTTCATAGGTGATCGTCTGATAATAATTGACACCTACAAAATCAGGCTTCCCTTTGGCGAGCAGGTCCATATCTCCTGCTTCAATTGTCGGCGTCCATCCCTGTTTTTCCAAGTAGCGGAATGGAATTTGCGGGTAGGTTCCCCAGCAATACATGTCAAGCCACCAATTGTTCGTAAATTCTTCGGCGTTTTCAAATGCCAGTATATCCTCTGGATGGCTTGATAAAGGGTAAGCCGGAGAATAAGCAAAGCTAGGACCTATTTTGCCTTCAGGCACATATTCTCTAAATGATTCGATGGCTTTTGCATTAGCCAGAAACGCAATATGGTTTGCTTCGTAAAATCGTTTTCTGTCTTTCACTCCAGGCGGATGCATGGCTGTAATAAATCCGTGATTAAAATTGTAGTTCTGTTCGTTTAACGTAACCCAATATTTCACCCTGTCTCCAAAACGTTTATAAAGAGTAATACAGTAGTGATTAAAATCCTCTATGATGTTTCTGGATTCAAACCCGCCGTATTCGTCCATAAGCGCTTGAGGCAAATCCCAGTGATATAAAGTCAGAACCGGCTCGATGTGATGAGAAAGCAATTCATCAATCAGTCTATCGTAAAACGCTAGACCTGCTTCATTGATCTCTCCTTTTCCTTTTGGAAAAACCCGTGGCCAGCTGACGGAGAATCGATATGCTTTTAACCCCATCTCAGCCATCAGAGCGACATCTTCTTTAAATCGGTGATAATGGTCAACCGCAATCTCGCCATTGGTTCCTTTAAACGTTTTGCCCGGTATTTTCGTAAACACATCCCAAACAGAAGGGCCTTTGCCATCTTCATTCCAAGCGCCTTCAATCTGGTACGCGGCAGAAGCAGAGCCCCACAAAAAATGTTTCGGAAAAGATTCTGGATGCTGGTGGATCATAGTGTTTATCACTCCTGAATTATTGATAAACCTATCATAGGCTATGAAACGCGTTTCATAGCAACTCGATGTTAGTCGCGGAACAGCTCAGCTAATATTGCCTACCTGTAAATAACGCAAAAGCACCCAATTCCAATTGGATGCTTACCATTTTAATGTCTTTTTTCAAATTTATGCGGATGAGGATGGTGCTTTGGAACAAAGCCGTTTTGTTTCATCATTTCAAAGTGTTTGTCCAAGTGATTTTTGATGTGTTCTCCTCTTTCTTTAGGCAGGATACCGTATTGTACATACTTTGAGATCACGTCTTTGCGCTTTTTAAGAATCTCTGCTTCCAGTTGTTCAATCTCTTTCTTTTGCTGATCTGTCAGTGTAACATTTGCGGGAGGCTGCTGCTGTTTTTCAGCGGCCTCAGCTGTACCGGTCAGAGAAATGACAGCCGCTGCAATGAACATTGTGATGATGTTGATGGTTATTCGTTTCATCCAGTTTATTCCTCCAATCCTATTTTTCATATGTTTTGCTGCCTTGTATTTTTTATGCATAAAAATAAAAAGAGCGAACCATTATTCGCTCTTTCTAATCTCTTCGTCAGCATTAAGTTCCTCTTCACCTAGTGTCGCATAAGTGACATATGTTCCCGCGATTAAATCATGCAGGGTCCGTTTGTCTTCTCGTACGGCAATCAGAATCAGGCTGGCGATCAAGCCGAGTCCGAAGGTTATACAGTAAACCAGGCCGGCTACAATAACCTGTAAAAACATTGTTAACAGACTAACCTGTGATCCGTCTTTTTTTACGATTCTGATTCCGCAGATCCTTTTTCCGATAAGATAACCGCGCCAAAACACCGGCAGCAAAATAGAATACAGCAGAACAACCAAACTGATGAACATGCTGTCGTTTGGGTCTTTTCCTGTAATCAGCCAATAGATCAGCAAAAGCGGCACGGAGACTATAATGTAGTCTAACAATGCAGCTCCAAGTCTGATCCAAAATCCGGCTGGTTTGTAAATATTCATTTGACTCCCCATTATGGTTTAAATGTTTCCATTTTCTTTCTCATCGAATATATCATATGCCTTAGGGGCATCAGCAAGACTTAAATTTAATCGGTTTCATGCTTCTTGACCATTTCTTACGGTATTGGCATAGATGAATGACGGATCTGCTGCACCTTCACTTCACAAACTCCTATCCATGCACGTCTGGCATTCATCCTTGGACAATTCCTTTTTTCATCACCTCTTCCCTTCATAGACGCTTTTAAACACCCACCCATGCCTTTTGTATACACAATTCGAACTTTTTGAAAACGCGATCAACATATTGCAACCCCTTATGTTCAATGCTATCTTTTTAGTTGATTAACAGATTGGGGGAAATATAGGTGAAATCATTCAAGCAATCCAAAGCCGTTATATTCAGTTTCACAATGGCTTTCTTTCTTATATTGGCAGCCTGTTCCGGCAAAAATGAAGCCGATTCCAAGGATACAGGCTGGGAGCAAATCAAGGACAAAGGGAAAATCGTAGTCGCTACATCAGGTACGCTTTATCCCACTTCTTATCATGATACCGACTCTGGCTCCGATAAGCTGACGGGCTACGAGGTTGAAGTCGTTCGTGAAGCGGCAAAACGCCTGGGACTGAAGGTTGAGTTCAAGGAGATGGGCATTGACGGGATGCTGACAGCGGTGAACAGCGGACAGGTTGACGCAGCCGCGAATGACATCGATGTGACGAAGGACCGCGAGAAGAAGTTCGCATTTTCTACTCCATATAAATATTCATACGGTACGGCAATTGTCCGAAAAGACGATTTATCAGGGATTAAAACGCTTAAGGATTTAAAAGGGAAGAAAGCGGCTGGCGCGGCTACGACCGTCTACATGGATGTCGCGAGAAAATACGGCACCAAAGAAGTGATTTATGATAATGCGACGAATGAGCAATATTTAAAAGATGTTGCCAACGGACGCACTGACGTCATTTTAAACGACTATTACCTGCAGACACTTGCGCTCGCGGCATTCCCGGATCTCAACATTACAATTCATCCTGACATCAAGTACATGCCGAACAAACAGGCCCTTGTCATGAAAAAAAGCAATGCGGCACTTCAGAAAAAGATGAACGAAGCATTGAAAGAGATGAGCAAGGATGGCTCTTTGACTAAACTGTCGAAACAATTCTTCAATAAAGCAGATGTATCAAAAAAAATTGATGCCGACGTTCAGGACGTTGATTTGTAATCGGACGCCATGATCAATAGCATTCAGTGGGAATATATTTTCAACACGAAGCTGGCCATTGAATCGTTCCCTTATGTCATAAAAGGCATTGGGTATACACTGCTCATCTCTTTTGTAAGCATGTTTGCGGGAACTGTGATCGGCCTGTTCATATCACTCGCCAGAATGTCTAAGCTTGCTTTGTTAAGATGGCCGGCGAAGCTCTATATCTCATTTATGCGGGGCGTTCCGATTTTGGTGATTTTGTTTATCCTTTATTTCGGGTTTCCTTATATCGGCATTGAATTTTCCGCTGTCACGGCTGCTTTAATCGGCTTTAGCCTAAACAGCGCCGCCTACATTGCGGAAATTAACCGTTCAGCCATTTCATCCGTCGAAAAAGGACAGTGGGAAGCCGCATCCTCGCTGGGTCTTTCCTATTGGCAGACGATGAGGGGCATCATTTTGCCGCAATCGATACGTATTGCGCTGCCTCCGCTTGCCAAT
Source organism: Bacillus sp. PS196 (assembly GCF_037963555.1). Classification (NCBI taxonomy): domain Bacteria; kingdom Bacillati; phylum Bacillota; class Bacilli; order Caryophanales; family Bacillaceae; genus Bacillus; species Bacillus sp. PS196. Next base: position 367,054 of record NZ_CP150159.1, on the reverse strand, counting down.
GTATTGCTCGACTTAATCAAGGCGTCCTCTCTCGCTGCGATGATTACAGTGCCGGAATTGCTCCAGCATGCGAAAATCATCGGGGGCAGAGAGTTTGATTATATGACCATGTATATTCTGACCGCTCTCATTTATTGGGCCATCTGCTCCATTGCCGCGGTCTTTCAGAATATCCTTGAGAAAAAATACGCTCATTATGTTTAAACAAACGTTTCATTAAAAAAAGCCGTTCCCCATGGGACGGCTTTTTTTCTATTGATTCAGCTTCCATTTAAACGGGTCCTCAAACAGCGACCAGTCGGAATCAAATTCATACTCAGTCAGCAGGCATTGATCAAGCTCTTTCGTGATCGTTTCTTCATCCAGGTCAGTTCCGATAAAAACTAGCTGCGTTAGGCGGTCGCCGAACTCCGGGTCCCACTCCTCCAGGATTTCCGGCTCCTGCTGTTTGACTTGCTCCTGCTCAAGCTTCGGCAACGCCGCCACCCAATAAGATACAGGCTCAATCGTAACCGACGGACCTGCTTGCGACATCAGCAAAGCGAGGTTGTTATGAGATGCGCACCAGACGATTCCTTTGGCACGTACCACGTTCTTTGGCATTTGATCCAACCAACGGTAAAATCGTGTAGAATGAAACGGCAAACGTCTCTTATATACAAATGAAGAGATACCGTATTCTTCTGTTTCCGGGGTGTGTTCCGCATGGCCTGCCGTCAGCTCTTGAATCCAGCCGGCCGATCCGCTCGCTTCCTCGAAGTTAAATAACCCTGTATGCAAAATCTCCTGCGGTTTTACATTTCCTTTGACGGAACGAATGAACCTGGCTCTTGGCTGCAGTTTACGAAGAACGTTTTCAAGCTGTTCGAGCTCTTGCTCGCTGACCAAATCACATTTATTTAAGATCAGTACATCGCAAAACTCAATTTGATCGATCAAGAGGTCGGCGATTTCTCTTTCATCCTCTTCCCCCAATGCTTCTTTGCGGTCCAGAAGGCTTTCGCCTGACTGATAATCATGCCAAAAACGGTTGGCATCAACCACCGTCACCATCGTATCCAGCTGACAGAATTTTGTAAGATCGATTCCCATCTCTTCATCGATATAAGAGAAAGTCTGGGCCACCGGGATCGGTTCGCTGATTCCTGTCGATTCGATGACGATATAATCAAACCGTCCGTCTTTTGCCAGCTTCTCAACTTCAATTAATAAGTCTTCGCGAAGCGTGCAGCAAATGCAGCCGTTTGACATTTCCACAAGCTTTTCATCTGTTCTGGAAAGGCCACCTTCCTGCTTAACCAAGCCCGCGTCAATGTTCACCTCGCTCATATCGTTTACGATAACCGCTATTTTCAAGCCTTCGCGATTTTGCAAAATGCTGTTCAGCAATGTTGTTTTTCCCGCACCGAGATAACCGCTCAGTACGGTAACCGGAATTTTTTTCATAATAGTGCCTCCATTAAAATAGAATGATTACGATTTAAATTGAATACTTCGCCGTATGTACAATGGTGTAGAGCAGCTTTTCGCGCTCATTTCTCGCTGCCGCCCGATTTCTAAATCAGTAAAGACTCCAACCGCGTTTAATCCTTTTCCCCATCGCAAATCCCTGCCCTTGCCGACATTCGGAAAACCGCAGCTTGCATAAAGCAATTGCTCCACTTGCGTTGCTGAACCGATGGAGAGCGCAAATATCTCATCAGAATGCGGCTTGTGTATCGTCTCCAGTTTTCAAGAGACGCTTCATGGGGATCAATGACAGCAAGATCCTTAGCCTTTACGCTTTTCACAGATACAGACAATGATAAGCCCTTTATCATAAAACGTAATTGTTACGATTTAAATTGTATGGTCTTTTTTCCTTTTTGTCAACGGTTTTCAATTCAGCTGATCACCACTTTTGTATGTTCAGGGATATTTTCATATACCCATTTCGCATCTGGAATGGTCAGCCTGATACATCCGTGAGATGCTTTCGTTCCTAGTTTTTCTGCTTCCGTTTTGATGACTTTTTGATCCTTAGTCATTGGCACACTATGAAATAAAAATTCACCGTGATTTTTCCATGATACCCAGTATTCTGCGCCTTCCTGGTATCCTTCGGAGAAAAACCATTCTCCCCGTTCAGGCTCTACATAAAAGGTGCCCTTTGGCGTAGCATCATCTTTTGTTTGATCAAGACCAGAAGAAATCATCATTGTATAGATGGTGTTGCTTCCTTCCTTGATGTAAGCCTTCTGCTCCTTCACATTCACATCAATCCAGACATGCTTCTGTTTAATATCCGGGTATTCTCCGCCCGAAGGCTTTGTCCAATCAATGCTTGTTTTTTCTGGTTTTCGGGCGGCCGTCATGTGCTCGTCCGTTTTCTTCGTATTTAAACTTGCGTGTTCTTCCGTATGATAAGAACACGCTGACAGCAGGCTGGCCGGCACAAGAACTGCAATAATGAATAATGAGCGTTTCATATTCTATCCACCTGTTTCGAAAAACGCAGCTTCGCGCAGGCATCGTGGAGATGGATCGATTCTTCATTGCGGCATTCAATCTCAAAGGCCGACACCCATTCAAGCTCAAACAAATCAGCAGCAATCAGCCGGACGAGATCCTCAACAAATCTCGGGTTTTCATAGGCCGTTTCTGTCACGGCTTTTTCATCAGGCCGCTTCAATACCGGATGCAGTCTCGCAGAAGCATTTGATTCTGCGGCGTGAAGCAAATCAGCTTTAACATCACTTGGCAGCGATGCGGCCGGGTGAATATCCGCCCAAATGCTGACCGTTCCCCTCTGATTATGGGCACTGTATTCGCTGATTTCCTTGGAGCAAGGGCACAGAGTCGTTACTTTTGCTGAGATGCCGGCACGCTGTTTAAACGGCTGATCTTTGCGATAGGTGACAGACATGAATATATCAGCATGCATCAAACCCGCTTTCTCAAGCTTCGGGCTTTTCCGTTCGAAAAACCACGGAAACCTCACTTCAACTGTGGCAGATGATGTGTCCATGTTTTCTGCAAGCTCTTTCGTAAATTGCTGAAGAGAGGAAAATGAGAGAATCCAACCATTTTGATGATAGACTTGCAGCAGCTCTGTTAACCGGCTCATGTTAATCCCTTTCTGATTTCTCGGCAAATTACAAGTCATTGTAAAGTTCGCAGCCGTTGTTTGCTCGGCAGGCATCATGGCAGAAGTGATTGTGACTGGATGGGACACATTAGCGACACCTACATGCTGAAAGTCAAAAAAATAATCCTTCCTGATATTTTGCAGGTCCTTCATTTTCTCTTTTTCCACTGGTTTCTCGCCTTTGATCGGACTGACCGATCCAAAGTATTGAAGACGCTCCGTTTTTTTCGGGAGCAGCGTATGTTGATTCATTCAGAAAACTCCTCTCGCTAACAAATCGTAATAATTACTATTTATTTTGATCTTTTCACTGTTGAAAATCAAGAGAAAATAAAAAAGACACGCACAAACGCGTGTCCGTCAAAATCCTAAACATCCGCCGGGCTGCTTTCCGCGCTCCAGCTTTTCCGCCAGTAATAGCCTGCGGCAAGCACAAGTGCAAACGCCAGCAGCGCGATACAGGAAAACGTGATAAAACCGATAGCATATGTGCCTGTCATCTGTTTGAGAGATCCTAAGATGTTCGGCAGGAAAAACCCTCCGATTCCTCCGGCCGCACCGACGATTCCCGTCACCATGCCGATTTCTTTGCGGAAACGCTGCGGCACGAGCTGGAATACTGCGCCGTTTCCCATTCCGAGCCCCATCATTCCGACAAACAATAGAACAATGACTATTGAAAGAGATGGCAGGCTGCTGACTCCGGCCATACACAGTGCCACGATGACAAACAATACAGAAAGAACTTTCGTGCCGCCGACACGATCCGAAATCAAGCCCCCGACAGGCCGGAAAAAGCTCCCCGCCGCCACACATAATGTAACGAAGTCGCCCGCGTGAATTTTTGACAGCTGGTATTGATCAACAAAGAAAATAGATAAAAAGCTTGAGAGCCCGACAAATCCGCCAAATGTGACGCTGTACAGCAGGCAGAAAAACCATGTTTCCTTTTGCCCGAACACATGCAGATAGCTTTTGAGCGGCTGCGGAGCCGGCTGTGCAGGAGAATCCTTTGCCATGGATACAAAAAGAATAAAGACGATCAATAATGGAATTAGCGCAATTCCCATGACAATGTGCCAGCCGAACTGCTCTGCCAGACGAGGGCCAAACAGGGTTGCAAACAACGTGCCGCTGTTCCCCGCTCCGGCAATCCCCATCGCAAGTCCCTGCAAATGAGGCGGATACCAGCGGCTGGCCATAGGCAGCGCTACAGCAAAGCTTGCCCCCGCCACGCCAAGCAGAATCCCGATGGCATACAGCTCAGTCAGGGAACGGCCGCCGAATGTCCCCCAAAGCAGCGGAATCATCGTCATCAGCATCCCGATCACTGCCGTTTTTTTCGGTCCGATTCTGTCCGTTAAAATACCAAGAATGATACGAAACACAGATCCAGATAAAATCGGCACAGCTACGACAAGCCCTTTCTCAAAAGGAGACAGGCCAAAATCCTGAGAAATATAAACACCCAGCGCCCCAAGCATAACCCATATCATAAAACTGACATCAAAGTATAAAAAGGAACAGAGCAAAGTGAGTGGATGACCGCTAGTTTTCAGTTCCGACAGCTTCATAAGATTCCCCTTTCTAGACCCTCATTATTTTACATTTTCTGAATCAAGGATATAGGACCATTATTTTCTGGAAAAGACATGTGTAAGTTTTTGTGACACGTTTAATGCGTTAACAATGCATTGTGACATAATTTTTAATAGGAGAAAACTTACGAGCTTCGCCAAAGGAGGTCTGATACATGAAGAAACAAAGATTGGTGTTAGCGGGAAACGGCATGGCCGGAATCCGCTGTATTGAAGAAGTATTAAAGCTGAATCGCCACATGTTTGAGATTGTCATTTTCGGAAGCGAGCCGCATCCCAATTACAATCGCATTCTCTTATCCTCTGTATTGCAGGGTGAAGCGTCACTCGATGATATTACACTGAACAGCAAGGATTGGTACGACAAGCACGGGATCACGCTTTACACAGGCGAAACGGTTATTCAGATTGATACAGATCAGCAGCAGGTCATCACAGATCGGAAACGCACTCTGTCGTATGACAAATTAATAGTGGCAACAGGTTCCTCCCCTCATATTCTCCCTATCCCCGGGGCAGACAAAAAAGGTGTCTATGGATTTCGGACAATAGAAGACTGCCAAGCACTGATGAAGATGGCCCAGCACTTTCAAAAGGCTGCGGTAATCGGAGCCGGCTTATTAGGACTGGAAGCTGCAGTCGGTTTACAGCATCTCGGTATGAATGTCAGCGTCATTCACCACTCCGCCGGCATTATGCAAAAACAGCTCGATCAAACAGCGGCGCGGCTGCTGCAAACAGAGCTGGAACAAAAAGGCCTAACCTTTCTTTTGGAGAAAGACACCGTCTCCATTTCCGGCGCCACGAAGGCAGACCGAATCCATTTTAAAGATGGCTCTTCATTAAAAGCAGACTTGATTGTGATGGCGGCCGGCGTCAAACCGAATATTGAATTGGCTGTATCCGCTGGAATCAAAGTGAACCGCGGGATCATCGTGAATGACTTCATGCAGACAAGCGAACCGAATATCTACGCCGTTGGTGAATGCGCTGAGCATAACGGAACGGTGTACGGATTGGTGGCTCCGCTTTATGAGCAGGGAAAAGCTCTCGCCAGTCATATTTGCGGCGTTCCATGTGAGGAATATCAAGGCTCAGCACCATCAGCGGCGTTAAAAATAGCTGGAATCGATGTGTGGTCAGCAGGAAAGATCCAAGAGGATGAACGCACGACGAGCATCAAAATCTACGACGAACAAGCAAGAGTTTATAAAAAAGCGCTTTTTGTAGATGAAAAACTGGCCGGCGTTATTTTATTCGGAGACACCCGTGACAAGCAGCGGCTTCTCGACAGCCTCCTTAAACAACGAGACATCTCCATTGTCAAAAAGCAGATCATCGAACCGGAGACAAGCGGCCCTTTATTTGAATCCATGCCTTCCAGTGAAACGATTTGCCAATGCAACACAGTGACGAAAGGCGCGATTGAAGACGCGGTGCACACGAATAGCTTAACAACTGTTGAGGAAGTCAAGCACTGCACCAAAGCCACTGGGTCCTGCGGAGGATGCAAACCGCTCGTTGAAGACCTTTTGAGGCACATGACCAACAGCGAATATACGAAGCCCGCCGGCACACCTTCGTTTTGCAGCTGTACTGATTTTACAGAAGACGACATCATCGCTGAGCTTCAGCGCAGGCCATTCACTAATCCGGCAGAAGTGATGAACCAGCTTGACTGGAAAACAAAAAACGGATGCAGTACTTGTGTTCCTGCGATTCAATACTATCTGGAAATGCTGTACCCTGGGTTTGTCCAGCCTGAGCCAGCCACTGAAGAGACATGCATCCTGATCCCGCAAATGTACGGCGGGCGGACAAACGCGGAGCAGCTAAGAACCATCGCCAACATCATTGAGGCATACAGCATTCCCGACGTATCCATCACTCACGGCCAAAGGCTGAAGCTTTCCGGGATCAAGCCTGCGGATCTCCCGAACATAAAAAAAGACCTGAAGATGCCCGTTTACACTAATGAACACCGACACGCGCTGCAAAGCATCAAAGCATGTACATGCGGGCAAAATCGATCAATTCAGCAGCTGGCAGCCCAAATCGAAAGACAACTTGAGATGCTTCCCTTACCCGCTCCCATTTCTATCAGCTTATCATGTGAAACAGACTGCACCGATGCCGCCCTGCAAGATGTCGGCGCAATTCGGAGACAAGCTGGCTGGGACATTCACATCGGCGGCGTCCGGGGAACTCATGCCCGTTCAGGAGCTTTGTTTTGCGTGACTGAGAACGAAGACAGCACTGCCGGCATGATCAAAGGACTGATCCAGTATTATCGGGAAACGGCTCATTACTTAGAAGGTGTTCATCAGTGGATAGACCGTCTCGGGATCGTTCATATCAGAGAAGTGCTATTCGAAGAAGACCTAAGGGCACAGCTGCTGGAAAGCCTCCAAACAGATCTGTCACTGATTCAAAACCCGACTGTAGAGACGGGTGCATATAAGAAAGGATGAGGCATTTTGACTGAACGACTGCTTAGATATTTCCGTGATAAACAGCAAGACGTCCAATCAGAAAAAACATATGACACTCAATGCCCGTTTTGCAGTATGCAGTGCAAAATGCAGCTCGTGGAACAAACCATCGTCACGCGTAAAAAGTACACTGCGATCGCGATTGATAATCCTACAACACAAGGTCGGCTATGCATGAAGGGCATGAACGCCCACCAGCATGCCCTGAACTCCTCCCGCATCACCCGGCCGCTGCTGAAGAAAAACGGCGAGTTTATGCCTGTTTCCTGGGAAGAAGCACTGAATTACATTAAAGACCAAGTGACAATGATCCAAGCAGAACACGGCCATGACGCCATGGCGGTATACGGAAGCGCCTCGATTACAAATGAAGAGGCGTATTTGTTAGGGAAATTCGCACGGGTGGGCTTACAGACAAAATACATCGACTATAACGGGAGGCTTTGTATGTCCGCCGCAGCAACCGCAGCCAACCAAACATTCGGCGCAGACAGAGGCTTAACGAATCCCTTATCAGACATTCCCCACACCCGTGTGATCATTCTGGCCGGCACCAATATCGCGGAATGCCAGCCCACGATTATGCCGTATTTTGAAAAAGCGAAAGAAAACGGAGCTTACATCATTGCCATTGATCCGCGTGAAACAGCGACAACGAAAATCGCCGATCTTCATTTGAAAATCAAACCCGGCACAGACGCCGCTCTTGCCAACGGTCTCGTCAAAATCATCATCGACGAACAGCTTATAAACGAGGATTTCATTCAATCACGAACAAATGGATTCGAAGAGCTGAAGCAGCATACTGACTCGTTGGACCTGAACGACATCGCCGAACAGACGAGTGTCCCGCTGGCGGATATAAGAAAAGCTGCTGTAAAGTTTGCCAAGGAAACGTCCGGCATGCTGTTTACAGCCCGCGGGATTGAACAGCAAACCGATGGAACAGCGGCTGTGAAAGGCTTCTTAAACATGGTGCTGATCACAGGAAAAATCGGCAAACCTTACTCGGGCTACGGGGCGATCACCGGACAAGGCAACGGGCAAGGCGCCAGAGAGCATGGCCAAAAAGCCGATCAGCTTCCAGGCTACCGTTCTATCGAAAACGAAGAACACCGGGCGCATATTGCGAAAGTGTGGGGAATCCATCAGGATGAACTCCCGCGAAAAGGTGTCTCAGCCTATGAAATGATGGAAAAAATCAATGACGGCGACATCAAAGGATTGTTCCTCATGTGCTCCAACCCTGCTGTTTCCAGTCCAAATGCAAATCTCGTGAAAAAGGCTTTAAGAAAACTGACATTCTTTGTCGCAATCGATTTGTTTATTTCTGAAACTGCGACATACGCAGATGTGATTTTGCCCGCCTCCTCTTACTTAGAAGATGAGGGCACCATGACAAATGTCGAAGGCCGCGTGACATTAAGAGAAGCAAGCCGGCCATGTCCCGGCGAAGCAAAGCATGATTGGCAGATCATTTGTGATCTCGCATCCGCTCTCGGCAAGGGCCGCTACTTTTCTTATACGTCAGCGGAGGATATTTTTAATGAATTGAGAGAAGCGAGCCGAGGCGGGATTGCCGATTATTCAGGCATCTCATACGACAGGCTCAGACGTGAAGGCGGCATTCATTGGCCGTGTCCGGAATCTGATCATCCCGGAACTGGGCGCTTGTTTACAGAATCATTTGCTCATCCGGATCAAAAAGCGGCATTAAGTGTGATTCCAAACGAACCATCTGTTCCAAAAGAGAAGCCAACAGCCGATTATCCGCTTTATTTAACGACAGGCAGAGTCATGTCTCACTACTTAACAGGCGTCCAAACAAGAAAAAGCGCCGCCCTTGCCGCGAGACATTTTGAATCGTTTATGGAAATCCATCCGCAAACAGCAGCGACCTACAATATCGAGGACCGTGTACTGGTAAAAATAGAATCGCCGCGGGGAAGCATCACCGTCCGCAGCAAATTATCAGAACAAATCAGAAAAGATACTGTTTTTGTTCCCATCCATTGGGCAGACGCTCAAAATGTGAATGATTTAATCGGAGAAGCCTTAGATCCAGTCTGTAAAATGCCCGGTTTTAAGGTATGCGCCGTCCGAATCAGACCTATTTAAATTTTTCATAAAATTTTTAGAACTTTTCGTATATTTTGTTACATTTTATAACATGTATCTTAAATATTCCTTTTTGCTGTGCTACGCTGGAAAAAACATTGATAAGGAGCGGATCATCTGATGGGAAAAAAACAGCTAGTTCTTGTTGGTAATGGAATGGCCGGGGTAAGGGCCATTGAAGAGATACTGAGTATTGCTAAAGACGAGTTTCAGATCACAATTTTCGGTGCCGAACCGCATCCCAATTACAACCGAATCCTTTTGTCAAAAGTGCTTCAAGGCGATACAGATATTAAAGATATTACGTTAAACGATTGGGACTGGTACGAAGAAAACAACATTCAATTGTATACAAATGAAACAGTCATCAAAGTGGACACGGAAAACAAAACAGTCATCACAGATGCAGACAGAATCCAGCCTTACGATGAATTGATCCTGGCGACAGGCTCGGTCCCTTTTATCCTTCCGATTCCGGGCGCAGACAAAAAAGGCGTCACAGCTTTCCGGGACATAAAAGATACAGACACAATGCTCGCCGCGTCAAAACAATATAAAAAAGCTGCCGTCATCGGCGGAGGACTTCTTGGTTTGGAAGCAGCTCGCGGACTGCTGAATCTTGGCATGGATGTGTCCGTCATCCACCTTGCCCCATTCCTGATGGAGCGCCAGCTTGATGCAACGGCAGGACGCCTGCTGCAAAACGAGTTAGAAAAACAAGGTATGACCTTTTTACTTGAAAAGCAAACAGAAGAAATTGTCGGTGACGACCGTGTCGAAGGCCTCCGATTCAAGGATGGCACAAGCATTGAAGCTGATTTAGTCGTCATGGCTGTCGGCATCCGCCCAAATACAACGCTCGGGGCCGAGAGCGGCATTCCGGTTAACCGCGGCATCATCGTCAACGATTATATGCAGACTGAAATCCCGCACATTTACGCGGTCGGCGAATGTGCCGAGCACCGAGGAATCGCCTACGGGCTTGTGGCGCCGCTGTATGAACAGGCAAAAGTGCTGGCAAAGCATATGTGCGGCATCGAAACAAAACCGTATGAGGGCTCCGTTCTCTCCACACAGTTAAAGGTATCAGGCGTCGAGGTCTTCTCTGCCGGTGACTTTAACGAATCAGAGGAGAAAAAAGCGATTAAAGTCTTCGATGAGCAGGACGGCATCTATAAAAAAATCGTCCTGAGAGGCAATCAAATTGTCGGTGCTGTTTTATTCGGCGACAGCAGCGAAGGCAATCGCCTGTTTTCTATGATTCAAAAAGAAGCCGATATCTCTGAAACCTCTAAAATATCAATCTTACAGCCCCTCAGCCAGGAAGCAGGCACAAGCATAACCGCAGCGATGAGCGACGATGAAATCATCTGCGGCTGTAACGGCGTGTCAAAAGGTGCGATTATTCAAGCCATACAGGAAAAGGGCTGCTCGTCAACGGACGAAATCAAAGCATGCACCGGCGCATCCCGCTCATGCGGAGGCTGTAAGCCGCTCGTAGAAGAAATCCTCCAGCATACGCTCGGATCAGACTTTGATGCGTCAGCGCAAAAAGAAGCCATTTGCGGCTGCACCACATTGTCGAGAGATGAAGTCGTAGAAGAAATCAAAGCCAAAGGGCTGTCACATACAAGAGAAGTCATGAATGTGCTCGGCTGGAAAACGCCAGAAGGCTGTTCTAAATGCCGGCCCGCTCTGAACTACTACTTAGGCATGATCAATCCAACCAAATACGAGGATGACCGGACATCCCGCTTTGTTAATGAACGAATGCACGCCAATATTCAAAAAGACGGAACATACTCAGTCGTTCCTCGGATGTACGGCGGCGTGACCAACTCCACAGATTTGCGCAAGATCGCCGATGTCGTTGACAAATATGAGATCCCGCTCGTGAAAATGACAGGCGGCCAGCGAATTGATCTTATCGGCGTGAAAAAAGAAGACCTTCCGAAGGTATGGGAAGATCTTGATATGCCATCGGGCTACGCGTACGGAAAAACGCTCCGCACAGTGAAAACATGTGTAGGCGAGCAATTCTGCCGCTTCGGCACACAAGACTCCATGGCACTGGGCATTGCGCTTGAGAAAAAATTCGAAGGGCTGAACACGCCTCACAAAGTCAAAATGGCCGTGTCTGCCTGCCCGCGAAACTGTGCGGAATCCGGCATTAAGGACCTTGGCGTTGTCGGCATCGACGGAGGCTGGGAGCTTTATGTCGGCGGAAACGGCGGAACCCATTTGCGTGCCGGCGATTTGCTGATGAAGGTGAAAACAAATGAAGAAGTCTTAGAATACGCAGGCGCTTACCTGCAATATTACAGGGAAACCGCAAACTATCTGGAGCGTACGTCCGCATGGCTTGAGCGCGTCGGTTTATCCCATGTCCAATCCGTGTTAAACGATCCGGAAAAGCGGCAGGAGCTGAACGGCCGAATGAATGAAACACTCTCTGTCCACAAGGATCCGTGGAAAGACTTTTTAGAGGATAAACAAACCTCTAAAGAATTATTTGAAAATGTCGTGACCACATCATAATGACAAAAACAATCATTGAGGAGGAATGGACATGGTAAACAAAGACGTAACAAAAGTATGTATCGGAAAAATTGAAGAATTGCCTGAACAATTAGGCAAAACAGTGTATATTGAAGATAAGGAGCTCGCGGTTTTCAAGCTTTCAGACGGAAGCATCCGCGCCATCGAAAACCGCTGTCCGCATAAGGGCGGCGTCCTGGCAGAAGGCATCGTCAGCGGTGAATATGTTTTCTGCCCGATGCATGACTGGAAAATTTCCTTAGAAGACGGAATCGTCCAAGAACCTGACCACGGATGTGTCAAAACATATGAAACGCTGATCGAAGGAGAACATGTTTATCTCGTATATTGATCAAAAGACCGGATCACTTTTCTAGTGGTCCTTCATTTTTTACAGTGACGGAAGGATGACATGATCATGAAGAACGGAATCGTATATTTCGTGGGAGCCGGACCCGGCGACCCAGGCCTGCTCACCATCAAAGGAAAACAGGCGCTCGAGGAAGCAGATGTGATTTTATATGACCGGCTCGCCAACCCGAAGCTGCTCGAATTTGCATCACCGGACTGCCAGTTTATTTATTGCGGAAAACTGCCAAACCGCCATTTTATGAAACAAAAAGAAATTAACGCCCTGCTGGTTGAAAAAGCATTAAATGGGTTAACCGTCGTTCGCTTGAAGGGCGGAGATCCGAGCGTATTCGGCAGAGTCGGCGAGGAAGCAGATGCTCTTCATGAGCACGGCATTCGCTATGAAATGGTGCCGGGAATCACCTCTGGAATTGCAGCGCCGCTATATGCGGGCATCCCCGTCACGCATCGGGATTTTGCATCGTCTTTTGCCATGATTACAGCGCATGATAAATCATTAAAAGGCACGCCGAACCTTGACTGGGAAGGGCTTGCCCGAAGCGTTCAAACCCTTGTTTTTTACATGGGTGTCAAGAACTTGTCTTATATTTGCCAGCAGCTTATTTCATACGGGAAATCGCCTTCTGTCCCTGTCATTGTCATCCAATGGGGAACGTGGGGCCGCCAGCGGAGTGTGAAAGGAACACTTGAGAACATTCAGCAAAAAGTGCAGGAACACCAGATTACAAACCCTGCGATTATCGTCATCGGAGACATCGTCAACTTTCAAACACACAGCTGGTTTGAAAGCAAACCGCTCATCGGACGGCATTTGATGGTTGTGACTCATGGCGAAGATGAAGACCCGCTTGCAGACAAGCTGCGCGATTCCGGCGCCGATGTCATCGAGTGGCCGAAATGGCGGACCGAAAACATGCCTGTCAATGAAGACATTCTTCGAAAAATTGGCACCTTTGAAGACGTTTTTTTCACATCGCGCCGGGCAGTTTGTGAATTTTTCAGAGCACTGGCTTCTCAGAAAATCGACATCCGCCAGCTGACAGCCAAACTGAGTGCAGCATCTGAGCAAGCAAAGACAGAGCTTGAGAAACGGGGCTTTCTTGTCACCGCCATTCAGCCTAATTCAGAAAAAACTCTGGTTGTTGGGAGCCGCCATGCAGTGGAATTCATGCAAAAGCATGAATCCTGTTCGTTTTATATCACTCATGAAAACGTCATAGATGACCGGTTCACCCACATGATTCAGCGTACCATCAGTGAATCCCCGCTGCACATGGTCATTTGCCCGAACAAGCTGTCCGTTCAGCAATTGATCAATGGTGGCGAACAAATTGGCATTTCGACGGATCCATCAGCAAGCCGGCCTCCTATCGTCTGTATAGGTGATGACTCAGCTGCCGAAGCTTATGGATTCACAGCCGTACAAGAACAGGATGAATTATTTGCTTTCATCCAAAATCAACAAGCGGAAAAAAAACTCCTTCACAGCTGATGGCAAACAGCCCTTTCCCCCAAGGGCTGTTTTATTTATGTACCAATTTTTTATGATGGGTTGAATACATCGCCATATTCTCAGCCTTAGGATCCAAATAAGCCTTAGCGCTGTTGACTGCTGTCGGGCCTTCGGTAAAGCCGCCGGCAATTAATCTCAGCTTGCTTTCATAAAAAGCCGCGTCGCCCGCCACAAACACGCCCGGAAGATTCGTTCGCATATGTCTGTCAGCTTTCACCCTGCCTTCTTCAATCTCCAGCCCCCACTCCATCATCGGCCCGAGATCAATTTTGAACCCATGATTAATGATCAGCTCATCAATTTCTATGTCTTCCCTCTGGCTAGACTCAGTATGACAAACGGTCACGCTTTTGATGCCCTCTTCATCTCCGTTCAACTGCTCCAGCCGATAAGGCGTAAGCACCCGCACCGATGATTGCTTCATTTTCGTCACGCTGCTTTCCATTCCGCCGAATTCCTCGCGGCGATGAACGACAGTCACAGACGCCGCAATCGGTTCCAGCTCATTGGCCCAATCGACGGCAGTATCTCCGCCGCCTGATATCACCACGCGCTTATCTTTAAACGCATCGAGCTTCTCCACTCCGTAATGAAGATTTTTGCCCGCATATCGGGCCGCATCCTCGCTGTCAAACTCATTGACCTCAAGTGTACCCATGCCGCAAGCCAAAATCACAGTTCTTGTATAGTGCTTTTCCCCTTCAGAACCCGTCAGTACAATGGTGCCGTCATTCAGGCGTTCAAACCCGGTCACACGCTGATTCAATACGATATCAGGATCAAACGTTGCCGCCTGCTCCTTCAGCTGCTCGATCAGCTGCTTTCCCGCAATCCCCGGTATGCCGCCGATATCGCGAATGATTTTCTCAGGAAAGAATAAAGACACCTTCCCTCCGAGCTTCGGCAAAAATTCGATTACCTTTGTTTTCAGCTCCCGCATCCCGCAGTAAAAAGCAGTAAACAGCCCAATCGGCCCCCCGCCTATAATCGTAACGTCATATACCTCTTGATTCTCAGCCATCCGTCCTGCCTCCCGTTCACATCTATATCAAAATTTTAATTGAGAATGAATATCAATACAAAGTATATCATATTCAAGGGCCTTTGTTTATTCATTTCTTCACCTTGTGATCAATTGCTGAAAACCCTATAATAGGCAAAAAACAAATGGGAGTAACAGATGAAAAGACGAGTCGAAACGATCACCTTCGAAGGACATACACTAGAATATTCAGTGGCTGGAAAGGGTGCCCCCATCCTTGTCATGCATGGCGGGCATTCAAATTGTTACGAGGAATTCGGATACACAGCGTTGATTGAACAAGGGTATTCCATCATTACGCCTTCAAGGCCCGGCTATGGACGAACGTCAAAAGAAATTGGAAAAAGTCTTGCCAACGCCTGCCGTTTCTATGTGAAATTATTAGATCATTTACAAATCGACAGTGTCCATGTGATCGCCATCTCAGCAGGAGGGCCGAGCGGCATATGCTTTGCCTCACATTATCCAGAAAGAGTAAATACATTGACTCTGCAATCCGCGGTCACCAAAGAGTGGCTCACCCCAAAAGACACTGAATATAAATTGGGGAGAATTCTCTTCCGCCCGCCGGTGGAAAAGTGGATATGGAAGCTGATTTCTTCTTTGAATAACGCTTTCCCGCGTTTGATGTTTCGATCTATGAGCCCCCAATTCAGCACGCTTCCGTTTCAGCGAATCAAGTCCTTGATGAATGAAAAAGACATAGAAGCATTTCGGAAAATGAACAGCCGGCAGCGCTCGGGTGAAGGATTTCTGATTGACTTGTCACAAACCGCCGCTGTCTCTTTAAAAGACCTGCAAGCCATCATATGTCCCGTGCTGATTATGCAAAGTGTTTATGATGGATTGGTTGACTTGTCACATGCACATCATGCAAAAGAGCACATTCGTGGCGCTGTTCTCTGTTTGCTTCACTCATGGGGACACCTGATTTGGCTCGGAAAAGAAGCTGCAGAAACAGACAGTATCCTATTCGGCTTTTTGGAATCCTAACCAAAGTGAAACGATCCTTTCCCTTCCTCCGTCAAACAAGCAGTGCCTTTTTTTCTGGTATCATAAGAAAGGCAGCTTAACATGAGCGGAGGTTTTATTGTGACAGCACAATCATCTTTTCTTCAGCTGAATTCTATTTTTATCAGCATTTTAATAGAAGCCATTCCGTTTATTCTGATTGGCGTCATACTTTCCGGAATCATTCAAATGTTTGTTTCTGAAGAAATGATTGCAAGAATCATGCCGAAAAACCGTTTTCTCGCCGTTTTATTCGGTGCGCTGGCCGGCGTTTTATTTCCCGCATGCGAATGCGGCATCATCCCGATTACGAGGCGGCTTCTGTTAAAGGGAGTTCCTCTGCATGCGGGCGTTGCTTTCATGCTGACCGCGCCTATCATTAATCCTATCGTTTTATTTTCTACTTATATTGCGTTCGGGAATAGATGGAGCGTTGTCTTTTACAGAGGCGGACTGGCTCTCGCCGTTTCGCTGATCATCGGGGTCATCTTATCCTATCAATTTAAGGATAACCAGCTTTTAAAGCCTGATGAACCCGGGCACCACCATCATCATCACGGCACCTTGCTCCAAAAACTGGGCGGGACCTTGCGGCATGCCATTGATGAATTTTTCTCCGTGGGGAAATATTTAATCATCGGCGCCTTTATCGCAGCCGCTATGCAGACGTATGTCAAAACATCCACTCTGCTTGCGATCGGGCAGAATGATGTATCCTCTTCCCTCGTGATGATGGGCCTGGCGTTTGTCCTGTCGCTTTGTTCAGAAGTTGATGCGTTCATCGCGTCTTCCTTCAGCAGCACATTTTCATTAGGATCGTTAATCGCCTTTCTCGTCTTTGGCGCAATGGTGGATATTAAGAATCTATTGATGATGCTTGCGGCCTTCAAAAAACGATTTGTTTTCCTGCTGATTACATACATTGTCGTGATTGTTTTAGCGGGATCACTACTGGTAAAGGGGTGATTGGATGTTTCGTTTATTGGTGCTGATGGGATTTACGTTTTTCTTTTATCATCTGCATGCCTCAGGAAATCTAACAAAATATATCAATATGAAATATGCCTATCTATCCTTTATTGCGATCTTCCTGCTGGCCATTCTGACCGCCGTCCAAGCATATCTATTTATCAAGTCGCCTGAAAAAAGCGGACATCACCATGACCATGATTGCGGGTGCGGCCATGATCACGAGCATGACCATGAACAAAACAAGCCATTTTATCAGCGTTATTT
This sequence comes from Bacillus sp. PS196, assembly GCF_037963555.1. NCBI lineage: Bacteria > Bacillati > Bacillota > Bacilli > Caryophanales > Bacillaceae > Bacillus > Bacillus sp. PS196. The sequence continues at coordinate 350,007 of NZ_CP150159.1, read as the reverse complement.
GATTTATGTTGTTTTTCTTTTTCCTTTGGTGTCAGGCATCTTCTTCCCGATTGCAACGCTTGACTCATCCATAGTCAAAAGGTTCTCGTTTAAGGCGATGGAGAGCGGAGATCACTACTCCCAAACACAGTATTTGCGGCCTGATGCCAGCCTTTATTACGCGCAAGACAGCTATGACAAACAAATGAAACAGCTGTTTAATAAGTATTCCAGCAAAAAAGAGATTTCTCTGACCGATGACGATTTCCTAAAAGGAATGGAAACCATCTATAACTATCCGGGTGAATTTCTCGGACGGACGATAGAATTTCATGGGTTTGCTTACAAAGGAAACGCAATTAACAAAAATCAGTTTTTCGTATTAAGGTTTGGCATCATTCACTGTATCGCTGATTCCGGCGTGTACGGGATGCTTGTGGAATTTCCGAAGGACATGGACATCAAGGATGATGAATGGATTCACATTAAGGGCACTCTGGCCTCAGAGTATTACCAGCCATTCAAGTCAACTCTCCCTGTCGTCAAAGTAACTGACTGGAATACCATTAAAAAACCTGATGATCCGTATGTTTACAGAGGATTTTAAGTGAAGACGAAACCAGTACAAGTACTGGTTTCTTTTTTATTTCTTTTTCATCAGCATCAAATCGAGATAGAGCTGGCACCGTGTTCTGAAATCGCTTAAATCGATCGATGTCATCTCAGTAATCTGTTTGATGCGGTAATTCAATGTATTTTGGTGAATAAACAGCTGTTCTGCCGCTGGTTTTGTTTTGCAGTTGTTGAGGAGATAGATTTCCAAGGTTTTGAGCAGCTCAGTGCTGCTTTCTTCGTCTTTTGCTTTTAATAAAGCTAAATCTTTATTCTCGTATTCTAAAAATTCATTTTTCTGTTCGATGCTTTCTAAATAGCGGTAAATGCCGAGTTTGGCATATTCATATGGAATGTTTTCCTGATTGCCGGTGATTTCTGCGGCTTTGATGACTTCAAGTGCTTCTGTGTAGCTCTTGCCAAGTTTTAATAGGTGATTATATTCGTTTCCGATACCGATATAAATAGGGGTAGGTATTTTTTGAAAGTGAAAATGTGTTAACAGCTTGTTAATAAACTCAGAAGCTGCTGAGGAGACGGAGCTTTTTTGGGAAAAACTCGCTACGACGATGACAATATTTGATTCGATCGTTAAGACATGACTGACCTTATCCCGTAAATTCAAGTACGACCTGATATTTTCCTTTAAATCCTCTACCGCTTCCCCATCCCCATTTGCGGCGTGCAGGATAACAACTGAAAACATGGAAGGCAGCACGGTGTTGATCCTTTCAGCTTCCCGTCTGAGTTCCTTCTCAGAGGTAAATTGCTGATAGATCGCCCGTTTGATGAGATCCTCTGCTTTTTCTTCCTTTTCCTGTTTCAATTTATTCGTTTTATAAATGATTTTCCCGACATGGAAGGAGGTCTCGTACAAAAAGTCGAGCTCTTCATCCGTCAGATTTTGGTCCAGCTCCTGAATCCAGATGTAGCCCATGACTTCCCCTTTGTGCTTTGCACTCACGACCACCCTCTGGTTTAACCCAATGCTTTCAATTTTATTGACGCGAAACGGCTCAGGCTCTGTTTTTAATTTTTCAATAATACCGTCCTTCAGAAACCTCTCAAAAATCTGGACCGGACACTTTTTCGAAAAAATAGTCTGCTGGTTGGCAGAATCAAAATGGTTAATATAGTAAGAATTATAGGCTAATAAAAAGAAATCCGCGCTTTCCAGTATCACTGGCTTTTGCAGTTCATAGCTAATAAAATCAATCAGCTTATCAACATCTGAAAATGAAAAAACTCTCTCTAAAAGCTCTTCCATACCTTTTTCTCCTATACTTTTTTACTTTAATCATATCCATACGGGGTCTTTTTGTATAGAAAAAAATACGTTTGTTTCCAAAAGAAAAAAATGGCCGTTTAAAAGGAGAAAAGAGGAAAAAGGGACAGCCCCTTCCTCCTCCTTTCGATCTTTATTGTGACATTGTATCTTGGTAGTCGTTGAACTGGTCTGTGACAGCTTGTGACGGAGCCTGCGTCAATATGCTGACAAAAAAGACGGATAATAGACTCGCAGCAAAACCAGGTATCATTTCATACAGAAAGTCCGAAAGACCGGCATTCGCCCAAATGATTACAGTCGCTGCTCCCACAATCATGCCGGCGAGTGCCCCCCATTTGGTCATTCGTTTCCAAAACAGACTGAGCAGTACAACCGGCCCGAATGATGCACCGAAGCCCGCCCACGCGTAGCTGACCAATCCAAGGATGGTGTTATTTTTCTCCCAAGCCAGAACCAACGCGACAATTGAAACAGCCAGAACAGCCAGACGGCCTAAAAACACCAGTTCTTTATCTGAAGCTGAGCGTCTGAACATCGACTTATACAAATCTTCTACCAGAGAGCTTGATGTCACAAGCAGCTGGGAAGAAATTGTACTCATAATCGCGGCCAAAATCGCTGAAATCAGAAAACCCGTGATAATCGGATGGAACAAGATATTCCCTAACTGAATAAAAATCGTCTCAGGGTCCTTCAGTGTCATGCCCCGCTGATGGTAATAAGCGATTCCGCCCAAACCGGTCAGCACTGCGCCTACTGCAGACAAAATCATCCAGCCCATCCCGATTCTGCGCGCTCTTTTGATCTCTTTGACAGACGTGATCGCCATAAAACGCACAATAATATGCGGCTGGCCAAAGTATCCCAGCCCCCAGGCAAACAAAGAAATAATGCCAAGGACGCTCGTTCCTTTGAAAATATTAAACATATCAGGATCTACAGAGCGGATTTCAGCAACTGTATCACCTGCTCCTCCCGTGTGGAAAAACGTAACGATCGGCACAAGAATGAGTGCGGCAAACATAATGATCCCCTGAACAAAATCTGTCCAGCTGACTGCCAAAAAGCCGCCAAACAGGGTATATGCCACAACAACACCCGTCACAATCCACAGGCCGGTGTGATAATCCATCCCCAAGATGCTGTTGAATAAGACGCCGCCGGACACCATTCCGGACGATACATAAAACGTGAAAAAGACTAAAATGACAATTCCTGAAAACAGTCTGAGAAGCTTTGTTTGATCTCCGAAGCGATTTTCCAGGAATCCGGGAATTGTAATGGAATTCCCCGCTTTTTCAGTATAGGTTCTCAGCCGCGGTGCGACGTAAAGCCAGTTCGCCCACGCTCCAAGGCAAAGTCCGATGACGATCCAAGCGCCGCTCAGACCAGTAGAAAACATGGCGCCCGGAAGCCCCATTAGCAGCCAGCCGCTCATATCGGCAGCGCCGGCACTGAGAGCAGTTACTGCCGGACCCAAAGAGCGTCCTCCCAGCATGTAATCCGTCAGATTCGACGTACGCTTGTAAGCAAAGTAGCCGATTAGCAGCATTCCCGCCATATAAATACAAATCGAAATAATCAGCTGTGTGTTTTCTATGGCACTTCCTCCTCTTTTTTATAGTATATGGATGAAATGGACACCCCCGCAGGGAGGATGCCCATTTAGTCCCGCTTAGAACATTTCACTGATTGTTTTTGCTTGCATATGCAGAGCCAAGTAATCCGGTCCGCCTGCTTTTGAATCCGTTCCCGACATTTTGAAGCCGCCAAACGGATGGTAGCCGACGATAGCACCTGTACAGTTGCGGTTGAAGTATAGGTTTCCGACATGGAATTCCTGTTTCGCACGCTCGATGTGCTTGCGGTTGTTTGTGATAACCGCGCCTGTCAAACCATATTCAGTATTGTTTGCTACTTCTAAAGCTTCATCAAAGTCTGACACTTTACAAAATGCAACGACAGGTCCGAAAATTTCTTCCTGCATGAGTCTTGCTTTCGGATCAAGGTCAGCGAAGATCGTCGGTTTGATGAAGTATCCTTTCGAATCATCACCGGTACCGCCGCTTACTAAACGCCCTTCCTGTTTTCCGATCTCAATATAGCTCATAATTTTATCATAAGAACCTTGGTCAATGACAGGTCCCATATAAACATCTGCACTGTCAGGTTTAGCTGTTACTTTTGATTCCGTAATTTCAATAACACGCTCTAATACTTGATCATACACTTTTTCATGAACTACTGCACGTGAACCTGCAGAGCATTTTTGTCCCGCAAAGCCGAATGCTGAAGTAAAGATCGATTGAGCCGCTAATTCAATGTCCGCATCCTCATCAACAACAACCGTATCTTTCCCGCCCATTTCAGCGATGACACGCTTTAAATGCTGCTGGCCCGGCTGTACTTTCGCAGCGCGTTCGAAAATTCTCGTACCAACTTCTCTTGATCCCGTAAATGTGATAAGGCTTGTTTTCGGATGGTCAACAAGATAGTCGCCTACTTCCGCTCCGCTTCCCGGAACAAAGTTGACTACGCCTTTTGGCAATCCGGACTCTTCAAGCACCTCAACAAATTTTGCTGCAATAACAGGTGTAGCACTCGCAGGTTTCAGAACCACTGTGTTTCCAGTAACGATCGGCGCCACTGTTGTGCCTGCCATGATCGCAAACAAGAAGTTCCAAGGCGGGATAACGACTGTCACTCCAGTCGGCGTGTATACATATTGGTTTTTCTCGCCTTCACGGCTGTTGACCGGTTTGCCTTTTGCCAGTTCGATCATTTGGCGTGCATAATACTCCATGAAGTCAATCGCTTCAGCCGTATCGGCATCCGCCTCGTTCCAAGGCTTTCCTGCTTCTTTCACAAGCAAAGCTGAGAATTCATGTTTTCTTCTGCGGACTTTGGCAGCAGCGCGGAACAGGACAGCCGCTCTCTCTTCAGGAGACGTATATCTCCACTCTTCAAATGCTTTTGCAGCCGCTTGAATCGCTTGCTCAGCGTGCTCTTGAGACGCTTTTGACACTCGGCCGACGACTTCTTCTTTATCAGCCGGGTTGATTGAAACGATTTTCGCTTCCGTTTCCACTCTCTCGCCGTTAATGACAAGCGGATAGTCTTTTCCTAAATATTCGCTTACTGTCGCAAGCGCTTTTTTAAACGCTTCCACGTTGTTTTGATCTTGGAAATTTGTGAATGGCTCGTGTTTGTAAGGTGTTGTCATGATAATCTCTCCTTTTTTACTTCTTTGTCATTCCTTTGAAAGCAAATGCAATGTTTGACGGACGTTCTGCAAGGCGTCTCATAAAATAGCCGTACCAATCCTCGCCGTATGGCAGGTAGACTCTCATGTTATAACCTTCTTTTACGAGGCTGAGCTGGGTTTGCGACCGCATGCCGTACAGCATCTGAAATTCAAACTTGTCATTGGCAATGCCATGTTCCTTGGCAAGCTGCTTTGTAAAGTCGATCATTTTGTCGTCATGTGTGGCAATCGCTGTATAGTGACCGTTTAAGAGCTGCTTTCGGATGATTTTTTTGTAATTTTCATCGACATCGCTTTTCTCAGGGAAAGCTACTTTTTCTGATTCTTTATAAGCTCCTTTTACAAGGCGAAGGAACGGGTTTAAAGAATCCAAATCGTCAATGTCTTTTTCCGTCCGGTACAGATAGGCTTGCAGCACTGTGCTCACATGCTCGTATTTCTTTCTGAAATCTTTGAAAATATCAAGCGTTTTCTGGCATCTGACTTCGTCCTCCATGTCAATGGTGACCATGATTTTATGTTTCTCGGCCGTCTGAAGGATTTTTGTCATATTTTCATACACCAAATCCATATCTATATCCAAACCTAAAGACGTCATTTTTAAAGAAACGTGTGAGTTCAGCTCCTGATCCGCGATGGTCGCAATGGTTTGAATGCACTCTTCCGTACGCTCCCGTGCGACCTCGGCGCTGTTCACAAACTCGCCTAAATGATCGACAGTAACTGACAAGCCTTGGCTGTTAAGCTGTCGAATGGTCGGGATTGAACTGTTAAAGTCATTCCCGCCGATAATTTTACCCGCTGCTACCCGGCTTCCCCAGTTTCTTGCCATTTTATTGAGAAAGCCGCTTTTGGATAAAAATAAGAAAAAATCTCTTGTGATCACTTCCAACCTCAACACCCCGCAATCTAAGAAGTATTTGTATGAGTTTATTGTAAATGGACAAAACCGACGTTCACAATATTCTCAAAATACAAAGATTCTGATTATTTTTGTGGGTTTGCCACAATCAGATAGTTAGAAAGTCGGGGGGGATTCTGTCGAATAAAGGAGAAAAGGAAGCGACAAAAAACATCAGCTTCCTCCATCCTTCCACACTTCTTCAACCGTATTCAAAAGCAAACGGTTCAATTCAGGTGTCATATCTTTTTTCTCTGCCTTCAGTTCTTTTGCCTCTTCCATGATTCTTTCGATTTCCGTTTCAATGAATTGGTGAATAACATTGATTCTTGCTTCGAGGTCAAGCTCTTCCCCTCTTCTTTTCCGTTCAAGCAAAGTTTCCATTTCAGCCTTCAGCTCGGGTTCAGCAACAAGTTCATTCATCAAAACAGTAAAGTCCATTGGCGGTATGGTTCCGTGCTTTTCAATCCATTGGCAGGCCAAAATAGGCCGAAGAACGTAGAAGTACTTTTTAATTTTGACCTCTTGTCCTTGTAGATAATCCTTGACGTTCCTTCTCGCCATATTGATATAGTGATACACGCTTGCTTCAGGCTTAAATGCCTCCGTGCGCAGTTTTCTTAACTGCTCTGCGGTCGTAAATGCTTCGTAATACACAATGTCTGAGGACAGCCATTCGAGGAGCGGAGGGTTTGACTTTTTGAAAAGCCGAAGCGTTTTTCTCAGCTCCCAGCCGCTGATATCCAACAAATCGTGAATCGGTTCCTCAATGACATCACGCTCCTGCTCAATTGAAAAATACCACTCCTTTTTCGGCACATAAATAAAGCGGACGTCGTAATCACTATCCTGCGACGGAAATCCCCATGCGCGGCTTCCTGACTCGACGGCATACACGATTTTGACTCCATATGACTGCTCGATCCGTTTTAATTCATCAATGATTCTTTGTTTCATATCTATTCGTCTCCAGTCTGTTCTCATTCCGGCAGTTTGCAGAAAAAAACCGCCTGATGATATGCGGCGGCTTTTCACATTTATCAGCCTTTAAGATGCTGCTTAAAGAAAGCAAGTTTTTCCGTTTGAAAAGCAGGGATATACTCATGTCCGAAGTAGCGGTACACCTTCAGCTCTTTCTCTGTTTCCAAATGATTGTAGGCGGCAAACACGGTGGACGGCGGCGTGACCTTGTCAATCAGGCCGATTGACATCAGGACAGGCACCTTCACTCGGTCAGCGAGATTCATAATATCGAAATATGAAAGTGTCTTCATCGCCTGCACTTCTGTTTCCGGGCTGCCATTTCTTCTGAAGAAGGAATTGATTTCAAGGTACGGCTGTTCAAGCGCCACATCAATGGCCCGTTCGAAGTTGCTTAAATAAGGATAATCGGCAACCGCGGCTTTTGGAATGTCTGACAGCGCTGCTGCGGCAATGGTTAAACCTCCGCCTTGGCTTCCTCCTGTCACACCGATCCTTGTTTCGTCAACCTCGTCGAAGCTGCTGATGACCTCAAGCGCGCGGACGGCGTCCAAATAAACACCGCGGTAATAGTATGTATCTTTATCAAGAATTCCTTTCGTCATCCAGCCCAAAGCGTGACCGTGCGGTGAAATACTCGTATCCTCGCTGCTCTGCTGGCCGCGGACAAGCATGCCGAATGTGGCGTAGCCATGGAGTGCCCAGTTTACCATTTCATGAATCTCACCATCATAGCTTGCATTGTAGCCATGATATTTCACGATCGCCGGATGCGGGCCTTGCTTGTCAGGCACCGCGTACCATCCGGTAATGCGGGCGTTTCCGAAGCTTTTATATGTGAGACGGTACACTTTTACTCCGTCAGCAGGATAGTCAACCGGCTGTAGATCAGGTTCTGCTTGGACTTTTGCAAGTTCCTCCAAAGACAATTTCCAAAACTCAGAAAAATCTTTCGGTGCTGTTTTTTCAGGCTTATATGTTTGCAATTGGTCGAGCGGCAGATCGAATAGTTGCATTTCCGATTATTCCCCTTTGTTTTATAAGATTTAGTTTGTATTCCTATACTACCACGTTTCGTCTTTGTTTTCTAAATATTTTCATCTTTGTTTCCCAGACAGCCTTCATCAAACGTTTGTTTAAGACTTTCCCGGCTTAGTTCCATAAAGGCCTGGGCGGTCAGACTGACATAGCGGTTCTTTAAAAAGACGAAGACGAGGGTTCGTGATGGCGCGGATTGAATCGATAAATAGATCACACCCGGATCTTTATCCCTTCTGACCATATTCGGTGCCATTGTCACACCTAATCCGTTAGCCACAAGAGATTGGGCGGTTTCAATATGGCTCGTCTTAAAGGCAGCATTCGGCTTAAAGCCGCTTTCCGCACAGAGATCGAGAACTGTCCTGCGAAAGCCGAAGCCTTCTTTTAACAGAATAAAGGGCACGTTCCTTACCATGTCAATCGGCACACACGGCTGGCGTCCCTCATCTTCTTCCAGCGCTTTCTCAATCAGCGCGACCATTTCCGGCGGCATCCACCTTTGTTTTTCCTTCGGCATCGCGAGAACAACCGGTTCCGTGAGCAAGGGTGTAATGGAGAGCCGTTCATCCTCGATGGGCAAGGATAAAACAGAAAGGTCAACTTCTCCCTTTGCCGTCATCTCCTCTAATGAAACCGGATCTTTTTCAACAAGCTGAACCTCCACATGAGGATAGCGCGCCAAAAACTGCTTCAGCAGCGGGGGAAAGAGATATCTCCCTGTTACAGCAGGAATCCCGATGGATAATTTATGACCGATTCCCTGTGATCGCTCCTGCATTTCCCGAAGCAAATCATCTCTGGAACGAATAATGTCCTCGGCTTTTTCAATGAAACGCCTGCCGTGAGGTGTCAGTGTAACAGAGCCATGGGATCTGTGAAAAAGGGTAAGCCCCAGCTCAGCCTCAAGCTTTTTGATTTGCTGGCTGAGAGACGGCTGTGCGATATGAAGATGTTCCGCCGCCTTTGTAAAGCTTTGGCGCCGGGCAATTTCCGCTGCATATTCCATCACTTTAATATCCATTTCAGCCTCCATAGGTTGAACCTATCATTTTCATCATTTTTATATCTTGGACGAATCATAACAAAAATTGCTAACATAATCCATATCATCATTTACGAAAAGAAGGAGCTGGTTCAAATGACAAATGAAACACCGTTTTCTAAAAACGCCGAGATGTATCGGGATGAAAAGGTATTTGCCGAGGGGGAAGATTTGGGGTTGATGATCAAAACAGCGGAATGCCGGGCAGAGCATCGGGTGCTGGATATCGGAGCGGGCGCCGGCCATACGGCGCTGGCATTTTCTCCTTATGTACAGGAGTGCATCGGTGTTGATGCAACGAAAGAGATGGTTGAGGTTGCGTCCTCCTTCGCGCAAGAAAAAGGAGTTGAAAACGTACGCTTTCAGCAAGGAACGGCAGAGTCACTCCCCTTCCCCGACGATTCATTTGACATCATCACCTGCCGATACGCAGCCCACCATTTTTCAGATGTCCGCAAAGCTGTCAGCGAGGTTGCACGCGTACTAAAACAGGACGGACGTTTTCTCTTAGTTGATCATTACGCGCCTGAAGATCCCATTCTTGATGAGTTTGTCAATCATTTGAACCGGCTTCGAGACCCTTCCCATGTTCGAGAAAGCTCATTATCAGAATGGCAGTCGATGTTCAGCGCCAATCAACTGGCCTATCAAGACATCCAAAAGTGGAATTTGCCGATTCAATACGATAGCTGGATCAAACGAGGCGGAACTCCCGCTGACCGGGAAAAACAAATCATTACCCACTTGAATCACGCATCAGACGAAGCACGCGACACGTTCTGTATTACATTGAACCAAAACGGACAGCCCATCTCCTTTTGTTTAAAAGCGATTTTGATACAAGGGATAAAACGATAAAAAAGCCGTGCGCTGCGCACGGCTTTTTACATCGGCTGATAAAGATCCCAGCCAATTTTTAATGTCTCAACAATGTAATCGGCAACCTCTTCCGGGGAAAGGTTGTCTGTTGCCACTTTTGAATTGTGCTTGTCATAAATGACTTTTCTTTCGTTAAACAGCTGTTCCATTTCATCCATTGAACGGTTATGCAGTACAGGGCGGCTTTCGATCAATAAATCCGCGCGCTGCTTCCAGTTCTCCCATGACAGGTCCAGATGAAGCACGAGACAGTTTTCCAGACAGCAATTCCTGATTTCTTCTTGTTTAAAAGATCCCCCGCCCAGAGATACGATTTTGAATCGTTTATGATGGCAGATGTCTAAAATATATTCCTTCTCCGTTTTCCGGAAAAAGTCTTCTCCCTTTTTCTCAAATATCTCAGGAATTGTCATATTGAAATCCTTTTCGATCTCTTGGTCAATATCAATAAAATCTCTATATAATTTTTTAGCGACCAATTGGCCGATTGTTGTTTTTCCTACACCCATGAATCCGATCAGGACGATATTTCTTTCTCTTACTGGGATGGCTCGTTTAGCGTTCATCTTCGGCGAAATCCTCCTAAGGAATGAAATTTTATATTCATTATATGCTTATTTAGCGAATATTTATATAGATACCGGCTTTACCGGTCAAGCTTATAGTGCGCTTTGTTGTTTAGCCATTTTTGCCTGAATGACATTCATTGTACAACATTTCTGCAGGTATTTTAATACTTCGACGCAAAAAAGCATTAAAACCTTCTGCCTTTATTGTTTTTCCAGCTGACTCTTCGATGGAAGGGTCTTTTTCTGTATGATAAATAGGAAGGGAGAAATGGCGATGATCATTTGGATAAACGGGGCATTCGGTTCGGGAAAAACACAAACAGCCTTCGAACTGCACAGAAGGCTGAACCCATCTTACGTGTATGATCCCGAGAAAATGGGTTTTGCGCTGCGCTCCATGGTGCCGCAGGAGATCGCAAAGGACGATTTTCAAAGCTATCCTTTATGGCGGGCGTTCAATTACAGTTTGCTAGCTTCTCTGACAGATACATACCGCGGCATCATTATTGTGCCTATGACGATTGTACATCCTGAATACTTCAATGAGATCATCGGCAGGCTCAGACAGGAAGGCAGGATCGTTCACCACTTTACACTAATGGCTTCAAAGGAAACCTTGTTAAAAAGGCTGCGCACCAGAGCAGAAGGAAAAAACTCATGGGCCGCCAAACAAATCAACCGCTGTGTTGAAGGATTATCATCACCCATTTTTGAGGACCACATTCAAACAGACAACCTGTCGATTCAGGATGTGGCAGAGAACATTGCCGCGAGAGTTGAACTCCCATTAGATCCTGATACGAGAGGCAGCCTCCGAAGGTTCACCGACAGATTAATGGTCAAGCTGAATCATATCCGCATCAAATAAAGCTCCTGTACACGACAAAAGCCCGCTCCGAGAGCGGGCTTTCTTCAACTTATTTCCACCAGTCATCAAACATAGACGCCGGAACCTGGCGTTTATGTTCAGTCATGCTGTAGCGTTTTTCCAGCGCTTCTGATACTTTCGCTGATACTTCTTTTCCTTCGAGATAATCGTCAATCTCGTCGTAGGAAATGCCAAGCTCTGTTTCATCCGACTGCTGCGGTTTTTCGTCCAGCAGATCGGCAGTCGGCTCTTTTAAGTATAAGCGTTCCGGTGCACCCAGCTCTTTCAGCAGGGTTCTTCCCTGGCGCTTCGTCAAGCCTGTCAGCGGCAGGAGGTCTGCTCCGCCGTCACCGTACTTCGTAAAGAAACCAGTCACTGCTTCAGCAGCATGGTCTGTTCCTAACACAAGCAGGCCTTCCTGGCCGCCGATCGCGTATTGCGCGATCATTCTTGTTCTTGCTTTTACGTTTCCTTTATTAAAGTCCGTCAGCTGATCGCCTGTTTCCTGCTGATACTGTTCAGAAAAAGCGCTGACTGTCGATTTAATATCAAACTTCCATGATTTATCCGGCTTAATAAACTTCAAAGCAAGCTGGGCATCGTCTTCATCCTGCTGTGTGCCATGCGGAAGACGGACAGCGATAAATTGAGCGTCTCCGCCCTCCTCGCGAATGCTCTCCACCGCAAGCTGAGCGAGTCTTCCCGCAAGTGTTGAATCCTGGCCGCCGCTGATTCCCAATACAAAGCCTTTAGCACCGGTTTTCTTTACATATTGTTTTAAAAAATTGACTCGGTCCTCAATTTCTTGCTTTGGATCAATTGAGGGCTTCACATGTAACTCACGCATAATCTTTTCCTGCATGCTCATCCCAATCATTCCTCCTGTACATTTTCCCTTGTTACTGATCATTTCCCCAAATCAATGAAAATGAATCATGACTGTTATGTATCCCTATTAAATATAGCACAGGTCTTCATTCACAGTGAACAAGAGAGATCAGCTGACTTCAACCCGTATGGATGTCACACTGTCGCCATTGCATTTCCCTTTTTCAATCGGGCAGGAAGAAAACGCGACAATTAAATCCATCTCCGCCCTGAGCCTTACATAATCTCCGGCATTCGAAAGCGGCGTTTCCACAGACAGATTCCCTTTCTCATCAAGGACAGTATTCATAAAAATCGCAAATGGGTAATGCATGTGGGGCTTCGGTACGCCAAACTGCTCAAGCGCACGGTTCATATTGTCATAGCACGTATCCTGAAACTCATCCTTTTGCTTCCCATATAAGAGCCTGTTCATATCAGGACGGCAGGCGGGCAACAGCAGATCATGCTTGCCGACCGTATCTTCAATCAGGGTTAACATCGGCTTATACAGGTTGGAGTAGAGATGGTCGTTGACCTTCACATGAATGGAGTGATTGGCGTCTATCGTCGCTCCCTGATCAAGGTGTTCATAAAAATCCTTGGCATGGTATGCGACAAAATCAGCCACCTGCTGCCCTTCTACATCAACCACCTTTAAAATCTGCCCCTTTTTCAGCTTCAGCCCAAGCCCTTTTTTCGGCTCCACAATATATTGCTGTGTCATTGGTTTGCTCCTTTTTTCATTAGTATGAGCGTCTGCTTCCTTCTCCATGTAAAAAGAGGCAAAAATCCGATGTATATAAGCTTTGGACAGATCACAATCTAACCTTAGATAAAAGGGGTTGAATAAATAATGAGCCAAACAAAAAAAGACCAGCCAAAAGGGAATCTGGCTTGGTGGCAGCTGTCACTGATCGGAGTCGGCTGCACGATTGGAACAGGCTTCTTTCTCGGTTCCAGCATCGCAATTGTAAAAAGCGGTTTTTCCGTTCTCCTTTCATTTCTGATCGCAGGGATCGGTACGTATTTTGTCTTTGAACAGCTCGCCAAGCTATCGGCGAAGCAGCCGGAAAAGGGCTCGTTTTGTGCGTATGCCCGAAAAGCATTCGGCAAATGGGCAGGCTTCAGCAACGGCTGGGTGTACTGGACATCAGAAATGCTGATTACCGGAAGCCAGCTGACAGCCATTTCGCTCTTTACGAAGCATTGGTTTCCTCAAGTGCCGCTATGGGTGTTTGCCTCAATCTACGCAGTACTTGGGCTCCTTATTATTTTCACCGGCCTGTCCGTCTTTGAAAAAACAGAAAACGTGCTGGCAGTGATTAAAACAGCTGCTATTTTTATGTTTATTGTCATTGCCATCCTGGCTTTATGCGGTATCCTGTCCGGCGGAAATCATGGCATACATGTTCCAAATAAGACGATTGAGTTTTTCCCATACGGCGCCATGGGGCTGTGGACAGGTTTAATCTACGCGTTTTACGCTTTTGGCGGAATTGAGGTCATGGGGCTGATGGTGGTTCACTTAAAAAAACCTGAGGAAGCGTCTAAATCAGGGAAACTGATGCTGGCAACGCTGGCGATTATTTATATTATTTCAATCGGGCTGGCTCTGCTTTTGGTTCCGTTACACGCGTTTACTGAACAGGACAGTCCGTTCATTACATCATTAAAAGGATATAACCTTGAGATCATCCTTGATATATTTAACGGGATTTTCATCATCGCCGGGTTCTCGACCCTTGTCGCTTCGCTTTTTGCCGTTACGACATTGCTTTGTACAATGGCTGATGACGGCGACGCGCCGAAATGCTTTACTCTAAAGGAAGGCAAAAAAATATGCTGGCCGGCACTTGGGCTGACGTTTGCGGGGCTTGTTCTCTCCATTATTCTGTCGTTAGTGCTGCCTAAAAACATTTATGAGCATATGACAACAGCTGCGGGGCTTATGCTTTTATACACTTGGCTGTTTATCCTGTTCTCCAGCAAAAAGCTGACTGATCCCGAGGGCATGGGAAAAACGCAAATTTATTTAGCGATGGTTCTGATTGCTGCGGCTGTGTCCGGTACATTGTTTGAAAAATCAAGCCGGCCCGGTTTTTTCGTCAGCATAGGTTTTCTCGTGATCATCGCCATCGTGACCATGATCTATCAAAAAAAGCAGGGTCATAAAGATCGCCCTGCCAGTCCTTGATTTATTTCATTTTGTTGAACATGTTCTTTAAATAAGAAAACGGGCACTTCGATACCTGTTTTTCGTCATCACGGAGGAAATACTGCTTCCATTCACGATTATCCTTTCCTCCGTACCAGCCTAATTGCGGGTGAATCGGAGCCTGATCATAGGCCTCTAAACGAGATCGGATCAGCCTGCTCATGTTACGGCCAAATGCAGTTGATCCATTTAGGTCATCAAACACCCACCTTGGCTGAAACGTGACCATAAAAAAAGGAAAGCTCCGGCTTCTTCTTGCCTCGTGCCCCGGTGTAGCGCACAGAATGAAATACGGCTCGCCGTCAAAACAAAACTCCCATTTATAATGCTCGGGATCGGCCGGAATGTCTTCCGGCCATTCTTTTTCGTCTTGATGACTCAGTCTATTTAAAAAGCGCCAAAACAGCTCTTCATACGCTTCAATCGAATAATGCTCCGCCAAATCTTCCGGTGTATCAAACAACACAACGAGGGATGCATATTTTCCCGTGTCCCGCGATATCTTGCCGTACTCCGCAAGCAACGGAGCCAGTTCCTCCGCTGTACAGTTTTCCCGCGGATCTCCGGCAAAAGCAATCCGAAGCTGATCAGTCAGAAACGCCTGGCGTCCGGGAATGCACGGAAACGTATCCGCGTCGTCCCCCAGAGTTTCTGCCAGCAGCTCAAAAGCGATTCTTTGCCATTCAGGAAGCTCTTCCTGAATACGTTCCAGAAAACTTTTGGTGTAAATCCCATTCACCATTGATCCACCTCCAGTATCATCTGGATACTATATTAAAACTGGAAGCGGCAGGTGACTGTCCTTCAAGAATCAGCCCAATAACTGTTTGATGCCCTGATAACCAAAGTAAAAGCCAAACACAAGGAGGGATACACCGGCGATTCCGGTCAATCCTCTCAATAGCTTTTCATGAAGCAGGTTTCTGAACGTACTGGCTGTGATAGCCATGCAGAAATCCCAGATTAAAATGCCGATCATGATGCCGGAGCTATAGATTAGAAGCTGATTCATATTGTAGGCCTCTGCTGTTTTCGCAAGAATGCTTCCGTAAATTCCAAGCCAAAAAAGGATGCTCAATGGGTTTGACAATGAAATGAGAAAACCCGATGCGAATGTTTTCCTGTATGACGGTTTCCCCCGCGAGCTTCGCACATCCATCGGTTCTCTGACGTTTTTAAGCGTTTCAATTCCGGTATAGGTCAGGACAAAAAAGCCGAAGAGCCACAAAAACGTTTTCACAAATGGAGCGGTCAAAAACTGTGACAGCCCGAAATAGATAAAAAGCATGTACAGCCCATCCGCTGTCATGGCGCCTAAACCGAAAATCCATGCATGCCAAAAACCGTTTTTAATTCCTTTGTCTATTTGCGCCGCATTCACTGGCCCCACAGGCGCAGACAAGGACAGTCCCAGCACAATATAGCTCAAAAAAATGTTCACCGGCCCGTACTCCCTTCTCTTATGTAACTTGTACAATTTATTCGGGAACGGGCCAAGCTATGCACAAATTCACTTACTGTTTCAGACGTTCAAGCTCTTCCTCCATAATATCGGCAGCTTTGCCTACAAAACTGAAAATGAGTTCCAGCTCCTCTTCCGTATATTCGCGGCACAAATCCATCGTTGACTCAGACAGAGGACGGAACAAATCCTTTATATGTTTTTTCGAAGCAGTCAAAGGGACGATTACGACTCTCCTGCGATCGTTCGGGTCCTTTTCACGAGCCACATACCCCGCTTTTTCCAGCCGGTCAACAAGCGCCGTGACGGAACCCGTGCTGAGGCCGGTTTTTTTCCCCAGCTCTCCGGCCGTCATCGGCCCTGCTTCATTTAAAATGTCAGCTGATTTCAAATCGGTGGGAAACAGACCGAGAGCTTGAGCGGCTGCCTGATGAAACAGAACCGTTCTTGTGCCCAGTTTTCGAAAAAGCTGAACAGCAGTCTTTTCCAACTCACTTCTGGAATTTCTTGTTGACAACTGACAGTCCTCCCTATAAAATCGAGTTTATCTTGATAATCGAGATATTCAACAATCAAACTATTATCATGATATCAGAACTTACATAGAAAAGTAAGAGGAGGTAGAACAAATGGACACAACAACAGCAAAACAGGCTTCCACCAAATTTGTGGTCCTCGGTCTCCTGTTGGGCATCTTGATGTCTGCAATGGACAATACGATTGTTGCCACCGCGATGGGCAATATCGTAGCCGATCTTGGAAGCTTCGATAAATTTGCCTGGGTGACGGCATCCTATATGGTGGCGGTTATGGCTGGCATGCCGATTTACGGCAAGCTTTCCGATATGTACGGCCGAAAACGTTTTTTCCTGTTTGGACTTATTTTTTTCTTAATCGGTTCGGCTTTATGCGGGATTGCCCAGACGATGAATCAGCTGATCATCTTCCGGGCCATTCAAGGGATCGGAGGCGGCGCGCTCCTGCCGATTGCCTTTACCATTATCTTTGATTTGTTTCCGCCGGAAAAACGCGGAAAAATGTCCGGCATGTTCGGTGCTGTATTTGGATTATCAAGTGTTCTTGGTCCGCTCTTAGGCGCGATCATTACAGATTCGATCAGCTGGCACTGGGTGTTTTACATCAATGTGCCGATCGGCGCATTGTCATTGTTTTTCATTATTCGCTACTACAAAGAATCTCTGGAGCACAGAAAGCAGAAAATAGACTGGGGCGGCGCGATTACCTTAGTCGTATCCATTGTATGCCTGATGTTCGCCCTTGAGCTTGGCGGCAAAACATACGATTGGAACTCCATTCAGATCATTGGGCTGTTTATTGTATTCGCCGTTTTCTTCATTGCCTTTTTTATTGTGGAGAGAAAAGCAGAAGAGCCGATTATTTCTTTCTGGATGTTTAAGAACCGCTTGTTTGCCACAGCACAGATTCTCGCTTTCCTGTATGGCGGAACATTTATTATTTTAGCGGTATTTATTCCGATTTTCGTTCAGGCGGTCTACGGCAGCTCGGCGACAAGCGCGGGCTTCATTCTGACGCCGATGATGATTGGATCAGTCATCGGAAGCATGATCGGCGGGATCTTCCAAACGAAGGCAAGCTTCCGCAATTTGATGCTGATATCTGTTATAGCTTTCTTTATCGGCATGCTGCTTCTTTCCAATATGACGCCTGACACAGCACGGGTATGGCTGACAGTCTTCATGATGATTTCAGGCTTTGGTGTAGGCTTTAACTTCTCCCTGCTACCGGCGGCATCGATGAATGATCTTGAACCTCGCTTTCGGGGAACGGCAAACTCTACAAATTCATTTTTGCGATCATTTGGCATGACCTTAGGCGTCACCATTTTCGGAACGGTGCAAACAAACGTATTCACGAACAAGCTGACCGACGCCTTCAGCGGGATGAAAGGCTCAGCGGGATCAGGTGCTGCGCAAAATATTGGCGACCCGCAGGAGATATTCCAAGCGGGAACACGTTCCCAGATTCCTGATGCGATCCTGAATCGCATTATTGACGCGATGTCATCAAGTATTACGTATGTATTTTTGCTCGCTTTGATTCCAATTGTCCTCGCGGCGGTTACCATTTTATTTATGGGGAAAGCCAGAGTGAAAACAACAGCCGAAATGAAAAAGAAAGCAAATTAACATAAAAAAGCAGTACATGCTGGGCATGTACTGCTTTTTTCTATTACACTCCTAATCTTGCAAGAATAAACGTCCATATACAAATGATCAATAACAGAATCAGGCTGTACGCCACTGTCCTTTTAAACAGTTTAGATTCCTTGCCTGTTTGGCCGACCGCTGCGGCAGCGATGGCGATAGATTGAGGAGAAACAAGTTTTGCCATGACACCGCCCGCCGTATTTGCGGCTAACAGCAAGTCTGAACCCGCACCGATCTGCGCTCCGGTGACAACCTGCAAATGGCCGAACAAAGCATTATTGCTGACAACAGAACCGGTGATGAACACGCCAATCCAGCCGAGAACAGGACTGACAAACGGGAACAGGTCTCCTGTTTTCGCCAATGCTAACCCAATTGAAGAGCTGAGCCCTGCGAAGTTGGCCAGATTGGCAAACCCCATCACGAAGCAGATCGTCATAATCGGCACCCACAGCTCTTTTCCTGTCTCCTTCAGGGAAGCAAAGGCATCCCGAGAGGAGAACTTATTGCTGAACAGCCCTGTCACAATGACCGCCGCTAAAATCGCTGTACCAGTCGCTGACAGCAGATCAACTTTAAAGACTGCATCTAACGGCATGGCAGATGGCGCAATCGGCGGCATTTTCATAATTTGCTGATGCAGAAAAGGCATTTTGAACAGGAGCGTTGATTGATATAACAGGCCGCCTTCTTGGAAAAGCGCTTTGAAGGCAGGAAGGCTCCAGATGGTGATCGCCGCAGTTAAAATGTAGAAAGGAGACCACGCTTTCGCAATGTCAGCGGCACGGTATGCCTTTTTCTCACCAGCATCGCCGGCCCCTTCCTCGCGGTAAATCTCTTTCGGCTGCCATTTGCGGAGGAAGAGGGCAAGCCCGCCCATGCTGAATAAGGCCGCCAAAATGTTTGCTAATTCCGGCCCGAGCACCGCTATTGTCAGTGTCTGAACCGCTGTATACCCACCGCTCACAACCAGAAGAGCGGGCCATGTCTGTTTGATTCCTTTCATTCGGTCTAATAAGAATACAAGCAGGAATGGTATTAAAAATGAGATCATCGGCAGTGTCCACATTAATGTCCGTGACAGCTCAAGAGCAGACAAATCACCAATCTGCGCCCCTGTGATGACAGGAATTCCGATCGCCCCAAAGGCTCCGGAGGCTGCGTTTGCAATCAAGCAGAGCGCTGCCGCTTTTAACGGTTTAAAACCAAGTTCGACGAGCAGCGCCGCACTAATCGCAATCGGAACACCAAAACCGGCCGCGCCTTCTAAAAACGCGTTAAAACAAAAACCAATTAATAATAGCTGTAATCGTTGGTCAGGCGAAATGCCGGCAATGCTGGACCGAATAATGGTAAATTTCCCGGTTTTCACTGCGATTTTATACAGCCACACCGCCATCAGGACGATGTAGCCAATAGGCCACAGCCCACTCCCGATTCCTAACAAAACAGAAGAAATCGCTTTTTCAACCGGCATATGAAATGCCAAAACGGAGACGAAGAAACTGACGGCTAGGGTAAGAAATGCCGCAAGAATGCCTTTCATTTTCAAAACAGTTAAAGCCAAAAGAAAAAAGAGAATCGGAGTGAGCGCCACAAGTGCGCTCACATACTCGTTTCCAAACGGATCATACAACTGCTCCCACATTGACAATCAGCCCTTTACTCTAAAGTTGCGGTTAGTTGACTTTTTGTTCTGCAAAATGAGGTTTTAAAATGTTTTTAAGGACGCCGGCGCTGTGAAGGAACTGTTCTTTTTCTTTCTCATTTAAGTTCAGCTCAGTGATACCTGCGATCCCTCCGCGGTTCACGACAGCCGGCACACCGATGTACACGTCATCTGCACCGTATTGCCCGTCCAAATATGTGCTGACAGTTAATATGCTGTTTTCATTATGAAGAATGGCTTTTGTAATGCGAGCAAGACTCATCGCAACCCCATAATAAGTCGCGCCTTTTTTCTCAATGATATGGTAAGCTGCGTTTTTCACATCATCTACAATTTGGTCCAGCTCCTCTTGTTTGTACGCATCGTTTTTCTCAACGAGTTCACTGACCGGCACACCGCCGACATTCGCGTGGCTCCAAACAGGAAGCTCTGTGTCGCCGTGCTCTCCGATAATATGCGCGTGCACGTTTTGAGGCGCTGCGCCAAAGTATTCGCTCAGCATGAAACGGAATCTCGCAGAATCTAGTGTTGTGCCGCTTCCGATCACCCGCTCTTTTGGCAGGCCGCTGAATTTCCATGTTGCGTAAGTCAGGATATCAACCGGATTTGTCGCGATTAAGAAAATGCCGTCAAATCCGCTCGCCATGACTTCACTAACGATGCCTTTGAAAATCTTCAAGTTCTTTTCTACTAATTCAAGGCGTGTCTCACCAGGCTTTTGGTTTGCTCCGGCGCAAATGCAGACAATATCAGCATCCTTGCAGTCTTCATATGTTCCGTAAGATGTTTTGACCGGTTGTGGCGCAAACGCCTTTCCGTGGTTTAAATCCATCACATCGCCCATTGCTTTTTCTTTATTTACATCAATGACCACAAGCTCATCTGTGATCCCTTGGTTAATTAACGCAAATGCATAACTGCTTCCAACAAAACCCGCTCCGATTAAAGCTACTTTATTTACATGTTTGTTCATCATTAATCATCCTTCCAGGGTATGTTTCTCTTTGATGTCTTTTTGTTTGTGAAGTATTTCACATTTATATTGTGCAACACTTCACAAACTTTTGCAAGAGAAAAGTTTTGTCTGATTTATGAACAAAAAAGAAACCATCATTGATGGTTTCTTTCGGTAAGTCCCGTCTAGCATTGCCCTCAATGAGGAAGAGAACCGCTTAAGCCCGAGTCATTATATAAACCATTTTGCACGTAATCAAAGCCAGGCTGATTCTGGCCGGGCACTTGGGCGCTGCCATTATTAAAAATCACTTTGGCGTTGGTTGTATCCGTGTCCGCAGGCAGCGTCAGCGTGTAAATTCCATCTGCATTTTTAGTCATTGGTTTTCCAGGCCAAGATCCGGTCAATTCAATTGCCCGGCCCCCATCATGTTTATAGATATAAGCATTTACCTGGCTCCAATGATTCGGATTTTGATAGCCGATGGTTTTGGCCGAAGCTGGATCTCTTTTAACAAAGCTGTATTCCTCGGCCCTCGTTACACCATCACTGTTCGTTCCTTTTAACATGATGGTGTATGTTTTGCCAAATGGATCTCCTTTTCCGATTGTGAATTGATCTCCATCCTTAAACGCCGTCTCTGGTCCATTATTGATTTGATAAACGGCTTTTGTTGTATTCGCATCTGCACGCAAGGTAATCGTCAGTTGATCATTGAAAGAATGTGTTACACCTGTTTTGTAATTCTCAAGGAAAACATGAGGCGCTTTTGCAATATCATCAGGATAAAGCACAGCCACAGACCTGGCATTGATCGTGCCTGTCAGTTTACCATCATTCACTTGAAATGAACCTGCCCCAGCTTTATTGTCATATCTGCCATCAGGCAATTTTGTTGGCGTATTGATAGAAACAGAGGATGAACCTGCATTTGCCAGCACAACGCCATGTGAGCCGCGCTGATTCATAAATATCTGGTTGTTTCCATTCGGATTCGAGAGCTCCTCAGGCTGTCCAGCCATCACATTGTGAAATCTATTGACCGCTGTGATAGCCTGATCTTCAAATAAAGCACTCCCGCGATCACCTATTTGGCTTTTCCCCGGGAATCTAACACCATTTCCGCCTCCCTCAGGTCTGGAAAAGAAAAGAGGCGTACTGCCTGAACGAGAAGCTATCACCGCCCAGCCTAAACGGATATCATCATCGCTCATCCATGTCGACTCTTCATCATCATTGGCATACGTATCATGCGACTCTACCCATGTCACTAGCTTGTCCGCTGACACATCAGATGCATAGTGGGAGATATTCGACACGCCCAGATTACGATTCTTTAAAGCGGACCTTATGGAATGCCCATAGTTAGACGCTGTCACATCCATATAATTCGCATATGCAGCATCTCTGGAGGCACTATCCTGCAGGATTTCTCCGTATTGGAACTCTGCAGATGTATTTGTGATATTCGGCCAAAATTGACTGCCGTAACTCCCATCATCCGGAAGCTCTATATGTTTGGCGGCATCAAATCGAAAACCGTCTGCCCCGTCATTCAAAGCCCTTTCTAAGAACCGT
Organism: Bacillus sp. PS196; assembly: GCF_037963555.1. Taxonomy (NCBI): domain Bacteria; kingdom Bacillati; phylum Bacillota; class Bacilli; order Caryophanales; family Bacillaceae; genus Bacillus; species Bacillus sp. PS196. The sequence goes on along the minus strand of NZ_CP150159.1, from coordinate 327,644 downwards.
TTCAGATAGGACTGTACTTGTGTATTTTGTGTATTCCAGTCATACAGCCCGAGCAATGAATTCTGCGTGACATCCCATCGATCCGACCAGTTTTTAATTTGCGTGTTTCCATGTGTCCAGTTTGGAATACTCTTAATCTCATTGGAAATCGCGGCATAGTCACTGGTGGTATGATTGATGACCGCGTCAACAATGACCTTTATGCCATATTCTTCAGCGGCTGCACACATTTCTTTAAATTCTTGTTCAGTACCTAAGTAACGGTTGCCAATTTGGTACGATGTCGGCTGATACAGCCAGTACCAGTTCGACATGCTTTTATCTCCTTGGTTCCCTTCCTTTACTTGGTTAATCGGAGATGTCTGAATGGCTGTATATCCTGCATCATGAATATCCTTCATATTATGTTTTAACGTATTGAACGACCAATTCCATGCATGAAGAATGGTTCCGCTTTTGATCGACGGTGCTGTAAGCTCATTCGATTTGTTCGCCGTTTCAGCACTCGCAGCCGCCGGTCCTGCCAGAACCAAATGAAACAGCAATAAAAATCCAGCGAATAACGGCAGTAAAGAGGTTTTGAATCGTTTTGCAAACATTCTTGACACTCCTTATTTGATTTTTTGAAGACTTACTTCGGAGTCAAAAATCCCTCTTACTTCATTCTTCCGCTTCCTCCTTTCAAACCGATGTGAAGACTGGAGAATTTTGTTAACGCTTACATTTAAAATTATCACAATCACTCTATCAAAACAACTTGGCAGAGTGAATACAAATCAATGTTCCTATAAAAAAAGCTGCCCGAAACTGTGAACGCTTCCCTCGCTTTCCAAACAAAAAAAGAAACCATCTATTTTTCAAGATGATTTCTTTTTTATTTCTTCTTTTACCGCTCTTCTGTAAGCCAGCTTCACAATCACATACCGAAGCAGAAACAGAACGCCGCCGCAGACGATAAAAAGAAGAATCATTTTCAGCCAAGCGAAGAATGTATGGGGAATCCCCCTGTCGTACATCGTAAGCACCACTACCGCAAAGGCGACCGCAATTGATTCTATTCGCTGCTGCTTCACCCGTTTTTGCAGTTCTTCTTTGGTGTCTATTCTCGGCATGAGCATTCCGGATGCCGCAGCCCTGATGCAGTAATATAAGATAATGATGAACAAAAACACAAGGCTTGCAGCCCATTCTTTAAACGGAAATTCAAACATAATGCCGCGGATGATCACATCAAGCAGCGCAAATGCTCCCGCTATCATCCCAATCTCCGACCAGATTTTTTGTTCTTTTTCTTTTACTCTCTTATTTTTCCCATTCACGCCTGAAAGTCTATTACGCAGATTATTCATGACCTTCCTCCCGCACTTTTACGAATGGCTTATGGCTTACATGTTACAATAACAGCCTGCGCTTCTGCAATGAATAACTCAAAAGCCCGCCGTACAAGCCGGCGGGCAGCAATCGTTAAAACGGCCCCCAATTGATCATGACGCCGATCACGATAAAGACAAGCCCGATCAAGAACCAAATCAGAGCAAGCGGCACCATAAACCGCAGCCACTTGACATACGGAATACCGCTGGCGGCAAGCACCGCCATGAGAACGCCGGATGTCGGGTTCACACAGTTGACGACCCCTTCTCCAAGCATAACCGCTTCAACCGCAACCTGTCTCGTGATTCCCATCAAATCAGCGAGCGGCGCCAGGATTGGAATAAATACAACGGCTTCGCCAGAACCTGAAGAGATGAGAAAATGAAGCAGCGCACTGGCGATATACATGCCGATTGCCCCAGCAATCGGGCTGAATCCATCCAAAAGTGAAGCCAAAGCATTGACGACAGTATCGAGAAGCTTTCCATTTTCAAGGATAACGGAAATGCTTCGTGCCATCCCGACAATCAGCGCCCCGTATACAAGACTTTGGCAGCCCGTAATGAAGGTTTTGGCAATATCGTTCGCCGCAAGCCCGCCTATTAAACCGGCAAGGACAGAAATAAAAATAAATGTTGCAGCCATTTGGGAATCTGACCAGCCAAGCTTCAAAGCGCCGTATAAAAATCCGACAAGTGAGAGTCCCGCCACAGCCAAAATCAGCTTATGGCGAACGGTAAACGGCACTGACTGATCTTCTTCTTTACCGGCTTCGCCCATTCCTGCCGCAGGGAACCAATCTGTTCCTAACACACTGGCATCTTTTGATTTTTTTAATTTTCTCGTATACAAATAGATATAAATAATAGAAGACAGCAAAAAGCATATGTATATCACAACTCGCAGGCCGATTCCAGAAAAAAGAGGGAGCTCCGCGATTGATTGTGATAAACCGAGCGGTGACGGTGATAATATGGTGGAGTTAAATCCAGCGTAGCAGCCGATGTAAATAACAGCGGCTCCCGCGACTGCGTCCCATTTTAAGGATCGTGCCACAATGAGGCCGATGGGGATAAAACCGATAACTGAATTCACGACAATCCCGGTTGTTCCGAGAATGGAGAACAATGCGCCGACAATACAAATAAATAATAATTGCTTTGTGCGGAATTTGCTGATGACATTGTAAATCAGGCCATTGATGGCACCCGTTTTTTCTAGAATAGCAATGGTGCCGCCTGTGAATAGAATCAGAAAGATGATGGGTGCTGATCCAACCATTCCATCCTGTAGAGAAGTAAAAAAGCTGATCAAGCTGACCGGAGACTGTTCAATTGAATGATAGCTTCCCGGAACAGCGGTCGTGACATCCCCCTTTGTCACGCGGTCAAATTCACCTGCCGGCACAATATATGAAGCGATTGCGCAAATGAAAGCAATCATAAATAAGAGGACATAGGCGTCAGGCATTTTAAATGTCATTCGTTTTTTCTTAGGCTGTGTTTCGGCTGCTGGCATACTCATATTTCGATCCATCCCCTCTGTTTGAAAATATTAATTATTCTGAATAGTAGCAATATGTGCTATATTATATACAGCCTATCTTCCTGTTTCAATATAAATAAAGTAAAGAAGGTAAAAATTCATTCTGATAGAAGGAGGTATTTCTTACCATGCAAAAGCTTTCAGAAGACATGAAACAAACCATTATGGACATCTTCGAGCATCTGCACGCGAACCCTGAAGTCAGCTGGAAGGAATATGAGACAACTTCATTTTTGAAACAAAAGCTTGAGGATTTAGGGTGCCGGACGCGCACGTTTTCAGACTGCACCGGGGTTGTCGGCGAAATCGGCTCAGGCTCACCTGTTGTAGCGGTACGCGCTGATATTGACGCGCTGTGGCAGGAGGTTAACGGCACATTTCGCGCCAACCATTCCTGCGGACACGATTCACATATGACAATGGCATTGGGCACGTTAATGCTGCTCAAAAAACAACCTGAGCTTCCGAAGGGCACAATCCGTTTTATCTTTCAGCCGGCAGAAGAAAAAGGCGGCGGCGCCTTGAAAATGATAGAAGAAGGCGTGCTTGATGATATCGACTATTTGTATGGCGTTCACGTCCGTCCGATCCAGGAAACACAGAACGGCCGCTGCGCTCCGTCTATTCTGCACGGATCAAGCCAGCACATTGAGGGAACGATCATCGGGGAAGAGGCTCATGGCGCCCGTCCGCACCTCGGGAAAAACAGCATTGAAATTGCGGCATTTCTTGTACATAAGCTCGGACTCATTCATATTGACCCGCAAATCCCGCATACCGTCAAAATGACAAAACTTCAAGCCGGCGGTGAAAGCTCTAACATCATTCCAGGAAAAGCATCGTTCAGCCTTGATTTGCGCGCACAGACCAATGAAGCCATGGAGGCGTTAATCGCCGAAACAGAAAGAGCCTGTGAAGCGGCCGCCGCTGCATTCGGCGCAAAAATCGAGCTGCAAAAAGAACACAGCCTTCCTGCGGCAACACAAAACAAAGAAGCTGAAGCGATCATGGCAGAAGCCATTACAGATATCATCGGGGCTGAGCGGCTTGATGACCCGCTTGTCACTACCGGCGGAGAGGATTTCCATTTTTACGCCGTGAAGGTGCCGAATCTGAAAACAACGATGCTCGGACTAGGCTGCGGGCTCCAGCCGGGGCTCCATCATCCGCACATGACCTTTGACAGAAATGCGATATTTACCGGCATTCATATTTTGGCGAACGCCGTGCTCAAAACATTTCAGAAGGCGGAATCACTTGCTGCCGCTAACGCTTCTTAACGCAAAAAAAGCAGCCTGGCTACAGGCTGCTTTCTTCATTATTTATTCAAATCTTCAATTGAGTTGACATTTTTCATATATTGAGGAACAACAAGCCCCATCTTCACACCAGTCATACTGGTGCCAATATCATCATATTTGCCTTTATATTTAGCGGCGTATGCTTTATGGGTATTCGGCAGCCATGCGGAAAGGGATGCATCCGCACTTCCCGTCGCAATTGCAGTCCACATCGGCCCAGCCTCTACCTGAGTAAGTGTTACCTCATAGCCCAAGTCTTCTAAGACTTTGCCTATGACGTTTGTACTTGCAATCTCACTGTCCCACGCCACATAGGCAAGGTTGATTTTGTCTCCCTTCACCTTTTGAACGCCTTTTGTCCATTCGGCAATCTGATCCTTGTGTTTATTCACGTACTCAGCAGCAACTTTGGCAGGTTTCTCGCCTTCTTCCACCTTGATCATGATTTCGCCCATTTCGTCTTGCGTCCATTTAAACTGGCTCAGAAGCTTTGCGGCATTCGGCTGCTCTTTGCTGAAGCCTTTGCGTGTGATCGTATGGATTTCCTCTGCGCTGCCATAAGATTGTTTCGGATCATCGAGATATTTCAGCTTATATCTGGAGAACATCCAGTGCGGAGTCCATCCTGTAATGATAATCGGCTTCTTACGGTCGTATGACTTTTTAAGCGTAGCGGTCATCGCAGCACTTGACGCTGAAATCAATGTCCAGTCATTCAGGTCATAATCCTTCATCGCTTTGTCAGTCAGGGACATAATCCCTGAACCGGGGTCAATCCCGATGATGGTCTTATTCACCTGTTCTGCTGCGGATGCATTTTCATCGTTTTCTGAACCGCAAGCCGCAAGTGAGAGCGCCAGCATGGCGGAAACGCCGATGCCGATGATTTTTTTAAGCATCAGGCATTCCCCCTGCTTTTCTTCTTCACTTTAATATTTTGAGTAATACGGTCCAGGGTAATGGCAACGATAACGATGGCGATACCGGCCTCTACTCCGACCCCGGTTTTCAGCTGTGTAACGGCACTGTATACTTCAGAACCAAGTCCCGGTGCACCGACCATTGCGGCGATAACAACCATTGATAACGCAAGCATGATGCTCTGGTTAATTCCGGCCAAAATCGTTTTTGTCGCAAGCGGAAGCTGAACTTTAAACAAACGCTGAGCTGTTGTAGAACCGAATGCCTCAGTCGCTTCAATCAGATCCGCCGGCACTTGTTTAATACCGAGAACAGTCATGCGGATTGTCGGCGGCATCGCGAAGATAACAGATGCAACAACACCCGGCACAACACCGATGTTAAAGAAGAAAATCGCCGGCAATAGATATACGAAAGCAGGCATTGTCTGCATTAAATCAAGAATTGGCGTTACAATACGGCGAACCGTTTCCTTCTGAGACGCCCAAATTCCGATCGGTACCCCGACCACAATCGAAATAATCACAGATGTCAACACAAGCGCCAATGTTTGCAGCATTGGGTCCCAATATCCTAAATAATCGATCAGAAGGAATCCAATCAATGTAAATAACGCAATTCCCCTTGTACTGATCCACCACGCAAGTGCAGCGAAAATAATTGTTAACAAAATAGATGGAATAAATCCGAGTCCGCTGACAATTCCATTTACAAAAGCAGCCAAACCGTTAGCGATTCCGTCGAAGAATCCGCCAAACGTCATCGTAATCCAGTCAACAAAACGGTCAATGATATCTGCTAAAGGTATTCTAGGCAGTCTATCCATCTTATTTCACCTCCTGTGCAGAAGGATCTTGTGTTTGTTCGTTAGTGCCTTCAGCATTGATATACTCGTTATTGCCGGCAAGTGCGCCAATCAGCGCGCCTCTTACGACAATTCCTTTCATTCTTTGCTTCTCATCCACAACCGCAATTGGAATATTCGCATCGGACACAACGTCAAAAATCTCAGTCAGATACGTATTCTCTGGTACAGTCGTAAATTCTGTATTCAAGATGTCTTGAAGTGACAAATCAGACTCAGCCGCTTTTTTCGCATCAGACGCATAGATAACACCTAACAATTTCTTTTGTTTATCCACTGCATAAATTGAAGAAATTCCAAGGTTTTTCATCAGTGTCAATGCTACGCGAGGCCCTTTATCAATCCGCACTGTTTCAGCGCGTTTCATAATGTGGCCTGCTGTGAGGACTTTAGACAAATCAACATCTTCGACGAATTTCTCAACATATTCGTTAGATGGATTCATCAGGATTTCTTCAGGCGTGCCGATTTGAACGATGTTGCCGTCCTTCATTAGGACAATTCTGTCGCCGATCCGCAACGCTTCGTCCAAGTCATGCGTAATAAAGATAATCGTTTTTCCGACATTATCGTGAAGATCAAGAAGTTCATCCTGCATATCTTTACGAATCAATGGATCAAGCGCACTGAACGCTTCGTCCATCAGAAGGATGTCCGGATCATTTGTCAACGCGCGGGCAAGGCCGACACGCTGCTGCATCCCGCCGGAAAGCTGGTCGGGATATTGGTGTTCAAATCCTTCCAGTCCAACGAGCTTAAGAGACTCAAGCGCTTTTTGCTGCCGCTCTTGTTTGTCTACACCTTGAAGTTCCAGTCCGTATTCTGTGTTTTCAAGTATCGTTCTGTGCGGGAACAGAGCGAACTTTTGGAAGACCATGCTGATTTTCTTCCGGCGGACTTCCCGGAGCTGGTCTTTAGACATATTTGTTATCATGTCACCATCAATGTAAATATTTCCGGCAGTCGGTTCAATAAGCCGGTTTAACATCCGTACTAAAGTTGATTTACCGCTCCCTGATAGACCCATGATGACAAATATCTCACCATCATATACTTCAAAATCTGCCTGATTAACACCAACGGTTGATCCGGTTGCTTTCAGGATCTCTTTTTTTGTCTTTCCGTTGGCAAGCATTTGAACTGCCTTCTTTGTTTGTTTCCCAAAAATCTTAGAGACTTTCTCGACTTTTATCTTAATTGGTTTCTCATCTACACTCATATTTTCCCTCCATATTAAGCAATCTTTATTACCGTAACATTTATGTAACTTCCCACACAAACAGCATATTCTCTTCTATTCTGTACCATTTCTTTATAAACATCCATGTGACCACATGATCTTATTTATGCTTCTAAATGCTCTGTAATCCTCCTATATGATTGTATTTTACGGGTGATTTTTCGCCTATCTTTAGTTGAAAACGCTTTTATTGGAATTGAATTCCTCCTTCCTCTTATGACTTCCCTCTCCTTTACTGGAAAAATAAGTTGCTTTTTCAACATCAATTATGTATTATAGTTTCATGACTATGAAACAATCAGATGATCAAATCAGAGCGCAAATTTTTAAAGCACTGTCTGATGAATCAAGGCTTGCCATTATTCGTACGCTTTATGTCAGCGGAAAAGAACTCAGCTGCGGTGAAGTAGGTGAAAAGTGCAATATTGTCAAAACCACGGCATCTTATCATTTTAAAACGCTGCGTGAAGCGGGATTGACGGCAACCCGGAAAGATTCGCGGACAAAATACGTCAGTCTGCGTGAAGACACATTTCAAACATACCTGCCTGGCTTTTTGGAAACCCTCTAACAAAGGGTTTTCTCTATACATATCTGTTTCATAGTTTTAAAGTTATAAAACAATAGGAGTGATAAAATTTGAATCGCATTTGGCTTTTCTTCAGTGTCATGTTTGTCATTGGCACGGATACCTTTTTGCTTTCGCCGCTTCTCCCCCTTTTACAGGATCAGTTTCATGTCTCTACTGATTTGTCAGGCTGGATGGTCAGTGCTTATGCACTCGGTTATGCACTCTTCGCTTTCATTGCAGGCCCAATCTCAGACCGGCTGAACAGGAAAACAGTCATGCTGTGGGGACTTGCAGGCTTTATCGTATCCACATTTTTATGCGGCATCGCTCCCTCTTTTGCCGCCATGTGCCTGTTCCGTTTTGCCGCAGGCGTTAGCGCTGCGTTTGTGACGCCTCAAATTTGGGCGTCCATCCCAGTCATTGTCCAGCCTTCTCAGATCATAAAAGGCATGGGGATTGCGACAGCAGGTTTGGCCGCTTCACAAATGCTCGGACTTCCTATTGGAGGGTTTCTCGCTTCCTTTACATGGCATACGCCATTTTTCGTTTTGTCAGCGTGCTCGCTTATTCTTCTATTGATCCTGGCGGCGGTCATGCCTGGCATCCGGCCTTCTGAACCATTGGCGCGCCCATCAATTGTCAACCCCTATCGGGAGCTTTTTTCATTGCCGAAAACATCGGTCATTCTGCTTGCCTATTTTCTGTTTCAAACCGGAAACTTCGCATCGTTCAGCTTTCTGGGTACTTGGCTTTCCGCGGATTATCATTTAACCGTGTCACAAATTGGCGCAGCTATGCTTGTACTCGGACTGGGAAATATGCTCGGGAGCCTTATCGGCAGCCGGGTTTCAGAAAAGCTGGGCATGTTTAAAACACTGATCAGCGGGATGCTGCTAATGGGCGCTCTCTATTTCGCTCTTCCGTTCTTTCCAAACTTGTTTTTAGTAGAAGCCGGCTTTTTTCTCACGTTCTTTACAGCTGGCATCATCTTTCCGTTAATGATGGGTGTCTTTCAATCCATTGCACCAAATGCGCGAGGAACCATCGCTTCCCTTTCCAATGCCGCTATGTATGCCGGGACCACTGTCGGTACAAGTATTGCAGGTTTTTTATATCAAAGCACACAGCATTTCGGAGCTGTCACAGGATTTACTGCCATTTTGTTCATACTTTCTATGACGCTCTACCAGGCAATCAGTAAAACCGGGAAACGCCAATCCGCAGCCCGGGCGCAGATGTAAAAAAAAAAAAGCACCTCATTCAAGAGGTGCCTCAGATTGTTGACAAAATCCTAAAATGGTTTTCATTTTAGGATTTTGTCATCTTTTCAGCGTGATTGAAAACCCTTGAAGTCTAGGAAGGACGAGCATAGGAGCGGACATTCACAGGATGTGATGACGACGGCGTTTAGGCAGGACGCCTGAGAATTTAGCCGTTGATCCACTTCGCATTGAGCACCGAAGCGCAGTCCTGACAACGAATGCGAGAGTTTGTCGACACGCTGAAAGCACCTCTTTCAAGAGGTGCTTTTCCTATTCTAGCTCAGTTTGTTTCGTTTCTTTCCCCATAATCAAAATACAAGCAACCGCGAGTAAGATTGCAATGCAAAAGATTGAAAAGATGACCGAAAACGAAATATGACGGGCTGCCAGAGTTCCGACGAGCAAAGGCCCGAAGATGCCGCCGATTCTTCCAAACGCTGCTGTCGTTCCTGAACCTGTTGCCCGAATCGCAGTCGGGTATTGCTCCGGGGTATAAGCATACAGCACGCCCCATGCACCGAGATTGAAAAACGATAACAGCATTCCAGCCGTAAGCAGAAGACTTAAGGAATCCGCCGTTCCGAAGAAATAGGCGCTTCCTGCTGTGCCAATCAAGTAAATGACGAGTATCCACTTCCGGCCCGCTTTTTCAATCAGCCATGCGGCAGAGAAATAGCCCGGTAGCTGAGCAAGCGTCATCAGCAGGACATATTCAAAGCTTTGAATCATGCTGAAGCCTTTCAGCAGCATGACACTCGGGAGCCATAGGAACATGCCGTAATAAGAAAACACCACACAGAACCAAACGAGCGACAGCATCACGGTCGGCCGTATATACTGTCTTGCCCAGACGCTTTTTACATTCTCCCACACCGACCTCTTTTTGGCAGAAAGCGATTCATATTTCGGCGAATCAGGCAGACTCGTCCGCAGGTACAGCGCATAAAAAGCAGTCAGCGCAGTTAACAGAAGTGCAGCCTGCCAGCCGAAGCTTGGTATCACAAAGTAAGAAATCAAGGCCGCTGCGAGCCAGCCCACGGCCCAAAAGCTTTCCAAAAGCACAATCACTCTGCCCCGCTTTTCAGGCACAACCGCTTCCGAAACGAGTGTTGAAGCGACTGGAAGCTCGCCGCCAAGTCCCATACCAATCACGAAACGAAGGATTAGAAATGCCGATAAACTTGTCACAAAAGCGGAAATGCCGCTTCCGATGGAAAAGCATAAAAGGGTGATGATAAACACTTTTTTGCGGCCGATTCGATCAGCAAGCAAACCAAACAAAAACGCACCCGCAGCCATGCCGATGGAATTGACGCTTCCGATCCATTTCATTTCTTCGGGCGACAGATTCCACTCTACATGGAGCGCGGCGATAATAAACGATAATATTCCGACATCCATTGCATCAAACAGCCACCCCAAACCGGCGACGCCCAGCAGTTTACGCTGGGATATAGGCTGTTGTTTTCCCATTGCCAACACCTCTGATATGCAAAATGATTACCGTTTAAGTTTACACCTGTCTTTACACATTGTCATTAACTAAATGATGTAATTGAAAAACCCCGCTTATGTTCCACAAGCGGGGTTTTTATTATTGCTGCAATGCTGCTTTTTTAATATTATCCTGAAGCTGGGCAATTCGTCTCGCGCCGTCTTCGCGGAGGCGCTTGTTTTCTTCTTCGATTTGTTTTGTTTCCTGCATGCCGCTGACAATCGTGTTCCAAGACGATTCAATCGTTTCAATATCTATGCTCGGTCTGCCGGCCATTCTCGCAATTTCAACACTTTGGCTCGAGATGTTTTCAGCATTTCGTTTCAGCATCTCGTTTGTCCGGCGGTCAAGCTCGCTCATGGAATCAGCCACAAGCTTTTGCCGCTTTACCGTAACAGCCTGAATAATGCCGTTTTTGAAAATCGGAATGGTAATGATAAACGCGGAGTTGATTTTCCCGATCAGCTTTGCATTTCCTCGCTGCAGGAGACGGATTTGAGGTGCGGTTTGAAGCGCCACCATCCGTGCCATGTCAAGATCATACACCCGTTCCTCAAGCGCCTGAATGCCGTTGCGCAATGTATCAAGCTGCATTTGCGCCAGCTGGTTTCCGCTTGCCGCTTTTTCCTCATATGAAGGAAGGATCGACTGCATCTCTTCCAGTTTCATCTGCCCGGCAACGACGTATTTTTCAAGCTCCATATAGTATTTGATATTGTTTTCATACATTTCATCGAGCGTGTAGTTCGTCTTCGTCATCTCATCTTTGTATTTTGAAATCTCAACGTGGATTTTTTCAATCTCTCCGCCAAGTGTCTGATACTTTTTAAAGATTTTTTCAATCATGCTGCCGCCGCGTTTAAAAATTTTCGCCATTAATCCCTTTGGCTCATCAAAATCATTTTTGTCGAAACGGTCCATGATTTTCCCAAGCTGAGTCAGCATTGTGCCGGAGTCTGTCACGCTTGTTGTTTTCATCATCCCTAAGATGCGGTCAGAGAACTTGGATATTTCAACGGCCGGCTCCTTGCCGTACTCAAGCAGCTCCATTTGGTTTTTGACGTCAATTTGTTGAGCAAGCCGCTTCACTTCTGGTTCCTGACGGAGCTGAAGACGGATATCGTCAGCTTTTTGCTGGGAAATCTCTTCATTTTTATCGAGAACAAGCGGATTTTGATTTTCTGTTGTCATGCTTTTCTTCTCTCCTTATTTTTGGGTAATAGTTCTGAAGAGCCTTTTCACAAGCGAAGGCTCTTTGTAGTCCTGCTGAAACACCATGTCATCCAGCCAGTGGATATCATACTGATCCTCTTCAATAAACTGCTCAATATCTTGGTGTCCGGGCGGATTATAAATGATGATATCGATTCCGATTTCATTCAGGAACAGCAGGGCGGCAGCATCCGAACGCGTGAGTCCGCCGCTCATTTCCGTATGATATAAAACAAGTTTCGGAACGGTTTGCGCATAGTCGAACATTTGAATCAATTTCAGCAGATTAGCAGGCAGGTTTGTTGTTTGTTTAAACAAATAGATTTGAACATCCTTGACTTGTTCCTGATGCAAAGCCTTAAGCCGCGGGTGCCTGCACATTCTCGAAATCGTTTTGGCAATGGCAGTCTGAACGCCTGCCGGCAGCTGTTTGTACTGCCACACATTGCTTGCCATCAGCTTGTCCGGATCAATGTTCCCTTCTTGATCAAGTGCGTGGCTGTAGTGAAATTGATAGTTCGACTTTATTTCTTCTGTAAATGGAAAGCTTCTTACCATTTCTGTTTCCTGATAATCCGCTAGAGTATGAAGCCTGTTCCAATATTCCTTATTGTCTTTCGACACGCCCATAATTTTGGCGAATACATTCGGAATCTCAATGGAATGTTTATCAGCTTTGAAATTCGGCCGAATAAAGGCGCGTTCTTTCGTGATTAAAAACAATTCATCATAGGTCGTTTTCAGCGTAACGGACACCGGTGTGTGATCTCTGAACTGCCACGGCTTATACAGCATGGATTCCTCGTGATTCAGCACATGTTCAATTTCCTTTGTTGAGCGGTAAGCCACTGTTGATTTCCGGTCTGGTTTTTCTTTCGGAAACGGCTGAAGCTCCGAAACATCCGGGAGCTTTTCCGTAAAACCGAGCTCCTGCTTCGGGTCGACAAGCGCCAACTGATCCGTTCCCGCCGGATGGAACAGCAGTACATCACAGCCGACCAGCATCAGATAATATAAGAAATAGAGCTGGCTTTTCGTCGCATCTCCATACCAAACAACCTTCGGCATCTCCCGCTCTATATCGGTTTTTTCCAGCCAAGGGTTCAGATGGTTTAAGGAAAACTTCGAGACATCAAGCAGCACTCTGCGAAAATCAGGATGATTCAGCCCCTTTTCATGACTGTCCGCAAAGGTATGTAAAAGCGTCATCAGCGCTTTTCTTAAATGGCGGTGCATCAGGGGATTTGAGTGCTTCGCAATCAGCTTTTCCCCGTCCAGAAAGGCAACAAAGCGGCTGACTGACAGCCCTTTTTCTTTCTGATTGATGGAATGAATATGCTGAAGCTTTTGAAATGTTTCCGGTTCGATTGTTTTATCAAGCGTTTCACTCAAAATCGTTATGCGGTCGTTTACAGACAGCTCATACAGCTCGTTATAGTAATCCGTCTCATCAATAGGCGTGCCCAATATCTGACCGGCAAGACGAGAAAAAGAAAGGCCTTGTGCAGTTTCATAGTGATCCCGCTCCGGCAATGGCTGAAACAGCAGGCTTTTCCAATCGCCATCAGCCGGAAGTGCTTTATGAATGGTTAGTTCTTCTTGTCTCATCATATCCTCCTTTCCGGTTTGTCATTGAACGATATTTCGGTAACAAAAAAGGAAGGACATTGAACCTCCCTCCTTGTTTTGTTTTATTCTTCTTTTGAAGCGGCTGTTTGTTCGCGCACCTGCTTTTGTTTATTGATGTAGTGAATGATCAATGTTACCGCAAATGCAGCGATAATGATAATGAAGAATACAGAGTGCGGCATTTCGTAATGGAAAGCGCTCCCCGCCATTTTCAGCGCGATAATGCCGATTAAGACGAATGCTGTGTTTTCCAGCTCAGGAATTTTATCAATCAGCACAAGGAATACTTTTGCCACTGTACGCATCATTAAAATACCAAGCATACCGCCAATCAGAAGCACCCATACTTTTTCAGATACTGCAAACGCGGCCAGGATGCTGTCCACAGAGAAGGCAAGATCCATTAATTCTACTGAAATGACAGTCGCCCAGAAGATCCCAAACGTGCGGACCATCCAAGAGTTTTTCTTGATGCCGTCCGCTTCCTCTTCTTTTTCGCCAATCCAGAAGTGCTTAATGACGAGCCAAGCCAGGTAAAGCGCGCCAAGCACCTTGATCCACCAGAATTTAATGAGAAGCATACCGAGCCCGATGAAAATAAACCTGAAAATATAAGCTCCAAACAAACCATACGTTAACGCTTTTTTCCGCTGTTTTTCCGGCAGGTGTTTAACCATGACCGCAAGAACAAGCGCGTTATCGGCCGATAAAAGGCCTTCCAGAACAACAAGGGAACCGATCAAACCCCAGGAAACAGGATCAGTCAGAACTTCCCCCCACATTTTCCAATCGAAAAATGAAGCATACGTAGACAAAATATGATGTAAAAAGTCCAAGTTTTTTCCTCCTATTAATTTGAAACGGTGACTTCTCTATTTGTCACTCGCTTACACTTGCAAACCGTAATTCCGGCACAATGCAGCCAGCCCGCCAGAAAATCCGCTGCCGATTGCATTGAATTTCCACTCGCCGCCGTGTCTGTAAAGCTCACAAACGACAACAGCTGTTTCAATGGAGAAGTCTTCTCCCAAATCGAAGCGAAGAAGCTCATTCTGCGTTTCTTCATCCACAACGCGGACAAATGCATTGGAAACTTGTCCAAAGTTTTGGCTGCGTGCTTCAGCGTCGTGAATGGTCACTGTGATGCCGATTTTCTCAATGTGAGCAGGGATTTTTGAGAAATCAACGATAATCTGCTCATCATCTCCGTCGCCCTCACCCGTGCGGTTGTCACCCGTATGGATGACACCGCCGCTCGGATGTTCAAGGTTATTATAGAAGACGAAATCGAGATCATTTACGCAGTTATCATGCGCATCAACTAAAAAGGCCGAAGCATCCAGGTCAAAATCGTATCCGCCGGAGTACTTGTTTGTATCCCAGCCTAAGCCGATCACCGCTTTAGTCAGTCCCGGATTTGTTTTTGTTAAATCAATGCGCTGTCCTTTTGATAATTGAATGGCCATACTGCCTCTCTCCTTTCTGCTCTTCGTATTTGTCTTAACCGACTTGCAAACCGTAGTCTGTTGCAATGCGGGCAAGGCCGCCTTGGTAGCCTGAGCCGATTGCTGAGAATTTCCACTCGCCGTTATGTCTGTAAAGCTCCCCTGCAATGATTGCCGTTTCAATAGAGAAATCTTCTGCAAGATCGTAACGGATGAGCTCTTCATTTGTTTCTTCATTTACGATGCGGACAAACGCGTTTGATACTTGTCCAAAGTTTTGGCTGCGCGCTTCTGCATCGTGAATGGTAATAACAAATGAGATTTTATCAATGTTTGCCGGTACAGCGCTGAGATTTACTTTTACATTCTCATCGTCGCCTTCGCCAGCACCAGTCAGGTTGTCGCCTGAATGAACGACTGAACCGTTGCCGCCTTCAAGCTGGTTGTAGAAAATAAAGTCGTTTGGTGACGCGCATTTGCCCGCGGCGTCTAACAGAAACACACTTGAGTCAAGATCAAAGTCGTGCCCGCCGTCATACTTGTTCGTATCCCAGCCTAAACCGACAACAACCTTTGAAAGACCCGGATTTGTTTTTGTTAAATCTACTTTTTGTCCTTTTGCCAATGAAATTGTCATGTTTCATCCACTCCTTTTCTTTTATACGTATCGGCTGATAATATCTTCTAATCTCGTATCGTTTGTGCCTTCACCGACCGCCGCAAACTTCCACTCACTGCCGCTGCGGTAGATTTCTGCTGTAATCAGGCTTGTTCTGCCGGCGTAATTGTCTCTCAAATTGTACTTGAGCATTTCCTCGTGATTAGATTGATCAACTACGCGGATAAACGCATTTTGAATCATGCCGAAATCTTGTTTTCTTCTGACACAATCGTAAATGTTTACTACAAATACAAGCTTATCGATGTTTGCAGGCACTTTATCTAAATCTATCATAATTTGCTCGTCATCGCCCGCACCGTCACCCGTCAGGTTGTCGCCTGTATGCTGTACACCGCCGCAGCGGCTTTTCAGGTTGCCGAAATAAATCAGGTTTTTCTTATCGGTGAATTTTCCGTTTTCCAGCATCAGCACTGAAGCGTCACAGTCGATATTCGGACCGCCTCCGCCAAGCAGTTTGCTGAAGAATCCTCCGCCTGAGGACACTGGGTCCCAGCCGAGACCGACCATCAATTTTGACAGACCGGCTTTTCCTTTTGTTAAATCAATTCGTTGACCTTTTTCTAAAGAAATTGCCACACGATTCACTCCTACTCATCAAAATGTGAAGATAGTCACATTTATTTTTACGCTCACAAGGAAAATAAGCCGTAAATTACTAATATATACGTTTGTTATTATATCAAAGTTTCGTAAAAGTTAAGAATAATTGACGAAAAACCTCGAAAAAAAACTTCCATATTTGATATATGATTTGCAAATGCTATAAAGTGCGCTTCTTAAACAAACCATTTGACGCGGGCAAGTCATTTTGCCTATTCTTGTGTCACCATCTAAAAACAGACAGAAAGGAAGCGGCCTTTTGATTCATTTAAGCATACTTGATCAGGCACCTGTTTCTAAAGGAGAAAGCCCTGTGACAACTCTCCAGCATTCGGTTGAGCTTGCCCAATTAAGCGAACAGTGGGGCTATAAGCGTTATTGGTTTGCCGAGCATCACAGCACGAAAGGACTGGCAAGCACAGCGCCTGAAATCATGATCGCCCGCATCGCAGCACAGACAAACACCATTCGTGTCGGATCAGGCGGCGTGCTTCTGCCCCAATACAGCCCATTTAAAGTGGCTGAAACCTTTCGCCAGCTTGAGGCCCTGTATCCAAACCGGATTGACCTCGGCGTCGGTCGCTCCCCCGGCGGCACGACAAAAACCAGACTTGCATTAACGGACGGAGTGAAAAAAAGCTTAACCGAATTTAACAGACAGCTGCAAGATGTCTCTTATTTTCTAACAGATTCCCTTCCTCCCGACCATCCGTATGCCGGAATCAAAGCGGCGCCCCTTATTGGTACGGCACCCGAGCTATGGGTGCTCGGTCTTGGTGAAAACAGCGCAAGACGCGCGGCGCACCAGGGGATTGGATATGTATTTGGGCATTTCATTAATCCCGAGCGAGGAGAAAATGCATTCCGCATCTACCGGGAAAGCTTTCGGCCCTCAGCCCATTTTTCGAATCCATCCGCACTGTTTACGATTTTTGTCATTTGCGCAAAAACAGATGAAGAGGCAGAAGAACTCGCATTAAGCCAGGATCTGTGGCTTCTTCGCGTCGGAAAAGGCTTGGACAGCCGCGTGCCAAGCATCGAGGAAGCGAAAGCTCATCCCTATACAGCGTCCGATAAAAAACTCATAGAAGAAAACAGAAAGCGGATGGTGATCGGTTCTCCCACCACTGTCAAACAACAGCTGTTAGACCTCACAGGCTGCTACGAAACAAATGAAATCATGGTTCTGTGCAATGTGTTTGATTTTGAGGCGAAAAAAGAATCTTATGAGCGCCTTGCCGAATTGTTTCTATAAAAAAAGCAGTTTTCCCTAGGGAAAACTGCTTTTCATGTTATCGGCTTCTTTTTTTGCGCTGAGCTTCTTTTTTGATAAACGTCCAAACTCCCTGAACTGCAAATCCGATTAATAGCAAAACGATCAATAGCAGGGTAATAGACGGACCTGGCGGCGTCCCGAGCTGATAGGATGATGTCAGTCCCGTAAATACGCTGAATAATGAAATGAGTATGGCTGTAATGAAAACCATGTTAAAGCCTTTTGCAATTCTGATGGCGAAGGCTGCCGGCAATACGAGCAGGGCCGATACAAGAAGGACCCCGATGATCGGAATAATGACTGAAATCGCAAGGCCTGTGACAATACTGAATGACAACGAGAGAACGTTTGTATTGATTCCCGATGTTTTGGCTGTAGCTTCATCAAACGTCAGCAGGTAGAGCGGCCTTCTCAGTACAATAAAATAAAGCAGGATCAGCAGTGTGATAATACTGATAATATAGACCTGCTGCTGGTTTACTGTCACAAGCGATCCAAATAGGTATTGATCGATGCTCATATTGGCTGTGCCTTTGGAAAGGCTGATTAAAAACATCGCGAAGGACAAACCAGCTGCCATTAAGATGGCAATGGACACTTCTGAATAAGTCCGATACGCCCGCCGCATGTATTCAATTCCGATCGCGCCGATGGTCACGACGACTATGCTTGCTGCGGTTATATTGGTGCTGAGAAAAAAGCCGATGGCAACACCTGACAATGAGATATGTGAAAGTGTGTCAGCCATTAAGGCCTGTCTTCTGAGAACGAGATACACTCCTAGTATCGGAGCCATGACGGCGATCATGCCGCCTGCTAGAAAAGCTCGTCGCATGAATTCCAAGTCAAACATTTCCATCCGCCTTTTTCTCCTCTCTCTAATCGAATCACTTTATCTAAAAATTGCTGTACTTCGTTTTGTTCGTGAGTAACCATCACAACTGTGCGGTTGTGATTTTTCACGAGATGATGCATAAATTCGTAAAATCCTTTTCTGCTGTCGTAATCAACAGCTGTCGTCGGTTCGTCCAGCATCAGCAGATCCGGGTTGCTGGCGAGCATTCTGGCGATACAGATTTTCTGTTTCTGTCCGCCTGATAAATCACCGATTTTACGATGGCGGAGGTCCCACATTTCCACCATTTTCAATGCTTTTTCTACTTCAAGATGATCTTCTTCATTTAAACGTTTAAACCATTTCCCTTTTGTATAGCGGCCTGACTGAACAAGCTCCAGCACCGTGCTCGGAAATCCGGCATTAAATGAAGAAATTTGCTGCGGGACGTACCCTATGGTCAGGCGTTTCCCTTCTGTATTCCTTTTACTGATCGTCACTGTGCCTTCCCACGGTTTCAGCATGCCGAGCATTACCTTTATGAGCGTCGATTTAGATGCGCCGTTTGGTCCAGTGATGCCGACGAACTCACCGCTTTCAATATCAAGTGATACTTTATCTAAAACAGGCGTATGGGAATAGCCGAAAACGATATCTTTCAATGAGACGAGATTCATGTTAATCTTCCTTTCTCACAAAGAAATAGTGTGCACCCTCCGGCGCACACTATCTTATGATTTAACCAATAGTGAATCTTTCAGGGCATCGAGGTTTTGTTTCATAATGTCGATATACCCTAAACCTTTATCCTGTTCTTCTTTGCTCAAGCCTTCCAGTGTATTCAGCACTTCTGTCTTCGCGCCGATTTCACTGGCGAGCGTATCTGCGACCTTTGAGGATGCAATTTCTTCAAAGTAAATGACTTTTACATTATGTTCTTTGGCATATGTTTTCAGCTTTGCCAAGCTGGCTGCGCTCGGTTCTTGGTCAGGTGAAAGCCCTGCAATCGGAACCTGCTTCAAGCCGTATTCTTTTGCCAGATAGCCAAAAGCTGTATGCTGCGTGATAAATTCTTTTTTCTCCGCTTTTTTTGCGGTTGTACGATATAGTTTATCAAGATCCTGCAGTTTTGCAATATATTCTTTACTATTTTTCTCATAGTATTCTTTGTTATCCGGGTCCTGCTTCACGATTTGCGCCGTAATATTTTTAACTTCCTTCTGTGCCAGAACAGGGCTGAGCCATACGTGAGGGTCCATTGCATGACTGTGCTCATGCTCCCCATGATCATGCTCTTCGTGTTCTTCTTCAGAGCCTTCCATTAAATCAATGCCTTTGCTTGCATTAACGAAAACGGCATGGCCTTGGCCCATGCTTTTTTCAGCTGACGGAACCCATGTCTCCATGTATTCACTATTATAAACGAACAAATCAGCATCCTGAATGTTGGCAATGTCTTTCGGCGTCGGTTCCCAATCATGCGGTTCAACGGAAGATGGGATTAACAGATCCACATCGCCTTTGTCTTTTACAATTTGTTTTGTGAATTCATACATCGGGTAGAACGTTGTGACAACGTGCAGTTTATCACCCTTTGAATCCGCCGACCCTTTTGTTGATGAGTTGCCGCATGCTGCAA
Organism: Bacillus sp. PS196; assembly: GCF_037963555.1. Lineage (NCBI taxonomy): Bacteria > Bacillati > Bacillota > Bacilli > Caryophanales > Bacillaceae > Bacillus > Bacillus sp. PS196. Next base: position 307,752 of record NZ_CP150159.1, on the reverse strand, counting down.
CCAATAAAAAGCACGCTGCAATCACAAACAAACCGCTCCATTTTTTAAACATATCGTATATCCCCTCTTTTTCAGAAACTTTAAATCAAAATGATAACGATTTTGTAATCCTATATCATAATAAACCGAAGTCATTACGTTTTGCAAGAATAAATTTCATTTTCATTTATTCTTCCCGCCTGCAGAGCGAATATATGTACTAAAAAAACCCGGCTAAAAATGCCGGGCTACTTCAATCATTAGTTTGTTTTGTCCAGAAGATAGACCCTGCTCTCATAAGGCCGGAACACCATTTCGTCAGCAAGATCATCGTTGTTATAATTGCTGAGAAGCAGAGAGGCCTGAGCTTTGCCGCAGTTCTTGGGCCACTGAAAAACAGCCTGCTCTTTTGAAAAATTATTGACCGACAAAAGCTGCTGTTTACTGTTTTCTCTCATGTATACAAACAACTGCGGATCATCCGGAAGCAAAAGATCAAAGCTCCCTTTCATGAGGTCAGCGTACTGCTTTCTCAGGCTGATCAGCTTTTTGTAATAGATTAAGACCGAATCAGGATCTCCCTGCGCTTCCTCCACATTGATTGCGGTGAAGTTCGGATTGACCTTCAGCCAAGGCGTGCCGTCAGTAAATCCGGCATTTTTGCCGCTGTTCCACTGCATCGGGGTCCGGGCGTGATCCCGGCTTTTGGCTAAGATCGATCTCATCACATCATTTGGATCATAGCCTTTTTCAAACACCCGTTTATGATACATATTGATCGTTTGGATATCTTTGTAGTCTTCAATCCGGGTAAACGGCGCGTTTGTCATCCCGATTTCTTCTCCCTGATAAATATACGGCGTGCCCTTCATAAAATAAAGTACGGTTGCCAGCATTTTCGCTGATGCTTTGCGGTATTCCCCATCGTCTCCGAATCTGGACACAATCCGGGGCTGGTCGTGGTTGCACCAAAACAATGTATTCCAGCCTTGATGTTCAAGCTTCTTTTGCCATTTTGTCAAAACCGATTTTAAATCAGAAAGCTCAAGGGGCTTCAAATCCCAATATTCTTTTCCGGGCTGCTGATCAAGCTCCATATGCTGAAAGTGAAAAATCATATTCAGCTCATGCTTATCTGTTCCCGTATATTTCAGGCCTTCTTCCGGTGTGACACTGCCGACCTCTCCGACAGACATGACATCATATTGGGAAAACACTTCATCTGTCATTTCTTTTAAATAGTCATGGATTCGTTCGCCATTTGGCTGAAAGGGCTTCGGCTTTGCCTGCTGATTGATATAGTCCTCATACGAAGGAAGATATTCTTTCTTAGAAATGAGATGGAGCTGATCAATTCGCAAACCGTCGACCCCTTTATCGAGCCAAAATTTCATCATGTCATACACCGCCTGGCGAACTTCGGGATTTTCCCAGTTTAAATCAGCTTGTTTGACGGCATTCATATGGAGATAGTATTCTCCGGTGTGCTCCTCGTATTGCCAGACCGGGCACCCATAGTTTGAGAGCCAGTCCGTCGGCGGGCCGTTCTTTGTGCCGGGACGCCAATAATAATAGCTGCGGTATTTGCTGTTTTTGTCCAGCTCCGCTTCTTTAAACCACGGATGCTCGACCGAGGTGTGATTTAACACAAAGTCCATCACCAGCTTTAATCCCCGCTGATGCACCTGGTCCAGCAGCTCGTGAAAATCGTCCATTGTTCCGTAAGAATCCATAATCGCCTTATGGTTTGTCACATCATAGCCGTAATCAACATTCGGAGAAGGATAGATCGGGCAAATCCAAATCACATCTGCCCCGAGCTCCTTTATGTAGTCAAGACGGGAAATAATCCCCCGCAAGTCCCCAATTCCGTCTCCATTGCTGTCCTGAAAGCTTCTCGGGTAAATTTGGTACACCACTGCATTCTTCCACCAGTCCGTTTTCATCCCGCAATCCCCCTGTTTTGTCTTCTATTCAAGCTGAGATGGATAAAGTGTCATTCCGCCGTCGACGAAAAGTGTTGTGCCGGTCACATAGCTTGCTTCCTCAGATACGAGCCAAGCCGCTGCTGCCGCCACTTCTTCAGGCTTTCCGAAGGCTTTCATCGGGATTTTTTTCAATTGTTTTTGCCTGCTCTCTTCCTTTTTCGTATCAACATTTGATTCTGTGGCAATGGTGCCGGGCGCTATCGCATTGACGCGGATTCCCTTATCCGCATAATTGAGCGCCAGCGTTTCCGTCATCATCTTGATGCCGCCTTTGGATGTGGAATACTGAACGTTGACAGGGCGCGGAATCTGCTGATGAACACTTGAGATATTCAGCACATTGCCCTTGATATTGTTTTTCATCATGTGGTTAAGTGCTGCTTTCGCTCCCAGAAAGGTTCCGGTAACATTGACATCAATCACTCTCTGCCAATCTTCAAGACTCATCTCATGCGGCATCGCCTCAACACCGTTAAAACCGGAGTTGTTTACCATCACATCGAGCGTGCCGAAATGCTCTAAGGCTGTGTCCAAGAGCGCCTGAATCCCCTCTTCTTTTGACACGTCCGCCTCAACTGCGACGGCTTTCCCTCCGTTCTGCTTAATGATTTCCAGAGTTTCATCGGCTCCAGACGGGTCGCTGTGGTAATTTACAACAACATTCATTTTCTCCTGTCCGAACCGTTCCGCAATGGCTTTCCCGATTCCTTTTGAAGACCCTGTCACAATCGCTGTTTTTCCGGTTAAATCTTTGTACATACTTGATATCCTCCTCTGATTTCTCACTATGCAGTGGAAAATACCCTGTTTTTCCGAGTTGAAAACAGCACAAAAAAAGCAGAGAACCTGTAGTTCTCTGCCATTTCCTATTGAAAACGCTGCTCGGCAAGCTTCTTTTTAATATTCATCAGCCTGCGGTAAAAGAAAGCGGCGGACTCGTAATGTTCCAGCTGATTGAAACGTTCCGCTGTATCATGCAGCAGATCTTCGGCGTCGGCAAGAAGCTGCCTGGATTCCAGCAGGTCAAAGCATTCTGTAAGCACGTTCAGGTCGCCGCTTCCAAGATACAGCTCATGAATGAGGCGGAATTTCGTCAAGTACATGTCATCCTCCCATTCAGCCGCGCTCTTTATCCCGCGGTCATACGCCTCTACTGCCTTGTCGTATTTTCCCTCTTTACAGTAGATATGGGTCAGTGAAAATACAGCTTGAACAGCTTGCTGAAAGTTGTGCTCCTCAAAAATGGCGGCGGCTGTTTTGAAATAGCCCTCCGCTTCTTTGTAATCACCCAGACTGTACTTACAGTGTCCGACATTATAATAGGCAGCGGCGATCATGTATGCTTCTTCAAGCTGCCTGGCATGATCTAAAGCGCTGCACAAGTGGGTCAGTGCTTTTTCATGATGATACACATCAGTCAAATTTCCGGCGATGATAAATTCACACTGAACCCGGCGGCGACCGTACAGTTCATATTTCGTATAGATATCAAGCGCCTGGCTCGCATAATTCATGGAAAAATACGTTTGTTTGATGTGATAATACACTTCTGCGACTTTAAATAGAAACTCAGCTTTTTCGATCTCATCCTCGACATACTCGAGCTTTTCCTCGGCATGTTTATAATGGTCGATCGCTAATATGAAATTTTTCTGCTTGAATTCGTACATTCCTCTGAAATAATAAAAGTAGTATTCCAATAAGCCCGTGAGTTTTTGCTGATTGCTTTCAATTTCGTTCAGCATATCAGAGAACGGAGGCTTGGTGTCGCTGTCTTTCACCGGCATCAGCTTATCAAGCATGATTCGATGCCGGAATTCCATCAAAGAAAAATATAAAAGCAAGTCCTGGTTCTCTTCCATATCTTCTAAATCGTATTCAATCTCCTGCTTTAACGCTTCTGCTTGATCTGCTTCAAATGCGCGAATGAGCTTGTACCATTCATTCAGCTTTACTGCTACTTCTTCTGATGGAATCTTTGCTCTCATCGGTCTGCCTCCTTCCTCCTGCTACTATTTATGTTATATTTTATCATAACTGTTCGCTTTTAGAGAGAGTCAATCACTTAAAAGCGTTAACATTCAGCACATCTTGAGAAAGTGAGACCGATATGAAGTTACCCGCAAAAACATTTGTTATCTTATGTATTCTATTTCTTCTAGATCTTTGTTTTAGTTATATTCGGCATGAATGGCATTCTCAAAACGCCCTGCAGGACATGCCTGTCCCCTCGGATCTTCATCCGATTGTGAAGCAGAATGCCGATGCACTCAAAGCCGCTGCAGCGAATAAAGGCATTACCGTCGTCATTACTGAAGGATTCAGGTCCTTTAAGGAACAAGATGAATTATATAAACAGGGACGTACAAAAAAAGGGAATATTGTCACCTATGCAAGAGGAGGGGAATCGTATCATAACTATGGTTTAGCGATTGATTTCGCCCTTCAAAAAAAGGATGGAAGCATCATATGGGATATGGAATATGACGGCAATCAAAACGGAAAATCAGATTGGCTGGAGGTTGTCGAGATCGCTAAGACACTCGGTTTTGAATGGGGCGGGGATTGGAAACGATTCAAGGACTACCCCCACTTGGAGATGATTCCTAACTAGACACCCCTCACAGCCTTTTCTTTTTCCTTATGTGCGCATCAATATAGGAAGGGTAAACCGGCTTATAGACAAGTTTGTAGTGCTGGTCACTGCCTGCAGTAAAGTCAGGCTGCCATTCCAGCTTCACATCAAAAGCGGCTAAAAACGCTTCTCTCGCTTCTTCAGCGGAAACATCCGGCCTGTGATTTATCGCTTCCAATTGTTCAGGTTCAATATCAGGCGCCATAAAAGCGTCAATCAACCCAGTTTCCGGATTGACAATGATGCGGGCAGCGCCGAACCGCAGCGGCACTCCTTTATACCAGACAGAAAAATGGTTGCGGACTCTCCCTCTTTCATCAATTCGGACGGGATTCACCCTGAAAAACTCCGCCGCTCTCGGATAGAGGGCATACAAAAATTGAAGCGCTATCTCTTGGCATTCTTCCGTGGAGCATTGGCGGTTGTTCGGCCGCTCCATAAAAGAAAGCGCTGCTTTTAATTTTCCTGTTCTTTTATCCGTCTTCATTTTGATTGTGTTTTTATTTCTCGTTTCAAAATAGCTTCCTATGCTTAAATCCTTACGCTCCGGCGCAGCGCCCCTGCGCCACGTGCTTCCAATTTGTTCTCCAAAGTCTCTTTCACTGACTTTCTGCATATCAGAGGTAAAACCCAGCAAGGCAAATATATCAACTTCTTCCTTGTACTGAAGCGGCGGCAGTGGCGCCGTGTTTTCTATTCTTTCATCTGCGATATGCTGGTCGGGCACAATTTCGTCTACATCTGCGGGATAGCTGTATCCCGGGAGAATCGGTTCATATACAAGCCTTGGTTCCTGTTCGCCATCAATGACATCGTACATCAGCTCAAAAGACATTGTGTTTAAGTAATGGGACACAACCTTCTCTTTTGCTACAAATTCCGTCGGAACTTCGGCTTTATGCCCTTCCCCGTAATATAGAAAGTGGACAATCTGACCGCTGCGTGTCATATCAATTAAAAAGCCTGAATTGGGAATCGGAAGCCCCAGCTCCATTTTGGTATAGACAAACCGGATGTGCTCCCTCCGTTCTTCCTTGCCTTGAAAATTAAAATTCATAAATGTGCCGGGATGATGGGCAGCGGCAAACTGAAGAGCCGTCAGCTTCAGCTCGGCATCTGGAAGTTGTTTGTCTGTCTCGGAGCGGACAGTTGTTGAAAAGGTGAGCAAAGCGCCGTCATTTCTAAGTTCAACTGTAATGTGCTTTTCCGGATCTTTAGGGTCCTTCCAGATAAAATATGCCTGCCCGTTCTTCTTTTGCTTTTGGTCGTAATCTTCTATCTCAAGCTCATAATGCGTCGGTACATTTCCGATCTCCTGCGCCTTCTTTTTCAGCTGTTTATTAACCAATGAAGTCATCCCTTTCAAAGAGTCTACGACAAAGAGAATCCTGTTTATTATATAAAAAGACCTTTCTTCATTTAAAGTGAAGAAAGGTCCTTTTCTATTATTGTCATTGTTTTTCGAGATTCTTTCTGTTACTTTCATCACATACTCTCTTCTATACCTGAGGCAATTGCGTGACTTTTGGCTGTTTTACCATGAGCTGAAGACAGGCTCTCCTGTATGTGCATCGATAAAACGCGGATACACCGGCTTATAGACGAGCCGGTAGCTGTGTTCTTCATCATCTCCGTACTCTCTTTCCCAGCCAAGCTCAACTTTAAAATGCTGCCAAAAGATAGACTTGGCTTGTTCAACTGAAATAGCCGGCACAGGATCAATGGTTGCCAGCTTATTTGGGTCAATATCCGGTCCCATATAAACGGTGATATACCCTGTCTGGCGGCTGACACAAATTCTGATCTGCCCAAATCGGATCGGAACCCCGTGACAATGCGCCTCAAATGTAAAACCAGCGACTGCGTTTTCTTCTTCATCATTTTCATCGTATCTGATCCTAAAATATTGATCGGCATTCGGAAATAAAGCAAACAGAAAGCGAAGCGCTATTTTTTCGCACTCTGCCTCAGTTACTGTCAACGGCCCTTTTTTCTCCATAAATGACATGACGCCTTCGAGTTTTCCGGTTTCTTTGTGATAGATGGTTTTCAGCACTTGATGAGTCCGTCCCTTAAACCAGCTGTCCATGCTTTTATCCGCCGGCTGATAAACAGGGTCATCCGGATTCCGCCAAACGATTCCGATTCTCCCATTTCCCAAATCCGCTTCCCGCTCTTTGACAAACCCTTTTTCAATACCAATCATGCTGTCAGGATCGGCCTTTTCGCGGATGCCCTCGAATAAAGGGAGAGGAAAGCTCTCCGGCTCCCTGTAATCATCGTCATCATCAACTGCTTGTTCTTCTTGAACCAAATCCGCAGGTACGGTAATCGCCCTACATTCAGGCTCGTACACCAAATGCGGCTGATCATCTCCGTTTTTGTAAACAGAACGATGGAGAACCTGAAACAAAAGGTCGAACTCCACGTCCTTCTTGATAAAGGCAAGTGCCTCTTCAACATCCGCGACCCGCTTTGGCTTGATGATGCTGCCCGCTTCGCCGTAATAACGGAAGTAAACAATCTCACCTGATAAGGAAACATCAGCCATAAATCCGCTCATGGGGAGAGGAAGCCCAGCCTCCATTTGAACATATGAAAATCTCACTTTATCGCCGTATGCACGGTCATTTTCTTCACGAACAAAGGCAGAGAGTGCCCCCGGATGATGAGTCTCGACAAATTGGCGCATGATATCCTCTAGTTTCTCCTCAGACAGCCTTTCTCCGCTTTCAGGCTCAATATCACGGGAAAGGGATTCCAGCTCTCCGTCCGGTCCAAGCTCCACGATAATGCCGGTATTCTCATCCTGAGGATCTGCCCAACAAAAATGAGCTCTTTTATCATCACCGCCATAATCTTCAATTTCCAGTTTTAAGTGTGTCGGCACCCGGCCGATTTCCAGTGCTTTTTGTTTCAGTCCCTCTTTCTTCACAAAGGCGGCCCCTTTCATCCTTCTTAAGTTCCCTCCAACTAATCAAAAAGTAATAGTCTAAAATACACAGTTTTCTGAGTTTACCAGTTTTACCAGAACATTTTTCACCAAAAATAGGATGATGAACCTATTCAATATAAAAGCTAATAATCTTAAAATTAATTCCGTTGTAACTTTTTATAGGTCCATTCATGACAAAGGAGGGCGGAGTTTCCAGAAAATCCGGTGAAAACCGTGAGAAAAGAACTGATTTTTTTGGTTATATGATGCTAATCCATTCAAAAAGATCCATTTCTCAAAGACAAAAGACTCCCCTTTCCTAAACCATTTGAGGAGGAAAAATGAATGTTTCAGAAAAAAACGTACGCTGTTTTCCTAATTCTTCTGCTGATGATGTTTACAGCTGCTTGTTCCGGCAGCAAAACAAGCGCGGAGAAGAAAGAATCAGAAACAGAAAAAAGCTCAGATATAGCTCAAGTCAAAATCAAGGATGTCTCTTACACACTTCCGTCTAAATATGATAAGTCCACTTCAGATGACCAGCTTGTGTTAAAAGTCAATGTCGCGGTGAAAAACACAGGAAAAGACCCGCTGAATGTAGACAGTATGGATTTCACATTGTATCAAGGTGATACCAAAATGTCTGACACAGACCCTGAAGACTATAGCGAAAAGCTTCAAGGCAGCACGATTAACGCTGACAAATCCGTTGAAGGAAATCTTTTCTTCGTTGTAGATAAAGGCAAGCAATACGAGCTCAACTATACGCCGGAATCTTACGGTGATAAAAAGCCAAAATCAGTTACTTTTAAAATTGACGGAAAAGACAAAAAAATCCTGGCGACGGCAGATAAGCTTCAAGATTCTGCAAAAGCGTTATCAGCTTATGTTGATGTCCTTCTTTTCGGCAAAGATAACGCCGATTTCGAAAAAATCACCGGCGCTAACAAAAATGAAATTGTAAATGATTTCAATGAATCAGCCAAAGACGGTTATCTCTCAGCTTCCGGCCTTTCCAGCACATATGCGGACAGCAAAGCGCTTGATAATATCGTGAACGGCATTAAAGAGGGATTAAGCAAAAACTCTTCCATTCAAGCAAAAACGACTTCAATCTCTAAAGACGAAGCAATTGTTGAAGCCACAGTTAAACCTGTAGATGCATCTTCTCTTTCAGACCGTATCGAAGACAAAGTGAAAGACTACTACAGTAAAAACTCTAGTGCCAGCTATGAAGAGGCAGTGAAATACGCGCTTCAAGTCTACCCTGAGGAATTCAAAAAGCTTGGACCTGCTTCATCTGAAAAAACAGTTGAAGTGAAAATGAAGAAAAATGACATCGATCAATGGCAGCTTGATATGGATGATTACAGAGCAGCAGAATTAGTCGAAGCATTCATCAAAGAATAAAACACCAAAAGGAAATAGCCTTGACGGCTATTTCCTTTTTATTTAAAAATGTCGCTGATGAAATTCACTTCGTCTTCGGTGAGTTCAATGTTCAAGGTTTTCAGGTTATCCTGTAATTGCTCAGGTCGTTTAGCTCCTGGAATAATGGCATCAATCGCCGGTCTCGTTAACAGCCACGCCAAGGCGACATGTGCCGTATCCGCTTGTTTTTCCTCCGCTACTGCTTTCAGCTTATCTACTTTTTTGAGATTGTGGATAAACGTTTCACCCTGAAATTGAGGTTTATCCTTTCTGAAATCATCAAAGACTGTGTCTTGCGTGAATTTTCCTGTCAGCAGTCCGGACGCAAGCGGAAAGTAAGGAATAAAGGAGATGCCTTGTTTTTCACAGTATGGAAGAAGCTCTTTCTCGGCATCACGCTGTATGAGAGAATATTCGGTCTGGAAGACCTCCAAATAGCCGTCAGCATTAAAATCCTGCAATTGCTGATAATCGAGGTTCGAAGCGCCGATTGCTTTGATTTTCCCCTCATCCTTCAGCTCTTTCAAAGTGCCCGCCACTTCAGCGAGAGGTGTTTTTCCATCCGGAAAGTGAACATAATACAAATCAATGTAATCTGTTTTCAGCCGCTTTAGGCTCTTCTCGACCTCGCTGCGAAGAAACTCCCGGCTATTGTCTAATTCAATGCTGCCGTTCACTTCTTTATGAGCTCCTTTGGTGGCGATGATGAGCTCATTCCGCACGCCGCGTTCCTGTACGACTTCGCCGATTAATTCTTCAGATCGCCCCAATCCATATATAAAGGCGGTATCGATAAAATTGACGCCGCCATCCAATGCCGTGCGCACTAAATCCTTCCCTGTTTCATCATTTAGATTTGGAAATAGATTATGCCCGCCGACCGCATTCGCGCCGAATCCGATCCGCTTCACCTTCAGCTTCGTTTTGCCGAGTGTACGTGTTTGATCCATTGTTCCTTCTCCTTTGAAACCAATTTTGATGAAAAATAGTGCAGGGTCACTTTTTGTATTAGATATCCTTTTTCTATTTTCCTTCTTTTTTCAGGATATACAAAAAGGAGAAAGTGTATTTCTCCTTTCGCAAGTTTATTTTGGGAGAACCCATTTGTCTTTCAGGAAGCAGGCTCTGGCTAGTAAAAAGAAGATGGCGATCAGCACGGCGATGGTTCCTGACGTAGACAAAATGGCAGCCGGATCAACCATCCCGAATAAGAGCTGTTTAAATAACGCATGCAGGTTCAGAAACGGGATGAGAAAGTATGATAAGTCAAATTGGTTCGGTGCCTTGCTGAAGATGAAAAACATCGGGAATACAGGCAAAAAGACGACGAGAGACATATAACTTTGTGCTTCTTTTACCGAGCTGGACATGATGCTGATGAAAAGCTCCATCGCAGATATCAGCAATGCAGAGAGCACAATGATTAGCGCTGAAGCGCCGATTACACTCCACATATGATCTCCCAGCTGGAAGGCCGTTTTTAAATTTTCGGTAAATAACACGGTGGACAAAATCAAAAACACCAAAGCAAATACACCTGAAGCCACGCCAAAAGTGGAAACCGCAAGCCACTTGCCGACCAGCACTTTGTTTCTGCTGACTGGCGTTAATAACAGCGCCTCGATTGACTTTCGGTCCTTTTCACCGGCCATGATATCAAGAGCGATCGGCATTGCGCCGGAAACAATGGAAGTCAGAATCAGCATGGGCAGAATGGCGGAAAGCATAATAGCGGAAGTCCCTTTCTCCTCATCCGCTTCCTTTTGCTGAATCGTAAACGGCTGGATCACCGATTGATCAATATGCTTATTTGTTAAACGTTGCTGCACAATTTCATTTTTGTACTGATCTAAGGCAGACTGCACAAGCTGCATGGCATTTGAAGACCCTTGATCGATTGAATTGCCGTAAACATCAACCTTAAAAGGTGTCATGCTGTTGACATATGAGTCGAACTCTTTCGGGACGTTCAGATAGGCATCTGCTTTTCCTTCATCAACTGCCTCTTCAGGCTTTGCAAATGTTTTTACGCTGATTTCGTCAATCTCATTAAGCTTGCTTTCCAGTGCGGGCGGAAGCGAATGGCCGACAGCCAGCGTGTACTGCTCCCCTTTGTCGGACAGCATGCTTTCATAAAAGAAGACAAGTCCAAGCATCATAATCATCGGCACTAAAATTGTGAGTAAAATCGTTTTTCTGTCGCGCAAAGCGTCGATCATTTCTTTTTTATAAATATGGCTCAGCATTTAAGAAATCCCCCTGACAAGCTTAGACATAAAGATGTAATTCAAATCCTCACTGCGCTCGCTCTCGTATAGTGATTCAAGCGCCCCTCGGTAAATCACCTCTCCGCTGTGAATCATGATGACACTGTCACAGAGCGCCTGCACTTCCTCCATAATGTGGCTGGAGAAAAGAATCGTTTTTTGTTCTCTTTTCAGCTGCTGTATAAATTCTCGGAAGATGTTGCTTGACGTAATATCAAGCCCAGTTGTCGGCTCATCAAATAAAATGATGTCCGGATCGTGAATCAGCGCTCTGGCAATGGCGACTTTCTGCCTCATGCCTTTCGAAAACCCGCCCACTCTCCGGTTCATATAATCGCGCATGCCGAACCGTTTCGATAAATCTTCTATTCTTGCTTTGATCTCGTGGCGGTTCAGCCCATACAGCCTGCCGAAGTATTGGAGATTTTCTTTAGCGGTCATCCTGTCGTAAAGCCCGGTTTCTCCTCCGAATAAGACACCGATTCTTTTTTTGACTTCAGCCGGCTGCTTGACCGTGTCAAAGCCGTCTACTGTGATTACACCCTGTGATGGTTCAAGCAAGGAAGCAATCATTCTCAGCATCGTCGTTTTGCCGGCACCGTTTTCTCCGAGAATGCCGACGACTTCTCCTTTTTCAATTGTTAAGCTTACATCTCGCACCGCTTTGACTACTTTTTTCTTATCCTGAAACCTGCGGCTGCAATCGGTCAGTGTAATCATGTCACAATCTCCCTTATCTTTATTTCTAGTAATGACTATATACGAAAAGCTGGATTAGTTGGATAAAGTTGTCGCGAAGAGTTCTTTTTATGTCGTGAAATGGGATAGAATAAAGATGATTCTATGTAACTAGGGGAATGATAATGGTAAAAGTCGGACTTGTAGATGATTATCGAGTAGATTTAGAGAAGCTGGAAGCGATCGTGTCCAGAATGCAGGACGTCGAAATTGTCTTTTCCACCGATTCAGCGAAGGAAGCCTACAGGCGGGTAAAGAACGGAGACATTGATCTGCTGCTTGCCGATATCGAGATGCCCCATATGTCTGGCTACGAGCTTGCTGATTTGATCAAATCCCATTCACTTGATGTGGATGTGATTTTTGTTACCGGCCACGGCGGTTATGCGGTTCACGCCTTTGACCTGAACGTCCATGATTATATTATGAAGCCGTACTATGCCGACCGTCTGGCCGCTTCCTTCGACCGGTACTTGAAAAAGAAAACGGAAACGAGTTTGAATGGGCGTATATTGATAAAGCAAAAGTCTGAAATGCACGTCCTGCAAAAGAAGGATATTATTTTCGCAGAACGGACGGGACGTTCGACGACGATTGTGACAACCGCCGAAGAGGTGCAAACGTATCAAACATTAAATGATATTAAAGGCGACCTGCCCGAAAAGGATTTTCTTCGTTCGCATCGTTCCTTTATTATCAACATTCATTACATAAAGCATTTTTCCGCTTATACCAAGCATTCATTCACAGTTTCCTTTGAGGGAACGTCTAAAAAAGCGATGATCACCAAGCAGCAGCTTGATTATTTTCAAAACTACTACTTTTGAGGAGTTCAGAACGTGATTACCCTTTTTCAATGTCTTTATCTGGTTTTATTTAGTTTCATATGTTATCAGGGAGCTGCTGCTTTTTCACACAGCACAGCCGCCTCTTGGCTCACCGCTGTTTTAGGCGCAGCTGCTGCAGGATTGTACATTTGGAATACGAATCGGGTGTGGAAACACTGTTCCTCAGGGCTTTGTGCATGGATTGCCGTGATTCAAGTGATGTCGGCGGGAGTGGTGCTGATCGGCACAGACATCATGCAGGCATTATGTGTAATCGCGATATTTGCAGGGTGTGAAGGGCTCCGTATCGGACAGTCTGCTTTACAGGCAAGGCTTTCTGATCAAATTGATAAGCTGACTCAAGCTGAACAGCACGCCAATCAAATGCTGATTGATGTGAGAAGCCGGAATCATGACACAATGAAACATATCACTGCAATCAAATCAGCTCAGCCCAAGGCAGATACACAAGCATATATTCAAAACTGGGCGGATCAATACAGCCAATATGACCGTTTTTTAAAAGGAGAGAACGCGTACGTTGCAGGGGTGCTTTATGATTTTTTAGAAAAAGCCCGCGCCTCGAATGTGAGTGTTTCGCTGCATATGCATACACCGCTTTCTTCCCTTCCGTTTTCGCCTGCTGATCAGGTCAGCTTGGTCGGCAACATATTAGAAAATGCGCTCGACAGCGCGGCGGAGGCCCGAGAAAAAGCAGAGATTAAACTGGAGACTTCACTGCGCAGCGGACTTTATGTACTGACTTGTGAAAACAGCACTCCCGGGATGGACCCAAAAGTGCTCGATACAATCTATCAATCGTTTGGCCGCTCAACGAAAAACGGCGCTCATGAAGGCATGGGCACATATATCATTCAAAAACTGGTGAAGAGCGCTTTTGGCAGGCTGGATTTTACCTACCGCCACCCCGTCTTCCGGTTAGAAATCAAAATTCCGTTTCAGAAATAAAAAAACCTTGAAAAGCCAAGCTTTTCAAGGTTTTTTTCATTATGAGGATAACGCTTGTGCAAAACGATCTGCTTCATCTTGCAGCGTGCTTTCAATTTCTTTGTAACGGCTGGAAATCGTTGATGCGCTGACGCCGTATTTTTTCGCCAGTTTAGCTTGAGAAACGGACGCGCCGTTAAGAGAAATTGCGTTTACATAATATTCAACTGCCGCCGCAAAAGCTTCCGGCTTTCTGATGACAGGTGATTTTTTCTCGCAGAATGTTTTCCAGATGTCAATAACAGCTGGGATCAATTCAGTCGGATACTCTTCCCCGCTCATGCCTTCTTCAATAGCCGCAGCGGTTTCTTTCTCCAAGTCGTTTGCCCACTCAACAGTGCTTACTTCCGCTTTCTCTGCTTGTGGCTCTTCATCTTTCTCAGCTAACAACGCGAACAGAACGTTGTTGAATTCCTGCTTCATGAAGTCCTCCGGCGTTTTGCCTTCCTTCACAGCGGCATCCGCATATTTCTTCACCTTGCTGATCAGCGCTTCTGTTCTCTTCACCGGGAAGATCGTGAACTGCATGAAGAATTCTGCTTTTTCCGCTTCGTGGATTGGGTATCCAAGAATCAGGCTTCCCACTGGAGGAAGGTCTTGATTGCTGGCGTCCATTTCCACTTCGAATTGTTTTGCCGTAATGACATCTTCAAAGTGAATGATGCCTTCCTTCAGGTCCTTCAGCAGCAATAAAGCAGGCGTCATGCTCTGCCATGATTCTACGATCTCACGCGTTTTCGGACGAGTGATCGAATCGCCTTTTTTCTGAAGGTACTCTTCGAAGATTGTCTTCTCACCAGCAAGCGGGTGGAAGAAGATTCCCCAGATTCCTAAGTTAAATACGCTGATGTCTTTCGTCTGTCTGTCCATAGCAGAAAGAAAATCATGCTGGTTGATAAAGCCTGAAATGCTTTCTCTATGTACTGTGAAGGCATACTCCACTAAGTCTTCCTGAATTTGTTTCGCTTCTTTTGCCGCTAGTTCCGCCGGGAAGTCGACAACTTTACTTCCGCAGCATTTTTTATATTTCTTGCCGCTGCCACATGGGCAAGGGGCATTTCGTTTCACTTTTCCCACAATAAACCCTCCGAATTCTGTTGTAACTTTTCTATTTTAACAAAAATAACTTCTGAGGGCTTGGTTTCGGGCTAAAAAAGAATTTGGTAATGTGATAAGCTGGCTGATTATGCCAATTTACCTATGACATTTTCACCAACTTTTGTGATTTAAGGCTTATCACCTATTCCCACTTTAGGCCCTTCTTTTTTACAATCATTAGGTGTTTATTTAACATTTTAAGGAGTGTTTCTATTGGAACTAGCTGGTTTCATGCTGCGCGCCTGCGCTCTTTTACTTGATGTAATCATTGCCGCAGCAGTGATTTTGGCAGCCGGATTTACGTTTGGCGATGGGTCCGCCGGTGTCATTATTGTCGCCATATTGATGCTGATTGTGTACCCTTTGCTGATGCCGCTGACAAATTGGAAGGGCACACTGGGCAAAAAAATCATCGGGCTGCAAATCGTGAGGGACGAAACACACGAGAAAATTTCTCTCCTACAGGCGATTGTCCGCTACATCATAGCGTGGGTGCATGTGTTCTCCCGCCTGATCTATTTGACTGCCGCATTTACGAAGAAAAAACAAACCGTTCATGATATGGCTGCGAAAACCATTGTGCTGAAAGCAGAATAACCTTGAAGAATAGCATTCTTCAAGGTTTTGTTTTTCATTAATTCGTATTCTGGCCCCCGCCGTTCAGCCCTTCTTTAATCAGGCTGTTGACTTGGCTGCTGTACAGAAGGCCGATGTGTCCAACGCCATGGATTTGAACGTTTCTAGCACCATCTAATCTTGATAAGTAATTCATGACAATCATATCGGCACTGCTGTAAATGGATGTGTATAAAATCTTTTGATTTGGATCTGTTCCCGGAAGCGCCTTGCCTGTCGTCAAACGGTTCGCGCCGCCAAGCGTCACGACGTTTGCAACTTTATTTCCGCCGTCCAGATTTTTTATGTAGTAAAGTGTGTTCGCGCCCCCCATACTGTGAGCGACAATATCCACTTTTTTCGCACCCGTTTCATCTAAAACCTTTTGCACAAATCGTGATAATACCGGTCCATTGTTATAATTTGTGCCTGTCTTGTCCCAAAAATCAACTGCATACAGCTTGTCCCGCGACCAGCCCTGAGATACGAGATAGCTCTTAATTCCCGCAAAATTGAATGATGCCCCTCCAATACCGTGAACCATAACGACTGGATTGTGTTCAGCGGCTTTTGCTGACGGCTGCAACGCAAACAGCGATGTAACAGACAGCATCAAAATTGTTACAAGTGCAATGATCCTTCTTTTTACAAATTTCATAATATCCTCCTTTTTTTGTAACAAATTCTCCAATTATATTACGTTACCAAATTAATTAAGTAAAGGGTAATTTTGGCTTATTTTTAAAGAAATTTTAAGATTCAGAGGTCATTATTGGTCCTAAAAAGCCAAAAAAAAGAAGGCTTATTCGCCTTCTTTTCTTCAATACTCATTGAAATAAGCTTGGATTTTTTGAGGATCATTTGTTTTGGTAAGCGCAAGCATCAGCAACATCCGTGCTTTTTGGGGGTTTAAAGAGTTCGATGCCAGCAAGTCCTTTTCCGCATAGTCTTGGTTTGGTGTGACGACACCATTTCCCGTGCGGGTAGAGCGCACCACTGTGACGCCTTTTTTGACTGCGCTGTCCGCCCCTTTTTCGGCTGCGTCAGATAAAGACCCGTTCCCAGAACCGGCAAATACAATCCCCTTTGCTCCGGCTTTTACAGCAGCGTCAAACAGGTAGCTTCCGTCATTTTGGTATCCATAGATAATGTCAACCTGCGGCAACTCATCAAGATTAGAAACCGAGAAATCCGTGTCCTTCGTATGCTTTCGGGTAATCTCATTATTAAAATAGATATCATCGGCAATTGTTCCGACAAAGCCCATTTCATCTGATTTAAATGTATCTGTTGTGGTTGTGTTTGTTTTGGTGACATATCGGGCTGAGGCAATCCGGTCGTTAAGAACAACAAGCGTCCCTTTCCCTTTTGCCTCAGGGGCACCTGCCACTTTCACTGCATTGTACAGGTTAGAAGGCCCATCAGCGCTGATGGCTGTGGAAGGTCTCATCGAACCGACAATAACAACCGGTTTATCACTTTTCACGGTGAGATTCAAAAAATAAGCGGTTTCCTCCAATGTATCTGTTCCATGAGTCACGACGATTCCGTCTACATCATCTGAAGCGAGCAAGTGGTTGATGCGTTTCGCCAGCTTCAGCAATATTTTATTATCAATATTTGTGCTGCCGACGTTAACAATCTGCTCGCCGCTGACGTTTGCAATGTCCTTCATTTCTGGAACTGCCTCGATCAGTGATTCAACGCCGACAACACCTGCTTTATATTCAGTCGTTGAGGTTTTCGATTGATCGGCACCAGCTATCGTGCCTCCTGTCGCTAAAATTCTAATATTCGGCAGATCCTTTTTTTCAGAGGCAGAAGCCGAAGAGACTTTTTGTGTCTGCGTTTTTTCTTTCGGGGATTCTTTTGTTTCAGGAGAATGTGAACATCCGGTAAAAACGAACAATAGTGCGGTAAAAAGTACGAGCATTCGTTGTTTTTTCATCTATTTCTCTCCTTACATTCATATGATGATTAATCATTGTACATTTTATCTATTCAGTCAAAAGATCAGTGAGCTTTTCTCTCAGTATTTTTTGTTGTCATATCCTTCTTTTTTTGTCTTTTCATACAATGAATTTTTCTTGACAATTGATGATTGAATCAAGATAATAGACCAGTCACTATATTTTTGATTGCAATTCAGTAAGGTGGGAATGTTATGAGTTATGGAGATTCCCGTGAGAAAATCCTTTCGGCAGCTACCCGGCTTTTTCAGCTGCAAGGGTATTACGGCACGGGGCTGAACCAGATTATAAAGGAAAGCGGCGCGCCTAAAGGCTCTCTTTACTACCACTTTCCCGGGGGTAAAGAACAGCTTGCGATCGAAGCCGTGAATGAGATGAAGGAGTATATCCGTCAGAAAATCGCGGACTGCATGGAAGCCTGCACCGATCCAGCGGAAGGCATTCAAGCCTTTTTGAAGGAGCTCTCCTGCCAGTTTTCATGTACGGAAGACATTGAAGGCTTGCCTGTGGGCTTGCTAGCGGCTGAGACGTCATTGAAAAGCGAACCGTTGCGCGAAGCCTGTCATGAAGCCTACAAAGAATGGGCCTCTGTATATGAGGAAAAACTGCGGCAGACTGGCTGCAGCGAGAGCCGTGCAAAAGAAGCCAGCACTGTGGTTAACGCGATGATTGAAGGCGGCATCCTTTTATCTTTGACGGCAAAAAACAGTACGCCGCTCCTTCATATCTCCAGCTGCATTCCTGACCTGCTGAAGAGATAAAAAAACGACATACTACATGCAGTTGATAGAGAGGGGAAATGATTTTGGAAACAACAGCTAAAGCATCTCAGCAATACAAAGTGATGCCGATTATGATTTCCTTGCTGTTGGCCGGTTTTATCGGCATGTTCAGTGAAACAGCACTGAATATTGCGTTAACCGACCTTATGAAGGAATTGAACATTACAGCGGCAACCGTCCAATGGTTAACGACGGGCTACCTGCTTGTACTCGGTATCCTTGTTCCTGTTTCAGGACTGCTGTTGCAGTGGTTCACAACAAGACAGCTTTTTACCGTGTCACTAATCTTTTCAATTATAGGAACCTTGATCGCGGCACTCGCGCCAAGCTTCCCGTTTTTATTGGCGGCAAGGATCGTTCAGGCACTTGGAACCGGTCTTTTACTGCCGCTGATGTTTAACACAATCTTGGTGATTTTCCCGCCTCATAAACGGGGCGCCGCAATGGGAACGATCGGGCTTGTCATTATGTTCGCGCCCGCCATCGGCCCGACTTTCTCAGGATTGGTTCTGGAGCATCTCAACTGGCACTGGATTTTCTGGATCTCTCTTCCATTCCTTGTGCTGGCGCTTGTTTTCGGTATCGCATATATGCAGAATGTATCTGAAACGACAAAGCCGAAAATCGATGTATTGTCTATCATCCTGTCGACGATTGGCTTCGGCGGCATTGTGTTCGGATTCAGCAACGCGGGTGAAGGCTCCGGGGGATGGTCCAGCCCGACTGTTATCGTGTCGCTGATTGTCGGCGTTGTCGGCCTTATCCTATTTTCAATCCGCCAGCTGACAATGAAGCAGCCGATGATGAACCTCCGTGCGTTCAAATACCCGATGTTTATTTTGGGTGTGATCATGGTGTTCATTTGTATGATGGTCATTCTGTCATCTATGCTGCTTCTGCCGATGTATCTGCAAGGCGGCTTAGTCCTCACTGCATTTGCATCTGGTCTTGTTCTCTTGCCGGGCGGTATTTTAAATGGATTTATGTCCCCTGTTACAGGCCGCTTGTTCGATAAATACGGGCCGAAATGGCTTGTCATTCCGGGATTTGTGATTGTCACCGTTGTACTATGGTTCTTCTCAAATGTCACGACCACTTCAACAGCTGTGCTGATTATCATCCTGCACACCTGCTTGATGATCGGGATTTCTATGATCATGATGCCTGCACAGACAAACGGTTTAAACCAACTGCCGCGCGAATTTTATCCAGACGGCACCGCCATTATGAACACGCTGCAGCAAATGGCTGGCGCTATCGGAACAGCGGTTGCGGTCAGCATTATGGCTGCAGGCCAGCATGATTATATGAGTACAGTTAAAAACCCTGCCGATCCGGCAGTCATCCCGCAAGCTTTGACAGCGGGTGTACAGCACGCATTTGTGTTTACAATGATTGTTGCCATTATCGGTTTAATTGGCGCTTTCTTTATGAAGCGCGTGAAGGTAGATCATTAATATGAAAAGCCCCTGACTAATGTTCAGGGGCTTTTTTATGTTTACTTGTGGATCGTTTTCGCCGCGATTTCATCAATCGCGCGCCGCATGTCCTCCTTCGTATTATAAAAATGGGGAGCGAGACGGATCACATTTTCCCGCGGCGCGCAAATCACTTTTTTCTTCTTCAGCAACGCCGCCGTTTCCGATGCCCGCTCATCCCGGATCGCAACCATGCCCGGCTGACCCCCACCTTGTGCCGCCGCCAGCTGCAGGCCTTTTTCAGCGGCATATTGAACTGCATCGGCACAGATCGTTTTCACATGATCCCTGATATGAGAAACCCCAATATGATTCAGCAGCGATAAAGCCGCTGCAGCTGCGTATACGCTGATAAAAGCTGGGGTGCCCGTTTGAAAACGACGCGCGCCTTTCGCATAAGCCCCATCAAATCCGTTCTCTCTGCCGAACCAAGCTGATGCTTTCGGTTTCAGTGCGTCAGCCAGCTCCTTTCTCACATAAAGAAACGCCACACCCGGTATGCCGAGCAAATACTTCCGGGTGCCTGCTGCCAGCATATCTACGCCCCATTCCTTCACATCAATGGGAATATGCCCGGCTGATTGATAAGCATCTACAAACAATAAAGAGCCCTTTCTCTGAGAAATCTCGGCAATCGCTTTTATATCCTGAACATAGCCGTCACGATAATGAACGTGAGGAACACACGTCAGTACTGTTTCATCCGAAATATGCGTTTCATATTGTTCAAGCGGCAGCACGCCGTCTATTGATGGAATGACGGATACGGTATAATCGGAGTGTGCCTGCCAAACATGAGGCACCGCCGGAAAATCCATATCTGTATATACAACGTGCTTCTTTCCAAATGCAGTTAAGGACGATGCTACAGAAACCAGTGCATCAGAAACTGACGGCACAATCGCCACTTCATCCGGTTCAGCCCCGATCAGCTTTGCAAACTCGTTTCTCGCAAACTCTGTTTTTTCAATCGCTTCTTTCCAGTTCGTCCCTTTATACAGCAGGCTGTCATGATAATCCTGGATCGCCCTTGATACAGGCTCTGCCAATGCGCTCTGAGAACAGCTGGCAAGCATCGTATGCGTCTGCAAGATTGGGAATAAATGACGATACTGCTGCGGCAAATGCTCCATTATGATTCACTCCTTTACATTATTTTGATGAAAAACCCATAAATAAACAATAGAATAAAAGAAAAAGGAGATGGGAGCATGAGAAAAAAAGTGCTGATCACTGGCTTTGACCCTTTTGACAAAGAAACCGTCAATCCATCATGGGAAGCAGCGAAACGGCTTAATGGCTTCGAGACAGAAGAAGCCATTATTACAGTGGAACAAATTCCAACCGTCTTTAGATCCGCTCTGGACACTCTGCGCCAAGCCATTCAAACACATCAGCCGGATATCGTAATTTGTGTCGGCCAAGCAGGAGGACGGATGCAGGTTACACCGGAACGGGTGGCGATCAATCTTGCAGATGCGCGAATCCCCGATAACGAAGGACATCAGCCGATTGATGAAGAGATTTCTCCAGATGGGCCCGCCGCTTACTGGACAGGGCTTCCCGTGAAACGAATAACTGCTAAGATGAAGGAACACGGCATTCCAGCTGCGGTTTCCTACACAGCGGGGACCTTTGTATGCAACTATTTGTTCTACGGGTTAATGGATCACATTAGCCGGACATCCCCGCACATTCGCGGCGGTTTTATTCATATTCCTTACATTCCGCAGCAAACAATCGACAAAACAGCGCCGAGCCTCAGCCTGGACACGATTGTCCGGGCATTGAGAATCGCCGCTGTTACGGCCGCACAATATGATGAGGATGTGAAGTCACCGGGCGGTACGCTGCACTAAGCGGCCGCCGCTGTTTCTTCCCTCAGCCTCTTTTTGTAGACAAACGCCGATAGGGTGACACTCACTTCAAACAGGACAAGAAGCGGGATCATCACGAGAAAATCAGAAATAAAATCAGGCGGTGTAATCAATATAGATACGACAATCAGCAGAAAATAGGACAGCTTTCTCGCTTTGGCCAGTCTGTAAGGATTTAAGATGCCCAGCCTTGTTAAAAACATCACCACCAAGGGCATCTCAAACAAGAAGCCGAACGGCAGGCTCAAATTCACCATAAACCGAAAGTAGCGGTCAGCCGTAAACATCGTTTCAAAGTGGCCGGAGGATAAATGAGTCAAAAAGCTGAGCACGATCGGAAACAAGACAAAGTATCCGAAGGAGATGCCCGCCAAAAACAACGCAAATAAACCTGGTATGTACATGAGCGTCACCTTGCGCTCCGTTTTCGTCAGCGCCGGTGCAACGAAACGCCACAGCTGGTACGCGGCAACAGGGATAGAAGCCGCAATGGCACAAATGCCGGAAAGCATCATATACACCCAGAGGATTTCACTCGGCCCAAGCACAGCCAGCTTTCCATCCAAATCCCTGATTAGCCAGTCATAAATGTCCTGTACGAACAAAAAAGCCGTGATGAGAAATAGAAAAAATGCCGCGAGGGTTACGATAATCCGGCGGCGAAGCTCTTCTAAATGCCCGATCAAATGGGTTTCTTTTTTATCCATTCAAAAAAGCCCTCCCTTTCATAAAAAAAGAGGCAGACCCGGTGTCTGCCTCATCAGCATTCAGCCCGCGTTTTTGTCCTGCTTTACCGCTGTCAGCTCAGCTGATTTCTCTTCTTTTTCATCACCAGACACAAGTGATTTTGTGGCGCTTTTAAATTCCAGCAGTGTCCGTCCGGCGGCACGCCCGATTTCCGGCAGCTTGGAAGGGCCAAAAATAATGAGGGCGATGACGAAGATCAGAATCAAGCCCGGTATTCCAATGTTTGAAAACATAATTTCCACTCCTTAATTCGTGATTTTTGCCCGCTTCTTAATCATTTGTTTTTCGTGGGCTTTGTTGTGCGCAAAGAAACGATCCTCTTCGACCTCATCGGATTGCTTCACCCCGCCTTGGATTGTTGTGGATGATACCTTTCTCAACCCAGTTTGGTCTTTCTGGTAAACGAATGAAGCCCGCGTGGAAATGGCTGCGCCCGGCTCGGTCACAAACGGCATCACCCGATAATCGGCTTTCCACTGGTGAGGCGTCACTGTACAGCGGACATATCCGCGATAGTCGTTAAAGAACTTGATGTGCGGATTTTCTTTTAAAATTTGGTCCGTATCCGCCCGCTTATCGGCGCCGTTTCCTCCGGATGTGATCGAGGTTCCGACAAATTCGGCTCCGAATATTTTTGAACTTGTCTTCTCGAAATCGACATGCAAATTCGATGCCCAGCTTGCGTGTACATCACCTGTCAGTACGACAACATTATTCAGATTTTTGCTTTTAATGAAATTGATCACCCGTTCGCGCTGAGCCGGGTAGCCGTCCCACGAATCCATGCTGTAGATCGGGCTTGCGCTTGTCCCGAAATTCCACTTGGCAAAGAAAATCTGCTGCGCCAGCACATTCCAGTGGGCAGTCGAGCTGCCCAAATTGTTGAAGAGCCACTGCTCCTGTTCTTTTCCAAGCAGGGTCCGATTCGGATTGCGCGATTCATCAGAAGGCGGCTTATTGCCGTCGTTATTGGCTTGGTCGTCCCTGTACTGGCGGGTATCAAGCACATTGAAGGACGCCAGGTTTCCGTACGTAAAGTGCCGGTACAGCTGCATATCTGGGCCATTCGGCAAAGAGGAAATGCGGAGCGGCATATGTTCATAGTATGCCTGGTATGCTGCCGCGCGGCGGAGCACGAATGCTTCAACCGACTGTCCTTTTTCAGGTATTTTATTGGCATAGTTGTTTTCAACTTCATGGTCATCCCAAGTTACAACCCAAGGGAATGCCGCATGTGCAGCTTTAAGATTGGCGTCAGAACGGTATTGAGCGTGACGGTTCCGATAGTCTTGCAGCGTAATGATTTCCGCGCTGTTGTGCGTGCGGACATTGCCTGTTTTTGATACATATTCATTTGGGCCGTATTCATATATGTAATCACCGAGATGGAAGACAAGATCAAGCTTTTCCTTTGCCATATGCTTGTAGGCCGTATAATATCCGTGCTCATATTGCTGGCAGGAAGCAAATGCAAAGGTCATTTGCGGCACATTGGCGCCAGGGGCAGGCAGTGTTTTTGTTTTTCCGACAGGGCTTAGTTCATGGCCGGTTTTGAAACGGTAATAGTACACTTTGTTTGGCTCAAGCCCGTCCGCTTCCACATGAACGGAATGGGCAAGACTCGGTTTAGCCATTTCAGTGCCTTTTCTTACGATTTTGCGGAAATGCTCATCCTTTGCGACCTCCCATTTGACAGGCACTGCTTGCTTCGGCATTCCCCCGCCATTCAGCGGATCTGGTGCCAGACGTGTCCAAAGCACGACACTGTCAGAAAGCGGATCACCTGACGCTACCCCTAATGTAAACGGATAGCTTGAGAATTTAGGCGCAGCATTTACTTCAAAGGCCCCAACCGACTGGGCAATCGTTAATCCAAGAGAAAGTCCTGCAATCTTCCCCGCTCCTTGAATAAATTTGCGGCGGTCAAACGTATTGTTTTGAAAGCTTTCCTCTTTCAGTTTCTGTACCCATTCATCAAAACGACTGTCGTATGCCATTCAAGATCCCCTCTCTCCTCATTGATCGTCTCCATTATAGGAAATCATTGTTAAACGACTGTGAAGAAGTGTGAACTGATTGTAAGCGCTGAACATTAAAAACAGGTCTTCCCTCACAAGCCTGCTGCTGAAACATGCCGAAAGCTGGCTGAATGACGCGTTTTCTGCATATCCTGTCGTTTGCAAGCCGCCCATTCGGCCTATTTTTCTTCACATGATCTTAAAAAAACAAAAACACCGAGCCATTTCGCAGAATGACTCAGTGCTCTTTATCAGTTATTTCGAAAACAATCTGCTGAAAAAGCCCTTCTTTTTCGGCTTTTCAGCAGGAGGCTCTTGTTCTCTTACAATCCCTTTTTCCTTCGCTTCTTTCAGCCAAAATGGAAATTCAGCAAGCAGAGCATCATAAAGCTCATCATCAGAAATGCGGTCAATCTCTTCGATATGCAGGAAGTTCGTGTTATCAATGACACGCCCTTCTAACGTATCCAGTTTATTGAGAAAATCAAAGTTTCCGTTTCCGATGCCGACAAACTGCCAGAACACCGGTTTATCAGAAGAAGCTTCAATTATCGGTTTGATTGACTTTTTACAGCCCCCGTCATTGATAAAAACAATGAAAGCAGGATACGAGCTCGGTTCCTCCGTAACATATTTGCGCAGCACGTCCTTCATGACTGGCGGCTCATCATTTCTGCCGAATTTATGCAAGCGGTCATTATTTAAAATTTCACGATCGACATAGCCCGAAAAATCCTTTTCTGAAACTGGCTTTAATCGGGAAAATTCATTATCATACACCCATACATCCAGCAAACCGTTATCATCAAACTGATCAGCCACTGCCAAAATCCGCTCCACCACATTTTGAACCGTCCCGTTTTTGTAGAGCGGTCTTATCGATCCCGTAATATCAAGAACCAGTCCAACACGAGCCGTCACCTTCGTTAACTGCTTTTTCTCCAGTACGATCTTTACACTTTTCTTTTGCAGGTCAATTGTTGCCATTCTGTCATCTCCGTCAGCTCTTTTTTCTTTGATTATCTCACAGGAATATTTTGCATTGCATCTTTTCAAAGAAAAACACCGTTCAATTTGAACGGTGTCCTGTCTCTAAAATGTGTTATATACATTTTCACACGTCTCCGCCGTCGGCTGATAAAAGCAGTGTGACTTAAATCTGGCCACAAACGGCTGGTTATACCACTGGGCTGGACAGTCCCCCTGCGGCCTGAAGTACCATAAACTAAATTTTGCAGGCCAGCGCCTTTCACCATTAATCGACCGGCGTGCAAGGGCACGCTCGCTATCTCGCGCCCTTTGATAAAAATATCCATGAGTCACAGCCTCAAACGCGTGTGGCTGATAAATCATCTGCCTGATGGTGCGGAGGCCTTTAAAATCTGAGCAATTCGCCCGCAGCCGATTAATTCCAACGTTGCCGACAAGCAGCATCCCCTGCTTGCCTTCGCCTTCCGCTTCCGCTCTGAGCAGCCTTGCCATCAAATCGACATCCGCACTCGTTGCTCTCACGACCGCCATCACGTCACCTCCCCTTGATCTCTTTTCATCATATTTCATTACTTCAGAAGTGATGACGGAGGGACAGGAGAAGTTTTTAAATTTATTCATCTAAAAACAGCAAACATAATGGGCTGTTGGGCGTCAAAGCAGCGTCCGGTGCAGTACAAGCTTCACGTTTCCGCTGTCGAAGCGCCGCAGTCTCAATTCCTGGATTCACATCATTGACCCCTCCCCAGCAGATTTGCACCCGTCTCCGAAAAGAAATAAGGTTTAACTTTTTACATTTGAGGAATTATACATAACAAATCAAATGACAAAAGGAGGAATTGTAATGACACATGTGAAAGCGCTCGCTATTAAAGGTATTATGACGATTATTGTGTTGTATCTGGTGCTTGGTCTGGGCTTTGGTTTCACGTTTGGTGATACGCTGCTAATGACGATTGTGTTAGGGGTTATTTCTTATTTGCTGGGCGATCTTTATGTATTGCCGAAATGGAATAATATGATTGCAACTTTGGCTGATTTTGGGTTGGCCTTTCTCGTGATCTGGCTGATGGGCATGCCGCTTTCTATGGGGATGACTGGCGGTGAAGTTGCATTGGCGGCTTTATTCGGCGCGATCGTCATGGCAATCGGTGAATATTGCTTCCATTTCTATATGATGAGCAAAGAGATTGGCAAGAAGCATTATCTTGAAACAAGAACAGACTCATAATGGAAAGGCCGGTGCTGACAGCATCGGCCTTTTATACATATTGGGCGCCTTTGTTTACGCATCCTGCTTGTCCGCATTCCTGATCGCCATGTAGGAAAAGAACAAACCGAATGCCGCTAACGATAACGGGATATACACAACAGATGAAATCGAGAAGCCCGGACTTGTTGAGCTGATGAGCATCACAATTACTACAGATGAAATGATGGTCGCCGGAACCGAGTGTCTACGCATCCCAAAAAAGATGGGAACTAAACTGGTTCCAGCGGCGCCAAAAGCGAAAACCGCCATTTTGACCGCCTGTTGAGAAATGATCTCGGAAGTAAGCTCTCCCGGTATGAAATGGTAGATCGAGTTCAGCCAAAAGAAACCGGCGGCTATGAGTATATTTGAAAGTAAAATCGTGATAAACGTCAGTCCGCCCGCGATCATGAGCTTAGCGGTGAGCAGCTTTTTACGGCTGACCGGGTACGTGAACATCACAAGAATGGTTTTGTTTTTATATTCCGAAATCACCAATTTTACGATCAGCACAGCGCCAAATACGATAAATACCGCTCTGACGAAGGTGCCGATGATGAGGAATGCTTCATCCGTACTTTGGAACGAAACCCCGCCATCGGCTTTTTCGGAATAACTGATCAGCCACATAAAACCCATAATGATCACGTTGGCAATAAGGGCACCTCTGATATACCAGCCCATTTTCATTTTTCTTAATTCGATTCTGATCAGATTCATCAACGTGTCTCTCCTCCTTTACGCACTGATGCTATTGCCGTTGATCAATTTGATAAAATAATCCTCCAGCGACGTATACTTTTTGTTCATTGATTCAATGTCTACATCATTTAAAATCAATGCTTTGGATATGGCAGCCTGAGAGGCTTCAGCCTCGTAAATTCGAATCGTTTTCTCATTTAATATTTTAAAGTTGGTTAATTGCAGCTCTTTCTCCAGCACAAAGCAGGCCCTTGTCTGATTCGATGTAACAAGCTCGATGTATTCAGTGTTCTGGCCCCTGACATCCTCCATTGATACCTCTTCAAGCAGCCTGCCGTCCCGAATGACGCCGATCGTGTCCGCAATTTGTTCGATTTCACCCAGCAGGTGGCTTGAGATCAGCAGCGTCATACCGTACTCTTTGCTCAGCACTTGAAACAATTGCCTGATCTTTTTAATGCCGAGAGGGTCAAGACCATTCACCGGCTCATCCAGAATAAGCAGGTCCGGCTTCGTGAGGATGGCACGCGCAATTCCAAGGCGCTGCTTCATCCCGAGGGAAAAGGTTTTGACGGGTTTTTTGTCGATTTGTTTTAAATTCACCATATCCAGCACTTCTTGTATGGCTTTTTTATTGTGATATCCCATATATTCACAATGCAGATCTAAATTTTCTTCAGCTGTCAGGTTTTCATAAAAAATCGGATATTCAATCATGCTGCCGATGTTCCCCAGAACCTCATATGACGTGTGGGTGAACTTGTTCCCAAGAATGATGATTTCACCGCTTGTCGGTTTGACAAGGCTCGTCAGCATTTTCATAATGGTTGTTTTCCCCGCGCCGTTCGGGCCGAGAAAGCCATAGATTTCACCTTTTTTAATATGCATGCTGACATTGGATACGACCTCTTTGCCCTGATATGTTTTGGTCAGCCCGTTTGTTTGTACGATATAAGTCAACTTTGTTTCTCCTTCCCTCTCTTTTCCTGTTTTCTATTGTAGCGGCGAGCCCTGTCATTTTTATTTCTCAAACCTTAAGAAATTCTTACGATTAATATGTCATGCGTTTCAAGGTGATCGTAAATGCAGTCCGTTCGTACGGCTTGCTTTGGACGGATATGGTGCCTCCCATTTTTTCTGTAAGCCGTTTTGTGATGGTTAAACCCAAGCCGCTTCCTTGAAATGCTTTATTTCTGGATTCTTCAAGTGTGTACAGCCTCTCAAACACCCGCTGCTGATCGGTTTCACTAATCCCTTTTCCGCGATCCCATACGGTGATGGCGATGTTCCTCTCATCATAAGACAGCGTCAGCCCGATTAACTTGCCGGCCGCGCCATATTGAATCGCATTGGACAATAGGTTTTGCAGGATTCTGTCCAGAGCCTCTTCATTCGCCTGCGCATACACCGGCGTATCCGGGATATCGATGGCTGCTTGAAAGCCTTTTGACTGAACAGCGTCATAATAGTGCAGGATATTTCGTTTGCATATGTCGTTCATATGTACTTTGGTGATCGGGATCTCTTTATCTTCAGATTCTAATTTCGCTAAATCAAAAAAGGAGTTGATCATCTGAATGAGTTCATTTGTTTTCTGGCGGAGCTTCCCCAACAATCTTTCCCGCTCTTCTTCCGGCATGTTCGGGTCACTTTGAATGGCTTCGATATAACCGAGAATGACCGTTAACGGCGTTTTCAGGTCGTGCGACATATTGGTCAGCATCCGCTTCATGGATTGCTCTGTTTTGGCAAATTGGGCGCTGATCTGCTGACGATTCTCAACGATAAGATTGATATTAACAAGCAAGCTTTTGAGCGCATGATCGTCTGTAGGAATCAAAATTTGTCCTGCCGAATCCCGGCTGAGCATGTAGCTAAGCTGGTCAGCCGTGTAAGCCAGATTCCCGTCCCGCTTCTTTTTCATTATGAATTGAATCACATTCAGACACGCCAGAGCGATGACAGCGGCCACCCATAGCACTGTCATTCTAAAACTCTCCTAATTTATAACCGATGCCCCATAACGTTTTAATATATTGAGGGGAGGAGGGGTCATCCTCAATCTTTTCTCTGAGCCGCCGCATATGTACGTTAATGATGTTCTGATCATCAAAGTACTCTTCATTCCAAACGGAACGGTAGATTTGTTCTTTCGTAAACACTTTTTTAGGATTTGATGCAAATAAGCACAGCAGCTGCCATTCTGTTGACGTCAGCTGGAGCGGCTCTCCGTTTTTCAAAACGGAAACATTGTCTATATCTATCGCAAGCTGGTGAATCCGGATCACCTTATTCACAGCCGGCTCCTCTGCCGAATATTGCGTCGCCCGCCGTATCGCGGCTTTTACTCTGGCTGTCAGCTCAATCATCGAAAACGGTTTGGCGATATAATCATCCGCCCCAAAGCCCAGTCCCAATGCCTTGTCCACATCTCCATCTTTTGCCGAAATCATTAAGACCGGAACGTTGCTTTTTTCCCGGATGATTTTCAGAAAATCCATGCCGTTCAGCTTCGGGAGCATGATATCAAGGAGGACCAAATCGTATGAACCCTGCTGAAACAGCCGGATGCCCTCTTCTCCGTCGAAAGCATGCACAATTCCAAAGCCTTCTTTTGTTAAATAATGATCCACCATTTCACTGATTGAGTGGTCGTCTTCTACAAGCAATATGCGCTGCATCTTCTCACCTAACCTTTACAAAATCAAAAAACACACACGTAATTACACTTATTGTAATTGAAAAACGTGTGTGTTTTATATAAATTATTCTTATTTTCCTGTTTTCAGCTTCCTGTATTCCATCACCGTAATGACAAAAAATACGGCACCGCATCCAATGACTTGAATGAGCCCGAGCCGTTCACCGAGAAATAAAGCTCCATAGAAAATCGTCATGATAGGCCCTGCCATTGAAATGGCGGCGGCTCGCTGTGCCCCGATTCGTTTTATGCCCTCAAGCATTAGCACAAATGGAATCACTGTGGTAACGACTGCAATTACCGCGAACAAACCATACATAGAAAGCGGATATGCTGCCATTGGCGTATTCATGCCAGCCGCCGATTTTATCCCTGTGTAAAGCATCATGGCAGCTCCAGCAGCTGTCATCCCGTATGCATTGAGACGGATCCCCCCGATTTGATGGACGAGATGCCCCGAAAGGACAAGATAACCAGCATAGACTGCCGAAGATAACAAAATGAATACAGCTCCAATCATATTCGCCTGGAAAAGCTCAGCATTCCAGCCGCCCAGCGCCAAGAAAAGCCCAAACATGACCGCCAGAACTGCGAAAAGGTCCTGAATTGAAGACATTTTCCGGTCACGACACGCGGTGAATCCAAACACAAACAACGGATAGCTCATCAGCAATATACGTTCAACCATTGCGGATACATGGTTCAGCCCGATAAAATCAAGCAAGGGAGACAGAAAAAAACAAAACACTCCCGCGCCACAAGCCTTCCATAGGTCTCCTTTTTTCTTACCGTCTGGCATTGGAGGACGGTATATTAAAAAAATCAGCCAAAACAGCGGAACAGCCAGCAGCTGCCTGTATAGCAGCACGGCATCTGGCTCAGCACCCATTTGGTATGCCCATTTTATCCAAATCGATTTAGACGCAAAACAAACTGTTCCGATCAGCAAAAAAATCGTACCTGCTGCGGCCTCACGAATCTTACTCTGCTCTTCTGCTCTCATCTCAGCTCAGCTTTTCTCCTTTACTTATTCAAATGCTTTTGGATAAAATCCAGAAGCGTATATCCTTGAGCAGTCAGAATAACACCTTTTCCGCTGCAGGCCGGGCAAGGTGTTCCTTCGATTTCTCCCGCTCTTTCACATTTAGGACATGCGACCTCAAGATCATCAGTTGCAATGACCATTTGATATCCTCCTTTCTAACTCATCTGCTATGCCACCACCAGCCATCGTCCATTGGCCGTCACCTCCTTTAAGAAACACAAAAAACCCCCGTCCTATGCAAAGGACGAGGGTCTCGCGGTACCACCTTTATTAACAGCTATACAGCCGTTCACTCTAAGTACAGAAAACCTATGTTTCGATACTCCTCTCTTGGTAACGGGGAGAGAAACCCGGCATCGCCTACTATCCGTTCAGCAAAGCAATTCAGAAGCCCATTCGGCATCAGGGAAGGATCGGTTCACACCTGCCACCGACTCTCTGAACCTCCATTCTGATGCGTACTTGCTCTTCCTCACGATTGTTAATCCGTTCTATTATTTGTAAAGTTTATAATACTTGGTTCTTGAAATGAAGTCAATTCTTAATCCGACGTTACACCAAGTGCTTCCAGCGCCATATTGATGTGTTCCTCCTGCTGTGTTTGCAGAGCTAGCTTGGCGATTTCCACCGGATACGCCGCCTGCATCTCTGAAATGTGTTCCTGCATTTTTGCCCATATTCGGCCGCCTGCTTGATCATAGTATTCAAGCAAACGGGCAGTTTCTTTTTCTCCGAAAATGGTTTGATAAAGAACAAAATCCTTGGCTGGGTCAGCAACCTTCGCTTCTGTCCAATCCAGAAGTCCTGTGACACGTCCATTTTGATCGATAAGGATATGCGGCGGGTGGAGATCGCCGTGTATCAAAGAAGAGAAACCCGGCCAGTATGCATCATCATCTACCCACTTTTGCCATCTTTCCCAAAGCGTCGTAGATACGCCAAGCTTATTCTTCACATCAACCATAGAGTCTGCTGTCATTTGCCTGAAATCTTCTGGCCTTATCACTTCTATTCCGGATTGCCCAGCAGATATTTGATCCGTGCCATGTAATTCAGCCAGTATGCCAGCAAGTGTACGGACAAAATCGTCTGATGGCGGCTGATGATTCATATTCCAAACATATTGCTTTTGTTCCAAATCAATTCCAGCAGCCGGCGTTCCTTTTAACATTGGGTAAGCGATCAATTCCGGTGTATGAATTCTCCAATCCGGCACATCAGCAGTCAGATTCGCGCGGAGAAAGGCAAGCGTTATGCCTTCTGCAGATGCTCTTTCCACAACATCACTTCGCCGCGGTTTTCGCAGCACCCATGGCATACCTGTGTCGTCCTTGGCAAATACAACTTGAAAGTCCATTCCGGTTTCATTCAATTGCGCGTTCTCAGAATGAACCGTCAAACCTTGGCTGCGTGCAAGCCCGACAATCTCAGTGATAAGCTGTATTTCGTTAAGGTTTGTCATCCCATTTCCCCTTTCTCATGCTCAGGCCTGCAGTAGAGAGAAGGGATGCTTGAAGGCACAAAAAAGGGCAGGCACGCCACCCTCTTTTTTGATAACCATATAAGGGCTTATACATAGGCGGATTCATCCCGATTCTCCCGCATTCAGGCGAGAGTTGTTCACTATTGAATTCGTGTCACTCGGAATCTAATGAATGCCATGCTGGAACCCCTCCGTTCTTTGTTTGTCGATTATCATTTTACAGCATATTCCATCTTTCCGCTATAAAAACATGAATCAAGTCACTGGAGCAGGATTAAACAAGCACAAATCATTATGAAGACCCCAACGGTCTGCCCACGTTTGTTTGCGGCCGCTTGCCACATCCAAAATCGTCCTGAAGATTTCCCAGCCTACGTCTTCGATACTGGCCTCTCCTGTCGCGATTCGGCCGGCATTGATATCGATTAAATCAGCCCAATGCTCTGATAAGGAATGCCGCGTCGATACTTTCAGAACCGGCGCAGCAGCCAGGCCATATGGTGTTCCTCTCCCTGTCGTAAACACCTGCAAATTCATGCCCGCAGCCAGCTGCAGGGTGCCGCACACAAAATCGCTTGCCGGTGTCGCCGCGAACAGCAGGCCTTTTTGCTCTGCTCTTTCACCAGGACCGAGCACGCCGGAGATGGGGCTTGTGCCTGATTTCGCTACCGAGCCTAACGCTTTTTCCACCACATTGGATAATCCGCCTTTTTTATTGCCTGGTGACGGGTTTGCGCTTCGGTCTGCGTCTCCCCGCCGAAGATAGCTGTCATACCACTTCATCTCTTTGATCAGCGATTGTCCGACCTCTTCACTGACAGCCCGCGGCGTTAATAAATGAATGGCATCCCGCACCTCTGTCACTTCAGAAAACAAAACCGTTGCACCTGCGCGAACCAATAAATCAGCCGCATACCCCACGGCAGGGTTCGCCGTCACGCCGGAAAACGCATCACTGCCGCCGCATTGCAGGCCGATAACCAGATCCGAAACAGGGCATGACACCCGGGTTCTGCTGTTCAGCCTGATTAACCGTTCCTCCGCCATTTCCAAAATGGATTGGATCATCGCCGCAAAACCTCGGTGATCCTGGAGCGATAGAATGTCATCATCATTTTCGGAGGCAATTCTTTCCGGGAGGAGCTTTTCACATCCTAATCCGATGACCATTACTTCACCGCCGAAGTTCGGATGCTTCGCAAGATTTTGAATCGTGCGGATCGGAATGACAGCGTCGGGCGCATTGATCGCCACGCCGCATCCGTATTGATGATGCAGCGGCACAACGTCATCGACATTTGGGTATTTCGGCAGCAGCTCTTCTTTTATTCGTTTGACTGCATAATCCAAAACGCCAACAACACATTGAACACTTGTCGTGATGCCGAGAATATTTTTTGTCCCCGCACTGCCATCCGCATTTCGGTATCCTTCAAATGTATATCCTTCAAGTGGGGGCCGCGGCTGCGGCACCCTGTTTGCGAGAGGAAGATCGTCTAACGCCGGAGGAGCGGGCATTCTCACGAGGGCTTCCCGTATCCAGCTCCCGCGTTTGATCGTCTCATCAGCAAATCCGATCACCTCTCCGTAACGCACGATCTCATCCCCTTGATTGAGATCGGTGAGGGCCACCTTATGGCCTTGAGGAACATCCTCTTCAAGTACGAGCCCGCATGAGAAAACAGTGCCCTTTGGCAGTCCTCCATCATTTACAATAATCGCGGTGTTATCTATTTCATGCACTTTGATGTAAAGGGGGGCTTGGTTCTTCCTGAGGTTCATCGCCATATGAAAATCACTCCTCATATTTTAGTAAGCGTTTTCTAAATTGGTTTAAAAAAACCGCAGCTCTTACGTTTCAACTGCGGTTGCTCACCATTATTTTTCATCCATTCCTTTTAGAATTTTGTCACGGACAAATTTCAGATGCTCATACATGTGGTAATGTGCTTTGTACGGATCTCTTTTGGCAAGGGCGTCGTAGATTTTTTTGTGATATTCGACCGTTACATCTCTCTCCCTGTACGGAATTTGGCTGTCAATTTTCGCATGGGTGATCAGCAGGGACTGAATCATCCCTTCAACGACGGGGTTATTGGCGCTTAACGCAATAATTCGATGGAACTCTTTATCCGCTTCACCATAATGATTGTCAGTGCTGTTGGCAATATCGTCGATCGTCTTCTGCAAACGCTGAAGCTCTTCCTCATTGATTTTTTCCGCGGCAATTGTCACGAGCCCGAGTTCTAGCGCCATCCGCGCTTCAATGATAGCCGGAAGATTATCAGTGGCCAAAGCAAGCATGACTGAAAATGGCTGCATGCCAATTTTATCGTTGAAATATGTGCCCCCTCGTGTTTTTCTCGTAATGACGCCCAGCGTTTCAAGTGAACTGAGCGCCTCCCTAAGCACCGGCCTGCTGACATGCAAAATGTCCATCAGTTCCATTTCTGTCGGCAATTTGTCTCCGGCCCTCAACTGTCCGCTCGATAATAAATGGACAATCCGTTCGATGACCTGCTTGGCTAATGTTTTCCGATTGACTGTATCGACTTTCAAATCCTCTAAACCTTCGTACACGAACAACTCTCCCTTCAGTTGTTCAATTGTAAGACAAAATAGCGGATATGACAATATTTACAATCAAACTTATCGCACAAGACACGGGCGCTTCCGGTCAAATTCCCAGTTGCTAATCAGGAACTGCATTGGGATCGCGTCATTCCGTGCGCCTAAATTCATTTTCCGATAGATCTCATGCGCTTTTTCCACTTGTTCCATATCAATATCGACGCCTAGTCCAGGCTTATCCGGCACCTTGACACAGCCAGAAGAAATCTCAAAAGGCTGTTTCGTTAATCGCTGCCCGTCCTGCCAGATCCAATGGGTATCAATCGCCGTGATCCGCCCCGAAGCCGCTGCTGCCACATGGGTAAACATCGCAAGGGAAATATCAAAGTGGTTGTTGGAATGCGAGCCCCATGTCAAACCCCAATCATGGCACATTTGCGCAACCCGCACCGACCCTTGCATCGTCCAAAAATGCGGATCAGCCAGCGGTATATCGACCGCATGGAGCTGAATCGCGTGACCCATTTCCCGCCAGTCAGTCGCAATCATATTTGTCGCAGTCGGAAGCCCTGTCGCGCGGCGGAATTCAGCCATTACTTCACGAGCGGAGTAGCCATTCTCATCCCCGCACGGATCTTCCGCATATGCGAGCACATCTTGCTTTCCTTTGCATAATGCAATAGCTTCCTCTAATGACCATGCCCCGTTCGGATCAAGAGTGATCCTTGGCTCTGGAAAACGTTTCGATAATGCGGTAACAGCTTCGATTTCCTCTTCTCCCCGCAGCACCCCTCCTTTCAGCTTGAAATCCTGAAAGCCATAGCGCTCCTGTGCGGATTCGGCAAGACGCACAATGGCCTCCGGCGTCAGCGCTTCCTCATGGCGCAGACGGAACCACGCACAATCTGACTGCTCATCGCTTTGATACGGCAAGGTCGTCCGCTTTCGGTCGCCGATGTAAAAGAGGTAACCGAGCATTTTTACTTCATCACGCTGCTTCCCTTCGCCCAGTAAAGCCGCGACCGGTTCCTGAAGAAACTTTCCAAGCAAATCTAACAAAGCCGCTTCCAGTGCGGTGACGGCGTGCACAGTGGTGCGCAAATCAAACGTCTGGTTTCCTCGCCCTCCCCTGTCCTGATCGCCAAACTGCTTTCTGACCGTTTGCAATATCGCTTGGTACGCACCGATAGATTTTCCGACAACAATCGGCTCTGAAAGCTCCAGTGTGCGGCGAATATGCTCTCCGCCAGGCACCTCGCCGACTCCCTGATTTCCGCTGCTGTCCGTTAAGATTACGATATTCCGGGTAAAAAACGGGCTGTGTGCTCCGCTTAGATTCAGCAGCATGCTGTCATGTCCCGCAACAGGAATCACCTTCATTTCAGTAATTGAGGGAATATTCGATCTTTTCTCTTTTTGAACCTGCTCTTGTATCGGTGAACTCATGCATTTTCCTCCCTTTATAAAGCGCTTTCATAAATATTAGACAGGCAACGATTGATCGGGGTCTTGTTCTTGTTTCTTTAACACGACCCGTTTGATCGGCCCGACCAGCAGCAAATAGCTGAGGATCGCCGCAATCGCGTTAGCGCCGACAAACACAAGCGCGCCATTAAAAGATCCAGTGGCATTAACAATGTATCCGATAATAATCGGTGTTGTAATCGAGGCAATATTGCCGAAAGTGTTGAACAAACCGCCGCTTAATCCTGCACATTCTTTCGGAGACGTGTCCGACACGACAGCCCAACCCAATGCGCCGAAGCCTTTTCCGAAAAACGCGAGCGACATAATAACAACGACAAGCCACGCTGAATCTGTATAGTTGCAGACAATCATACTGCAAGACAGCAGCATGCCGGCAATGATTGGCACTTTTCTTGCAAAGGTCAGTGAACGGCCTTTTTTGAGTAAGATGTCTGACACAATGCCCCCAAGGACGCCGCCGGCAAATCCGCACAGCGCCGGCAGGGAAGCGACAAACCCAGCTTCAAGAATAGACATGCCGCGGGCCTGAACCAAATATACCGGAAACCATGTGAGAAAGAAATAGGTGAGAGTCGTAATACAGTATTGCGCGATGTACACGCCAATCAGCATGCGGTTCGTTAACAGCTGTTTGATATACGGCCATTTCGATTCTGTTTCTTGTTTGCTTTTACTGTCATCCATGGAAATCAGCCCGCCGCCCTGTTCGATGTACGCAAGCTCAGCTTCATTAACCTTTGGGTGTTTTTTCGGTTCATACACCGTTTTTAGCCAGATGACAGCCAGAAGAATGCCCGCAATACCCATAACAACGAAGACGGAATGCCAGCCGAAAGAGTGGGTAAGCCAGCCCATTAAAGGAGAAAAAATGACGATTGCGAAGTATTGTGCTGAATTAAAAAAGGCTGAAGCTGTCCCGCGCTCGGAGCTTGGAAACCATGAGGCAACAACTCTGCCGTTTCCGGGAAATGAAGGCGCTTCTGATAAACCAACCAGAAAACGCAGTGCAAACAGCAGGATAATCGCTGTGCCGGCGGAGAAAAAGCCAATCGCCCCTTGCAGCAGCGTAAAAAACGACCAGAAAAAGATGCTTAACGCAATGATAGTCTTTGAACCAAAACGGTCCAGCAGCCAGCCGCCCGGAAGCTGTCCGATGACATAGGCCCAGCCAAAGGCAGAAAAGACATATCCCATGGCGACCGAGTCCAATCCCAAATCATGCTGGACGGAATCTCCGGTGATGGAAAGCGTCGCTCGATCCGCGTAGTTAATAGAGGTCACAAGAAACAGCATAAACACGATAAACCAGCGCACGGACGTTTTTTTGCCCGCCGGAGTAACACTCGCAAAGTCTTTTTTCATAGTATCTTCTCCTTTTCAAAGTAGAGAATCATATGCTGGCTGTGATAAAGCCGGGAAAGAGACGCACGCCTCTTTCCAGCACCATTACGGCTTCATAAAAACAGTTTTGATCGCTGTGAAAAAGTCCTTCGCTGCCTCACCCTGTTCTCGGGAGTGGGAGCTCGACTGCTTCATGCCGCCAAAAGGCGCCTGCAGCTCAACACCTGCGCTTTCTGCATTGATCCGAACCAGCCCGGCATCGATTTCATCAATGAAAGAAAGCATTCGGCCGATGTTTTCCGTGAAGATGGATGCACTTAAACCGAACTTCACATCATTGGCGATGTTCAGCGCCTCCTCCATCGAGTCCACCTTGATCAAGGCGATCACCGGACCGAAAATTTCCTCCTGGGCAATTGTCATCTCAGATGTCACATTGTCAAAGATGGCAGGCTGAACATAATAGCCGTTTTGATACTTTCCGTTCTCCAGCTTTTCTCCTCCTATTAAAAGGGAAGCCCCCTCCTGTTTGCCTTTCTCAATGTATGACAGGCAGTTATCAAGCTGATTCTTGCTGGCAATCGGTCCCATCCAGACATCCTCTTTTAAGCTGTCGCCGATTGTAATATCTTTTGTGCGCTGGAGCAGTTTTTCTTTAAAGCGCTCGTAAATTCCGCTTTGTACGATGACACGGCTTGTCGCGGTGCATTTCTGTCCGGTTGAACGGAAGGCCCCCGTTATGACAGCTTCGGCCGCAGCTTCAAGGTCAGCGTCATCAGCTACGATGACAGGGTTTTTGCCGCCCATCTCAAGCTGATATTTGGCTCCCCTCGCTAAAGCGGCTTGCCCGATGATTTTTCCGACTTGATTCGAACCGGTAAACGTAACGGCGTTTACACCGTCATGCTCAGCAAGCCCCTGCCCGACAACAGACCCCGGGCCTGTCACCAAATTGATGACCCCTGCCGGGAGCCCCGCTTCCTCAAAGCAGGCAATGATCTTCGCGCATGTCACAGCTGTTTCTGTCGCCGGTTTGATGACAACGGTATTGCCGTATACCAATGCCGGCGCCATTTTCCAAATCGGGATCGCCACCGGGAAGTTCCACGGAGAAATCACGCCGACCACACCGAGCGGAACACGGGTGGTAAACATGAGCGCGTCTTTGTCAGTAGACGGAATGACGTCACCCGTTTTTCGCATGCCCTCTCCGGCGTAATAGCGCAGAATGGCAATCCCCCGGGCTGTTTCTCCCTTCGCTTCCGGCAGTGTTTTACCCATTTCACGCGTTGCACAGGCGGCGATTTCCTCCAAGCGCTGCTCCATGATATCCGCTGTTTTGTATAAGTATTGGCCGCGCTCGGCACCCGTCAGCTTTCTCCAAGCCGTTTTGGCTTCATTGGCGGCGGCGACGGCACGTTCCACATCTTCAGCTGTTGAATTCTGTACATATCCGACAATATCATTCACATCGGCAGGGTTTTCGACCTTGACCATATCGCCTGATTGAGACTTAACCCACTCTCCGTTAATAAAGTTGAGGTACGTGTTTTGTTCTGTGATCACAGACATGCCCATTGCCCCTTTCGTGTTTTTTCTGGTCAAACCGTCGCGGCTTTTTTCGGATAACGGTCAGCCGCCTGCTTCAAAATTGCTTCCAATTGCTGATAATGATCTTTTTCAACCGGGCCGACAGGCGGTCTGGCTGTATTCCTTACATTCAAACCCATGATTTCCATACCGGCTTTAATTAAGGATACGGCGTAGCCTTTTCGTTGTTTGCGAATGTCGTTGATCGGAAGAATCACATGCCGATAGAGTTCCTTCACAAGCTCGTCATTTCCGTTTTTCAATGCATCATAGAACATTCGCGAAATATGCGGGATATAATTTGAAATCGCTGAAGAGTAAGAGTAGAACCCGATCGGCAGATATGCCGGCATCGTCACTTCAGCCATCGGCATTCCGTTGAGCCATCCCAAGCGGTCGCCGATCGTATAGACGAGGTTGATATTCAAATCCATATTTCCTACCCCGTCTTTGACACCGACAAGCTGTTCACATTCGGTCAGACGTTTGATCTGTTCAACAGAGAGAACTGCGTTATCGCGCTGATAAAGAATTGCGTTCAAGTCAGTGCTTTCAATAATCGTTTTCGCATACTGGTACAGCCCCTCCTGTTCGCCATGCACCAAATACGGAGGCAGAATCAAGTAGCCGTCGGCGCCTTTTTTCTCCGACAGCTGCGCCCAATCAAGCGCTGTGCTGAGGTTGCCGCCCACCCCCGTGTAGACCGGCACCTTTCCTCCGGCTGCCGAGACTGCGACTTCCACCATTTGCTCATATTCCTTCTGGCTGAGAGATTGGAATTCACCAGACCCGCAAGCGATAAATATCGCTTCCAAGCCCTCATTCAGCAAAAACTCAATGTTTTGAAAAAGAGCTTCTTCCTCCAGTTTTCCTTGTGTGTTAAAAGGAGCAACCGGAAAACCTAAAATTCCAGCGGGTGCTTTTCTGATACGGCTCATCAACATAACCTCCTGTTATTTGTGTATACAGCCTCTGTCTGTAAGCGCTTTTATTAATTTTCCTTTCACATCCGCTCCTTCCCCATATATCCTTTTGTTTAATTGTAAGACAAATAAACAATAAGTCAATATCTTTATTTTCTGATATTTTATAAAAAAGCGGAAAATCACTGTCCGGCCGGAATTCTGCGCAGCAAAAAAACAGCCTGGTCAGCCGGCTGTTTGGTTTATATCCTTCTTTGTTTCATCGTCTCATGCAAAAGCTTTGCTTCTAAAAAAAACACGTGGATGAATTTTTTCATATTTATTCTAGCAGGTGCAAGGGGTTTTGCATCCTTGGATTGGAGTTCTTTCATTTTCTGGCTGACAACCGGAAAATCAAAGAATTTCGATGCATAGGTTTCAAATTTTGGATTCGAAAAATCAGTTGTGCCCAGTGAAGCAAAATGGTGCAGCGAATGAATAATCGCTCTGCGGATACGCTGCTCCGAGGCTTTCATTTCGCGATTGACTTCCGTCTGTGAGGCTTCTGCTCCCAGCTTCCGTACCGCTACTTGGGTGAATATTTGTTTTAGCGAAGGGCTTTGTTTTTCGTGCGGCTCGGATTGCTCGTGTTCTGCTAAATACTGCAGGACCGCCATGAGATCATGTGCGCCGCCTTCTCCCATCATGCCCAGCTCGGACAACAGGAATGTTCCTGCCTCTTTTAAACCGCTGTCACTCTTCTGCTGGGGACGCGCTTTCCGTTCAGTCCGATTGACAAGCCGGCTTAGAGAATGCTGAATGGCTCCAATCGAGTGTTCAAGCTCGATCCGCTCCTTCACCTTTTGGAGAACCGTGACAATTTCAATGCGGTTAATCGGCTTATGGATAAAATATTCGATGCCGAGCGAGTACGCTTCCCCGACCATTTCCTTCGCCTCCACTTGAGAGATCATTACAATTTTGCCGGAGTACGTATTCTGGATCTGACGAATCGTCTCAATGCCGTCTCGTCCGGGCATTAACAGATCGATTAATAAAATATCAATCTGCTTAAATTGCAGCATATGCCCTTCCACTTGGCTTCCGTCGTCAGCTTCACCAACAGCTTCCCCGAGATCTTCGTCCTCAATGATCTGCCTTAAAATTGACCGCACTGCACGGTCATCATCTGCAATAAAAAAACGCATAGCTTTCGGTTCACCCTTTCTGAATCAAATGCCGGACAGGCAGCCTGATGGCAAACACCACTCCCCGCTGCTGATTATCAAACGTGATATCCCCTTCTAGCTCAGTCACGATTTCCTTTACGTAGGAAAGTCCGATACCCGTAGAAGGCGTGCCAAATTCGTCATATTTTGAAGTAAAGCCCGGGTCAAACACAATGTCTCCGATTTTCTCGGAAATCCCGGGGCCATTGTCTTCCACCTGGAATTCTACCATACTCTCATTTGGCTTACGGAGCCTCAGGCTGACCATTCCCTCTTCATCCATAGCCTCTACCGCATTTGCTGTTAGATTATTAATGATCGAAAGCACGATAAATACGTGATATTCGTCATGCTCTCCCTCGATCGAGCAGTAAAAATCAATCTGCTTCCCTAGTGCTTCAGCGTACTTTTCATTCATTCGAATCACGAGCTGCAGCAAATCAGAAGCCCTCATATAATCTCTCAAACTCTCATTCGAAATCAGTTTTGATAGCCCAGCGAATATCCGTTGGTTGTCCTTTTTCACTTCATGAATCTCTCCGGCCAGTCTCAGGATTCTGCCGCTCAGCTGAACATCCTTTCCCTTGATTTCCCGATAGAGCTGATACGAATCGTTTGTCACTTTCTCTGTCGTTTTCAATGTCTTTTTTAGGTGCACCGTTTCCTCATATAAATTGGAAACGATCATCAGCATGTGCTCGTGCTGCTGCCTTGTCTGTTTTTCTCTCGATTGTGTTTCATACAGCTTCAGCACACTATAAAAGCTCATCACAATAAATGTGTGAGAAATCGCAATCACCGCAATGTCAGTGATTTTCTCAGGCGTGACAACCGTATGAAAAATGAGAAATTGCACAG
This sequence comes from Bacillus sp. PS196, assembly GCF_037963555.1. Lineage (NCBI taxonomy): Bacteria > Bacillati > Bacillota > Bacilli > Caryophanales > Bacillaceae > Bacillus > Bacillus sp. PS196. The sequence goes on along the minus strand of NZ_CP150159.1, from coordinate 265,207 downwards.
CCAGCTCGACACAATCTGACACAACTTCAATCATAAACCCAATGAAACCGAGCATAATCGGCCGTTCACGGAAACGATTGGCCTTTAATATGGAAAACAGACAGGCGTAAGTCATATAAAAGAAAAAGCCAGACGCTTGATCATACAGAATTGGAGTCAGTCCATTGTGTCCTCCGCCCCATAATTCCAGAAAGACGCGAAAGATGAAAACAGCCGCTCCAGTCAGAAAACCCGGCAGCACAGCGGGCACATGCCGCAACAATGATAAAAAGAAGAAAAAAACCGGTGCCCCAAAGCTGACCCGGAATTCTTCATTGAGGGGATAAAATTTCAGTTCACCGGCCAGCGGCACCGTAATCAGCATGAGGGCCAGTATATATCCGTCTTTTTCAATAAACCGTTCCAGTTTTATGTTGATCACATCCTCGCTTTTTATTTTGGGGAATCGGGAGAAAACCTGCAAATTGCTTTTGACCCAGAACATGAGGTTTTTATAAATCTTACTGCTTATTTTCAAAATGTTTTTGTCGTATTTTGTATGATTCTGTAGTCTCCATTATACAGTAATTATACCTTCCGCTATTATGAAAGCGTTTAACGCCCCTTTAGCCTTCGTTTTGATACACCTCAGTCCTTTAAGAAAAAAATCAGTGAGGAGGAATTCGATGAAAGAATTGATAAAAGAGCACCAGAAAGACATAAACCCGGCGTTACAGCTTCATGATTGGGTTGAATACTATCGCCCTTTTGCCGCCAATGGACAAAGCGCAAACTATATCCCCGCTTTAGGAAAAGTCAATGATTCACAGCTCGGCATCTGTGTATTGAAGCCTGATGGAACGATGATACACGCCGGCGACTGGAACGTCTCTTTTACCCTGCAAAGCATTTCAAAAGTGATTAGCTTTATTGCCGCCTGCATGAGCCGCGGCATTCCCTATGTGCTTGACCGCGTAGATGTCGAGCCGACAGGTGACGCCTTTAATTCAATCATTCGGCTCGAAATCAACAAGCCGGGAAAGCCCTTCAATCCCATGATCAACGCGGGTGCCCTCACCATCGCTTCGATCCTTCCCGGAGAATCTGCATACGAAAAGCTCGAGTTTCTTTACTCGGTGATGGAAACTTTGATAGGAAAACGGCCGAGAATTCATGAGGAAGTATTCCGTTCTGAATGGGAAACCGCCCACCGCAACAGAGCGCTGGCCTACTATTTAAAAGAAACAAACTTTTTAGAAGCTGAAGTAGAAGAAACACTTGAGGTGTACTTGAAGCAATGCGCTATGGAGAGCACCACAGAAGATATTGCGTTGATCGGCCTGATCCTTGCTCATGACGGGTATCATCCGATTCGACGCGAGCAGGTGATTCCAAAAGATGTGGCAAAATTGGCCAAGGCATTAATGCTGACGTGCGGCATGTACAACGCTTCAGGCAAATATGCGGCGTTTGTCGGCGTGCCGGCCAAAAGCGGCGTCTCCGGCGGCATCATGGCGCTGGTGCCTCCAAGCGCCAGAAGAGAACAGCCTTTTCAATCCGGATGCGGCATCGGCATTTACGGGCCTGCCATTGATGAATACGGCAACAGCCTCACTGGCGGTATGCTGCTGAAGCATATGGCGCAGGAATGGGAGCTCAGCATTTTTTAAATATGAAAAAAGAGGTGATTGTATGCAGCAAATCCTGGAACATATCGTCGGTATTGCAAATGATCTTTTGTGGTCAAAGCTATTAATTGTTTTGCTCCTTTCTCTGGGAATCTATTTTACGTTCAGGCTTAAGTTTTTACAGGTTCGCATGCTGAAAGAAATGGTCAGGGTATTAAGAGAAGGTGCTGCTTCCCGGTCAAAAAACAGCATTTCTCCGTTTCAAGCCTTTTGCATCAGCATGGCGGCCCGTGTCGGAACGGGAAATATTACGGGCATTGCCATCGCCATTGCACTCGGCGGGCCCGGTGCAATCTTCTGGATGTGGATTATCGCCATTATCGGATCAGCATCCAGCTTTGTGGAAAGCACACTGGCTCAGATTTATAAAGTAAAAGATGTAAACGGCTTCCGCGGCGGGCCGGCGTATTACATGGAAAAAGGGCTGAACAAAAGGTGGATGGGCGCGCTGTTCGCTGTGTTAATCACCTTATCGTTCGGTATCGTCTTCAACTCGGTTCAATCCAATACAGTCAGCCTTGCCTTTGAAAACGCGTTTGGCACAAACCGCCTGACATTGGGACTCATTTTAATTGCTGTATTCGGCACGATTATTTTTGGCGGAGTCAAGCGCATTGCAAAGCTGGCTGAATCCATTGTCGTCGTATTGGCTGTCCTGTATATCGGAGTTGCGTTTTTCGTCATTTTCACCAACATTACGCAGCTGCCAAGTGTGCTTGCGCTAATCGTGAAAAATGCGTTTGGTTTTGACCAGGCCGCCGGCGGGGCTTTGGGCGCGGCACTCATGCAAGGCGTCAGACGGGGAATCTTTTCAAACGAAGCGGGAATGGGAAGCGCACCGAATGCCGCTGCCACCGCCACAACAAGCCATCCCGTCAAACAGGGGCTGATCCAAGCTTTTGGTGTACTGACAGATACACTGGTCATTTGTACAAGCACCGCCTTTATCATCCTGTTTTCGGATGCCTATCATACTCCGGGTCTGAGCGGAATCGCCTTGACACAAGCCTCTCTCAGCTCCCATGTCGGATCATGGGCATCAGGCTTTCTCGCCATTCTGATTTTGTTATTCGGATTCTGTGCTTTAATCGGAAACTATTATTATGGCGAAACCAATATCGGCTTTTTGAACAAAAGCAAAAAACTGATTTTTGTCTACCGTATCGGCGTGCTGGCAATGATCGTGTTTGGCTGTGTTGCCAAAGTCCAGCTCGTCTGGGATCTTGCTGATTTGTTCATGGGTTTGATGGTCGTCGTGAATTTAATCGCTATTTTCTTACTATCAAAGGTTGTTTTTACGGCGCTGAAAGACTATACACGCCAGAAAAAAGCAGGCAAGGATCCGGTCTTTTATAAAGATGTGCTCAAAAACCACAATGGCATTGAGTGCTGGCCGGTTTCAGACACAAAGACTGACACGCACAACAAACAAATATCATAAGAAAAGGGTGTTCAGACATATAGGCTGAACACCTTTCCCTTTTTGCGTTTATTGACAAACACGTAAGCCTCCATTACGATTTTCATATCTTTTTCAAAAAAATCTGAAAGAAGGCATCGGTACATTCTATGAATCCTATCCAACACATACTAGATACATACCCGCTTATTGTGCTAGACGGCGCCATGGCGACCGAGCTTGAACGCAAGGGCTGTGATTTGAACGACAGTCTGTGGTCAGCAAAAATCCTGATGGAAGAGCCGGAGCTGATTAAACAAGTTCATACTGATTATTTTGCGGCAGGTGCCGATTGTGCAATCACCGCCAGCTATCAGTCTACATTTGAAGGCTTTGCCGCACGCGGGCTGAGCGAAGCGGAAGCACGCCGGCTCATCGAGTTGTCCGTCAGCATCGCAGCTGAAGCACGTGATGAATTTTGGTCGCTTAAAGAGAACCGTTTGAATCGGCCAAAACCGATCATTGCGGCTTCTGTAGGCCCTTATGGCGCTTATCTTGCAGACGGGTCTGAATATCGCGGCAACTACGCAATACCAGAAGATGAACTGATTGAATTTCATCGTCCCCGGATGAAGGCGCTGATTGAAGCCGGAGCTGATGTATTGGCATGCGAAACGATTCCGTGTCTGACTGAAGCCAAAGCGATTGTTCGGCTGTTGAAGGAATTTCCTGAAACGTATGCATGGATCAGCTTCAGCGCTAAAGACGGCCTGCATATCAGTGACGGAACACCTGCAGCTGACTGTGCATCGTGGCTTGATGAACACCGCCAAATTGCAGCACTCGGCATCAACTGCACGCCGCTTCAGCATATCCCTTCCTTGATAGAGGAGTTAAAAAAGAACACGTCAAAACCGATCATTGTCTACCCGAATTCAGGTGAGCAATATGATCCGGAAACAAAAACGTGGAACGGCGCAGCATGCGCAGAATCTTACGGGGCGAGCGCCCGCACCTGGCATGAAAAAGGAGCGAGGCTGATTGGCGGCTGCTGCCGGACAAAACCCGAAAATATTCAAGAAATTGCGGCGTGGGCCCGCTCTTTAAAAACAACTTGACTTATCGGAATAGTTTGTATATTCTAACTTAAAGCCGGTTCGCCGGAGTCTCGTGTCACTTTCTGACATGAGATTTTTTATTAGGAGGAAATAAATCGCTGATAGAAAGTTGGAAAAAGATGAACTCTGCCCACAACAAGAATGAGACAAACTTTCAGAGAAGTATGAAAAGCCGGCACCTCTTTATGCTTTCCTTGGGAGGTGTCATCGGAACCGGGCTGTTTTTAAGCTCAGGTTATACCATTCAGCAAGCAGGCCCGGCCGGAACGATACTCGCCTACTTAGTCGGGGCCGGCATCGTCTATCTGGTCATGCTATGCCTCGGTGAGCTGTCAGTCGCCATGCCTGTGACCGGCGCCTTTCACACCTATGCAGCCAAATACATAGGGCCGGGCACCGGATTTACGGTTGCTTGGCTGTACTGGCTGACATGGACCGTGGCATTGGGATCAGAATTCACAGCAGCCGGCCTGTTAATGCAGCGCTGGTTCCCCCATACATCGGTTTGGATGTGGAGTGCCGTCTTTGCGCTGTTCATTTTCTTGCTTAACGCATTTTCGGTCAAGTTTTTCGCTGAATCAGAATTTTGGTTTTCCAGCATCAAAGTATTAGCCATTGTATTATTTATTCTTTTAGGCGGCTCTGCCATGTTCGGCATCATTCAGATCAAAGGCGGAGAAGCCGCACCGATGCTGTCCAACTTCACCGCGGAAGGCGGGCTTTTTCCAAATGGATTTGTCCCGATTTTGATGACGATGCTGTCCGTTAATTTTGCCTTTTCGGGAACGGAACTAATCGGAATCGCAGCCGGTGAAAGCGTTGATCCTGACAAGACAATACCAAAAGCGATTAAAACAACGGTCTGGCGTCTCTCACTCTTCTTTGTCGGAACTATTTTTGTGCTGTCAGGGCTGATTCCGATTCAAGATGCAGGTGTCATCAAAAGCCCGTTTGTCGCTGTCTTTGACAGAGTCGGTGTACCATACGCAGCCGATATCATGAACTTTGTTATCCTGACAGCGATCCTGTCAGCGGCTAATTCCGGACTCTACGCTTCTTCCCGGATGCTGTGGTCTTTATCAAAAGAAAAAACGCTTCATCCCACATTTGCAAAGCTGACGTCAAAAGGAACCCCTTTTAACGCGCTAGTGTTCAGCATGATCGGCGGCATTCTGTCATTGCTGTCCAGCGTATTTGCGCCAGACACTGTATACGTTGTGCTCGTGTCGATTTCCGGTTTTGCCGTCGTTGTCGTGTGGATGGGAATCGCTGCTTCTCAATTCATGTTCAGAAAACGTTATATCGAAGCGGGAAACAAGGTTACTGATTTGAAATACAGAACCCCTTTGTATCCGTTCGTGCCGATTGCAGCGTTCCTGTTATGCCTGGCTTCCGTTGTTGGCATTGCCTTTGATCCGAATCAAAGAATCGCACTCTATTGCGGCGTTCCATTTATGGCCATTTGCTATGCAATATATTATGTAAAAAACCGCAAAAGCGAGCCGGCTGCTGATATGACTTATTCAAAATAAAAAGAACCTGCCTTCGGGCAGGTTCTTTTTCGATTTTCACACTTCCACTGTCCAGTTAAACGGGCCTTTTACCTTGCCAAGCTGAATATCTGTTATCGTTTCATACAGCTTTTTCGAGAGGTCCCCGATTTGCCCGTCGCCTACAATCACCGTTTTTCCATGAATGTTGAGTTCACCGACAGGCGTAACGACGGCTGCCGTGCCTGTGCCGAAGACCTCTGTCAATTCTCCGCGTGCAGAGGCCGCATACACCTCATCAATCGATATTCTCTCTTCACGAACCGGAATGCCCCAGCTTCGAATCAATTCAATCGCAGACGCACGTGTAACCCCGCTTAAAATGCTTCCGCTTAAAGCAGGTGTGACAGCTTCCCCGTTTATGACGAAAAAGATGTTCATGCTCCCTACTTCTTCCACATATTTCTTTTCGATGGCGTCCAGCCACAGTACCTGGTCATAGCCCAGTTCATTCGCTTTCCGCTGTGCCTGAAGACTGGCGGCATAGTTTCCAGCCGTTTTTGCAAACCCGACTCCTCCGTTGACCGCCCGCACATACTCATCTTCGACATAGATTCTAACCGGCTTCAGCTGATCGTCGCCATAATAGGAGCCGACAGGCGAAAGCACGATCATAAATGTATAGCTCCTGGATGCCTTCACACCGAGACTCGGTTCTGTGGCAATGACAAAAGGACGAATATACAGTGACGTTCCTTTTTCCTTTGGAACCCAATCTTTCTCCAGCTCAACTAATTGCGTCAATGCCTCAAGCACCAGCTCTTCGTCTAAAGGGGGCATGCTCATGCGCTCACACGATCTGTTCAGCCGTTTGATATTTTGATCCGGACGGAACAGCAACACCCTGCCGTCGTCTGTTCTGTATGCTTTTAATCCTTCAAAAACAGCCTGGCCGTAATGAAAAACAGATGAAGACGGATCAAGCGTAAGCGGTGCGTACGGTGCAATTCTTGGATGATGCCATCCAATTCCCTCTTCGTAGTCCATCACAAACATATAATCTGTAAAATATTGTCCAAACCCCAAGGAAGACGGGTCGGGCTTTTCTTTATAATATACAGTTTTTTCTCGTTCGATAAGCTTATTCAATCTGATCAGCACACCTTTCGTATAATTGTTTAAATATTCAGTCTTTTTAGGGCTGCAAAAAACATACAGCCCTTCCTTTCATGATACGCCGCTCCACACCGATAAATTTCAGAATATTCTTTAGGATCATCAGCTATTATACACCACATTCATTGTCAGATGAAGCTGAAATTAAAGAAAAACAGCCAGTTTTATTCTGGCTGTTTGATTTAGACCGCTAAACAAAGGACGACAATGTGGCAAATCAGCAAAATATACACTGCGAATACAAATTGCCAATTGATCTTCCGCGCCCATGCAAACACCACCATCAAAACAGGCAGCATCACAGTCCCCGCCAGCTTGTTAACCGTCAGATCCGGACTGTTCGCAACATCATAATGAATCGGCATCTGCGTCGGCAGAAAAGGGTAAAATACAATTGAAAGGATGAATGCAGCAATCACTGCTCCCCACAGCACTTTTTCATTCGTCAATAAAAACATAGAACCACCATTCCCTTCTTAAAACACATTGCTTTATGAATGATATGACTGTTCAACGGTGAATTTCGTTCGGTCTCCCCGGGTAATAATTTGCGCATATTCCACCACTTCTTCATTTTTATCATAGGTAAGGGATTCTGATAAAAACGCAGGCGCTCCGACATTGGTTAATAAGTGGCCGCTGATCGTTTCATCCGTTAAAATCGGTTCGATCGATTCCGTGCCCCTGCTGATTTCAATATTGTATTTTGTCCTTAACAATTCAAACAGCGAGCCGGTGCATTCCTCCTGCGCCAGCCCCGGTGCCGCCTTCCAGGGAATATATGAGGTATGATACTGCAAAGGTTCCCCCTCGGCGTATCTGACTCTGACAAGCTTGTTGACAGGTTCATTCTCTTTCATTTTCAAAAGCTCGGCAATGGAATGATCGGCAGGAATCACCACAAGCTCAAGCACTTTTGATTCAGAACGAAGTCCTCTCATTTGTTCTGCAAAGCTCGTAATCTTATGCGGAATCGGCGTTTGTATTTTGGCCGCCGATACAAATGTCCCTTTTCCTTGAATTCTTTTAATATATCCCTCAAGCTCTAGCTGCTGCAGAGCCAGTCTCACAGTTGTTCTGCTGACATCATATTGTTCGCAAAACTCACTCTCCGTCGGCAGCTGATCATTCGCCTGATATTTGCCCGATTTAATTAACTCAATGATTTTAAACTTGATAACAGAATATAAAGCTGTCATTTCATTCTCCCCATTCTGTATGCAATCCGTTCTTTTTCATTGAGACCATAATACCATTTGCCCTCCCAATATGAAAGATTTGTATCCTTCTTTTATAACAAATTTTCAGAAATTAATATTGACAGTTTGATAAGGGCGGTGCTAAATTCGTAATGACAAGTATCATAAATTGGTCATAACAAATATGGTGCTTGTCTATCTCTTTGAGGGGGTGTCACATGAAGATTCTGATCGCCGAGCACTACGAAGAACTCTGTAAGTTAAGCGCTGCCATTATTAAAGAACAAATACAAGCTAAGAAAGATGCCGTTCTCGGCCTGGCAACAGGAAGCACACCGGTCGGCTTGTATAAGCAGTTGATTTCAGACTATCAGGCAGGCGAAATTGATTTTTCAAAGGTTACTACATTTAATTTGGATGAATACGCTGGTCTCTCTCCATCTCATCCGAAAAGTTATAACTATTTTATGCATGAGCATCTTTTTCAGCATATCAATATCAAGCCTAATCATATTCATATCCCGCAAGGAGACAATCCGCAGCTTGAGGCGGAATGCAAAGTATACGAGGATCTCATCCGCCAGGCGGGAGGCATTGATGTCCAAATTCTCGGCATCGGCGCCAATGGCCATATCGGTTTCAATGAACCGGGATCTGATTTTGAAGACCGGACACGTGTTGTGAAGCTCTCGGAAAGCACGATACAGGCAAATGCCAGATTCTTCGGCAGTGATCCGGTGCTGGTGCCGAGACTCGCGATTTCAATGGGCATTAAAACCATCATGGAATTCAGCAAACATATTGTGCTTTTAGCAAGCGGCGAGGAAAAAGCAGACGCCATTCAAAAGATGGCTGAAGGTCCTGTCACGACAGAAGTACCAGCCTCCATTCTTCAAAATCACAATCATGTAACCGTTATCGCCGATTATAAAGCAGCTCAAAAATTAAAGAGTGCATCATTCTCATAACACAATAAAAGGAGACTGTCATGTTTAAAAAGGCATTTCAAATTCTGCAGCAGCTTGGCCGCGCGTTGATGACTCCGGTTGCCGTCCTGCCGGCAGCAGGTCTTTTGCTCCGTTTCGGAGACAAGGATTTACTGAACATCCCTATTATAAAGGATGCAGGCGGCGTTGTATTCGATAATCTCCCGCTGATTTTCGCCGTAGGGGTCGCGATCGGATTAGCCGGCGGAGAAGGTGTAGCCGGACTTGCCGCTGTCATCGGATACTTAATTTTAACCGTCACCCTCGACAATATGGGAAAATTACTCGGCCTTCAGCCTCCGTATGAAGGAGCCGAGCACCTGATTGATATGGGGGTTTTCGGAGGAATCATCATCGGGCTTCTCGCCGCCTATTTATATAAGCGATTTTCATCAATCGAGCTGCATCCGGTCCTTGGATTTTTCTCTGGAAAACGATTTGTCCCGATTATTACTTCCGTCAGTTCATTGGTGATCGGCGTCATTTTCTCATTCGTTTGGCCGCTGATCCAAAACGGAATTAACGCAGCCAGCAGTTTAATTGCCGATTCAACAGTCGGCCTGTTCTTTTATGCAACGATCTATCGTTTGCTGATTCCTTTTGGCCTGCATCATATTTTTTATACGCCTTTCTATTTTATGATGGGAGAATACACAGACCCATCAACAGGCAACACCGTAACCGGCGACCTGACAAGGTTTTTCGCGGGAGACCCGACAGCCGGGCGCTTTATGATGGGGGATTTCCCTTACATGATTTTCTGTCTGCCGGCAGTTGCACTTGCCATTATCCATACCGCGCGTCCGGAAAAGAAAAAAATGATCTCCGGCGTGATGATTTCTGCGGCGCTCACATCTATGCTGACCGGAATTACAGAACCGGTTGAGTTTTCTTTCTTGTTCGTTGCGCCCGTGCTCTATTTGATTAACTCTATTCTTGCCGGCGTCATCTTTGTCGTTTGTGATTTATTCCATGTCCGCCACGGCTATACGTTCTCAGGCGGCGGAATTGACTACGTCTTGAACTACGGACTGTCTACAAACGGCTGGGTTGTCATTCCTGTCGGGATCGTGTTTGCTTTCATTTATTATTATTTGTTCCGATTTGCGATTCTGAAATGGAATTTGAAAACGCCCGGCCGTGAGACAGATGAAGACGGTCAGAATGAGGAGAAAACTCCAGTTGCAAAAGACCAGCTTGCCTTTCACGTGCTGCAGGCCTTGGGCGGACAGCAAAATATCGCTAACCTGGATGCGTGTATCACTAGGCTTCGTGTGACCGTTCATCAGCCAAGCCAAGTCAGCAAGGATGAATTAAAACGGCTTGGTGCAGTAGGTGTGCTGGAGGTCAACAACAACTTCCAGGCAATATTCGGAACCAAGTCCGATGCCTTAAAAGACGACATCAAAACAATCATGGCCGGAGGCGTCCCTGCCACCGCCGCCACGCTGGACACGGTAACTGACAAACCGCAGAAGCCCGATTCCGGTGAGACCTTTATTTATCCGATTAAAGGAGAAACAGTCTCTTTAGGGGATGTGCCTGATCAAGTCTTTTCAGAAAAAATGATGGGCGAGGGATTTGCGATTATACCATCAGAAGGAAAAGTCGTTGCACCTGCGGACGGCGAGATCGTCTCGATTTTTCCGACAAAACACGCCATCGGCTTTATGAGCGCCGGCGGCACTGAAATCCTGATTCATGTCGGCATCGATACCGTCAAACTGAATGGGGAAGGCTTTGAAGCACATGTCACAAGCGGACAAGCCGTCAAACAAGGCGAACTGCTTCTCACCTTTGATCTCAATTACATCAAGCAGCATGCCGCTTCAGCCATAACACCGGTTATTTTCACAAATACCTCTGAAGAAGATCTAAAGCACATTCAAATGAAGTAAAAAAGTCCCCCCTGCTGCGGGGGACTTTTTCGCCAACATAATGAAAGCGCTGTCAAAATAAAATAACTTGAAAAAAGGTGTTTGCATTTGAATCACGAATGATATGAATATGCCTACATTCTATCGTTCTAAAGGGGGATTCATTTGAAAAAATTAATCGCGTTTCAAATTTTAATCGCTTTGGCTGTCGGCGCAGTGATCGGCCACTTTTTTCCTGATTTCGGGATGGCACTGAGGCCTGTCGGAGATGGATTTATCCGCCTGATTAAAATGATTGTTGTGCCGATTGTGTTTTCTACCATTGTCATTGGAGCCGCAGGAAGCGGAAGCATGAAAAAAATGGGCAGCCTTGGTATCAAGACGATCATTTGGTTCGAAGTGATTACAACGTTGGTATTAGGGCTTGGACTTTTATTAGCGAATGTCTTAAAACCAGGTGTCGGGCTTGACCTCTCCCATTTGGCAAAAAAAGATATCCATGAACTTTCCGGCTACACAGACAAAGTTGTTGATTTCAAGCAAATGATCCTGGATATTATCCCTACAAACATTATTGATGTCATGGCCAGAAATGATTTGCTTGCCGTTATTTTCTTCGCCATTTTATTTGGTGTCGCCGCAGCTGGTATCGGCAAAGCTTCTGAACCAGTAATGAAGTTCTTTGAATCTACCGCTCAGATTATGTTCAAGCTCACACAAATCGTCATGGTCACTGCTCCTATCGGCGTGTTAGCCCTGATGGCAGCTTCTGTAGGCCAATACGGCATTGAACTCCTCCTCCCTATGTTTAAGCTGGTTGGCACCGTATTCCTTGGCCTGTTCCTGATCCTCTTTGTCCTCTTTCCGCTTGTCGGTCTCATCTTTCAGATTAAGTATTTCGAAGTATTGAAAATGATATGGGATCTGTTTTTAATTGCATTTTCCACCACCAGCACTGAAACCATTCTCCCTCAGCTGATGGATAGAATGGAGAAATACGGCTGTCCCAAACGAGTGGTATCATTTGTCGTTCCCTCCGGCTTGTCATTGAACTGTGACGGCTCCAGCTTATATTTATCAGTTTCTTGTATCTTTCTCGCACAGGCCTTTCAAGTAGACATGACATTGTCCCAGCAGCTGCTCATGATGCTTGTGCTTGTGATGACCAGTAAAGGCATTGCAGCTGTACCCTCAGGATCGCTTGTAGTTCTTCTGGCGACTGCCAATGCTGTAGGACTGCCGGCTGAAGGCGTTGCCATTATCGCGGGTGTTGACCGCGTCATGGACATGGCGAGAACGGGCGTGAACGTACCGGGACATGCGATCGCCTGTATCGTGGTATCAAAATGGGAAAAGGCCTTCCGCCAAAAAGAATGGGTTTCCGCAAACAGCCAAACTGAAAGCATATAGAAAAAAAGAACACCTCAATACGAGGTGTTCTTTTTTTATTCAGCAGCAGCGTGATCTTCTGTTTCAATCGCTGCCAGTCTTGCGTTTACTTCTTCTTCTGTCATATTATGCTCTTTCACATACAGGTTTCTTGGGTTCGTGCGGCATTCGTGGCTGCAGCTGCGCATATATTTATACTCATTTTCCGGTGTGCATATCATTTTTTTATTGCAAGATGGATTTGCGCAGTTCACATAACGCTCACACGGTTCTCCTGTAAAGTAGTCCTTACCGACAATCACATGCTCAACACGGTTGACAGGCACGCTGATTCTTTCATCAAATACGTAGCACTGGCCGTCCCAAAGCTTGCCTTGCACCTCTGGATCTTTTCCGTATGTCACGATTCCGCCGTCAAGCTGTGCTACATCTTCAAAGCCTTGCTTCACCAGCCATCCTGAGAACTTTTCACAGCGCACGCCGCCTGTACAGTACGTTAAAATCTTTTTGCCTTCAAGCATATCTTTGTGCTCTTCAATCCATTCAGGTAATTCACGGAAGGCTTCGATGTCAGGACGGACCGCACCTCTGAAATGGCCAAGGTCATACTCGTAATCGTTACGCGCGTCGATTACAATTGTGTTTGGATCCTGCATCTTCTCATAAAATTCTGCAGGCTTCAAATGCTGGCCTGTTGTTTCGTTCGGATCGACATCATCTTCAAGACGAAGCGTTACAAGCTCTTTTTTATGGCGGACGAAGATTTTTTTGAAGGCATGGCCTTCTGCTTCATCAATTTTAAATACCATGTCCGCAAAACGAGGATCAGCTTTCATTGTTTCCATATATTTTTCAGTCTGATCAACCGTACCTGATACCGTACCGTTAATTCCTTCAGAAGAAACAAGGATACGGCCTAACAAACCAAGCTCCTTACAAAAAGCCAGATGCTGCTCTCTAAACGCCTCTGGATCTTCAATCGGAACATATTTATAGTAAAGTAATACTCTGTATTGTTTTTCCATGTTTTAAACACCCTGTTCAATTATAGTTACTTGCTATGCACACTCTTACTATATCATACAGGAAAATGCCGCAAAGATGAACAGATCCGCCCAGACTGATAAAAATAACCAAGCTCTTACAAACCTAAGCAGCACAAGGGTTTCTCATGGCAAACAAGTATTTTCCATTCATTTACTAATCAATATAGTTATCTGAAAACTATCAAACAAAAGGTGAACTCTACCTGTTATAGCACAGGAAGACACCGCTCACTTGATAATGACAGATGGCGTGATATGCTCCAGCCAAATGACACCGTCATATTGTTCCTTAAGGATCATCCGCTCTTCTGTGAATCCCAAATTAGGTTCTCTAGTCATTACGAGATAGATATAGAAAAAGATTCCTTTTCCTGCCAACAAAAAAAGCTTCCCTGTTGAAAGAAGCTTTAGCTGGATTCTCTCATCACCTGATGAAAGTAAAACCGATACGTATTTCGTAAAAATGTCTCAATCGGAAGCTGCACATCCGCTTGGTATTTGCTGATGATGAATGGAAACCGCTCGATTCCTTTTTCGCGCAAATTGTTCGCTTGTTCATCATCTATTGCCTTCTCTTGCAAAACCGCTTCAACGATCGGCCAGCACACTTCTCGCACTTGCCGCAGGACGGCTTCATCTCCTGTGTTCTGATAATCTGTAATCCAGCTGATGATTTGTTTCTCCATGAGTCTCACCTTTCTTCAAAAAAAGAGGCGCTGCGTTTATGCAAGCTCCTCTTTTTACTCTTCGTAACCTATCAGTTCTCCGACTTGGACTTCTTGGCCTTCTGCTAAATGGGCGGACGGCTGGAACGCGTCTTTTTCAAAAATCAAAATGACCGTTGAGCCAAATGAAAAGTATCCCAGCTCTTCGCCGATCTCCAATTCAGCACTGGTGCTCGTCTGCACGATAGAATTAATATTCATCGCGCCGACAGGAATCATCAGGACATTTCGGCTGCCGCTATTCAGCTCGTACACAAACCGGTAATTTTTCGACAGCACATCTTTCCCGTATTTTAAGCCTAGTTGATTTACCGGGTATGAGCGATTTCCGAGCTCGGCCAGCTTTTGATACCTGCAGCTGATCGGAGAATGGAAACGGTGATAATGCCTCGGGCTTAGATACAGCACGACGAAATATCCGCCGTTGTATTGATGGTCTGCGCTTTTACAGCCGGTCAGCTCAGCGAATGAGTAATCTTTTCCCTTCACCGTAAAGGTTTGATTCGGGTTGATGATTCCTACTGTCTGAACCACACCGTCAACAGGGCTGACCACCGCATGCGCCTCTTTTGACACAGGGCGCCGCTCCAGATTTATTTGTCGAATGAACAATTCGGACAGCGATCCGTAATCAGCAGCCGTACCGTCCACATCATCCCAATTCAGCCGAAAATGTTTTGAGAAAAGCGGAATGACCGGTTTGCTGATTTTCGACTCGCAAAATCCTTTAATCAGATAGGATGACAAACGATGATTCGTCAGCTCTATCAATGATCGATACAGAATCTTTACAGCCGTATTAAACATGAATAATCCCTATAACCCTTCCGATTGTAATAAAAACAAAGCACCATAAAAAGGCGCCGATTGCAGCAAACGCAACATACGTTTTCAGATCCATTTTGCCGATCCCCGAAAAGTAGCACGTCACATGTCTGACGCCGGGAATAAAATAACCTAAAATAAGAGAATATGGACCGTATTTCTTCATCCATTTTTCCACTTTCATCATTCTTTTTTCTTTTAAGCCGACCCACTTGCCGTACTTGTCGATAAACGGGCGTCCAGCTTTTCTGCCAATCATGTAGCTGATCAGCATACCTAACAAAGCCCCGACAAAACTAATCAATATCGAAAGCTCATAATTCAATACATCGGTATGCGTGAAATAGCCAACAACGGTCATCATCACTTCATCTGGAATCGGCAATCCTACAATCCCTAATACCAGCATCAAAAAAATAGCGAGATAACCGTAATCCGCTATGAGCTGCTGAACTAATTCCATCTCCCGGACTCCAGGTTTTCTGCCGCATGTTTTTTAAAATGAGGGAATTTTATTTTACTCACCATTAAATATGAAAGTCCGCAAGTGCCGATTGCCAGAAGGATCGGGTTATAGGTGAAGCTTAGAATAACGAGACACATGCCCGCAAACGGAATCGGCATACCGATAAACGTCGGGAGCTTGCTTTGTTCAATGTTAAATTTAGAGAGGCGAAGCATTCCGCAAATGCTGTACGTCAATGCGCATAAGATCCCGATAAATGGCAGGGTATACAACGCGACACTGTAAGCAAGCATAGAAGGAGCCACCCCAAAGGTAACCAGATCGGCAAACGAATCCAGTTCTCTCCCCATATCAGAAACGGCATTCAGCTTACGAGCAGCCATCCCGTCAAAGAAATCAAGGAACATGCCTGTAAAAATAAAAAGCACTGCTGAATGAATGTTGTGATAAAGCAAGGAATGAATCGCCAGCAATCCGCAAATGAAGTTTCCTATCGTAATCATACAGGGGATGTAATTCACAGTGTAACCAAACCTCCAATTGTAAAACCATCTATATTATTTGACGATAGTGATCGAATAGCGTTACAGGAAAAATTTTTCTCCAATAAGCATGATAACATAGAATGCTCACAAAAAAAGCAGCATTCAAATTCTATTATTATACAACATTTGTTACCTTTTGAAAAATGAATGCCAATCTTTTCATGTTCCTTACTAGTTTATCCCCCCGCATAAAAAGGACAAGACGCGTTGATTGACGTACTCTGGCTGCTCCAGAGATAACAGATGTCCGGCGTTCTTTACGATTTCAGCCTGAATTCCCGGCACCAATACCGAAGCCCGCTCAAAGGCCATTTGCTGATGGTACATGGCCTCGTGCTCACCGAACATCAGCAGTACCGGGACTTGTATCGATTTCAATTCCTGGTCTGTGAACACGTACGGAAAGCCGTTTTCTGTCGGCTTCAGGCTCCTTTGCTCATCCTGCCATTCCACGCCCGCCACAATTTGTCTTTGCAGTAAAGGATGCAGATCATAACTGTTGCCTGTGATCCACTTGATATATGATTCAGCTCCTCTTGCCCCTGTAAGCTCTGCAGCGTATTTATAGACATCCGGATGAAATGAAATAAACGCTTCAGCGGGACTCATAACAACCGCCCGCTCTACTCTTTCAGGCGCGCGGAGTAAGAAATTCACGATATGGGACCCGCCAAGCGAAAGGCCGGCCAGGTGTGCCGTCTCAAGTCCAAGAGAATCAAAGACATCTTTCATCCATTCTGCAAAATCAGCTCTCGTTTCCATGGCTGCTGATGGTATACTTTTATTTTTGTCTCCTATTATATCGACCGCATATGTACGAAATTGACTGCTCCACGCTGCGATATTCGGATACCACATCGCAGAGCTGAAAAGGCCTCCGTGAAGCAAAATGAGCGAAGGTGCGTCCTTTGGCCCACTTGCAATGATATGTGTTTTTCCAAAACGAGTAGAAACATAGAATGCTTCCGACTCAATCGGCCACAAAGAAAGGCTTTGATCATATGCCTGGTAAAAGCGCAGACCACTTTCAACCGCGGCAAACTGCATTGAATCTTGTATCATCTTCTTCTTTTTCCTCCGGGTTTGATTGATATAAAGGATAACGCCCCTTTTGTCTCGTAAGAAAAAATACCTATTTCTTATTATCTCACATAATAAATTTCCAGTATATAGTTTGGTTTCCTGCAATAAATAAAAAAGGCAGTTCCCTTAAAATCAAGGAAACTGCTATTCTTTGAAGACTAATGGAATGGCATGATCTTTTTTATCCTCTGTTAACGAGATGTGATGGGTTACTGATGTTTCACCCTTCGTCAACGCGACTGAGTAATCGCCTTTTCTGCCGGTATCCCATTTGATATCTCCGTTTTTGTCTGTTTTACCGAGTATCTCGCCAATCTCTGTACTCGGCTCCTCATCTGAAGAGGGCGCTTTGACAATCGTCACTTGAACCCCTTCGACCGGCAGCCCCTTAGCATCCTCCACATGAAGAGTGACAGGAATAGTCGTTTCTTTTGGAGAAGAATGCGTCTGCGAACTGCACCCGCATAAAAACAAAATAGACATGAATATGGCTAGTTTGCTGTATTTATTGATTTGCCCAATATTGAATATTGTTGAATACATCGTTCGTCACCCTTGTTCCCAAGTTATATGACGATCCTCCGTTCGTGTGAATGGCAATAGCTGTCTGCCCTGTATCACTGTAGTTTCGATAAACAGGCGAGCCGCTTTGGCAGCCGTACGTATCGGTTGTATAGGTCAGCTTATACGTTTCAGCGGAGCGAATCGGCTTTGTATCAGACCACATCGTGCCAAAGGTTTTGTCACACGGGAATCCTGTCACTGACGAGGAAAGGCCCACGGGACTGCTGCTGTTTGTAGTCCGGTAGCCGTACCAGCCAACCGTGTTTCCAGGAGAACCGTTTAATTTAATAGCTCCGTAATCATAATTGGTGTCTTTGCTTTCCGTCCATCCTTTGACGGAGTAAAACATCGTGCCTGAATAAGTACCGTACGGATATGACGAACCATTGCGGCCCGGCGCGGCGGTTATCGTCGAAGCCCATCCATGATCCTGGCTGTACACACAATGTCCAGCTGTGACGACTGTATTTGGATTGACTAAAAATCCGGTACATCCATAAGTGCTTGAAGTGTTGGGATACTTGATTGACAGTTGAACAGTTGCTCTATATGGAAAAGATGTCGTGCTGGAGATTCTGGTGCGTTCATCAGTTCCGATAATGCTCGAAGGCTGTAAGGTTTGAATATTTTTCTCCAGTTCCGTTTGGCCGCCGTATAACGATTTACTTGTTTTTCCGGTTCCCTCATAAGGGGCGGAAACCTGTTCTGCTTTTGACGTTTGGTTTTTCGTAGCATCAGCTTCTTGACCGGTATTCGATACAGAAGTTTGCGGGTTCTCTGCCGCTTTTGCCGGTACGCCAAAAGAAACCGCTGCTGCCAAAGCCAAACACAAAACCGTTAAGTAAGCGAACCATTGTTTTCTGAATCTTGGAACTAATTTCATTTTGTCATCTCCCTCCTTTAGTGTCAACCACCCGTAGGGATGGAAGACTTTTACATTATAATCAGGTTTCTGATTCTTATGATAAAACTTTTATGAAGGAAGAAAAAAACAGGCCTTGTACCATGACAAAGCCTGCTCAAACTCTATTTTAAAATTAGCTGGTCCAACGCTTTCTTTGCATTCTCTCTTGCCGTTTCAACTGAATCAGCAGCAGAAAGCGCAACTGCCATCCGACGTCCGGCTTTCGTTATCGGCTTTCCAAAGACGCGCACTTGAGTCTTTGGGACTGCCAGTGCGTTTTCCAGTCCTTCAACAGTGTAATCCGCTAATTCTTCCGGTGCTTTGAGGGGCCTGCTGGCGCCAGGAGAAAGCTGTGTGATTTCTGTAATCGGAAAGCCGAGAATCGCCCGGACATGTAGCGCAAATTCTGACAAATTTTGCGTCACCAGCGTGACAAGACCCGTATCATGCGGACGAGGAGATACCTCACTGAAATATACCCTATCTTTCGCAAGGAACAACTCAACACCAAACAGACCGTATCCGCCAAGCTCATCCGTGATTGTTTTCGCAATATGCTTCGCTTCTTCTATTTGCTGCTCTGTCATATCATGCGGCTGCCATGATTCGATATAATCCCCGTCCTTTTGCACATGACCGATCGGCTCGCAAAATGTCGTACCGTTAACCGCACGTACGGTTAAGAGTGTGATTTCTGATTCGAATGGGATAAACTCCTCAACGATCACGCGGCCGTTTTTCACCCGTCC
The DNA here is from genome assembly GCF_037963555.1 of Bacillus sp. PS196. NCBI lineage: Bacteria > Bacillati > Bacillota > Bacilli > Caryophanales > Bacillaceae > Bacillus > Bacillus sp. PS196. Next base: position 245,999 of record NZ_CP150159.1, on the reverse strand, counting down.
GCCTTCCATCGCCGTCTCCCAGCAGCTCTCTAAATCCGCTTCAGAGCGGCAGATACTTTGGCCTTTTCCAGAAGAACTCATCAATGGTTTAACGACACAAGGAAAACCGATCTGTGCTGCCGCTTGTATAAATTCATCATATGTATTCGCAAATTCATAGCCAGCCGTCGCAAGTCCAAGCGTTTCCGCCGCAAGCCGTCTGATGCCTTCCCGATCCATCGTCAGCTTGGCCGCACGGGCATTCGGGATGACGTGAAATCCTTCCTCTTCAAGCTTCAGCAATTCATCCGTCGCGATCGCCTCCACCTCAGGCACAATCAAATCCGGCTTTTCTTTCTCAATAATGGTTCTGATCTGATCTGGGTCCAGCATATCAACGACATAACTGTTATGCGCGACCTGCATCGGCGGAGCATGCTCGTAACTGTCAACTGCCACCGTCTGTACCCCAAGACGCTGGGCTTCAATCACTACCTCTTTACCTAATTCACCTGAACCTAACAATAAAACCTTCTTTGATTGATACATCTTTGCCCCTCCTATCTGTTCCAAACCATTATAACTGAAATATTTGAAAAATAAATTTTTATTAAAAAAGGGATAATTATTATTGAGGAATGAAATCTTTTAAATTCTTAAACGAAAGCAGATCAATAACGGTCTGCTTTCTCTATTCCTAAACAGCAACATCATACAAGAAATCCCCCAAAATCATGCTACACTTAATCCAAGAACACCACACCGACAGGAGGCATCCCATGCAAAACGAAACCCGCACACTGCAGCTTGACCCACACCTTCATATAGAAGCCTACCACTTCAAGGGAATTATGCAAAAATTCCCGAACCACTTTCACGATTATTATGTGATTGGATTTATTGAAAAAGGGCAGCGGTATCTGGCCTGTCAGGATCAAGAATATATCATCAATCCAGGTGATCTTCTCCTCTTTAACCCCCGTGACACGCATAGCTGTGAACAGATTGACGGCCGGACGCTTGATTATCGGTGTATCAATGTCATGCCGGATATCATGGAGAAGGCGGTGAAAGAGATTACTGGCTCCGGGCATCTCCCTTATTTCTCCCAGCATGTGTTATTCCGCCATGAGCTGACAGCCAGCCTGCAGGAATTGCATATTTTGATATCCGAGGAAAAACAAGCTTTGCGTAAGGAGGAGCTGTTTCTTCATCTATTAGAGGAGCTGATCCGCCATTATTCAGATGTCACGTTCCTTAGCAGCGTTCCAGAACCATCAGACGAAGTCAAAATGGTTTGTGAATTTTTAGAAGAGCATTATGCCGAAAATGTTACACTCAATGATTTGAGTGAATTAACAGGCTGGAGCAAGTATCATTTATTGCGTTCATTTACAAAACAAAAAGGCATTACCCCTAATAGCTACATGGAAACAATCCGGATTAATCAAGCCAAAAAACTCCTTGAACAAGGGGTAAGGCCGATTGATGCGGCATTTCAGACAGGATTCAGCGATCAGAGTCATATGACGAAGTTTTTTAAACGGCAGGTGGGGCTGACACCGAAGCAATACATGAAGATTTTTGAAAAGGAGCTTCACAGATGAACATACAAAGAGAAACTTCGGGGCATATCGCAGCCATTGTGACCATTCTGATTTGGGGGACGACCTTTATTTCGACAAAAGTTCTGCTGGCTGACTTCTCTCCAATGGAAATATTATTTTATCGGTTTTTGATGGGCTTTATCGCTCTTATCCTCGTCCGTCCCAACATGATTCCGTTCAGAAATTGGCGGCAGGAGCTGTTGTTTGCCGGAGCTGGTTTATTTGGCGTAACCTTATACTTTCTATTAGAAAATATAGCTCTCACCTATACATACGCATCCAATGTCGGCATGATCGTGTCCATTATACCGATGATCACTGCGGTTTTGGCCCATTTTCTGCTCGAAGGCGAAAAACTGCGTCTGACTTTTTTGATTGGATTTGTCTCGGCACTGATCGGGCTTTTATTGATTACGTTTAACGGCAATGTGGTACTGCGTCTAAATCCGCTCGGAGACATCATGGCAGCCGGGGCTGCTCTCGTGTTTGGCGGATACTCGATATTCATGAAAAAATTAAGCGCTTACGAATACCACATCATCGAGTTGACACAGAGAGTATTTTTGTACGGCTTATTGTTTATGGTTCCCGCCTTATTTTTGTTCGACTTCCATTTTGGCCTGAGCCGATTTTCATCTGCTTCGAATGCGCTTAACATGCTTTTCCTAGGCATTGGCGCTTCTGCCCTGTGCTTCGCCACTTGGAATTATTCAGTCGGCGTGCTCGGAGCCGTCAAATCCAGTGCGTATATTTACATGGTCCCGGTTATCACGATCGCCGCTTCCGTCCTGGTCCTGCATGAAAACATGACATGGATCGCTCTTCTAGGAGGCGCCCTTACGCTTTTAGGCCTCTACATCTCGGAGATGAAACCGAAAGCGAAGCTGATGGAGAACGGATGTAAAATGGATGCTTAATGTCTAAATTACAGTTTATGGGTAGACGACAGACATCTCACGCTGCGTTACAAATCAACTATTGTGAAAATATGTTAAATAGTCTCAACTTCCCAATAGATGTTTGAGGTTTTACGCTTATAATCGTTCAGAACGCTTCAAACAAAAATCCGAAAACGCCCGCATAGTCGGTATGATCGACTTCGTATTAGAACAAACAAAAAAAGCATCTCTGAATAATCCCAAATCAGAGATGCTTTCCCTTTGTCCTCATCACTTGTCTACCACAGCCGCACTGTCACGCGTAACCGCCGCTGGCTCCCTCAGCATCACATTCATTACGCTCGCAAGCACGAGCATTCCAATCGACAAATAAAAAGCCAGTGTATACTCACCCGTTACCGTGTAGATGACGCCGGGCACATACGCACCTAGTGCCGATCCGATCTGATGGGCGAGTGACAGCCAGCCAATCATGAGGCCGATCGAGTAGTTTTGAAAGTACTGGGTGGCGAGTATTTGAGTCGGTGCTACCGTTGCAAAGTCCACTAATCCAAACAGAATCGCAAAGGCTAAAAGCAAGTAGGGCTCGTGGCTGTAAATAAGAATCACGATCGACAGCGCCCGCACCGCATATAAAATGCACAGGATTTTCCGGCTGCTCCACCGGTCCGCTACAATTCCGGACAGCAAGATGCCAGCAATATTAAAGCCTGCCAGCAGACTGACAGCAGCACTTGTGACTGTCGTTGAAAAGCCATGATCATGAGAAAACGGAATCAAATGGGTATCCATCAGCCCCACGGTCGTAAAACCACAGATCAAAAACGGAAAAATCAAGAACCAGAATTGCCTCATACGAAACATCCCGGCCACTGAAAGAGCTGTTGTTTTGGGTGCTGTTTCTTTTTCTGATGCAGCCAGTCCGCCTATCGGCTCTGTATTCTTTTCTGAAGGATTGTTCCGAAGCATCAGCAGCGCAGCCGGAAAGACAATCACGATTAATAGCAGTCCCAACACCACAACCGTCAGCTTCCAGCTAAACCAATGGATCAACATGAGTGAGCCGGGAACGAGAAGCATTTGCCCCGCGCCAAAGCCTGCTTCCATGATCCCAAAGGCTAGTCCCCGCTTTTTGCTGAACCAATTGACGACCAATACACTTGCCGCCACATTCGATGCTCCGCCAACTCCAAGCGAGACACCCAGCCCGTAAAGCAAAAACAGCTCCCAAGGCGAAGTCACAAGGTATGTTAAGAAAATGCTGACTCCTGTCAGTAACGCACTCCATGCCAAAACAGCCCGAGCACCCCATTTGTCCACAAGCCGCCCAATCACAGGCTGTGATATGCCATAAACAATAAAACTCATCGTCGAAATCAGCGAGATGGTGCTTCTATCCATTGAAAACTGCCGTTCCCACGGCTCCACAAACGCACCAAACGACAGCCGCACCCCCTGAACCGCCAATAAGATCAAGAAGGTGACGGAGACGATGACCCAAGCATAATGCAGTCTTTTCATGACAGCTCCAAATCCCACCGTTCTTCTGTCAGCTGCTGTCCCCATAATGGCGCTTCTTGTTTCACTTCACTTATCTTGAATCCAAATTTTTCATAGAGCGGACGAGCCTCAGCCATGGTACTCACCGTCCAAAGGAAAATGCGGTCAAACTTCATGTCTTGGCAGTATGCAACCAGATGCTCCAGCAATTGCGTGCCGAGCCCCCTGCCCCGAAAATCCGCATCAACCAGAAACCATCTGAGCTGGACTGTCTTTTCATCATGCTTGACCAACCCGACAGAGCCGGCAAATTTCCCGCCGCTTTCCGCAATCCATATTTTTTCGATTTTAGCGTCAAATGTCTCCTGAAGATAAGCTAAAAACGTGTCATCCCAACCGTGAGCCTCCGCGTAAAATTGTCTTTGTTTCTCAATAAGGAGTTGAAGATCCTCCGAAAGAAAATAATCTCTAATCGATATCTCTGATGTTCTGGCAGAAAGCGACTGTGAAAGAATCGCTTCAATCTCTGCCATCGCCTCGGCAAGCTTGTGCTGCTCCTTTTGGTTGATTTCCTTCAGCATCAGTTCTACTTGTTCGTTGGCTTTCTCCTCCAGCTTTTTATAAATCGTTTTTCCTGTTTCTGTGACAAAAATATAATGGTGGCGGGCGTCATCTTTGCTCCTCTGTTTATAGATCAAATCTTCTTTTTCAAACTGCTTCACAATCCTGCTGACATATCCCCGGTCAAGCCCCAGCTTATCCTGAAGAGCTTTTGCCGTACAATTAGGCGTATTATAAATCTCAAATAAAATCCGTGTTTCTGTTAAGGAAAACGGGCTGTCGTAAATATGCTCATTAAGGAAACCAAGGACGTTTGTATAAAATCGATTGAACTTTCTGAATTTTAATCCGACAGATGATTCTCTTGTTTTCAAATCAATCCCCACTTTCTAATATTGTTGACTAAGGCAATTATAATCATATATAGTTGCTTTAGTCAACGATATGTTAGAAAGTGAGGTCTTTTTAATTTCCTGATTCCTTCCTTTTCCTTACCACAATCAATGTGATATAGGATAAAGCCAGAGAAACCAAGCTATAGACAACAGCCCATCCCAAAAATGATTCATTAAAAATGGTAAAGGTGAGCACAAGAGAAATCACCAAACTAAGCATTGGCATCAGATACGGGTTTTTACAAATACAGGTCCCGACAATCGATAGCAGCATAATTCCTAACGGTAAAATAAAGAATGCGATATCTAATTCATCCACCTTTAAACAGCCTCCCTCCAGATTTTTATGTTACTAGTAAAAAAATATAATTGCATTTAGTAAAAGGATAATATTTACTTCCCTAAGGCCCAATTTGAAAATTACCCGTTTACATTCGCTCCGGACTATGATAATTTAAGAAAGCGCTATCATGATAAGTTAATAGCTTGGATGGAGATGAGGAGAGCCAGGAATCCAACCCCTTTTGACAAGGGGTGTTTTCTGGCTCTATTTGTTTTTTGGGAAAGGAGGCACGCCACACATCCAGCACAAACAGCAAAGGGGGATAATTATTAATGCTTAATATATTTAAACCGGCTCCTCATATTGAGAGACTGGATGATTCAAAGATGGATGCGGCATACAAACGGCTCAGGCTGCAAGTATTCATTGGTATTTTCATTGGCTACGCAGGCTACTACCTGCTGCGGAAAAACTTTGCCTTTGCCATTCCTTATCTGCAGGAACAGGGATTTTCGAAAACAGAACTGGGTTTGGTGCTGGCCGCTGTGTCCATTGCGTACGGCTTCAGCAAATTCATCATGGGAATGGTGTCTGACCGCTGTAATCCGAGATATTTTCTGGCGACAGGCCTATTTTTATCAGCAATCGTTAATATTCTATTCGTTTCAATGCCTTGGGTGACTTCGAGCGTCACCATCATGTTTATTTTTATGTTTATCAACGGATGGTTTCAAGGAATGGGCTGGCCGCCATGCGGCAGGACGATGGCCCATTGGTTCTCCATAAGTGAACGCGGCACAAAAATGTCGATCTGGAATGTCGCCCATAACATAGGCGGCGGTATTCTTGCTCCGCTTGTCACTCTTGGGATCGCGATGTTCGTCACTTGGAAAAGCGTGTTTTTCTTCCCTGCCATCATCGCCATTATCATTTCATTTTTAATTGTTTTATTGGTTCGTGATACGCCTCAATCCTGCGGACTCCCGCCAATTGAAGAGTATCGGAATGACTATCCAAAACACGCTTTTAAAAATCAGGAAAAAGAATTAACAACAAAAGAAATTCTTTTTCAATATGTGCTGAACAACAAATTTCTTTGGTACATCGCTTTTGCCAATGTATTTGTTTATTTCGTGCGATACGGCGTGGTTGACTGGGCGCCTACTTACTTAACAGAAGCCAAAGGCTTTTCTCCCGAAGACTCGCGCTGGTCGTATTTTCTTTACGAATACGCAGGCATACCGGGAACGATCTTGTGCGGCTGGATCAGTGACCGATTCTTCAAAAGCCGCCGGGCACCGGCAGGCGTTTTGTTTATGGCGGGTGTTTTCATTGCCGTATTGGTGTACTGGCTGAATCCGGCCGGCAATCCGCTCGTAGACAATATCGCCTTAATCAGCATTGGCTTCTTAATCTACGGACCTGTTATGCTGATCGGCCTGCAAGCGATCGATCTAGCACCGAAAAAAGCAGCCGGAACTGCAGCTGGTTTGACCGGATTTTTCGGATACATCGGCGGATCCGCCTTCGCAAACGCCATTATGGGCTTTGTCGTTGACCGCTTTAATTGGAACGGCGGCTTTATCATGCTGATCTCTTCCTGCATTCTTGCCATCGTCTTCTTGGCTTTGACATGGAATACAGGAAAACGGGCAGAGCATGTTTAAGAAAGACACATAAAAGATTAATAGTTTTCCAACACGCGGTTTACATCCGTTTTTTAATATGAAAGACAGGTAGTGCTTATCTATAAGGAGGAAAAATCATGAGAAAAAATAGAATACTGGCCTTGTTTGTTCTGTCGCTGGGCTTACTCTCATTTATGGTAACGCCAGTGTCGGCAGCGTCAAAAGGAAACCTGCTGTCACCTGACCGTATCCTGACCGTCGCGCACAGAGGGGCTTCTGGATATGTGCCTGAGCACACGATTCTGTCTTACGAAACCGCTCAGAAAATGAAAGCTGATTTTATTGAATTGGATCTGCAAATGACAAAAGACGGAAAATTGATTGTCATGCATGACGAAAAACTGGACCGCACCACAAACGGAATGGGTTGGGTGAAAGACCATACGCTCGCAGACATTAAGAAGCTTGACGCCGGTTCTTGGTTTAATGAAGCCTATCCGGAAAAAGCAAAGCCGCAGTACGTCGGCCTTAAAGTTCCTACATTAGAAGAGGTATTAGACCGTTTCGGAAAGCGCGCGAACTACTACATTGAAACAAAATCGCCTGACACCTACCCAGGTATGGAAGAAAAACTGATCGCTTCTTTGCAGAAACATAAATTACTGGGAAAGCATTCTAAGCCAGGCCAGGTGATCATTCAATCGTTCAGCAAAGAAAGCCTGGTAAAAGTCCATCAATTACAGCCAAACCTGCCGACCGTTCAATTGCTGGAAGCCAAACAAATGGCGTCAATGACAGATGCTGCCCTGGAAGAAATCAAAACATACGCTGTCGGTGCGGGCCCGGATTATAAAGCTTTAAATCAAGAAAACGTCCGTATGATCCGCAGCCACGGCCTCCTGCTTCATCCTTACACAGTCAATAATGAAGCTGATATGCATCGCCTGCTTGATTGGGGCGTAACAGGAGTGTTCACCAACTATCCTGATCTTTTCCACAAAGTAAAAAAGGGTTATTAAAAGCAAAAAACCTTGCGACAACTATCGCAAGGTTTTCTTCTATATTTTATTCTTTTCCGGCAGCAGCTTCTGACTGTCCATTAATCAGCTGAGAATTTATCTCTTTCGCATCCTTTAAGTATTCTGTCTGGTAGCCGCTCTTCAGCGCCCACACATAGAATACAAGTGATACCATCGCAATCAGAACCATATCCCAGCCATAATGAATGACATTCAGGCCGCCGAATTTATCACTGCCCAAATAAGAAATGACCATCATGGCCAGCAGATAAAACACCATCCAGACGCCGGCTTTAAAGTTCCGGCCAAACCCTTTCCATTTCGCCTTCGCCTGATAATAGAAATAAATCGGAAGACCGATCAGGATAATAAACAGGACCTGCCCTGTTAACGGCCAGCGCGCCCAATACAGCACCAGTGACGCAAAGATAAATCCAAGCGGCGCAATCACGTTTAAACCTTTTAAACGAAGAGGCCTGTACAGGTCTTTCCCCGTCCGTCTCAATGTCATGACTGTGATCGGGCCGGTGATATAAGAAATTAACGTAGCAACGGAAATAATTTCCGCTAATACGCCCCACCCTCTGAACAGGAACAAAAAGATGAACGACACAATCAAGTTAAAGAACATTGCTTGTCGCGGAACGCCGTAAATCGGATGAAGCTTCCCGAATATACTCGGCATGTATTTGTTTTTTTCCATTCCGTAAATCATTCGGGACGTTGTCGCCGTATACGTAATCCCCGTTCCAGACGGTGATACAAATGCATCTGCATATAACACAATAACTAGCCAGTTAATATTCAGCGCAATCGCCAGATCAGCAAAAGGAGAATTAAAATTCAGATGGCTCCAGCCGTGAGCAATATCAGAAGGATTCACCGCTCCGATGAAGGCGATCTGCAGCAGGACATAAATCACTGTCGCAACGAAAAGAGAGCCAACAACCGCAATCGGAATTGATTTCCCCGGATTTTTTGCTTCACCCGCCATATTAATCGGGCTTTGGAAACCATTAAACGCAAAAACGATACCTGAAGTGGCAACCGCCGTCAGCACACTTGCCCAGCCATTCGGCGCAATGCTTTGACCGCCAGTAAAGTTTTCTCCATGGAATCCGACAAACAGCAAAGCTCCAATCGTAAGACCCGGAATAATAATTTTAAAAATCGTAATTAATGAATTCGCTTTCGAAAATAGATTGACTGTCCAATAGTTCAGCAGAAAATAAATGAGAAGCAATACAGAGGCAAATGCTAGCCCTTCCCCAGTCAGCGTTCCATTCTTCACCAAACCGCTTGTCCATTTCGCCCATTCCCATGGCCAAGAACTCATATATTGAACGGAGGCCACCGCTTCAACCGGAATGACGGACACAATCGCAATCCAGTTGGCCCAACCCGCAATAAAACCGATAAACGAACCGTGTGAATATTGCGTATATTTTACCATTCCCCCCGCTTCAGGGAACATAGAACCTAGTTCACTATAAGAAAGAGCAATAAATAAAATGACGACCATTCCAATAACCCATGAAATAATAGCAGCTGGTCCTGCTATTTGAGCAGCACGCCAAGCCCCGAACAGCCAGCCTGAACCGATCATCGACCCGAGCCCGACCATCATGAGGGAAAACGTTCCCATTCTTCGATGCAATTGATTCATATCGTAAACACCTTTCATGTATGATGACATTCTCTTGCTAATTATATTATTATTCTGATTACTTTACTTTGTCAATATTTATCGAATTTTGACTGAAACTATAATAAGTCAATGTATATTACCTTCCAATACAGGAATGAAGTCACTAGTTTCTTCTTAAATGGAATTTACTGTAAATTCCAATGATAAAAACACAATAGGTTTAGCTATTTCCAAAACGGGAATGATACAGGAAACACTATTCTTAAAATAGAAAGGAGTATCACCATGAAACAAAAGCTGTTACTTTCAGGTCTCGCTGTTTCAACTGTCGGCATCACTTCTTATCTATTAAAAGACCCGTCAAATCGCCAAAAGGCAAGAGAATTCATTCACAGCATGAAGATGAAAATAACAAAACAGCCAGACATGGAAACGTTCCCAGTTGATAAAGCCGGCCACCCGGACCCGCAAGATATCGAGGACAACAAAATGGTATCAGAAGGCTCCATGTATCCCGTCCAATACTACGATGAAAAAAAGAAGTAATCAAAAAGCTCTCTTCGATAAAGGAAGAGAGCTTTTTGATTTAACTTTTTCGTCTGATTCCGCTCATTACGAAGCCGCTTTCAGGCAATGACGGCATTCTGGCGAGACTGTAATGCAGTGATTGTTCCGGAACATCGTATTCAATCTGATGGACGAGGAAATCCAGGCTCGCTTTCATGACTTCAATTGTAATGCCTTCCCCTGGACAGCGGTGGCCTTTTTCGGCGTGCCCCCCGCCTTGAGGAATCATATCAAACGGATTTTCTTCCCGCTCCGCAAATCGTTCCGGCCGGAATTCATCGGGATGATCCCATAGACGAGGGTCGTGATTCGTTCCATATACATCAAGCAGCACCGATGTGCCCTTCTTAAACTCACAGTTATTCCATACAAAATCTTTTTTGACAAGCGCCCCTAAAAACGGGCCGAACGGATAATATCTGCGGACCTCCTGCACAAACATTTCTCTTTCCCGGCTGTTTCCAGACCGCAGCCATTCCTTATACTTCGGATGCTCATGAAGCGCCAAAGCTGAAAACACCAGAAAGTAAGAAATGGCGACAATAGGTCGGAGTACATTAATCAGCTCAATGGCTGCCATGCGGGAATCCAGCTGGCTTCCATCTTCTTGTGTGTGAAAAGCCATTTCATGCAGCGCTGTTCCGGGAGTCGTTTTCAGCAAGCCGGCACGAGCATCTTCAATCATGACTTCAATCCACTCTTCTGCACGCGGCCTTGCTCTTCTTCCCTTCCAATGCCGCGGTCCCACAGCACCGAACGCGTCGACCATGTCAATGAAGTCATCCGCTCTCTCTTTGACTTCCGTTTCCTTCAACGGAACACCTGCCCAATAGCACGCTACCCGGCACAGGATTTCTTTTGCTTCCTCAAATAACACAACCTCATCTGCCTTCTCCCATCTTGTGACTGCTGCTTTCCACTCCTCTGTCATCAACTCAGCCAAACGTTTTTGATGCGGCGGTGTCATCAATGACAGAAAAAGCATCTTCCGATGGATATGCGCGCTGCCATCCATTCCCTGAATCGCATTAACACCAAACAGCGATTTCTGCACCCGCTTAGGCAAAGCGTTCTGCCGCTGGAATCGATCCGTATCATAAAACACCTTCGCCGCCTCAGCGCCAGTCATGCAAATAAAGTTTTTTCCCAACAAACGGGCCTGAAACAGATCTGAATTGTAGCGCTCTGTTCTGTTTTTAATAAATAAATACCCTTCCTTCAGCAGTGTCAGACTGTTATCGAGACTTTTGTCATGTGGAATCTGCTCATTCATCCGCTTACCCTGCCTTCCTTTTTACCCTCTATTTTCACGTTATCTTCCGACTATAAACCCAGTATCAGTATTTGTTTACAAAACTAAATTTAAGCGCTTTTTGATTATTTTTTAAAGGAAGAACAAACGAAAGAGAGAAAAGGTAGTTAAAGGGGAGAACAAAATGAAAAAATGGATATATGTTGTGCTTGTGCTGAGTATTGCAGGGATCGGCGGCTTCTCCGTCCACGCAGCGTCATCTGCTCATGAAAAACACTTGAATGTCAGCAGAATGAATGTCGATGACGAATTCAAGGATACGGATGGAACCTTCATTCTTCACGATTTACAAAAGGATCAGACATTTGTCTATAACAGAAAACGGGCAAATCAAAGACAAACTCCGCAATCCACCTTTAAAGTCGTGAACGCTTTAATCGGTTTGCAGGTCAAAGCTGTAAGAGATGAATACGATGTTAAACGATGGGACAGGGTCAAGCGTGAATTCGAATCATGGAACCGCGACCATACGCTTGGCTCGGCCATGCGCGAATCCGCAATCTGGTATTATCAGGCATTAGCGAGAGATATCGGCGAGGAAAGAATGAAAAAATGGCTTCATACTCTATCTTACGGCAACGAGGATATCAGCGGGGGAATCGACCAGTTTTGGCTGCAAAGCTCGCTCACAATATCTCCGCTGGAACAAGAAACTTTTTTGGAGAAACTGGCTAAAGAGGAGCTTCCATTTGACAAGCCGGTAATGAAAACCGTCAAGCGCATGATGATTCAAGAGGAAGGCGATCATTACACGCTCTACGGGAAAACCGGAACCCGCCTGACTGATATGGGATTAGGATGGTTTGTCGGATTCATCAAAACAGAGCATGGCTCTTATGTCTTTGTCACCAATGTCGATGATTCCGGCACAAAAGCCAAAAACATCACCGTGGATATCCTGAAAAAGTATGGCCTGATCACATCCTAAATAAAAGAGCCCTGCACGGCAGGGCTCTAAATCTCATGCTCAAAACAATAATGATTCACAAGCTCTTCAATCAAATCATGATCGGGATATTCCCCGTTAAATTCAAATTCGATTTCTTCCACAAATTCTCCTTGATGGTACACATGGATGGCTCCGTTTTGACGGACAACGCTAAACTCCGGCTGAAATGTATATCCGCTTCGTTCAATTGCTCCCATTTCTTACCCGCCTTTCTCAAAGCAATAATTCATACACCTCGTTTAATTCCTTGGCCCGTTTTTGATCCTGTTCATTCTGGGCATACTTAATTTCTTTTTCTAATACATGGTTCAAAAAAGACATTTCATTATCATCTAAGTCTTTTACAAATTCCCCTTCATTTGCATAACGCTTCGCCAGCATCTTCTTGCAAATACGCTGGCACACTTCATTTTCTAGATGATTCGAAAGTGATTCGCGCAAATAACCGAGTGTAACATCCATTTTATGAACACCTTTCCTTCTGCTATCTTTACCCTATAGCTTGCTAAAATAGGGAAAATCCATACGCGAAAAATAAAAAAAGAGACATCCGCGAATGTCTCTTTTTTATCGTTATTCAGCTGCTTGTTCGCTTTTTGTCAAATTGGCCTGCGTGCGTTTGCCAATCCCAAACACATAATAACTAATGACCACAAGCGCTAAGAAAATTACGCCTACAATCAGAGAGATACGAGTATCATCGTTAAACCACATGCCAACCAGAACCATCAGCAAGAAAGCAATCGTCAAATAGTTTGTAAAAGGAGCAAACGGCATTTTGAATGGATGTTTATCTAATGCAGCGCCCTTCGCTTTTCTGAATCCGATATGGCTGATCAAAATGATAAACCAAGGAATCATCCCTGGGAGCACGCTTGCGCTGTATACATAGACAAAGATCTTCGGCGGAGCGATATAGTTCAGCACAACACCGACAGCCAAACCGATCAGCACCGCAATTGTGCCATACAGCGGCACACCATTGCGTGAAATCTTCTTAAAGAATTTCGGTGCTTGTCCATTGACACCCAGTGTATACAGCATGCGGCCCGCGCTGAAAATACCGCTGTTACAGCCGGACATTGCAGCAGTAATCACGACAAAGTTAATAATGCCGGCCGCTGCCGTAATTCCAATTTTCGAGAACGTAGACACAAACGGACTTCCGAGTGAGTTGAGCTCATCCCAAGGATACACCGTCACGATCACAAAAATAGCACCAATGTAGAAAATCAAAATACGCCAGATAATACTTTGAATCGCATTTCTTAGCGTGTTTTGCGGGTCCTTCGCTTCACCCGCTGTAATCCCGATCAGCTCAACTCCTTGATAGGCCGCAATGACAAGAGACAGTGCAAAGAAGAAACCCGAGAAACCTCCTGCAAAGAAGCCCCCGTGAGACCACAGGTTCGACAAACCGATCGCATCTCCGCCATTGCCAAAACCGAAGAAAATAATTCCGATTCCCGCAATAATCATCAAGATAATCGTCACGATTTTAATCATCGCAAACCAAAACTCAAATTCCCCAAACGACTTAACAGAAATTAAATTCGCCGCACCAAGAATCACCATTGCCACGATACCAGGTATCCAAGCAGGCAAATCCGGGAACCAATACTTCATATAAGAACCGACAGCGATAATTTCTGACATGCCGACGATAATCCACTGGAACCAGTTGCTCCATGCTGTTATATAACCTGCCATCGGATGAATATATTGATGGCCGAACGTCGCAAAAGAACCTGTGCTCGGCTCGACATACAGCATTTCACCCATCGCACGCATAATAAAAAAGATAAAAATTCCGCATATTGCATAAGCCAGAAGGACAGATGGGCCAGTCCATGAAATCGTGCTGGCAGAACCCATAAACAAGCCAACACCGATCGTACCGCCCAAGGCGATCATCTGAATATGGCGCGCGCCCAGGCCCCTCTTTAATTCTTTATTTGCCACTCCTCTTCCTCCTCCTAACATAAATGAGAAAACAGCAGACCTGCTTGCCTTCACATGAATCAGCGATAACAATCAGAAAATTCAAACTTAAAATTGTTATATAATCTCCTAAATTACTTATTTCATCATAATAAATTTCTCTGGGAAATACAATTGTTTTTTTCAGGTAAACACCTTTGTTCAGAGTTTTGAATCGTTCACTTCTTTTAAAATCTTTTATATAAAAATAATAAAATTATTTGAATATTGAAATTAATACACCCCTTAGATTCTCATAAAAAATAAGCTGTTCTATATGAACAGCTTACCTAATAATTCACACCCGTTTGACGCTTTAATGCTTCAAGCCACCCGGTATCTCCGGTCCCATAGCTCTTCCTTTGTCCCACATCTCTCAGAGATCCATTGCTGTAATCAATTGATAGGATGAATTCCGGAATGGCATTATACCCGGCTTCCGCGATTTTACTGAGCTCTGAACGATAGTAAGATATAGCATAAGAAGCCGTTTGTTTCTGCACTGGATCTTTTTCAAGTTCTTCTTTATAGACGTCTAATAAGTCACGTCCATCAGGCGTGACATACCGCCCATCAATCACTTCTAAATCCTTTAAATGGTAGCCTGTAACTTCGTACATCTCACGAGCAGCCTGATACTTTTGATAGGCCTCTTCGGAAAATTGTGCTGAATCACTGCTTTGGCTTTTCATGATGTGCAAAAATAGTTCTTTGCTGTTGTCTCCAGATTGCAGCACTTGCTCAATCTGCTTGATCAGATCCTGATCGTCTGTCCCGCTCACCCGCACCTGATAGTCAATCGGTGTGATTGTAAACGTCAGCTCTGTCCCCTCTGGAATATGAATATGGTTTCGATTCAACAGCACTTGCAGCTGCTGGTTAACCTGTCCCCGCTGATACACCTTTTCATTCTCAGCTTCCACTTCCCCATGAAATGTGACATTCCGAAACGCAGCATCCTGGAGGTTATAGTTTTGCGCCTTCCCTTTGAATAACCATTCTGTTTCATTATCGTAAGCGGCCTGTCTCTCTGCAGCTGACAGATCACTTCTGAAATAAGGAGACTTTGAATTTTGGTACTTATCCTTAATATAGCCTAATGGATCAGACTTTGTTTTATTAATCGCATTCATCCTGCTGTATTTTTCATCTAGTATTTTGATTCTGATATCACTCTCAGATTCATAGGGGTTTTGGGATTGAATCACTGTTTCTTCCCCTGTGTCTGTCACTGTTCGATCATTCGCTGATTGATACACTTTGCTGAACGCCCCGCTGTTTCCCGACACGCTGGTTTTAGAATAATTGAACTGATTGATTCCCCCAGTTGAAGATTGTGACTTAAGCCTGCTGTATGCCTTTTCCAGAACTGCCGCTGGATTTTCAGTCGCATTCTCCCGTTTGGCAGGCGCATTCTTGCTCAATATGTTCTGTGCCATCAGCTGAGTGCGGATAAATTGCCGATTCAGACGCATTGAATTCCCTCCCGAGTATTCTCTCTTATTCTTTTTTATCGGCAAAGATAATGTATATATTAACCTAAAAAAACATTTATTTACACCTAAATCGTTATTATGTATGATGGAAATAAAAGGAGGTTGTTTGCATGGTGAAAAAATGGCTTATTCCATTCGCTGTTATGCTGTCTGTCTTATTCACCTTTACGTATTCGGCATCAGCTGTCGGAGTCACTGCTATCACAGAAAACAATTCATTTGATACCGCAATGCCGATCGGTTATTGGAAATATAAAAATATCGATACAACAATACTGGAAGCTGGTCAAGATGAAGCCTATTTCACTTTTACGGCTAATAAGGGAGAAAAAGTATACGTGAGGAGTACATACCAGAGCGCGTATACAGGGATGAAAATTGAAATTTATGATAAGAATAGAATACCTGTTTCTCAAGGGACAGAAGTCATTAACCCTAATACGTTTTCTTCTTTTATTTATGCAAATGCAGACGCCCAAAACACGACGGATACCTTTTATGTGAAAGTGTCACGAGGCACCTATACTGGAAACATGTACTTTACGCTTTCAATTGAAGACCGAATCAAATCAGGCAGCGGAACGTTCCAATTCAGCGGCGTTGCTGAAAATAAAGGAAATACAAGCCTTAGCCCCTCAGGTTCTGACTCCAGCGTGATCAAGGTTGATTTAACAAACCAATCTGGGATACCGCGTGATGCCATTGTAACCAGAGTTCAGACAACCGCCACTCAAACACCAAGCCAGGGAAATACACGCCACCTGATCATGACGAGCGAAAACAACGAATGGCGCCGTGCTCTTGTAAACAGCTCGACTTCAGGGTCTTATGATATCTCTTTGTCAGATCAACTCAGTGTGGCAAAGGTATGGAGTTTTAAATATAATACATTAGCGACAGCCAGATCGGCGATGAGCAACGTAAAAACAAAAATAGATTATGAATACGACGTGACAAAGCAGTTTTAACTTATACCGAGCCGGTTATCCGGCTCTTTTTTATTCTCAGTCTAGAAGGTAAACTATAGTCAGTACAACCAAGGGAAGTGCAGACATGGCATTAAAGCTTCTAAAAAAACTGCTTTTTGACCGCCCTCTAAAGAACGGCGTTATCTTAAATCATCAATACAAAATCGAAGAGTGCCTCGGTATGGGAGGCTACGGTTTGGTTTATTTGTGCACCGATATCCTAACTCAAACACCTTATGTCTTAAAACAGCTTCGGCCGACAAAAGCGAAAAAGGAAAAAGAAAAAGTCCGGTTCCAGCAGGAAATAAAACTTCTCAAAAGCATTCACCACCCGCAAATTCCGGGCTTCATAGATGAGTTCATCATAGACGGACAGGCTTATTATGTCATGCAGTTCATTGAGGGAGAGAATATAGAAGAATTATTATTTTTTCGAAAACAGCCGTTCACAGAGCTTATGGCGTTACAACTGATTTCGCAGCTGCTTGAGATTATAGAATACCTGCATGATCGCCTTATCTTCCACAGCGACATCAGGACGCCTAATATCATCATCAATGACGGCAGGCTCTGCCTCCTCCTTGCCAAACAATTGACTCCTGAAGAAATGGAGGAAATAAAGGTACGAAAACAGGATGACTTCTTCGATCTCGGAGAAACGCTGTTATTCCTGCTGTACTCTCAATATAAAGGAAAAAAGAAGAAAAACGGCACTTGGCTGGAGGAATTAACACTGACAAAGGAAGTAACCCTGCTGCTGAAAAGATTATTGGGCATCGAGGAAGAGTATCAGCACACCGCTTCCATTCGCGAGGATCTAAACCGGGCCATTCAATCGGTCACATAAAAAAACCCTTGTCCCAAAAGCGGAACAAGAACTTTTTTGGATTAACTGCTGCTGTAGCTCCGGCGTTTGTAACGATGACTGCCGCCATAACGGTCGTAGTGTCTTCTTTTGCCCGGGCTGCTGCTGTAGCTGCGATAATGTCTGCGCCGGCTGCTGCTGTAATGCCGGTGTCTGCGATATCGGTCACTAGAACTGCTTGAGAGGTACTTAATCGTTTTGATGATTTTTTTAAACATATGATGTTCACCCCATTTCTTTCTCCCTATTATATAAATTTTATAGGAGAAAGAAAAACATCAGCGGGGTCACTCTTTTGAAAACAAGAACCCCGTTCCGTTATCATTTGTATGCAGCTCATAAGTAATCGCAAGCAGCCTGCATGTATCCTCAATAATCTTTAACCCAAGTCCCTCACTGCTCTCATTCCGATCAAATCCAATACCGTCATCACGAATAAAAACATCGCCATGTTCAATCGTGACTTCCATCTTTTTAGCTTTTGAATGCCTTAACGTATTTTGAAAAATATTATCAAACAGCCTTTCCATCCATAACGCGTTGCTCATCCATATCACATCTTGATCTGCCGGCTTATAGTGCAGCTCAATCCCACTCATACTGTATAAATAATCCCACTTTTTCACCGCTGTTTCTAATAGCTCGTTTAGACGCACTTCTTCATTTACAATATAAGAGCTTTCCAGCGTCTCAGCGGAATATAGATTGAATTCATTGGTTAATTCCGAGATATATTCGATTTGCTGATACAATGATTCGAATACAGCCTGACCATGACATTGGTCTTCCAAATAAAATAAATGCAGCCTGAGAGCCGTTAAAGGTGTATTAATGTCATGCCGCAGTTTTTGCAAAAGCTCCTTTTTGATTTCCTCTTGCTGTCTCAGCTCCAGTTCACGATATGTCGTCCGTTCAATTAACAAATTGACCGACTTGATCAGTTCCCCGATTTCATCAGCACGCTTCACTTCAATTTTATCGGGCACCCTTTGATCACTCGCCAAATGCCGAATGGTTTGATTTAATAGATTGATTTTATGCAACAGAGAATGAATCGACTTTGAAAATAAAAAAGCTAACAATAAGAGCGATATCAAAAATACAACGATCATTGCCGGGTACGCAAACGACCTGTGAAAGGGCATACCATGATTCATCGGTTTAAACATGCTGTCATAAATAACAGACATCAAAACACTGACCGCCAGCAACAGCATCGGAACACTAATGACAGCCGTAAACAATAACAACTGATATTTTGTCTTGAGCTTCATTTCTTCACAACGGTATTCAGCCGATACCCTTCTCCATATATATTTTCAATCATCTCACCCGCTTGATCATTGATTTTAGCTCTGATTTTTTTAATATGCACATTGACAATATTCGGGTTTCTATCTTCGAGCTGCCATAGATATTCAAAGAAATGTTCCTTTGTCAGGATACTGTCTCTATTTTCATATAAATAAAAGAAAATTTTCCGCTCAATCGCAGTAAATAATACCTCATCATGCAGGCTTTCATTGAACACTTTTTTCGTTACCGCATCAATATACAAATGTTTGATTTGCGTAAAGGTCCCATAATGATGCTCAAGCATATTCCGCATTCTTAATAGCAGCTCTCTCGGATCAAAGGGCTTTACCATATAATCCTCGCCGATCTGCAAACCTTGAAGCTTGCTGTCCATGTCATTGCGGGCTGAGAGAAAAATAACCGGAATGCCCAGCCCCAGCTTTTTGATTTTTGCAGACATTTGATACCCGTCTTCACCCGGCAGCATCACATCCATAATGACCAAATCCACCTTCTGAATCACCGAAAGCACATCCGCTCCATCTGTTTTCCATATCACACGATATCCCTCACGCTGCAAAATCTTTTGCAGCAAATCACCAATCATCACATCGTCCTCAACGATTAAAATACGATAACCCTTCATCCTAGCGAACCTTTCTCATAAACTCCATGGAAAGTTTATATATTTGATCAGGCTGATATAAATAAATACTGTGTGTTCCCCTCAGTTCCTTTATATCGGCAGTATTGAATTGAGCCGCAAACGCTTCATAGTCTTTTCGGTTTTGTATAGCATACTTTGAATGTCTATTTTGGTCAGAGACCGCATCTAAAATCAAGACGGGAGTTTCCTTTGGCGCCGGCAGATTCACAGATTTGCTGCCGTTTTGGTAAGACTGTAAAAGCTCATGCTCCATATCTGCATTAAAAAATTGCTTAAAGTTAATGGCTTTATAGATTTCTTTTTCTTCATCAGTTAAAAACGACTGCCGAATCACCTCAGGATTATATACAGCGGAAGGCATAAACCGATGAAAACCAATCGAGGTTAACAGGTGGAACCCTCTCACTTTCAATCTGTCAACTCCGCTCAATTTATACGTGACGTACTGCTGGGGCAATCCAATATCCATCGCAATAATGGCCTTGATTTCCTTAGGATATTTCTGTGCCCAATACATCACTTCAATCCCGGATATCGAATGAGGCATTAAAATATAAGGAGGCTTATTTCCGCTTTTCATAAGCGCTTTCCTCGTCTGTTCCAATACTGTATCAATATCTCTGTCATCGTGAGACACTTCACTGTATCCATAACCTGCCCGATCTACAACAGCAATCTTATTTTCTTTTGAAAACTTGCTGTACAGCCCCTTCATTTCATAAGCAGGCGCAGCAATCCCCGAACCGGACATAAACACAAACGTATCCTTCCCGCTTCCCTCTTGATACACATTCATCTTTTTCCCGTCAACATCGACTACTGTGCCTTTACCTTTCAGCAGTGCCGCCTCCTTATTTAGCTGGAAATGGTGATAAATAAATACCGAGACGCATACAAGCAAAACCAAAGCAGCCAAGCTGACAAAAACAATTTTCAGGACTTTCCATAATGTTTTCATATGATGCTCCTTTCACCGTGATACTGAAAGGATACGGTATGAAAATAAATAACTGATTAACTTTGGAACAGTTTTATTTTCACATTTAACTTTGCCCTTACGGAAAGGTGTACATTTGGAGCATAGAGGTGATCACTCGGCTATCGATCGGCGAATTTTCAAAGATATGCAAAGTATCAACAAAAACACTGCGATACTATGATGAAATCGGACTCATCCACCCAGAAGACATTAATCCTGAAATCGGAAGGTCTATCCGCAAAGTCCGAGAATTTCTTATACGCAGCCTTCTCCAACCGAGAACGACATTGAGAAGGCTACCGCTTATATCAATCTTTCACAAAACATAATTCAGGGGTATTTAATCTATTTATTCCTATTTATTCACACAACAAAGTCACCACAAAGCTTTTTCTCTTCTTCCTGCTCGATAAACAGATAATTTTCAGGACGGGCCAAAACAGAAAAAAGTGCCAAAAGCAACTTCCAACCTTGAAGCGGACTTCCGCATCTAAACTTCAACACTTCTCCTTCCGCTAAAGCAAACCTCAAAGTTGGGCTTGTACACCAAGCAATCTTCACTTGAATAACATGCTCACCAGGCGGTAAATCAATTCGCAGCCTTCCTCCATCTTTGATAGTTCCCATCTCAGCCCCATCAATTAGCACTGAATACTCTCTCATTTTGTTGATGTACTGCGATGTCCTGCTCATTTCAATGTACGTCTTTTGATTCACGATGACACATCCTCAAAGTAATGATCTTACAGGCGAGAAGCGCTAAAACCCTTCCGCCATACCGTTATTTCCCTTCCTAGTATATTATAACTTGCTGTGCTTCAGCTCTCCGTCGGCAAAAATCCCTTTCAGCTACAGTGTGCCTTCTAGTTGAGCGTATAAAAAAACACCCGCTTGTATAACGAGCGGATGTTAGATCTTTCGAAATTATTGATTGATATCTTTTAGCGTCTGTTTGGGTTGTGAATGAAAAATCCTCAATGATGTAATAATGGCAATCATAATCCCTAACGCACCAACCCAGGTAATCGAGGCCAATGATACGTTTTCCACAAAAACCCCTCCTATTCCTGCGCCGACCGCCATGGCGAATTGCATCATTGACTGATTCATGCTAAGCAAAACACCTGACATTTCCGGTTCTATTGTAGCCAGGTGAAATTGCTGTGTCGGACCTGTAGACCATGCGGCAAACGACCATAATATGAGAATCACCAACACTCCGATATAGGAATGAGTAACAAGTGACAGCAGAATCAGTGTGACGATATGCAATGTCATCCCACCAACGAGTGTAAAGGGTACTCCCCATTTATCGGTGCTATATCCCCCAAACTTTGATCCAACCAAACTGGCAATTCCAAATATAAGCAAAACACCACTGAGCAGCTTGCCATTTATACCTGAGATGTTCAAGAGATACGGTGACAAATAAGTGTAAGCAACAGAATATCCCCCGAGCCAGAAGAAAGTGATTGATAATCCCATAGCCACTTTCCGTTTTTTGAAAAGAGCAAGCTGTTGAAGCAAAGGCACAGGCTTATCCCCTTCAGTATGCGGAAGAGTAAAGAAAATAACGACCATCGCGATCAATCCCAACAAAGCAATGGCACCAAATACAGACTTCCAGCCTAATGCTACTGCTATCATTCTTCCAAGCGGAACACCTATGATTAAAGAAGCGGTAAATCCCATCACGACCGTAGCGATGGCACTGCCCTGCTTCCCTTCCGATGCAATCTTAGCCGCAATCGTTAAGGCGGTGACAACCACCACACCTGCTCCCATCGCCATAATGATCCGCGCTGCAATAAACCATCCATAACCAGGCAGTACAAAAGCCAGGACATTACCGAACACAAACAAACCTAGGGCATACATCATCAATTTGCGTCTATCCATACTTGCTGTCAACGCCATAAGTACGGGTGTAGAAAGAGCATATACAAGTGAGAAAATGGTAATGAGCTGGCCCGCGGCAGCTAAAGTGATCCCGAGAGTATGAGCAATTTGATCCAAAATTCCCGAAATAATGTACTCTGAGGTTCCAACTAAAAAGCTGACAATGGCTAAAATATAAATTTTCCAAGTGTTAGACATAAAACATTCACTCCTCAATTATTAATAAACATATCACGAATTATCGATATGTTATTATAAAAAAATAAACACATCGTAATATGTCGATATGTATGGTGTAAAAATAAACATCTTTTGATGTTTATTTTTATATCTCTGTTTTAAGAAAGTCAGCAAGTTTCCCAATGGCTTCTTCATCTCTTTTGTAATATGTGTACTTTCCAATACGCTCCGCCTTAATCAAGCCGGCTCTTAAAAGGATGGTAAGATATTGAGAAGCTGTCGATTGCGTCATTTTCAATTTGTCTGTTATTTGACTGACACATACCCCGATTGTGTTCATATCAATCCCTTCATGGGGTGCAAAATGACGATCGGGCTCCTTCAGCCATTGTAAAATTTGCAGCCTTGATTCATTTGATAAGGCTTTGAATACTTCAATTGGTTCCATATCGATTATTATATCGTTATATTCCGATATGTCAATCCGTTTTTTGGATATTTTTAATTAAAGGTTTATCTCTGACTAATTCCGTGAAATGAAACTGAAGACAGCATATCAATTTTGTCCACCGCTTAAATTTATCATCAAGCTTTACGAAATTGGTCTCATAATCATGTCACTAAACACTTGGGGGAACCCGGCAGGTGACAAGGATGTTTTCAATTAAAATGAATTTAATATTGTTCAAGTGACTAATCACCAGCAGCAAATTTAGATGTAAAAAACATCCGCTCATAACAACAGCGGATGTTAGATCTTTCGACAGGAATAACACAACAGTGTACTATGAATTGACATCTCTTTATGTCCGCTTAGGATATGAATAAAAGTTATCAATGATACCATAATTGTAAAACAAAAGAATCGGCAGTTCTTTATGTTCAATTCACAACAAATTCCATACCGTCTTAACATTTATTTTCTTTAGATTATAAGATCTTTTCCAAATTTTTCTCTAGATCATTACATAATTTAAATACCATCACTCGTTCACCTGTCCGGGAGCTTAAATCAGTATGAAAACTTTTCACTTTTTCTCCGGTTATTTTTAAGATAATATCCTTAAGGCCTTCTATACCTGATTCGACTAACTCCGAACGAGTTTGTTTGATAGATAACATACCCTCTTTTGATCCACAAACTACATATTCGGCTGGTGTTAAAATCCCTTTTAAATTGACGATGATCATGTCCCGCAGTATATCAGTCTTAACAGATACAGACCCCCGTCCAAGATAATCCTTCTCCCATTGAGTAATGGACTTACTGATCTCTGATTCAATAGAACCCTTCGACTTTTTCATATCTAATACATCTCCTGAGCAAAAAAATTGGCATATTCTATTTGTGATTTCGTCTCATTAATATTCTCTTACAACATATCCTTCATATACACCTTCAATATCCAAATCAGTTTTACCGTTTCTTGTGACCACTATCATTTTGGATAACATATTTTCTTCCATCATAGAGTGGACATGCAAAAATCGAACATTTCCTGAATGGGTTTCCTCAACTTCTTCATAAGACTTTAGATGATAAAAATCAATTGCTTTTCTAATTAGTTTTTTTATACATTCCATATTTTCACGATCAAACGAGTTCATTTCCTCTATTGTTTTCGTGACAAAATCAGTTAAATTAGCGCTCATACAATCTCCTTAGAACTGCTTTCTCCATATATGGGTGCGTTTAGAAGTTAGACCTGCATTTCATCATGACAAGCAATGATCAGGTAAGGCTTGACCTGTTTTAACATCAGGAACCTCCACGATTGAGGGTTTTCCATCCTTATGATGAACGAATAAACCTCTAACTTTAACATATGACGGCACTAGGGGATGATGTCGAATCATATCAACACTTTTTTCAATGGTGTCACTGCTATTTTCATTTAGCCATTCATCGACCGTACCACCTAAAAATTCAGGCTTGCAATTTTGAAAAAGATAATCCAATGTTTGTATTTTATCTTTCATTGTTTCAAGTTGAGTTAGTCCATTACCTGCGGAAGTCTTCTTATCTTTTGTTCCTACTACAAAAATCTCCTCAACATCTTCCTGGTAAATCGCAAAAATAACAGACCTCATGATTTCTCCATAAGGATGTGAAATACCGGCACCATAGCTTTGTATAGTCAACATATTCTCTGCAGAAGTGTTAGTCGCTTCTTGTAAAATAGGCTCCAAACCGTTTTCAATATCCGTCAAAAATAATACTTTTTTATTTTGGTTTACATTCATACAGCACACCTCTTCCTTATGTTTATCATTTTTATTTTGAATAACAAATCCATTTGATAAATGCTTAGATTCATCATTACCAGCTTTCCCAACATCCTTCTGGATCAAGACTAGCCAATCGGACCCATCCATTTTGAACTTTTTGCAGAAATGCTGAATCATTATTTAATAACCGTTCTACATATTCTCTAGGTGCTTGGATGAGTATCAATAAACGAAGAGGAGAATGATAGGCCTCGTGATCTGATTCCATGACGGATTGCCAAGGCAGTCCGGCTAACAAGTCGCTTGCATTCCCCTGCATAACGCCGAGACCTGCAGTAACGGTTTGAGTTGCTTTATTTCCGCTGCCATAATAATGAGGTGCTACCGTTGATGCGTAATATTGTAAATTAATCCATTGGGCTACAGTTCCAGGTCCTGCAATAATATTTGCTAGGAGTTCACCGCTTTCATCCTGCTTCCAATCATAATTATGGAGAAAGGCTCTGCCTTCCAAATCACAATCCTGAGTTAGTTCACGTTTACCGATAATAAAAGCGGCATTACGAGCCAGTCCCCATTCCGGACGTATCTCACTCCAATCTTCCGCAAATCGGTTTGCCTCAGCCTTCGGATTTTTTAGCTTCGATTGGAAATTCGGTAATTGGGCTAGACGTTCTGCGTTTACATGATGTCTCACTTTCGGCATAACGGCTTCAATTTGTTCAAATGCTTCTTGTGCAGCTTCGGAAAGCTCTGGTACATAAAGCCAATGTAATTCATCTACTGTTGTATTATGTTCAGCTGCTGCAAAAACCGTATCCTCAGGAATTTTAATTCCTTCAGCTAAAAGAGCTTCTCGTACCTCTGATAGATTACATAAAGCAGCTAAAACTCTTGCATTGAATCCACCGGCCGCTCCACCGCAGGCACCACAATCAAGGGCTGCAGAATAAGGATTATTAGTGCTTTGACTGCCATGCCCGCAAATTACGACCAATGGTGCGATGTTCTCTGTTAACCCCATCATTTTTAATGCTTGGCGAGCATAGTTCACTTTTTCTTCATCAGTAAAACCCACAGGTATTTCTGCCTCTGTAGCATCATGATGAAGCGAGAGTTTTGTATCAGGTTTGCGTAACCAAGCCTCACGGAGATTACGAATGAAACGACCCGCCTTTCTTGGCACAAAGCTACGGGCTGCCATTTGCAGAGTAAGCCAAGGTCCGCTTAGCTCAGGCAGTAGTAAGCTCGAAAGCGCATTCTGCTTCATCGTTTTAAAGGTATGGCTTAAAGAATGAATTGCTTGCTTCCGTTGATTGTATTTTTTGAATACATCCTCATCTGCGAACTCTTTTATTTTATTTTGCGGTTTTTGTATGATCGGCAAGGAAGCATGACTGTGTTTACTGCCAAGTTCACAAGTTGCAACCGGCACCCCGAAGAAACCAGCAATACCAATCGTTTCAAACGGGCCTTCTTTTTCTAGTTGACGACGAAAAGGTTCTGATCGTACATCGATGCAGAATGCTAATTGAGCTAATGCAGATTTTTCACCGCCGGTTTCACGTTGTTTCGAGATGATCTTCTGGCTTAATCGATCAGTGTACGTTTGTTCCCAAGCTTCTAACCAAAGTTTCTTGCGAAGTTTCTCATCAAAGCTGTAGGCAAATGATAAATATTCGTTTTGTTCAATGGCCGTCATCTGTGACCATTCTTCTAATGTAAGCCCACCCCAATGAATCCAAGCTGCTATAAGGGGAGCAATTGAAATTGTTTTCTTAGATCGTTCATTCAAAGGTAAGTATGGCTTTATAAGAGCCCACTCCATGGATATTCGAACCGCTAAGTATTCTGTTAGGAGTGCATGTTCGTGGCTCGATTGCTGGGAGCGCCAAAGCATCATCCCTGCCCATCCAGGTAATGAAAGTAAATGACCTTCAAGATAAGTCTGGATTTCTGACTCTGGGATTTCTAGTGCGAATAAGGCTTCCTGTAAAGCCAAATGTGCCTCTTTCGGCCAACCTTTTAACCTTTCTCGCTGCTTTTTACTAAGTGCTGGATCATATTGAATGAGATGCTGCCAAGCACGATAGAAACCTTCCTCACGATTAGGCATTGTCCAGCCTGCTTGAGAGTCATCAAGATATAATTTACTCCATTTAATGACATGATGATCTAGTATATTGACTAGCCTTTCACCATCTTGATTCTCTATATACGAACTTAGTGGCTGCATAAACACATTCTCGATATGATCCAATCCACTACATTCACCTACTAATTTCTCCAGCTCATGTGATGATAAAAGGTCGGAAGGCAGGGGATCTAACTTTAATGCAGCATGACAAAATCGCTCTGCCACGTCCCGTGGAATGTGATAGGAATGTGAATCAAGCCAACGCTGCAGCCCCATTTCCACAAAATCTTCATCAATCTCACCTTTATTCTTTGCTGAACGGATCATAGACGCACTAGGGTATATATCAACATCACGAGTGTTTTTCAACCAACTTGCAACCTGATCAAAAGGTTGGTTTTCAAGTCCCATCCACGGATTACGTGCAGCAAATGTAGAAATAGGCCAAAGTGGCGCAATCACTCGGCTGGCAGATGTAATGAAAACGTTAAGATCCCTTTCTTGAACATCAATATCTGTATCTATCTTGTTTACACTATCTTTCGTTAATACGGATGTAATGCCCATCTCAGATTAGCTCCTTATGAAATATATTGTTTAAGGTAGTCTGGGTGACTCTCTACTGACTTTGGTTTTGCTTCACCTAATCGAACTAACCAAAGATAGAGTACCGCGAAAAAAACGGAAGAACGATGACGAGCAACCCACGTACCTAAAGCACTGCCAAATAGTAAGAGACATACGACAATCATGACAGCTGACATTGGAGGTTGAACACTTTGAAAAATGGTTGTATGCAGCCACTTATAGAAAAGGTGATGAATGATAAAATATACGAGGGCTGCTCCTCCTAAAACAGTTAAGCCGGCAATTCGGCCAATTCGGCCCTCTCCAAAAGCGACAAGCTGAGTCCAAGAAACGGACAATGACCACCCTAAGATCAGCGCACTGATTAAGTGATACCCGTCCCCAGGAGCAGTGAGCCAAAAAGCAACACCTATAACTAAGGATAAAATCCGACCAGCCATGGCCCATAAATAGGATGTTCTTTCATTAGTGCGAGCCGATACTTCATGACGCCCTACTGCTGAACCAGCTTGTAGAAACAACGTAGCTTTGAATAAACCATGTAAAATAAGATGAATAATGGCTGCTATATAGGCGCCTAATGCACACTGAATGAGCATAAACCCCATTTGTCCAATCGTGGAGCCTACTAACTGGCGTTTATAATCAACCTGGACTAAACTAATTCCAGTTCCAATCAATACAGAAATGCTAGCAAGCAGAAGTAAGATAATCGAAGCGATACCACCATGAAATAGAGGTGAAAATCGAGTTAGTATTATTCCTCCAGCATTTACTAAACCTGCATGCATAATTGCAGAAACTGGGGTTGGAGCAACAATAGACTCAACCAACCATCTTTGGAACGGCCATTGAGCTGCAGGAATAATCACTGCTAATACAATCAATAGCTGAATCCCTGTTCTCTCCCATTCTCCCAGCCCAGCTAAACTTTCATTTGTTACAACCAATGATAACTGCCATTGACCTGTGGCATGAAAAAGCAACATCATCGCAAAAAACAAAGAAAACCAACTTAACAAAAATAATCGGCCAGAAATTTTGGCTGCTTCACTAGCCACTTGCCAAGCACTGTTTAACCTTATAAGTAAGGTTAAACCAACAAGAGTTGCTCCCCAAAATAGAACCATCAAGCGGAGATCACCACTTAACCATGTCATTGAAGCAGCTCCTGTTGTGAAAGTAAAAAGCGTAAAATATTTTCGATAAGATCGATCCCCCATTAAGTAACGTACAGAAAAACGCTGAATGATGAATCCAATTGCAAGAACAAAGAAAGTCATTAAACAAGCTAAGGAATCTAAGTGCCAAGGGCCAACATTTCCACTCACACCACTATTGGCAAGAATCAGTAAGGAAACCAAAAGTGGTAAAGCCAAGATCCCAATATGAATGCGGACAAAACTCAAGGGTACACGCGGATGTAAAAACAATAGTCCACTAATCCCAGAAGCCATAAGCATAATAAAAAATAATGTTAATAATGATGACAAACTCAGCGAAACTAACATTCTAAATTCTCCCTTTTTTAAAACTCATTATTGGTCAAAAGACCTTTCAATCAGATCATATTTGTCTATTATTTATTTCAATTTTTATTTATCTCTATTTTTTTCCAACAAAAAAGCCGACAACTTCAAAATTTCAATGATTATGTTAGATCATTGAATCCTGAAAATTGTCGGCTTCACTTCAACTAACTTCAGCGAAGTTTTTTGAAGTGCTACCTTATTATTGGTCTTTACTTTATGCTATGTTTTCATTTCCTTTAATATAGTCCTGATTATCAAATAAATCGACTCATGTTCTCTTCCTTTTTTATTAGGATACTTTTTCATCCTGTCAATATTTAAAATTAAATATGAAAAGAATGCTAAAGGCCTACATATTTTAAAAGGAAAAATAAACATCTGCATCGATTATTAAGTTACGTATAAGATATGCTAAATTTTAAAAGTTGTCAAGTTTATCAGTAAACTGGTCTTTACTTTCCTCTAAAAGAATCCACCCTATTATAGATGATTCACTTTCAATGAGGAACATCCATTTCAGATGAAGCTCGCTTTTCCAGATCGAGGAGCAGTGTCTTCATTTCGAATCCGCCCCGATAGCCAGTTAATGAGCCATTCTTTCCTATTACACGATGGCACGGTACAGTAATTAATACCGGATTAGCCCCAATAGCCGCACCTACAGCACGAACAGCTGCTGGTTTATTTATTTCATTTGCAATGTCGGAATAGGATTTCGTCTGTCCATAAGGAATTTCACAAAGTGCATTCCAGACTGCTAGCTGAAATTGCGTACCGGCGTACTCAACTGGAACAGTAAAGTTTTTCCGCTTTCCTTCTAGATATTGAGTGATTTCAACGGCATAGGGTTCAAGCTTATCATCATCTTCAACAAGAAGACTTCCCGGAAAGCGTTTCCTAGCCCATTCGAACAATTCCTCGATTGGTTTGTTCTGTGAACCTACAAACACAAGCCCCTTTAAAGTTGAAGCAATATAAAAATTCCAATTCTTGAACATTAGTAAAGACCAATAAAGGGTTGGTTTATTTGTTTCCATTGTACGTTTCCTCCATTTTACTCATTTGACGAAATTGTGCTGGTGTCTGTCCAGTTTTCTTTTTAAATAAAGTAATAAAATAAGGCGCGTTAGCTATACCCACACATATAGCGATATCTCCAATCGATTTATTTGTCTGAATCAAATACTTTTTAGCCGCGTGTACTCTAACTTGTTGTATATACTCAACCAGCGTAATGCCTTTAATCTTTTTAAATGTTCGATGCATATGATACGGACTCCCATGACAAATATCTGCTAACGATTCTAGCGTTAATTTTTCTGTGAAATTTTTATCAATGTATTCAGTAATTAAATCAACCCACTCGCTATCAGGCATTTTTTCATTAGTGGGCTTGCAACGTTTACAAGGGCGAAAATTTGCGCGGAGAGCTTGTTCTGCGTTTGGAAAAATGCATACATTTTCTTTTTTCGGAACACGAGATTTACAGGATGGTTTACAGAATACCCCTGTCGACTTTACAGCGTAGAAAAATTGATTATTGTACGCTGCATCATTATTTATAATTGCTTGCCACTTTTCATCTGTTATCATTTCTACATCATTCGAAATTCTATGATCATGGCTCTCTTTATGTCCGTTATTGATACTATCCGGCATTTATCTCACCTCTCCTTACATGGCTCATCTAATTCATTTTGAATTGAATCCCAATTTAAATTTTCGACACGCGTTTTTTATATCTTGGGCCATTTTTATCTACTCCCGTTTAGCATTCTTGATAACTACACTATAACCTCATAAATAGAAAAAAATAAGATGGTTAGAATGTAATAGCAAGATAACAAAATGAGTAAAGATGATTATGTGATAAACTAATTTCAACCAGCGTGAGTTTTCATATAATTATTTAAGATAAGGAGAATGAAAAAGTGGCATGGCATGAAGTCAATGATGTTATTGTCATTACATTACCTGAAATTTTCGACATGAATGCGAACCTAGGCTACCTAACCAGGGAAAAAAATGAATGTATGTATGAAATAGAGAACAATATCATTACAAAAGTTATAGCCATTGGGGAAATTCGGTCCTTAGTGCAGGTAAGCGTAATCAATAATAAACAAATGATTGTTCAATTCCTAAACGATTCTAGACCTGTTGAGCAGTGGAAACGGGAAGAGATTGTAAAATATATTCATGAATGGTTTGATCTTGATAACGATTTAACTCCATTTTATGAATTGGCAAAAGCAGATCCATTACTTAAAATGCCTGCCCGAAAATTTTATGGGTTGCGAGTGATCGGCATTCCCGATTTATTTGAAGCTTTATGTTGGGGAGTTTTAGGACAACAAATTAACTTAGCCTTCGCGTACTCCTTAAAGAAGCAATTTGTAGAAGCATTTGGCGATTCTATTGAATGGAATGGTAAAAAGTATTGGGTGTTCCTACCGTACGAACGAATTGCACGGTTAACCCCTACCGACCTGGCAGATATTAAAATGACGGTAAAAAAAAGTGAATATATCATTGGAATAGCCAGATTAATGGCAAGTGGAGAATTATCGAGGGAAAAATTAATGAAAATGAACTTTAAAGATGCTGAAAAAAACTTAATTAAAATACGAGGAATCGGTCCTTGGACAGCCAATTATGTTCTAATGCGCTGCCTTAGGTTCCCGACAGCTTTTCCAATCGATGATGTGTGTCTAATTCGTTCGATAAAAATATTACGTAATATGAATCGAAAGCCTACGATAGATGAAATCTTAGAAATATCGTTTTCATGGAAAAAATGGGAGTCATACGCTACCTTTTATTTATGGCGTGTCCTTTACTGAATCATTTCAACTTAAACCGGAATGTACTCAATAAAAAAAGGATGAACTTTAAAACCTAATCTCACAAGTACATTGTAAGTGCGACTTCTAGAATTCTTTTGCCTTTATTAATTGACAATAAAAAAACACGTTATCATTCCAATAGGCTCTTCGATTTTCGGATTTCTAGCATGCTAAATTCCAACTGCTATCAAAAGCGTATCTTAATGAGGAACTGCTCTCTTATATCTGTATTAACATCAGAAAACTCAGTTAGGCAAAAGCAGTTTCTCTCCAAGTCTTAATGACTTTTAACCTCGTTAACCGACCTAATGTGGAAACATCTT
This sequence comes from Bacillus sp. PS196, assembly GCF_037963555.1. Taxonomy (NCBI): domain Bacteria; kingdom Bacillati; phylum Bacillota; class Bacilli; order Caryophanales; family Bacillaceae; genus Bacillus; species Bacillus sp. PS196. Next base: position 213,667 of record NZ_CP150159.1, on the reverse strand, counting down.
AAATCTATAGCCATGGCCGATAGATAGTCGAGTCCTGTAGCATCACCTTCTTTAATCCATTTTTCCACTGTAGACGTTCTTTCTCTTTTGGACATAAAAACACCCCTTTAGACAATCTTATCCAAAGGGGTTAAACATTTATTACTCCACAGTAACACTCTTCGCAAGGTTACGCGGTTTATCAACATCACAGCCGCGATGCAGTGCAGCATAGTAAGCGATCAGCTGCAATGGAACAACAGATACCAACGGAGCAAGTGCTGGGTTTACTTCCGGCAGTACGAATCTGTCATCCGCATCGTCTAGGCCTTTCAGTGAGATGATGCATGTGTTTGCTCCGCGAGCGGCAACTTCTTTGACGTTTCCGCGGATGCTTAGGTTTACGTGCTCTTGAGTTGCCAGTGCGAATACTGGTGTTCCTTGTTCGATCAAGGCAATCGTTCCGTGCTTTAGCTCACCGCCGGCAAAACCTTCTGCCTGGATGTAAGAAATCTCTTTCAGCTTCAGTGCGCCTTCGACACATACGAAGTAGTCAAGGCCGCGTCCGATGAAGAAAGCGTTTCTGGATACAGTCAGGTATTCACGGGCGATCATTTCCATTTCGTCTTTCTGGTCGCATAGAGCTTCCATTGCGTTTGCAGCGATACCGAGTTCTTTGACGAGGTCAAATCCGATATCGATGCCGTTTTTGTCAGCAGCCACAGAAGCAAGAACCGCAAGAACTGCAATTTGTGCAGTGTATGCTTTCGTTGACGCAACAGCGATCTCAGGGCCTGCATGAAGCAGCAATGTATAGTCAGCTTCACGAGAAAGCGTTGATCCAGGTACGTTTGTGATTGTCAGGGCTTTGTGTCCGAGTGCTTTGACTTGAACGAGAACCGCGCGGCTGTCTGCTGTTTCTCCGCTTTGAGAAAGGAAAATGAAGAGCGGTTTCTTAGACAGAAGCGGCATGTTGTAGGAGAATTCACTCGCTACATGCACTTCAACCGGCACGTTTGCCCACATTTCAATATATTGTTTACCGACAAGTCCTGCATGGTAGCTTGTTCCGCAGCCAATGATATAGATGCGGTCCGCTTCCGCTACAGCGGCAGCGATATCACCAGGCACAGACAGCTTGCCGTTTTCATCTTGATACGTTTGGATGATTTTGCGCATAACAACAGGCTGCTCATCCGTTTCTTTCAACATGTAGTGAGGGTACGTGCCTTTTTCGATATCACTGGCATCAAGCTCAGCAATATAAGACGCACGTGTAATCACGTCACCATCAAGGTTTTTGATGACAACTTGGTCATCAGTGACGATAACCATTTCTTTATCCATCAGCTCAACATATTCGTTGGTTACTTGAAGCATCGCCATTGCATCAGATGCTACGACGTTGAATGTATCTCCAAGACCTACTAATAGAGGGCTTTTGTTTTTCGCTACAAAAATCGTTTCTCTGTTGTCGTTATCGAATAAAGCAATTGCATAAGAGCCTTTTAACAGAGTAAGTGTTTTGCGGAACGCTTCTTCTGTCTCAAGTCCTCCATTGACGAATTGCTCGATTACTTGAACGACTACTTCTGTATCGGTGTCACTTTTGAGCTCTACATCTTGCAAATACTCTTGCTTCAGCTGAACATAGTTCTCGATCACGCCGTTATGAACAAGTGTAAAGCGTCCCAGTGCGCTTTGATGCGGGTGAGCGTTCAGATAGCTTGGTTCGCCGTGTGTAGCCCAGCGAGTATGCCCAATTCCGGCTTTCGCTTCTACATTGGCATCCACAACTTCACGAAGATCTGCAATGCGTCCTTTTTCTTTGAACACATGGATTCCCTGTTCGTTGGCAACAGCAATACCAGCAGAGTCATAACCGCGATACTCAAGCTTCTCTAACCCTTTTAATAAAATTTCCTTCGCATCAAGCTGACCGATATAACCTACGATTCCACACATATTTTTCTTCCTCCTAAGATTGTAAAAGGAGACGAAGAAAGTCAAATTTCAAGGGGACTTTCAATCGTCCCCTCCTACATGTTTTTTGGAAGATCATGTGATTTCTCTTTGTTCAAGGAGTCACCCCCTTGGTTTGAAGAAATCCTTACGGCTGTGATCTGCACACTCAGCCGGGAGGCATCCGCCGAAAATTCGATAACCTCCATCCTCGTCAACTAAGCCTTTTTCCGGGCGCTTAGTTCGGGCGCTATAATTATAGGTAAAGCAATAATCCCGTCTTCTTTTCCTATTGAGAAAATAAGAACAAGACAAGCTTGATTTTACAACATGTGGCATAAACGGTCAATTGTTTTTTAAACAACTTTGCCGTATGTCTCACAATTATCTTATGTAATCCTCGCTTGTCTTGTTCACTCTCTGATAATAGACTTCGTTACTCTAATCCCATTTCTGACCGGACGACTTCAACAATGCGATTGACATACTCATCGCACAGCTCTTTCGTCTTCGCTTCAGCCATGACACGGACGAGCGGTTCAGTTCCTGAAGGGCGCACCAAAATCCGGCCGTCGCCGTTCATTTCTTTTTCAACTTCAGAAATAACTGCTTTTACTTTTTCATTTTCTTCAACTTTATATTTATCAGTCACTCTCACATTGACTAACAGCTGCGGGAACTTCTGCATTTCAGCTGCAAGCTCTGACAGTGGCTTGCCTGTGGCTTTCAAAGTGTTCATCAGCATAATAGCAGACAATAATCCGTCCCCTGTCGTGTTGTAATCAAGGAAAATAAGATGTCCTGACTGCTCTCCGCCGACGTTGTAGCCGTCTTTTTTCATTGCTTCTACTACGTAGCGGTCGCCGACAGATGTCTGTACGCTTTTGATGCCTTCTTTTTCGAGCGCCTTATAGAAGCCGAGGTTGCTCATCACGGTTGAAACCAAAGTATCATCCTTTAAACGGCCCTCTGATTTCAGATGTTTTGAGCATATGTACATGATTTGGTCGCCGTCTACAATATTTCCTTTTTCATCGACAGCAATCAGGCGGTCGCCGTCACCGTCGAACGCAAGACCAAGATCCGCGTTTTTCTCTTTGACAAACGCGCTGAGCGCTTCGGGATGAGTCGAACCGACGCCGTCATTAATGTTTAATCCGTTCGGGGAAGTCCCCATTGTAGAAACATCTGCATCTAAATCAGCAAACAGGTGTGTCGCCAAGGATGACGTTGCGCCATGGGCACAGTCCAATGCCACATGAATGCCTGTGAAATCTTCATCAGCTGTCTGTTTTAAGAATTGCAGATATTTTTGTCCGCCTTCAAAATAATCGTTTACAAGTCCAAGGTCTGCTCCGACAGGTCTTGGCAGCTTATCCTCAGGTTCGTCCATCAGGCGCTCAATTTCAGCCTCCTGTTCATCAGAAAGCTTAAATCCATCTCCCCCAAAGAATTTGATGCCGTTATCCTGCACTGGGTTATGAGAAGCGGAAATCATGACGCCCGCCTCTGCATCCATCGCTTTTGTCAAATAAGATACACCTGGTGTAGAAATGACACCCAGGCGCATGACTTCTGCGCCAATGGATAAAAGTCCGGCGACAAGGGCTCCCTCCAGCATATGGCCGGAGATGCGTGTATCGCGGCCTATCAGCACTTTTGGACGTTGTTTGTCTTTTGTCAGCACATAACCGCCGAAACGTCCGACTTTAAAGGCCAGCTCAGGTGTAAGCTCACTATTGGCGACACCTCTTACACCGTCTGTTCCAAAATACTTGCCCATTTTATAATCGCTCCTTTTTTATTCCGATGAGGATTGTGAATTCGCAGTGGATTCATCCTCATCCTGATCTTGGTTTTGATCTTTATTTTCGTCTTGGTTTTGATCGTTGTTGTTTTTATCAGTGTTCTTTGTATCTTCTTGCTGATTGTTCTTTTGATCATTTGTTTGTTTATCTGTGTCATCCTGGTTCCCTGATGTATTGCTGCTGTTATCATTCGTTGATGTATTGCTTTTCTTAGACGTCAGCTTGATTTTGGCGTTTTTCCGCCCCAAGGACCAAGTTACATTCTGTGGCCCGTTCACTTCAAGCTTCACGCTATGCTCCCCGTCCTCTAAATCTGAAACATTCACATACAATTCAATATCTGATTTTTTCAGCTTTTTTATATTCGTGGGAGAGCCTTTAGCCGTTACATCTATCGCTTGTGATTCAGGATCAAGAAATTCAATGTTTTGTGAGCTGCTCAGCCCTACAGTCTTGATAGGGACATTCTCGAACTTCTGATCCGCTTCACTATCGACTTCTATATGCAAAGTCACCTTTGACGGTGAGATTTTTTTGACACCGTCAGGAAGCGGAATATCTGCCTCGATATCGGAATCCTTGTTAATTTTACTTAAATCTAAGCTGACGCCGTCAATAAATTCAAGAGAATCCAACACATCCTGTGAGCCGTAAACCGTTACCTCACTGGGGCTGGATTCAATATTCGCTATGCTGACACCGTCAGGAAGGCTTCCTGTCCGTTCAATTTTAAAGGGCACTTTTTTACTCGGGCTTGTCACCGGAACGGTAATCTTGATGACCGAGGGCTCCACGTCGACAGGAAGCGCGTTTCCGTCTTTATCATAGACAGTCACTTTCGCTTCCTTTTCAATCGTTTCATCTGCGTTTTCCAAATTCACTGAAGCTTTTACAAGAGAAATATTATCGATGACATTTTTCGATCCGGTAATCTGCACATTTTTCGGACTGACAATCGGCTGCTCCGGAGAATAGCCTTTTTTCATCTTGCTTTTGTTGTAGTACTCCACTTCTACGGGAAAACTTTTGGTCGTCCGTTCCTGAATGGTCACTGTCGTAACAGACGGATTAATTGAGATTGTCAGCCCATCCGACACGTTTTTGGCCTTAAGCTCAACCTTATGTGTGCCGGTTTTCAAATGTTCCATATCGGCATATATTTCAAAGTTTTTGGTCTGCCGAGCCTTTTTCACGGCGCTTGTCGAGCCTTTTATCGTGACATTAACCGTTTGCGGAACACCCGTTACGACGTAATTTTCATCATCATAATACGCTTTAACCGGAATATCAGTCAGAGTTGCTTCATCAGTTGTTGATGTCGGAAAGAAAGATTCACCCGGTTTTTTCGGAGTCGGTGCTTGGTTGCTGTTAACCGCCACATAAAGCAAGAGCGCGAAAAGCAGAGCAATGATTTTCACAGCCCAGCGGTTGTTTAAGAATTTATCCATTTTTCTTGCCCCTCCAATACCAGCGGTTAGAAGAAGTGTCTCTGGTGTTTTTCTTAAACTCGGCTTCAAGCATTTCTTTCAGCGCTTCTTCTGTAAGCTCTCTGTGAAGGTCGCCGTTCTTTGCCACACTGACGCCGCCAGTCTCTTCAGACACAATAATCGTCAAACTGTCTGTTACTTCACTGATACCGACAGCTGCTCTGTGCCGCGTGCCCAGTTCTTTTGAAATAAACGGGCTCTCAGAAAGCGGCAGATAACAGGCGGCCGCGGCAATTTCATTATTTTTCATAATCACCGCACCGTCATGAAGCGGGGTGTTTGGGATAAAAATATTGATCAGCAGCTCAGAGCTGACTTTGGCATTCAGTGGTATGCCGGTCTCAATATAATCCCCCATTCCAGTATCCCGCTCAATGGTAAGCAAGGCGCCTATACGGCGTTTCGCCATATAATTGATCGCTTTTGTAATGGCCTCAATCGTTTTCTGCTGCGCTTCTTCAACAGGCGTGCCGCTCCTCGAAAAAAAGCGGCCGCGGCCTAGCTGTTCAAGCGCTCTTCTCAGCTCAGGCTGAAAAATAATAATAATTGCTAAAAATCCCCATGTTATCGCTTGGTCCATCAGCCATTGAAGTGTGCTGAGGCCCAAATATTGGCTGGCCATACGAACAAGCACGATGACTACAATTCCTTTTAACAGCTGAACCGCTTTCGTGCCGCGTATCACCATAATCAATTTATATATCACATACCAAACAAGGAGAATATCAACGGCATTGCCGAGGTACTGCAAAAAAGGGATATCCTCAAAAGCCATTTCCTCGTCCTCCAAGATTTCAGTCATTTCGTATTTTGTGTTTTACGTGTTACGCATATGTACTTTACATAGCGAGCCCATTATACCACATTTCGATTTAGCAAGTGAAATGTGCCAGCCCTCTCAGCCCGCAAAAAAAGAGCAAAGCGGCTAACGCGCTTTACTCTTCTCCGTTCGGACTGAATGCATCGAGTACACTTTTCCCCGCAGACTTCATCTTGTACCATGTCCAGTCGAATAATTGATTGATTTCTTCAATCTGACCGGTGACTTGTCCAGCAGAGGCCATATACTTTTCGCCGTTTACGACGGTTACATCCCCGTCTATTTTGCCTTTAATAATCAGCTTGCCGTTTTTGACAGTGACATCGCCTTTGACCGTCTCACCTTCTGGCACGGTCACAGTATGGTTATGAACCACAAGATTCGGCTGCTTGGACACGCTGAAATTGTGGTCATTATGCCAGCTGTTAAAAAAACCCCCGCCCATCAAAATGATGAATACCGCAGCAGCTGCGATAACGGGATGGGTTCTGAACCATCTTTTTACAGAAGCTCTTTTCTTCTCCTTAGGCAATTTTGCCATGACATTAGCGGTAAAATCCGCGGGGGCTTCGACATGCGATGTGCTCCGTACGAGCGCTATGGATTTCTCCATCTCGTAAAAATGCTTTCTGCATTTCTCGCATGTCTCCAGATGTTCATTTAATACGTGTTCATCTTTTGGAAGGATATCTCCATCAAGATGCATATGCATAAGCTGCACAATTTGTTCAGGACAGCTCATTTCATCACCCCACTTAAAGATCCCTTAATTGTTTTCTAAGAGCCTCTCTGCCTCTGTGAATCCGCGTTTTCACAGTCCCCACAGGAATGTTTAGAATCTCCCCGATTTCAATTAATGAGAGTTCGTCAATATACTTTAATACGATGACTGTTCTGTATTTGTCAGGAAGCTTTAAAATTTTCTGCTGTATCGTGTTTGAGAGCTCCAGCGACACAACTGCATCTTCAGGCAAAACACCATCTGCGGCGATTTGAGAATACATGGTCAAGCCTTCCGTACCAGCCACCTCTGCATCGAGGTAATAATCCGGCTTCTTTTTGCGAATGCGGTCAATGGTCAAATTGGTCGCGATTCGATAAAGCCAAGTTGAAAATTTCCGGTTAATATCAAAACTGTCGATATTAACGTACGCTCTGATGAAAGCTTCCTGTGCAATATCCTCCGCCTCATGCACATTGCCAAGCATACGGTAGCAAAGCTGATAAATTTTATCTTTGTAAATATCTACAATGTCCGCAAATGCATTCTGGTCGCCTTTTTTGACTTGTTTAATTCTTTTTTTAATCATCATTTCCATATTTATCTAACCTCTGCCTTCACCGGTCTGTATGTATACGAGCTTCGTTTCAAAAGGTTTCAATTTTTTTATAAAATAAGTTTATCAAATTTTTGGCAGGGTGTAGATGGTAATTCGTGAATAAACTACCTTAACATATTTTTAAAATTATTATACAGACTGAACAGTTAGAAGTTGGAATGATTTTTCCGAAAAGAAAAAAGACACCTTTTGATCAAAGGTGTCTGTGACTGGGCTAGCTGGATTCGAACCAACGCATGACGGAGTCAAAGTCCGTTGCCTTACCGCTTGGCTATAGCCCAATAATGGTGGAGGGGGGCAGATTCGAACTGCCGAACCCTGAGGGAGCGGATTTACAGTCCGCCGCGTTTAGCCACTTCGCTACCCCTCCACATAAAATTTTGAAAAAACAGTGCCGGCAAGAGGACTTGAACCCCCAACCTACTGATTACAAGTCAGTTGCTCTACCAATTGAGCTACACCGGCAAGATGGTGGAGGATGACGGGCTCGAACCGCCGACCCTCTGCTTGTAAGGCAGATGCTCTCCCAGCTGAGCTAATCCTCCAAATGGTGACCCGTACGGGATTCGAACCCGTGTTACCGCCGTGAAAGGGCGGTGTCTTAACCGCTTGACCAACGGGCCGTTGTATTCTCGTCGAGCTGACAAAAGTTATTATATACAGGTCACCCCCTGTTTGTAAAGAGAAAAATTAAATTTTTTATTTTCAAACTTTTTAACTCCTTTTTTAACTGAAAAAGCCTCCCAACTAAAGCCATTTATTTTATGATAGAGACAAGCAAAGCAAGAGAGGAGAAACCAATATGATACTAGTCAGTTCTTGCCTTGGAGGCATTGAATGCAGATATAACGGCTCTCACGCAGCGTCGGAGAAAATCAGAAAACTAGTCGATGAAAAGAAAGCAGTCATGGCTTGCCCTGAACTTCTCGGCGGCTTCTCTACCCCCCGCGAACCCGCAGAAATCATAGGAGGCACTGGCGAGGATGTCCTCAATGGAACAGCGAAAATCGTGACAGCTTCAGGAGAAGACGTCACAGAACTATATATGGAAGGCGCCGCGAAAACATTGGCTTACGCAAAAGAAATCAACGCTTCTGCCGTCATATTAAAAGAAAACAGTCCATCTTGCGGAAGCGGTTTTATCTATAACGGCACATTCTCTGGCAAAAAAATCACCGGCAGCGGAGTAACCGCCGCACTGTTAAAACAAGCGGGCTACCGCGTCATTTCGGAAAACGAGCTTGACGACATCTTGTAAGGAGGCCACCCCATGACTCAAGACATTTCTTTATCCTTCTATAAGCCTGAACACTTGCCCGAGCTCCAATCATTCACGCTCACCAACGATGACAAACGCTTTACCTCCCTCCCGAAAGAGGTGCTGTCTCAGGCTCTGGGCATACAGGACCGATACCCGGTTGTTATCTTAAAAGACGACCTTCCAGTCGGTTTTTTCATTTTACATGCATCAAAAGAAACGCTTGCTTCCTATTCTAACAATCCATTTGCTTTACTGCTCAGCTCCCTGTCTTTAAACGCTGTGCATCACGGAAAAGGCTATGCGAAAAAAGCCATGCTTTTGCTTCCCGCTTTTGTGAGCGGATATTTTCCATGGTGCGACGAAATCATCTTGGCCGTCAATCATCTGAACATACGCGCAAAACACCTTTATATGAAAAGCGGGTTCCTTGATAAAGGACGGCGAAGAATCGGGCCGCTTGGAGAACAGTTGATCCTTCATCATTTCTTATAGTCTTAAGTGAAATAAAATTTCAAAAATTTAAAAACATAGTTGAAATATCATAACAGAAATGAATATACTGAATATTGAGATATATCATTTTAAAACAGGGGGCATCCTCATGTCAGAACCATTAAACCTTCACCGTCTCACAACGGAATCACGCAATAGCCAAACAGTTGAAATCCACAAAGCAAACACTCTCGGCATCCTTAAAATGATCAACAACGAAGATATGAAAGTCGCTGCAGCCGTTCAGGAGGTTCTCCCCGACATCAAAACAGCTGTAGACTGCGCATATGAATCGTTTCAAAATGGAGGCCGGCTCATATATACAGGCGCCGGCACAAGCGGCAGACTCGGCGTCATGGATGCTGTTGAATGTCCTCCCACCTACAGCGTAAGCCCAGATCAGGTCATCGGAATCATGGCTGGAGGCCCCGAAGCCTTTTTACAGGCAGCAGAGGGCATTGAAGACAGTGAAGAAGCAGGAGCTGAAGATTTAAGAAACATACAGCTCACTTCAAATGACACCGTCATTGCCATCGCAGCAAGCGGCCGCACACCCTACGCCGCAGGCGCCCTAAGATACGCCCGCAAAGTCGGAGCACACACCATCGCCCTTACTTGCAATGAAAATTCCGCCATCAGCAAGGATGCGGATCACAGCATTGAGGTTGTCGTCGGACCTGAGGCCATTACAGGATCAACACGTATGAAAGCCGCAACCGCTCATAAAATGATTCTAAACATGATATCTACCGCTGTAATGGTCAAAATCGGCAAGGTTTACGAAAACTTGATGGTAGACGTCAACGTCAGCAACAAAAAACTAAAAGAACGCGCCATCAGCATCATCCAAAGCCTTACAAACGCTTCATACGACACAGCCAGATACACTCTGGAACAAGCCGATCATCACGTTAAAACAGCAATCGTCATGCTCAAAACAAGCACAGATCAGAAACAAGCAAAGACATTACTCGATGAAGCAAACGGTTTCATTGACAAAGCAATCGAACATTACCATCCATGATAAGGAGAGAACTAGAATGGCCACAGGCGGTTTAGCGATCATCCAATCAATGAAGCATAAGCTCCCTCCATCCGAGCGCAAACTTGCAGATTATATCCTAGCCCATCCCCACAAAGCAATCGAAAGCACGGTCAACGAAATCAGCGCCTTAGCCAATTCAAGTGACGCTGCCGTCATCAGGCTCTGCAAATCACTCGGTTTAAAAGGATTTCAAGATTTAAAAATGAGAGTAGCGGGCGATCTGGCAAAGCCTACTTTTCAGGGCTACCGGGATATTGTTCCCCACGAGCCGCTGCCCTCCATTTCCGAAAAAACGGCCGGCAATGCCATTCAAGCCATTCAGGATACTTCAGACCTGATGGACTACAAAGAGCTTGAGCGAGCGGTTTCTCTGCTTCTCAAAGCTCATACCGTGCATTTTATCGGCCTCGGGGCTTCCGGCATTGTCGCCAAGGACGCCCAGCAAAAGTGGCTTCGCATTCATAAACAAGCAACCGCGTTTACAGACACTCATCTTGTGGCATCTTTAATCGCAAATGCAGATAAAGACGACATCGTATTCGCCATTTCGTTTTCAGGAGAGACACAGGAAATCATTGAACTGTTTGCCATGGCTAAGGAAAAAGGCATCACAACGATCAGCCTCACACAATTCAGTCAGACATCCGTCTCCGCACTGGCTGATGTCCCTTTGTATACAGCCCATTCCAATGAAGCCTTGATTCGAAGTGCAGCCACTTCCTCCCGCCTCGCCCAGCTTTTTATAATTGATGTTTTGTTTTTAGGCATGGCGGCTGAGCAGTATGAAACGACAACCGGTTATATCGATAAAACGAGAGCAGCCATACAATCTATGAGAATAAAATAAGGCATCTTGAAGGGGAGGGGTTTTAATGAGCAAAGAAAATAACTACCATCATCTCGCACAGAAAATCCTTGAGCTATGCGGAGGAAAATCCAATATTTCTTCATATACGCATTGCATGACACGCCTGCGCATTACGCCTTACGATGAAAGCAAAGCGGATGCTCAGGCTTTAAGAAAGCTTGACGGCGTATTGGGGGTCGTTGAAGCTGAAACCTTACAAATTATCCTCGGCACAGGAGTCGTCAATCATGTTACAGCTGCTTTCTCAAAGCTCGTGTCAGCAGAAGAAGGTGCCGATGTCAAAGAAGCAGCCGCCAAAAAGAAAGCCGATATCAATCGGAAAAATGCCACTCCTTTTAAACTTTTCTTACGTAAAATTGCCAGCATTTTTATCCCTCTTATTCCCGCTCTAGTCGCTTCCGGTTTAATTACTGGGATTACCAAAGCAATTATTCAAGCAGGCTGGCTCTCTGCAGACTCACAAATTGCGATTATCCTGACAGTCATCGGATCAGGGCTGTTCACTTATCTCGGCATTCTCGTCGGTATTAACGCTTCGAAAGAATTTGGCGGGACACCCGCACTTGGGGCTTTGGCCGGGATCTTGATTATCAATCCGGAGATCGCAAAAATCAGTTTATTTGGAGAAGAGCTTCTCCCGGGCAGGGGAGGTCTGATCGGCGTCCTTTTCGCAGCCATATTCATTGCTTACACCGAACAATTTATTCGCCGTTTTATCCCTCAATCACTCGATATCATTGTCACACCCACCGTTTCACTGTTAATCACCGGAATCGTAACGTATGTCGTATTTATGCCTTTAGGCGGATTCATTTCTGATGCCATTACATCCGGCCTTCTGTCCATCCTGGACATCGGCGGCATCGCTGCAGGCTTTATTCTGGGCGCAACCTTCCTTCCTCTCGTCGTAACCGGACTGCATCAAGGCTTGACGCCTGTGCACATGGAACTGATCAATTCAATTGGCAATGATCCTCTGCTCCCTATTTTGGCTATGGGAGGTGCAGGACAGGTAGGCGCGGCCTTTGCCGTTTTCGTGAAGACGAAAAAAACAACACTGAGGAAAGCAATCGCCGGCGGGCTTCCATCGGGACTGCTCGGCATTGGTGAACCGCTTATTTTCGGAGTCACGCTGCCGCTTGGCCGTCCGTTTTTAACAGCATGTTTAGGAGCTGGAATCGGCGGCGCCTTTCAAGCTTATTTTCAAGTAGCCACCATTGCGATTGGTGTCTCCGGACTGCCGCTTTCTTTTCTAGTCCTGCCTTCGCAAATCATCCTGTATATCGTTGGGCTCTTTATTTCCTACGCGGCCGGTTTTTTATTGACCTATGCATTCGGATATAAAGATGAAATGGCTTCTCAGTTCGATTAAATTGTTTCTGTTTTAGGGATAGTAAACGGGATAGAAGCACAGAAAGGGGCTAGCCTGTGAAAACAAAGACACTGTTCATATTCAGTGCCATTTTAACCCTATCGATATTTGCGCCAAATGAAACCTTCGCACAAACAGCAGACAACTTGATTGAGCCGAAAATCATAAATGCAGAAACTGCACAATTCTCGACGAAGAAGCTAAGGAAGGTAGATCAGATGATAGAACGGGATATTGCAGCAGGATTTCCAGGCGCCGTTCTTGTGGTGGTGAAGGATGGACGCATCATAAAAAAAGCAGCATACGGCTACAGTAAAAAGTACGAAGGATCAGAACTGCTGCGCCGTCCGGCCAAAATGAAAACCCGCACGATGTTTGACTTAGCCTCAAATACAAAAATGTACGCAACAAATTTTGCATTGCAGCGCTTAGTCAGCCAAGGAAAACTTGACGTCTATGAAAAAGTTTCTGCATATTTGCCGGGTTTCAAGGATCAGCCGGGTGACCACATAAAAGGAAAAGACAAGATACGTGTCATCGATGTCCTCCAGCACCAATCAGGGCTCCCATCAAGTTTTTACTTTTACACGCCGGAAAAAGCCGGCAAGTACTATTCCCAGGAACGGGACAAAACGATTGAATATTTGACGAAAATTCCGCTCGATTATCAAACCGGGACAAAGCACGTATACAGTGACATTGGATATATGCTACTTGGGTGTATTGTCGAAAAACTCACTGGCAAACCGCTTGATGTCTACACGGAGCAAGAGCTCTACAAACCGCTCAGGCTGAAGCATACCTTGTACAATCCGCTGCAAAAGGGCTTTAAACCGAAACAGTTCGCAGCTACTGAACGAATGGGCAATACACGTGACGGCGTTATTCAATTCCCTAACATCCGCACAAACACGCTGCAAGGAGAGGTGCATGACGAAAAAGCGTTTTACTCAATGGGTGGCGTGTCTGGGCATGCCGGATTGTTCTCAAATGCAGATGATATGGCCATACTGCTGCAAGTCATGTTAAACAAAGGTTCATATCGAAACATTTCTTTATTTGATCAGAAAACAGCCGACCTGTTTACAGCACCTTCAGCAACAGATCTGACATTCGCTCTTGGCTGGAGGCGGAACGGAAGTAAAAGCATGGAATGGATGTTTGGCCCTCATGCCAGTGAAAATGCTTACGGGCATACCGGCTGGACGGGGACAGTTACAATTATTGATCCAGCATACAATTTAGGCATCGCATTGTTAACAAATAAAAAGCATACACCAGTTATTGATCCGGAAGAAAATCCAAACGTCTTTGAGGGTGATCAATTTGCAACAGGCAGTTATGGAAGTGTCATAACCGCGATTTATGAAGCGATGGAGTGAATGATTAGACGATAGGAGGAAGTTTCTATGAGACCTGTCTTTCCGCTTATCCTTTCAGCCGTTCTCTTTCTTTCATGCTTTTTCGGGGCCAGACAGACAGAAGCCTCTGCATCCAAACGTGCAATCGATGCCAATCAGATTGTCAATCGTATGTCGTTAGATGAAAAACTCGGCCAGATGCTGATGCCTGATTTTAGAAATTGGCAAAAGGAAGGCGAGTCCTCTCCGCAAGCCCTTACAGAAATGAATGATGAAGTCGCCAGCCTCGTCAAGAAATATCAATTCGGAGGCATCATCCTTTTTGCAGAAAATGTAAAAACAACAAAACAAACTGTCCAACTGACAGACGATTACCAAAAGGCAAGTCCAAAAATCCCGCTCATGCTGAGTATTGATCAGGAAGGCGGCATTGTAACGAGGTTAGGGGAGGGCACTAATTTCCCAGGGAATATGGCGCTGGGCGCAGCCAGAAGCAGAATCAATGCGTATCAGACCGGCAGCATCATCGGGAAAGAGCTCTCTGCCTTAGGCATCAATACAGATTTCAGCCCTGTCGTGGACATTAACAATAATCCTGATAATCCTGTAATCGGCGTACGGTCATTCAGCTCCAATCGAGAACTGACATCACGCCTCGGTCTATATACGATGAAAGGGTTGCAGCGGCAGGATATCGCGTCTGCCCTCAAACATTTCCCGGGACATGGAGACACGGACGTTGACAGCCATTATGGACTGCCGCTCGTTTCCCATGGCCAAGAACGGCTTCGTGAGGTCGAGCTTTATCCTTTTCAAAAAGCAATTGATGCTGGTGCTGATATGGTGATGACAGCCCATGTTCAATTCCCTGCCTTCGACGACACCACATACAAAAGCAAACTCGATGGATCGGACATTCTGGTTCCAGCTACACTTTCGCAAAAAGTGATGACAGGTCTTCTTCGTCAGGAAATGGGCTTTAATGGGGTCATCGTTACCGATGCGCTCAATATGAAGGCAATTGCAGATCATTTCGGACAGGAGGAGGCTGTGGTCATGGCCGTAAAAGCTGGTGTCGATATTGCATTAATGCCAGCCTCAGTCACTTCATTGAAAGAAGAACAGAAATTCGCACGTGTTATTCAAGCTTTGAAAGAAGCCGTGAAAAACGGGGATATTCCTGAACAACAAATCAACAAATCAGTTGAAAGAATCATTTCCCTGAAAATAAAACGCGGCATGTATCCAGCGCGAAACAGCGACAGTACAAAAGAAAAAATAGCCAAAGCCCAAAAAATCGTAGGAAGCAAGCAGCACCTGAAAGCAGAGAAAAAAATAGCTGAAAAAGCAGTAACTGTATTAAAAAATGAACAGCACACTTTGCCGTTCAAGCCTAAAAAAGGCAGCCACATCTTAATTGTGGCACCTTACGAAGAACAAACTGCTTCAATCGAACAAACCATTCACGATCTCATCAAGCGAAAGAAAATCAAACCCGTATCTGTCGACAAAATGAATTTTGCCAACCAAATATTTAATGCCGAGCATGCAAAACAAGTAAAAAAGGCTGATTATATCATAACCGGCTCCTATGTCGTCAAAAATGACCCTGTCGTCAACGACGGTGTCATCGACGACACAATATCAGATTCAAGCAAATGGGCCACCGTGTTTCCGAGAGCTGTCATGAAAGCCGCACTGCAGCACAACAAACCATTTGTCTTAATGAGCCTGCGCAACCCATATGATGCCGCCAATTTCGAAGAAGCAAAGGCACTGATTGCAGTCTATGGCTTTAAAGGATACGCAAATGGCCGTTATCTTCAACCTAATATTCCGGCCGGAGTGATGGCGATTTTCGGCCAGGCAAAACCTAAAGGCACACTTCCAGTTAACATCCCATCAGTCACGAAACCAGGGAACACCCTTTACCCATTTGGCTACGGATTAAATATCAAAACGGGAAGACCGCTTTAATAAGGAGGGACACATGAGAAAAACAATATTCGCTTTTCTGACAGGGCTCATGATGTTCGGAACGATAACCGCTGCCTCTGCTTCACCCGATTCAAAGAATCAAACGGCTAAAAAACCTAAAGTCCAGACTGGGATAGACACGCTCTTGCCAGACTATAAAAAACAGCTCAAGGGAAAACGTATCGGACTGATCACCAATCCAACCGGAGTAAACGCATCTCTGAAAAGCAGTGTCGATATCCTTTACGAGAACCCGGATATCAAACTGACAGCTTTATTCGGCCCTGAACACGGCGTCCGAGGTGACGCCCAGGCTGGAGACGAAGTAGGCTCTTACATTGACGAAAAAACCGGGGTTCCCGTATACAGCCTCTACGGAAAAACGAAAAAACCGACTCCAGAAATGCTGAAAAATGTCGATATTCTAATGTTTGACATTCAGGATGTCGGGACCCGTTTCTACACGTACATTTATACAATGGCATACGCAATGGAAGCCGCTAAAGAAAACGGCATTCCATTTATGGTGCTAGACCGTCCGAATCCCCAAGGCGGGAATCATATTGAAGGGCCAATCTTAGAACCTGAATACGCCTCATTTGTCGGATTGTATCCCATTCCATTGAAGCATGGGATGACGATAGGCGAATTGGCTTTACTGTTCAACAAAGAATTTGATATTGATGCCGATCTTACAGTGGTAAAAATGAAACACTGGAAACGAAAAATGGATTTTGACGATACCCGATTGCCTTTCGTCCTCCCTTCGCCTAACATGCCGACGGTGGAAAGCACATTTGTTTATCCTGCAACCGGGCTGATTGAAGGAACAAATATATCCGAAGGGCGAGGGACAACAAAGCCATTCGAATTGATCGGAGCTCCCTTTATCAAAAGCACAGAACTTGAAGAAACATTAAACAGCCTCCATTTGCCGGGCGTAACATTTAGGGCAGCATCCTTCACACCGACGTTTTCTAAACATCAAGGAACGCTTTGCCACGGTGTGCAGCTCTATGTGACAGACAGAGATAAGTTTGAAGCCGTTAAAACGGGTCTTTCAGTCATTAAAACCATACACGATCTCTATCCTGAGGATTTTGAGTTCCTGTCAACAGGTTCATTCGATAAACTGGCAGGCAACGGCTGGATCAGGACAAAAATTGAAAATGGAACTTCGGTTGAGGGCATCATAAACAGCTATGAAAAAACACTCCAACAATTCAGCAAAACAAGAAAAAAATATCTCATTTATTAGAACGTAAGCATCGTATGTTACACGTGTAACATATTCTTACTGAACGAAAGACCCTTACTTTTACACATAAGTAAGGGTTTTTTTCATGCTAAAAACCCACCCGCTTTATATAGGAAAACTTTCATTTATTTGGTACAATTTTTATTGAAAATGATTATCAATTGAAAGCTTCTGAAAAGGTGGTCTACTCGTGCAAAATGCAGTGATTTATCAACCGATACAAATTGAATATCTAAAAAAGACAAGTGATCTCTTCTCAGAACAGCAATTAGCCGATTCATTCGTGCTGATTTTTCATTTAAAAGGAAACGGCTATATTTCGATCGGAACAAACACCAATCCTCTGCAAAAAAAGACACTTTATGTTTGTCCGCCTAACGAGACCTTTGGCTTTATGCCAGCAGCCGATGGACATATAGATGCCTGTCTGATCAGGCTTCAAAGCTATATCAAGGAAGCCGGCCAAGATATTTACACACCGTGCACAGAATCGGAATTAGCCAAACTGAAGCTTATGAATGTTTCACATATCGAAAATCTTGCAGTCCGGCTTCAAGAGCTTGCCGCACTATGGAATGAATCGTCTCAGCTTTCTCAGCTAAAATGTGTGATTGAAGTACAAAGCCTGATTTATGATCTTTTTACTGCCAGTTTATCTGATCAAACGGATACACATTCAGCAATCGAAAAAACAAAACACTATATCGAAACACATGCCGATACAAAAATCACGCTTGCCCAGCTGTCGCAAATGGCAGGAATCAGTGCCAAACACTACAGTGAAAGCTTTAAAAAATGGACAGGACAGAGCGTAACAGAATTTATTACGAAAACACGAATCACAAAGGCAAAACGGCTCATGGCAAAATCAAACTGCAAATTGAAAGAAATCGCACACCTAACCGGTTATCAAGATGAATTTTATTTCAGCAGAATCTTCAAAAAATATACAGGCTGTTCACCTACAAGCTATATGAAAAAACGCCGAAAGAAAATCGCCGCATACGGAAGGGGCACAATGGGCCATCTCATCCCTCTTCACCACATACCTTTTGCGGCCGCTCTGCATCCGAAATGGACGTCTTACTACTATCAGCATTATTCGACAGATATACCCGTCCAGCTTAGTGCATACCGGTTTAATGAAAAGTGGGAAGAAAACCTGTACACGTTATCACAGGCAGAACCAGATGTGATTGTCAGCATGGATTCTATTTCTCCAGAAGAACAAGATCGCCTGAATCGCATCACAGAAGTCATGTACCTTCCTTCAGAAGAAAGCTGGAGAACCCACTTTCTGCAAACTGCCTCATTTTTAAAGGAAGAGTCCGAAGCAGAAAAGTGGCTAGCGGATTATGACCAGCAGACAACAGCCGCCAAAAAAACACTTCAGCACGTTCAAGGGCTGCGTTTTCTCTTTTTGAGGCTGCATAAGCAAAACTTCTATCTGGCACATAACCGAAGTGTCCGCGAAGTTTTCTTTGGGGATTTAGGATTCAGCTCGGCAACAACGGCTGACACACCTTCAGAACAAGCGATTTCGTTAGAAAATATCGCAAATTACCAAGCTGACTGTATGATGCTTTTTCTTTTTAAAGAGCCGGAGACCATAGCTTACTACCAGCAATTACAGCAGACAGAAGCATGGCAAAACCTAAGCGCGGTACGGAATAACCGTGTTTATCTTCTATCCCTTGATCCGTGGAATGAATACTCAGCTTGCGGGCACGAACGCATCGTTCAGCAAACTGTTTCTTTACTATCCGGAGATTGTCCATGATAAATCAGGAATTTGTCCATGGTGTTATATCTGTTCATTCTCTATAATTCCAATTGATAATAGTTATCAATTGAACAGGAGGCTCTATAGATGAAAAAGATATCTCTTACCTTATTAATCTTGCTTCTCGCGCTGACAGCGGCAGCTTGCGGCAGCAAAAATGAATCAACTGCCAGCAAGGCAAGCGGCACAGCATCTGAGAAGAAGAAAATTGAATACCTTGATAAAACATATGAAGTAACTGTACCGACAAACAAAATTGCCATTACGGGAAGCGTTGAATCAATGGAAGACGCGAAATTGCTTGACGTTCATCCGCAAGGCGCAATTTCATTCTCCGGCAAATTCCCTGATATGTTCAAAGACATCACTGATAAAGCCGAACCAACCGGAGAAAAAATGGAGCCAAATATTGAAAAGATTCTTGAAATGAAGCCAGATGTTATCCTTGCTTCAACAAAGTTTCCGGAAAAAACGCTGCAAAAAATCAGCACAGCAGGCACGACGATCCCAGTTTCTCATATCTCTTCAAACTGGAAGGAAAACATGATGCTGCTTGCCCAGCTGACTGGAAAAGAGAAAAAAGCAAAGAAAATTATTGCAGACTATGAACAGGATCTAAAAGAAACAAAAACAAAAATCAACGATAAAGCGAAAGATTCAAAAGCGCTTGTCATCAGAATCAGACAAGGCAACATTTACATTTACCCTGAACAGGTGTATTTCAACTCCACACTATACGGTGATTTAGGCCTTAAGGCGCCGAACGAAGTAAAAGCTGCAAAAGCGCAAGAGCTGATTTCATTAGAAAAATTAAGTGAAATGAACCCGGACCATATTTTCGTCCAATTTTCTGATGATGAAAATGCAGACAAACCTGATGCCTTAAAAGATTTAGAGAAAAATCCAATCTGGAAAAGCCTGAAAGCAGTCAAAGAAGACCATGTGTATGTCAACTCAGTGGACCCTCTCGCACAAGGCGGCACAGCTTGGAGCAAAGTCCGTTTCCTGAAAGCGGCTGCTGAAAAATTGACACAAAACTAATTCAGAGTAGGTTTTTGTATGTATTCAAAACAGTGGACACGTATCATATTGATTACTTCTCCATTTGCTATAGCGCTGTCACTTTTACTTTCAATCCTTTATGGGGCAAAGCATCTTAGCACAGATATTGTTTTTACATCTCTTATTCATTTCGATCCGGGAAACACAGACCATCAAATTATATGGCATTCCCGGATTCCAAGGGCTGCCGGCGCTCTGCTCATAGGGGCAGCCCTTGCTGTTTCTGGAGCGCTTATGCAGGGCATTACGCGCAATTATTTAGCTTCGCCATCCATTATGGGTGTTTCAGATGGTTCAGCGTTTATCATTACGCTTTGCATGGTTCTGCTCCCGCAATCATCTTCGATTGAAATGATGATATACTCTTTTATCGGCTCAGCGTTAGGAGCGGTGTTAGTATTCGGCCTTGCCGCCATGATGCCAAACGGATTTACCCCCGTGCAGCTCGCCATCATCGGCACAGTCACAAGCATGCTGCTCAGCAGCTTATCAGCGGCCATGTCGATTTATTTTCAAATTTCTCAGGATCTCAGTTTCTGGTACAGTGCCAGACTTCATCAAATGAGTCCAGATTTCCTGAAGCTTGCCGCTCCGTTTTTCCTGATTGGCATTATAATGGCCATTTCTCTCAGCAAAAAGGTAACCGCTGTATCATTAGGGGACGACATTTCTAAAAGCCTGGGGCAAAAGAAAAAAAACATTAAAATCATGGCGATGCTTTCCGTCATCATTTTAACCGGCAGTGCCGTAGCGCTGGCCGGAAAAATTGCGTTTGTCGGGTTGGTTGTTCCGCATATCACGAGATTTCTCGTCGGCTCTGATTACAGCAGGCTGATTCCGTGTTCCTGTATTTTGGGCGGAATCTTTTTAACCTTGTGTGATCTCGCAAGCAGATTTATCAACTATCCGTTTGAAACACCGATTGAGGTCGTAACATCCATTATCGGCGTACCTTTCTTCCTTTATTTAATTAAACGAAAAGGAGGGGAGCAAAATGGCTAAAAAATATGCATTGTTCATCGCTTTGATTCTTGTTGTCAGCTATTTCAGCTTAACGAGCGGATCATTTTCTGTTCGTCCTGCTGAGCTGCTCTCCACTCTTTTTCAAATCGACCCGAATCCGCAGTATGAAATTTTGCTGTTCGATTTAAGACTGCCGCGGGTTGTCATGGCTGCTATTATTGGACTCGGTCTTGGCATTGCAGGCGCTGTTATCCAAGCCATCACGAGAAACGGGCTTGCTGACCCTGGAATTCTCGGAATCAACGCAGGGGCGGGAGCCGGCATTGTAGCGTTTATGCTCTTATTCCAAGGCCAGAAGGAAGTGACATCCATAGCTGCAGCGATGGGAATGCCGCTCTTTGGATTGATAGGCGGGCTCATCGCGGCGATCCTGATTTACATATTTGCATGGCACAGAGGCAATTTAGATTCAGGAAGAATTATTCTGGTAGGGATTGCGATCAATTCAGGATTCAGCGCACTGTCTTTGTTTTTATCTTTAAAAATGGACCCGCAAGACTATCAAATGGCCATGGTGTGGAAAAACGGAAGCATCTGGTCTGCCAACTGGACGTATATCACAGCCGTTCTCCCATGGATGCTGCTGTTTATACCGATTCTTATCGGCAAATCCCGTCTGCTCGACACCATTCGTTTTGATGAAGACACAGTCAGAAGCCTCGGCATTTCATCAAATAAAGAAAAAACCATCCTGCTCGTTGCCTGTGTAGCAATCATCAGCGCCTGTGTCTCCGTAGCGGGAAGCATGGCGTTTGTCGGCTTAATTGCTCCCCATATCTCACGGAGACTGGCTGGCGTCGAACATCGCTATATCCTGCCACTGAGCGGTTTAATCGGGATGCTTCTTGTGATAAGCGCAGACTTTGCTGGAAAACTGTTTTTTCAGCCCGCAGAAGTGCCCGCAGGCATCATTTTGGCGATCCTCGGAGTTCCTTATTTCTTATATCTGCTTTTCAAGCAAAAAAAGGGGGAGAATGCTTGAAAGGATCTCTTTCAGAACACAAAGCCGGCAACAGGAGGTTCACGCTGTACCTCCCTCCTTCCTACAGCACAGACAGCGGGGGATTTCCTGCTGTTTACGTGCAGGATGGCAGTTCTTTGTTCCAAAACCAAATCGAATTATTAGAAAGCGCATATCAACAGCAAAGGCTCCCTGAACTCGTGCTAATTGGTATCGAACCCGAAAACCGGCTAAATGAATACACACCTTGGCCGGCTGCATCACTCAGTGATCGGTTCACGGACTTCGGCGGAATGGGATATCACTATCTGTCTGATATAACGAACCAGTTCATTCCGCTAATCGAAGAAAACTGGAACGTCACCAGGGAACCGCAGTCAAGAGGAATGATCGGTGCCTCATTAGGCGGCCTCATCTCAATGTTCGCCATATTAAAATATCCGTCAATGTTCGGGAAAATAGGCTCTATATCAGGTTCATACTGGTACGAGAACGCAGCGGAAACCATTCATATATCTTCTTTAAAGCCCGGCACTGCACGTGTTTTCATGTCTATCGGGAGTGAAGAAGGCCGTGAAAAACAATCCATTCAGCGACATATGCTGAAAAAAACAAAGCAAGTTCATCAAAGTCTAAAAGAAAAAGGCTTCACTGAAGACCAGTTGTGTCTTTCAATTGAAAAAGGAGCGGTGCACCACCACAAGTATTTCTGCAAACAGTTCATCAACGCGCTCGAATGGCTATACGGAAAAAACCGCTCAACCCTATGAGCGGTTTTTTTATGCTTTCTGCAACATTGGTTTTAATTCAAAACGATTCAGCATATAGCCAAACAAAGCAGCCAATATCTGCTGAAACAGCATGCCGATCACAACAGGAACGGCAACCTGAGACGGGAAGAACGTAACGGCAAGAACTGCGCCGGCACTAATATTCCTCATGCCTCCCGTAAATATAAGAGAGACTATTTCCTCTTGCCGCCTTTTCATCATTTTTCCGATCAGCCAAGCAGCGGCATAGCCTGTTAACGCGATAAAGAATACCGTTACAGCTATTCCTGCAAATCTCAAATCAATGGATTTGAAATAAGGAGCAATCGCTGAACTGTTAATCGCAATCACTGCCATCAAGCAAAGCTTTGAAAAAGGCGACAGCGCACTGCTCACAAACGCAGTTCTTTCTGGAGATGACATCTGATTAAACAGCATGCCCAAAAAAGAAGGAATCACGACCATTACAATCAGACCTTTCATCATTCCCCACACATCCATGTGAACCTGAGCGCCGGCCAGCAATGAAAGACTCAGCGGTACGATTAGCGGTGACAGCACAGTATCAACTAAAATAATCGAAAGTGTCAAACCGACATTCCCTTTGTACATCGCTGCCCAAATCAAGCTTGTAATCCCCGTAGGAATCACAACAGCCAATGTTAAACCGGTAATCGTCAAAGGATCACCTTTAAATATAAGATGGCCGCTGCCCCAAGCAAAAAGCGGCATGAAAATATGAAGAACGAATAGTGCAAGAATCATAGGGAGAGGATGAGACAATGCATGTCTCAAAGATTGAAAGTTCGCGCTCAAACTGCCTGCAAACGTAATAAAAGCAAAGATCCAAGGCACAGCCCATTCATACCCATTTAAAAACTGAGACAGCAGCACGCCCAGCACCACACTAGTCGGCGTTAACAGCGGCATCACTCTCCCCAATACACGGTTCAGCTTCTGAAGCATCATATGCAAGTCCCCTATTTAAAATTTCTCTTCTCTCTATTATATCAATGCTGCTTAAGTGTATGTTATATAAAAAAGCCCAGATCTCATTCATCTGGGCTTCTCTATTTTATGCCATCTGTTTCATTAGAGATTTACTCGCTTTATTCAAACCTTTTAACTCAGCTTCAATGCCTTGTTCCTTAAACTTCGCAACAATCTTATCAAGTGCGGCCGCACCAGAATCGTCCCATACGTGAGCTTCAGTTAAGTCAATCACAACCCGCTCAATATCCTCTTGATATATAAACGCATTCGTAAGATCAGTCACTGACGCAAAAAAGATTTGCCCCTTCACTTGATACGTTCTAAGCTTTTGATCCTCTGCATGAGAAACGATTTTCAGCTTCGAGATTTTTGCTACAAAGAACACGGCACTTAAAAGAACACCGACAAATACACCCTTAGATAAGTCATCCGTCACAACAACCGTAACCACAGTCACAACCATGACAATCGAGTCCGTGAGCGGCGCTTTTTTGAGACCTTTTAAAGAAGACCAATCAAAAGTGCCGACAGACACCATAACCATTACAGCTACTAACGCCGCCATTGGGATTTTCACCACGACATGACTTAACACCGCAATTAAAAACATCAGAAAAGCACCGGCAACAAATGCTGACAAACGTCCGCGACCGCCCGCTTTTGTATTAATGACAGATTGTCCGATCATAGCGCAGCCTGCCATTCCGCCAAAGAATCCAGTCACGATATTCGCAATTCCCTGTCCGCGGCTCTCTTTATTTTTATCACTATCCGTATCCGTCATTTCATCAATAATCTGTGCTGTCAGCAAAGATTCAAGCAACCCGACAAACGCTAAAGCAATTGAATAAGGAAAAATAATTTGCAGTGTTTCAAAGGTAAACGGAACATCAGGGATTAAGAAATGAGGCAATGAACTAGAAATATTGCCCATATCACCAACCGTCCGCACATCCACATGGAAAGTGACCGCAATAATTGTCATCACAATAATCGCCACAAGCGGAGACGGAACAGCAGTCGTAAACCTTGGCAGCACATAAATAATAACCAACGACCCGGCAAGCATCGCATACATGCTCCAAGAAGCACCTTCAAACTGGGGAAGCTGCGCAGAGAAGATAAGGATCGCCAGCGCATTCACAAACCCGATCATCACAGAACGCGGGATGAATTTCATTAATCTTGCAATTTTACTGATACCTAAAATCACTTGAATAATGCCAGTCAAAATCGTAGCTGCAAATAAATACTGAAGCCCATGATCAGCAACCAGCGACACCATAACAACTGCCATTGAGCCTGTCGCAGCTGAAATCATACCAGGTCTGCCGCCAAAAATTGAAATAATAATGGCTATGCAAAATGACGCATAAAGACCGACCATCGGATCCACACCGGCTATAATAGAAAAGCCAATCGCTTCAGGTATTAACGCTAACGCAACTAAAATGCCAGCAAGAATGTCTTTTCGGATATTCCCGAACCATTGCTGTTTTAATGTAAAACTATTATTCAAATATAACGACTCCTTTTTAGTAAAAAATAAATCCGCACCATATCTATTGTATTGGGAGCTTTTTTTATTTTACGGGAGAAAATGAAAAGAAAAACGACCGGAGAAAACGGGGAAACGTTGAGTATATTGTATTGAGGCAAGGAGTTGTCATACAAAGAGTATCATAATAAATTTTTATCAATTACGCAAGATGATTGCTGAAGAAAAAAATGGCTCAAATATAGTCTGAGACATTTTATCATATCCGGATGAAACCAAGAATCGTTTTAATGACAGTAATATCTTTTCTCTCATTTGGCAACCCGAGCCGGTTTCCGAAAAAATAACCTATCATCATTATCTCAGGCTGATAAATATGAGCGGCCTCATTTAACTCTGTATTTTGGCAATCAATAAAACAGCTTTTGCAGGGATTATTCTTAGTTTTTTCTTAGGACTTATTTATGGCCGGCATGTTCGCCATTATTTTATTGTCACCAATCAATTTTATCATGGAAAAACAGAACAAACGACAAGCTTGCTGTTCGCTGCCAATGGATTGGCGGCTCTATCCTGCCAATCGCAGTCGGATGGAGTCTGGATGAGTCTCCCGTACAAACTGCATTTTGATTATTTATGACTCTCATGTTGATCATGCTAGGGATTGTATTGGAATTCAAAAGTATTAGAAAACTTTAAAAAGCAGAAGCTTGATAAAATGGATACTGACGAAAGCAAATCGGCACAGATATAAAACAAAAAACCCAGCTCAATGAGCTGGGTTTAAGCTTGCTTGGCGGCGTCCTACTCTCACAGGGGGAAACCCCCGACTACCATCGGCGCTGAAGAGCTTAACTTCCGTGTT
Source organism: Bacillus sp. PS196 (assembly GCF_037963555.1). Taxonomy (NCBI): domain Bacteria; kingdom Bacillati; phylum Bacillota; class Bacilli; order Caryophanales; family Bacillaceae; genus Bacillus; species Bacillus sp. PS196. The sequence goes on along the minus strand of NZ_CP150159.1, from coordinate 187,682 downwards.
CGGTATGGGAACGGGTGTGACCTCTTCGCTATCGCCACCAAACAAATTGAGAGTGTTCTCTCAAAACTAGATAACAGGTGTGACATCATTCAAAAATATGGTTAAGTCCTCGATCGATTAGTATCTGTCAGCTCCATGTGTCGCCACACTTCCACCTCAGACCTATCAACCTGATCATCTTT
>NZ_CP150159.1:182500-185000 GCF_037963555.1 Bacillus sp. PS196 | reverse complement strand
TTCATCTACCTCGTTCTTTTGTAACTCCGTACAGAGTGTCCTACAACCCCAAGAGGCAAGCCTCTTGGTTTGGGCTAATCCCGTTTCGCTCGCCGCTACTCAGGGAATCGCATTTGCTTTCTCTTCCTCCGGGTACTTAGATGTTTCAGTTCCCCGGGTCTGCCTTCTCATATCCTATGAATTCAGATATGGATACCACTCCATTACGAGTGGTGGGTTTCCCCATTCGGAAATCTCCGGATCAAAGCTTGCTTACAGCTCCCCGAAGCATATCGGTGTTCGTCCCGTCCTTCATCGGCTCCTAGTGCCAAGGCATCCACCGTGCGCCCTTTCTAACTTAACCGTTAAAAAGAATCACTATGTGATATCTTGTATTACTAATTGAATGTGATGTCTACTGTTATCTAGTTTTCAAAGAACACGTTTCGAAGGAATGATCCTTCAAAACTAAACAAGACAGGGAACGTTCTGTTTATAAGACCTAAGGTCTTATATTCCGTATAATATCCTTAGAAAGGAGGTGATCCAGCCGCACCTTCCGATACGGCTACCTTGTTACGACTTCACCCCAATCATCTGTCCCACCTTCGGCGGCTGGCTCCTAAAAGGTTACCTCACCGACTTCGGGTGTTACAAACTCTCGTGGTGTGACGGGCGGTGTGTACAAGGCCCGGGAACGTATTCACCGCGGCATGCTGATCCGCGATTACTAGCGATTCCAGCTTCACGCAGTCGAGTTGCAGACTGCGATCCGAACTGAGAACAGATTTGTGGGATTGGCTTAACCTCGCGGTTTCGCTGCCCTTTGTTCTGTCCATTGTAGCACGTGTGTAGCCCAGGTCATAAGGGGCATGATGATTTGACGTCATCCCCACCTTCCTCCGGTTTGTCACCGGCAGTCACCTTAGAGTGCCCAACTGAATGCTGGCAACTAAGATCAAGGGTTGCGCTCGTTGCGGGACTTAACCCAACATCTCACGACACGAGCTGACGACAACCATGCACCACCTGTCACTCTGCCCCCGAAGGGGACGTCCTATCTCTAGGATTGTCAGAGGATGTCAAGACCTGGTAAGGTTCTTCGCGTTGCTTCGAATTAAACCACATGCTCCACCGCTTGTGCGGGCCCCCGTCAATTCCTTTGAGTTTCAGTCTTGCGACCGTACTCCCCAGGCGGAGTGCTTAATGCGTTAGCTGCAGCACTAAGGGGCGGAAACCCCCTAACACTTAGCACTCATCGTTTACGGCGTGGACTACCAGGGTATCTAATCCTGTTCGCTCCCCACGCTTTCGCTCCTCAGCGTCAGTTACAGACCAGAGAGTCGCCTTCGCCACTGGTGTTCCTCCACATCTCTACGCATTTCACCGCTACACGTGGAATTCCACTCTCCTCTTCTGCACTCAAGTTCCCCAGTTTCCAATGACCCTCCCCGGTTGAGCCGGGGGCTTTCACATCAGACTTAAGAAACCGCCTGCGAGCCCTTTACGCCCAATAATTCCGGACAACGCTTGCCACCTACGTATTACCGCGGCTGCTGGCACGTAGTTAGCCGTGGCTTTCTGGTTAGGTACCGTCAAGGTACCGCCCTATTCGAACGGTACTTGTTCTTCCCTAACAACAGAGCTTTACGATCCGAAAACCTTCATCACTCACGCGGCGTTGCTCCGTCAGACTTTCGTCCATTGCGGAAGATTCCCTACTGCTGCCTCCCGTAGGAGTCTGGGCCGTGTCTCAGTCCCAGTGTGGCCGATCACCCTCTCAGGTCGGCTACGCATCGTTGCCTTGGTGAGCCATTACCTCACCAACTAGCTAATGCGCCGCGGGTCCATCTGTAAGTGGTAGCCGAAGCCACCTTTTATGTTTGAACCATGCGGTTCAAACAACCATCCGGTATTAGCCCCGGTTTCCCGGAGTTATCCCAGTCTTACAGGCAGGTTACCCACGTGTTACTCACCCGTCCGCCGCTAACATCAGGGAGCAAGCTCCCATCTGTCCGCTCGACTTGCATGTATTAGGCACGCCGCCAGCGTTCGTCCTGAGCCAGGATCAAACTCTCCGATAAAGTAGTTTGACTGACTACGCACATCGCTGTGCGATTTTTTAAAAACTGAATTAACAGGTACGTTTTGTCTTGTTTAGTTTTCAAAGATCATTTTGTTTGTTTGCTTTGTTAAAGCAACTTTATTAGTATACAACGTCACTTCTTCAAAGTCAACAACTTTTTTAAAAAAATTACACTAACGTGCAATTGCTTGGCGGCGTCCTACTCTCACAGAGGGAAACCCCCGACTACCATCGGCGCTGAAGAGCTTAACTTCCGTGTTCGGTATGGGAACGGGTGTGACCTCTTCGCTATCGCCACCAAACAAATTGAGAGTGTTCTCTCAAAACTAGATAACAGGTGTGACATCATTCAAAAATATGGTTAAGTCCTCGATCGATTAGTATCTGTCAGCTCCATGTGTCGCCACACTTCCACCTCAGACCTATCAACCTGAT
>NZ_CP150159.1:165000-180000 GCF_037963555.1 Bacillus sp. PS196 | reverse complement strand
AGACCTCTTCATCTACCTCGTTCTTTTGTAACTCCGTACAGAGTGTCCTACAACCCCAAGAGGCAAGCCTCTTGGTTTGGGCTAATCCCGTTTCGCTCGCCGCTACTCAGGGAATCGCATTTGCTTTCTCTTCCTCCGGGTACTTAGATGTTTCAGTTCCCCGGGTCTGCCTTCTCATATCCTATGAATTCAGATATGGATACCACTCCATTACGAGTGGTGGGTTTCCCCATTCGGAAATCTCCGGATCAAAGCTTGCTTACAGCTCCCCGAAGCATATCGGTGTTCGTCCCGTCCTTCATCGGCTCCTAGTGCCAAGGCATCCACCGTGCGCCCTTTCTAACTTAACCGTTAAAAAGAATCACTATGTGATATCTTGTATTACTAATTGAATGTGATGTCTACTGTTATCTAGTTTTCAAAGAACACGTTTCGAAGGAATGATCCTTCAAAACTAAACAAGACAGGGAACGTTCTGTTTATAAGACCTAAGGTCTTATATTCCGTATAATATCCTTAGAAAGGAGGTGATCCAGCCGCACCTTCCGATACGGCTACCTTGTTACGACTTCACCCCAATCATCTGTCCCACCTTCGGCGGCTGGCTCCTAAAAGGTTACCTCACCGACTTCGGGTGTTACAAACTCTCGTGGTGTGACGGGCGGTGTGTACAAGGCCCGGGAACGTATTCACCGCGGCATGCTGATCCGCGATTACTAGCGATTCCAGCTTCACGCAGTCGAGTTGCAGACTGCGATCCGAACTGAGAACAGATTTGTGGGATTGGCTTAACCTCGCGGTTTCGCTGCCCTTTGTTCTGTCCATTGTAGCACGTGTGTAGCCCAGGTCATAAGGGGCATGATGATTTGACGTCATCCCCACCTTCCTCCGGTTTGTCACCGGCAGTCACCTTAGAGTGCCCAACTGAATGCTGGCAACTAAGATCAAGGGTTGCGCTCGTTGCGGGACTTAACCCAACATCTCACGACACGAGCTGACGACAACCATGCACCACCTGTCACTCTGCCCCCGAAGGGGACGTCCTATCTCTAGGATTGTCAGAGGATGTCAAGACCTGGTAAGGTTCTTCGCGTTGCTTCGAATTAAACCACATGCTCCACCGCTTGTGCGGGCCCCCGTCAATTCCTTTGAGTTTCAGTCTTGCGACCGTACTCCCCAGGCGGAGTGCTTAATGCGTTAGCTGCAGCACTAAGGGGCGGAAACCCCCTAACACTTAGCACTCATCGTTTACGGCGTGGACTACCAGGGTATCTAATCCTGTTCGCTCCCCACGCTTTCGCTCCTCAGCGTCAGTTACAGACCAGAGAGTCGCCTTCGCCACTGGTGTTCCTCCACATCTCTACGCATTTCACCGCTACACGTGGAATTCCACTCTCCTCTTCTGCACTCAAGTTCCCCAGTTTCCAATGACCCTCCCCGGTTGAGCCGGGGGCTTTCACATCAGACTTAAGAAACCGCCTGCGAGCCCTTTACGCCCAATAATTCCGGACAACGCTTGCCACCTACGTATTACCGCGGCTGCTGGCACGTAGTTAGCCGTGGCTTTCTGGTTAGGTACCGTCAAGGTACCGCCCTATTCGAACGGTACTTGTTCTTCCCTAACAACAGAGCTTTACGATCCGAAAACCTTCATCACTCACGCGGCGTTGCTCCGTCAGACTTTCGTCCATTGCGGAAGATTCCCTACTGCTGCCTCCCGTAGGAGTCTGGGCCGTGTCTCAGTCCCAGTGTGGCCGATCACCCTCTCAGGTCGGCTACGCATCGTTGCCTTGGTGAGCCATTACCTCACCAACTAGCTAATGCGCCGCGGGTCCATCTGTAAGTGGTAGCCGAAGCCACCTTTTATGTTTGAACCATGCGGTTCAAACAACCATCCGGTATTAGCCCCGGTTTCCCGGAGTTATCCCAGTCTTACAGGCAGGTTACCCACGTGTTACTCACCCGTCCGCCGCTAACATCAGGGAGCAAGCTCCCATCTGTCCGCTCGACTTGCATGTATTAGGCACGCCGCCAGCGTTCGTCCTGAGCCAGGATCAAACTCTCCGATAAAGTAGTTTGACTGACTACGCACATCGCTGTGCGATTTTTTAAAAACTGAATTAACAGGTACGTTTTGTCTTGTTTAGTTTTCAAAGATCATTTTGTTTGTTTGCTTTGTTAAAGCAACTTTATTAGTATACAACGTCACTTCTTCAAAGTCAACAACTTTTTAAAAACTTTTGGTGGAGCCTAGCGGGATCGAACCGCTGACCTCCTGCGTGCAAAGCAGGCGCTCTCCCAGCTGAGCTAAGGCCCCATAAAAAATGGTCGGGAAGACAGGATTCGAACCTGCGACCCCATGGTCCCAAACCATGTGCTCTACCAAGCTGAGCTACTTCCCGATTTCCCATCTATTCTATTAAAAGATATGGCGCGCCCGAGAGGAGTCGAACCCCTAACCTTTTGATCCGTAGTCAAACGCTCTATCCAATTGAGCTACGGGCGCAATTCAATTTACAATATCCCGTTGGGATAAATGGAGCGGAAGACGGGATTCGAACCCGCGACCCCCACCTTGGCAAGGTGGTGTTCTACCACTGAACTACTTCCGCATCTCGCAATAAAAAAAGCTTTCTCCTTATTGAGAAACCTTGGTAATAATACATTTAATAAAGCTTCCAAGCGTAATCGAACCGCTGACCTCTTCCTTACCACGGAAGAGCAACTTGAAAGTTTATATCCGGTTTCTTAGGACAAAGGTAATTATAGCAGGGTTTTGATAAATGTCAATACGGTTTAGACAAATTTAGAAAGGTGGCGAATAATCGTGTTTGCCACCTTTCTGCCACCCTGGGTAGCGGACACCTAAAATTAAACGAATAAATAATTCATTAAAATTAAAAATTAGTGCAAAATAAAAAAACATCTATTAATAACATGGCTTCCATCTAACAACTCTCAATGTTCTTGGTAATCCTTCTTCCCACGTTAAATATTTCAGACCATAATTAATTACAATTGCAGCACTCACTACACAAGGTGGCTGTGAACCACAACTACATGTTCATATATATGCAGCACTCAATGTTGGGCTTTCACCAGGTGAGATAGTTGAATCAATATTTCACTGTACGCCTTATACCGGCTTTCTAAGAGTGCTGAATGCAACCTTTGTAGCAAAACGAATTTTTGAAGAGCATAACATTCAAACGATATCCACTTAAAAAATTATAAGCTTTCCCGTTTAGGCGCCAGAGGAACCCTGGCGTTTTATATTATGTTCTACTTTAATGGAAAGAATCGTTTTGAATGATTTGAAAAAGAAGACAGGAAAGAATGAAGAGGATATCCGTGCAACTGTGAAGTATGTTTAAGGTTATTACTATCATTTCTTGTTTATTCTTTTAATTTGATTTAGAACATTTATAAGTTAATGTTAATACTACAATACGGTTTCCTAAGAGCAACCTCAGTTCTACTATCGACCCATTAGCTTAAACGTAAAAAGCACCCGTTTTCAGGTGCCCCAAACAACTATGATATTTTCCTCAATCTATTAGCGCTGAATCCACTGCTTTGGTATGTTTTGACGAGATCGCCCAATCGTACCGAAAAGCCCAAGATGCCGCTGCCCCTGTTCGTTCCACGCGGTACATCATACCAATGTCCGCTCAATTCCACCGCTCCACTCCAATCGTAACTCACTTCCCCTTCTAACACATTGGTCCAATTATGACCACTGCCGTTGTCGCTTAATCCTACCCACCAGACCTTATTGTTATCGAGATGGCGGATGTAGTAAATGCCTCCATCGTCGCCTCGCCAGGTTCCTGTCAAATCGTACGCAGGTTGCCTCCAATGAGTTAATATAGGTACCTGATTGTAGTACATAAGTAGCTCTCCTCTATTGGAATTTTTATTCGTTACAGCATAAGTCCACTACATTTAATACCGAATTCGTTGCCATGTAGTCGCGCCAATTCCACCGGATACCTTAGTCAACCGGTCTCCACTACGGGCGACGACTAAGGTGCCACTGCCCCTGTTCGTTCCACGCGGTACATCGGCCCAATTTCCAGAGATCACCTCTGATCCAGTTTCATCAAACATCCGCATTCCATGAAACACGTGTGTCCAGTGTTGCCCCCTACCGTTGTCGCTGAAGCCTGCCCACCAGACATGGGGGTCATCATGCCGGATGTAGTACACGCCTCCATCGTTGCCTCGCCAGATTCCTGTCATATCCGCTTCCTGCCGAGTCACTTGTGCATCAACAAAAGACTCCCAATCATGCATATGCCTCCAATGAGTTAGCATAGGAACCTGATTGTAGTACATAAATAGCACTCCTCCATTGGAATTTTTGGGTTTATTACACATAACATATGATGAAACATAACAATTGAACCTAGGCAAATGCTGATTTGAGATTATAAATATCGATGATAATCTGATTCAAATAATAGGTTAAATGACACACATCAAATTGATCATTTCGCTTTTTTAAAATGACATTACATTCTGCTTCTACTTTTTCTTATGGTAAAATTTTGTTGAAGCTTTTTAAATGAAAGGATATGATCATGAAAGTATTTGAAGCCAAAACATTACTTTCCGAAGCTGATAACCGCGCAAAGGAATACAAAGATACAAGGAGTCAAATTAAAGAAAGCCTTCAAATCAGTGGCTGATCTTGATGACAGTGAGTTTTCAGGTAAAGGCGCCAATAACATAAAGGCATTTTATGAAGATCAAGCAGGGATCGCTGACCAGTGGATTGATTTGATTGACATGAAAATCGCATTTCTCATGAGTGTTACTGGCATTCTGGAAGACGCAAGCTTATCGGATGCCTACATAGAAGAATCTTTTTTAGAACACGAGCTGGCAAACGCCTATACTAAATCAAAATCCATCATGTCAGAACAGAAAAAAGCAATGAAGGACATTCTAAATGACATCAACGACATACTACCGCTAGATTTATTCTCCACAGAAACTTTTAAAGACGAACTCTCTTCAACCGACAACAAACGTACCAAGACTATCAAAAAAATTTATGATATCGATGAAAATTTAACATCTGAATATGCGCTCTCAGAAGCAAATGAACAATTGATTCAAGCTGATTACCAAGCACTCATGAACGCTACATCAAAAGGCAAAAGCGCCTCCCCTATTTACTATAATGCAAAAGCTTATAGGGACAGTGAAATTCATAAGATGACCGAGGATGTAAAAAAACAATCTACTGATTATATTTCCTTCAAAGATCAGCAGGCCGAACAAAGAAGAATTGCGAAAGAACAGGAAGAACTCGCAAATAGGCCATGGTATGAAAAGACTTGGGATTTCGTTTGTAATTTTACGGGGGAAGTCTCCGGATATTATGATTATAAGAGAGCTGCTGATGGTGTCGATCCAGTCACCGGTGAAAAATTAACTGATGGGCAACGGGTGGCAGCTGGCGCAATGGCTGCGGCAGGATACATCCCTATAGTTGGCTGGACCGGGAAATTAGCCAAAGGCGGAAAGGCTGTTTACTCAACGAGCAAAGCCATCTATAGGGCAGACAAAGCGCTTGATATCTATAAAACTTCTAAGACATTCCCTGCCCTTCAAAACTCCAGTAAAGGACTCTACGGTCTTGCGTCAGCGAATGGTTTTAGTGAAGCAATAACTGGCCGCGATATGTTTGGGAATAAAATTTCCGAGGAGAGACGTGAAAACAGCTTAAACAGTGCGCTTGCCTCAATTGCTCCAATAGGAATGATTGGTGCAGGTAAAGCATTAAAAATAAATTCTGGTGCAGGTAATCCTTCCAACTTATTCAGAGGAGAAGATTTCCCTTATGCAACAAAAAGACCAAATGGTATCGGTAAATCTCATATTTCACCTGAGACCGGGAACCTTGTCCCCGCAAACAAAAGTGGAATGTATCAAGGCCGTCAGGTAACTGTTACGGAACATATTTTAGGAGGGTATAGGAAAGGTGGAAAATCCAATAGTCCATATACCAGTTTTACAATTAACAAAAAGATAGCAAAAGGTTACGGGGAATATACTATTGAATTAAATATATCAGCTCTACGAAAAGCCATACGTTCTGGAGAACTAAAAGGAGTTGCTATCCTGAATCCAAAACAAATTGAGAGACTTATTAAAAATGACACGAGACAAACAGAAAATTGGAAGAAAAAAGCTCTAAAATGGACTAGTAGAGATACGGAGTATTTTGTTAAAGGTGAGAAACCAAAAGAATACTTCAAAATGTTTCCTAAGGAGTGAGGAGTATGTTTCTTTATTATCAAAATGAATGCTTAGGTGAAATAGATGGAGCAACAATAGAAGGGCCTTGGGCTTATGGAAAAATCAAACCTAATGAGAATATGGAAAAATTCAAAGATTTTTTCAGAGCAGTGGTGGATGAAGATGATCCCTCTGCAATTGAGAAGTTTGATGATGCTCTACTAGATGATGATAATTGGTTTATCATCGATGATGAGCAAAAAAAAGTAGGGATTTCTTTACCAGGAATCTACGAAGAAGATAACGAAATAAACTGGAGATGGAGATAAAAACAAAAAGGCCCCCTCATTAAGAGACAGGGCCTTTTTAGTGATGCTTCATTGCATCTTGAATAGTTCGCCCAAAGTTCAAATAAAAAATAAAAATTAAGTCCTTTGTTGTATATATTAATTTTAAGAAAAGGAGGGATTTGTGATTTTTTATTACGAAGTAATTTGTATAAGTTGCAGGAAAAAATTTAGAGTATATGAAGGCACATTGAAATATAAGCAAGTTAAAGAAAACATGAATGGAAAATATACTTGTGAAGAATGTGGTCATAACATACGTTTAGAGGCTATAAAAAACTTTTTCAGATAACACTTTTTAAGAATTCACAGTATGTTAACTAGAAAACTCGCAAAAGCCTGATTTAATAGGCTTTCTTTTTTTGCATAAAAAAATACCCCCAGTTTGTTCACTGAGGGCAGGTTTTTAGCTTTAAGCGTCCTTTTTATTCTTATAGGGTACAAAATCCTGAATTGCGTTTGTTCCTGTAAGAACGGTCAGTTTTTGATTAGTAAAGTTTTCTTGAACATAGGCTTTTGCATCTGAAAGAGCCTTATCAGCTTTCTCTTGTGATGCTATTTCTGTCTCAAGCTTCTTCCACCCCTGCCAATTCGCCTTCAGCTCGCTTACTTTTCGATATCTTCTGTTATTCAGAATGACAGTATCTATTATCTGAAGCGGTTCATTTAAAGCGGCTCGCAAGGTATATGCCAAGTGAGCCGGCTTTATATTCTCCAAGGTTTCTATGAGTTCAGACATGTGTTGCATATCATCGAAGAACTCAGTGAATTTACGGAAACTAAGGAATTAATTAAGGCGGACTCAGCGCAATCGGCGGATCTCATCGGTGTCACCTGATTCCCGCGGTACGTTCAAAATCTTTTCCCATCGTTCAAGCCCCCACCGACCGCGGAGGATCGAGTATCAGTTGGTGAACGTGGAACACGGGTTCCGCCGCTTTCTTCCCACAGACGGAAGGCTTCATCTCGTTTAGGAATCAGAAGAATTAAAGTCAGAAGAGAAAGAAGAGAAGCAACAAACAGAGGAATAATTAGAACAAACCGTCTTTATCCATAAGGCGGTTTTTTTAAATGAGAAAAGAGGGTGCTGCTAACACCCTCCTCTTTCAAAACAGAGAAAAACTCCCTGTCAAAGAGCGTGATCAAGACGCGGCCGCGTTGTGGGAAAACATCACGCTCTCATCTCATATTGTAATGGAGGACAGGGAGGATGGCAATAGAAAATAGAAACATATGTTCCCTTTCTGGTGATGAAAAAGAGAATCTCCTTCTCCTGCATAGTGCCGAGTTGTTAGAGAACATCAGTCAATCAAAAGAGAAATACCGAAAAATCATTCAAGCAGGTATTGCCCAGTGGGTTAAAGACTTCCAAAGTGGCCATATCAAGGTGAATACTGTGGACGATTTGAAAAAGCTCATAGAGCTTGATATAGAGCTTCAGAAAGATGAAGATTTGTACTAATTAATCACATAGCAAAACGCCATAAAAGCTTCTTATGGCGTCTGCAGTTTACAGGGAGGTGATTCAAAAGGCTTTGGATTTACTCTAAGATTAGTAAAGGAATGTAGCACCAACAATGATCAACAGGATGAATAAGACTACGATCAATACGAAGCTGCTTCCGTATCCGCCGCCAGAGTATCCACCAGAATATCCGCTGTAGAATCCCATGATATCGCCTCCTTTAGTAGAGATAGTATAAGGTATGCCAAACAATAACTTTCGACATAGATGTAAGTCTAAATAAGAAAAAATGAATATTTTGTCTAAAGGTGTAACAGCAGACACATCAGAAAAATTTATATAAAACAAACACAAACTTAATTATGAGGTCCGGAGGTGGGTGAGATGTAATGCCGAGACCACTGTTCATCTGGTCGCAGTTCCGTCTCTTGGAAACCTTTAAAGCGATATACTCTTTTACTAATCCTACGACCGGACCCAGAAAGTCCTATATTCAAATTTGATTCCTTATATTGAACTCCTGCTGCTCCATCACCCTGTGTATCATAATATTCCTCAATTTCTACTTCGTTAGCACGCATGATTCTATCTGCTATAGCGACCTCTTGAAATACCTTAGCTTGTGCTTCAGAAATTATCTCTTGCCTCGCAACCTCTGATTCTAGTTGCTCCAAATTTTCAGAGGATTGATTAATCTTATTAAGACGCTCCGCAACATGATTAACAAAATTTAACGGTATGGTAGCACCTATGCTACTACCAAAAGCCTCTACTGCTACTTCTAAAGCAGCCTTACCTAATCCTCTATTTTCTTTTGCCATACCTCTACCACCCTTGTGAAATTTGTTTACTTTAATTTAATACTTAATTAAACAAATTGCCACCTAGTATTTAGACATTAAGAAAAACATTGGGTCTTTATTTGTTCCGCTATTCTCTTCATCATGATAGGCGGGACACTCATACCACAAACATACTGCACTGAAGCGTCCATAAAGTCATAATCGAGAGGAAATGATTGCATCAAAATAATGTCTCGTTCAGAGATATAATAAGGCTCCTCATATCTGACAAAGACAGAACCACTGGCAAGTGTAGGCGGTACTAGACTGTTTTTCACTAAAATCGTATTGAAATTAGATTCTTTCCCCTCTGTCCTTTTCGTTATATCACCTATGTTGCTATCTGATGGTTTTCTCTTCACCCATCTCCGATACAATTTTGATGTCTCTTTCAATCTGGATCCACGCCCGCTCCTAAACTCTTTATAAGGGATAGGCCGCTCATTAAACGAGAGCTTTAACTGAGGTAAGTTCAGATCTTTCCTTCGTCCAATAAAAAAGACCCGCTCTCTTCTTTGCGGGACTCCCATTGTGGCAGCATTCAACAAAAACACCTGAACGTCATAGCCGATTTCTTTCGCTCTTTCTATTACAAGCTTCACATACCCTTTTGCTTTGCCAATGATCATGCCTTTCACATTTTCAGCTACAAAGATTTTAGGTCTCAATTTTTCAACTGCATTCAAATACTCAAAAAACAAATCATCAAGTGACTGTTTTGCCTGGCCCTCTCTGAAAGATTTTTCTTTTCCCCAAGCATCCTCTCGATCACCTGCCATTGAAAATACACTGCATGGAGGGAATCCATCGAAAATATCCAAATTGAATAATTCCTCCGGAAGATCGTCCAACTTGTTAAATTTCCTGATATCCATTAAAAACGAGTATTTAGGATTGTGATTCTTTCTATAGATTTTCATCATTTGCGGATCAATTTCACAGTTTCCAAGAAGGTTATAGCCAGCAAGCTTGTAACCCATGGAGGAACCGCCACCACATGAAAACGCACTAAAAACCTTCAATCCGTTCTGCTCAACATTTTTCAGATCAGACAGATACCATCTATAACTGTTCATTATTGCTCACCTACTCATTAAAAGAGAATCCACATTTAGGGCAGGTATGTTCAAATTGATCCTCTTCGTAATCATCAAGATTGATTTCATGATTATCGGTAACCTTCCCGCCGTTCCCCGCATGCCCTGTCAGATCTTCTAAAATACTTTCTAGTTCGCCTTCTGAAAAGCCGGTGAAGGACAGGTCAAAATTATTTTCTTCAAGCTCTCTTAAAACTTGTTCGAGCTTGTACTCATCCCAATCGCCGCCTGTTTTGTTAAGTACAATATTTAAGGCTTTTTCCTCGTTATCATCGAGATTTACCACCGAAACAGTAAGCTCTGTAGGGTTATTCTCCATATGTATTTTGAACCGCTGGTGGCCACCTACAAGGTTTCCTGTTCTTTCGTTCCAAACAAGCGGCTCGACATTACCGAACCGTTCAATAGATGCTTTTATTCTTTCATAATCGGGATCGCCTGGCTGAAGATCAATCCGAGGATTGTAGGGAGCGGGGTTAATCTTTTCTACTGGTATAGATCTAATATCCATATTGTTTCGCCTCCAAATAAAAAAGCACTCATCTAATATTGAGTGCTTTGGGTTCTAATTCTCTATTAGCAGCTTTTTTCTCAGTTTTTTCAAGTTCAGCTGTTTCAATTTCAGTAAGACATTCTTCCAAGATTCGTTTATAACCATAACTCTTACTTACATTACTAAAATAAATCCCTCTAAAAAGTAGGAATAACGCAAACAAGAGAAAAATAAAAAATAGTACACTAACAAGAATAAAATTTTCTTGGGCCATACTCCTCCCAGACGTAAAGTTATTTAATGCGGTAAAAAAAACAGTTAAGATAACACCATATAATGCAAAATAAGATGTATGCCAAATATTTGTGTCTTTATTTATATGAATAGAATCTTCTAAAATCCCGATGGAAACTTCAATCTCTTTTTTACCCAAATTAGACCTTACCTGCTCCTTATATTTTTCTCTAGTGGAAAAATTCTCATAATAAACCTTTTTCACCTTCTTTCCTTCAATTTCAATTGACTCTAAATATTCAATTACATACTTAGATTTATAAAACTTCCTCATACTATCACCCCCCATTATTATATCGTAGTCACCTTCAATTTTTTTACAGAATAACAAGGGTACTTTATTTTGTACTATGCTCGTCGAATTCTACCTCCTACACGTCTGAAGGTGTCACGTCTCGTTCCCATGATTTCTTCCCAATCCTGCCTTGTCAAAGGTTCATCTGCCTTTGTTGAGGGACTTAACACTTTTTTAAGCTGCTATTTCGTGTCAGCAGATAAAACGTCTCTCATCTTCATCTTTCATTACTCCTTGCCGAATAAGCACCGCCTTACGCTATTCGCTTTTATTAATTTGTGGCCCGCCGATTTCCCCAGGAGGTAAGCAAAGAAAATGGAGAGCCGGTTTAAAGACTTTCCTTGCAAGCGGGATCTCACCGCTTGCGTTCCCCGTGACTATCGCGCGCAATACTGCATAGACTCCAGCCGCTCCTCCTGTGAAGCTAACGGCCTTCATAGTCATTCGATACATCCGAGTGCACACTTGATAAAGGAAAGGTGCGTCTCCTGGTTTGGCCATAAAAAAACGGCCACTAATCAGCTGTACAAATTCCCATGTACAAAAGATCAGCGTCCGTAGGTATCTCCTTTTGGGACTGTTATTCACGTTCGTTTTCTTGTCTCTATCGTATGACAATCTAAGCATTGAAAAACCCCCAATTTTCTCGGCATTTTGTCGGGCAGCTACCATTCCTAAATCAAATTCTTCCAACTTGAGTTAAACTATATAAAAAGGAATTTGAAGAAAGGAATTTGAATCTAATGCGAAAATTCATTTTTCGTATTGTCTTTTCAAGTTTGTGTTTAGGTTTTATTCAGTACTTAATTGCTGGTGCTTATTCTGGAGTTTATTTGATTTCTATATTTGCTTGTTATTTTTTTGTACCTTATTTGATATTTGCACTTCCCTTACAATACTTTCTCAATAAGATTCCGAAGAGATATTCAATTGTTTATTTTATTTGCTCTTGTCTTTAGTAGCGAATTTTTTGATTTTTCATTCCCAGAGTATCCCGGAATACCCGCCATTAATTACAAGGCCGAAAGTATATTTTTATTGCTTTATAACAGCCATTGTGTATTGGTTTTGGGATTCAGTTTATACACAAAAGAAACGTTTTTAGCAGAGCAGGAGATATTGGTTGCTTTATATCCTTCTATGTTATTTCATGGCTTAAATAGAACACAAAAAGAGCAGACCTTTATTAGTCTGCCTTTTTTATCAATTAATCCCACCATTTAGTAGAGACACTTGTTAATGGATTTGTTAATTTCTCAAGTGTAATTCTGCTTTCTTATTATCCCCATCTACAAAACTACGAACATCAAACACAACTTCATATGTTCCTTTTTGGTTAGATAAACTAAAACGTGAAACCGTATCATCAAAAGGAACAGGATCTTCTTCTACAAGTTTATACTGCCATGAGATTCCAGGGCCAATGTATGGTTGAGAAATTTGAATCCCAAGATCTCCTCCACCAGAATAAAATGTTTTTGAACGCGTTTTAAACGTAGAGGATCCTAAGTAATCCCTCTCTCCTGCTCCTAAAACAGAGAATAGGCTTACATCATCAGAAATCTTTTTAATCTTCGGTTGTACTGTAGATTGATCGTTAATACCATCTTCTGGACCATCTTTTGCAACGACAGGATCTAATACATCAGTTCGTCCATCTTCCGAACCAATTTTATCACCTATCGGGTCGATTTCTTCAGCACTTACAGAATTAATACCAACACTAGACACAAAGAACCCAGCAACAATCGCACCTACAATGAATATTTTTTTCATTCCCTTTTCCCCCAAATAAATCATTTTATTTTTTCAATCGATTTAACAGGTACTTCCGGCGGATTGAGTATTAAGTCAATCCGTTGAACAGTGACAAAGACGACAGAAAAAATCAAGGAACAAAGAAAGGTTAGTAAAAGTATTTTCCACCAATTTAAGTTATTCATCATCTCTCCCTCTTTTCTTAATTGGTAATATTACCTATTTCCAATATTAAACACATTTAGGTAAAAAGTAAGGGGGGGAAAGGGAACATTTTGTTAAAATCCTTGAAGCATGTAAGTCAAAAAAATAAACACCACAATTATGGTTACGACAATAATTGCTTCTTTAAAATAATTTTTGTCATCTTCTTATTCTTGTTTCTTCTTTTTAATTTCATCTCTATACTTTTGTTGAACTTCTTTCTTCTTATCATTTGTTTTCATGATTAAACCCCTTTGAATCCAATTTTATTTAGATTCATCATTCCATCCCCCCTTTCAATTTATTGCAATTTTAACGCGCAACAATTAAGTACACCAGTGTAAAAAGCCTCGGCTATTATCCTACTAACGATCACTCGCAATTGTAGATCTTAATACAGAATTGACGTTTAAGGGCACAAAAAAACAGCCCTTAGATTATTCCAAGAGCTGTTGCAATAGCGTTGATAGCATGCTTCTTTAACATATAAAATTTATCCGATTTAAAGCCAAGTTCCATATAAAAGTAGCAGATATAAAAAGGCTTTACAGCAAATCTTGAACGCCGATTCTAAAAATCTCAATCGCTTTTCAAGTTCTTCATCTGTCAGCTTAGAAAGATCTGGTCCGTGTCCTGGAACCATCCTGAAATCTTCCGTAAGACGTTTTATATCGAATCATTAGAGATATCTTAGGGCGAGAAGCTGAGTGGAAAATAATAAAAGAAAACCCTGCTGAAAATGTAAAGCGGCCAAAACAAAAATACAATGAATATGAAATTTATACTGAAGAAGAAATAAAGGAAATCTTTATGCTATTAGATGAACACGCTCCATTGAGGAACAGAGTTATGATTAAATTTGCGTTTACAGGTGGATTTCGTAGAGGAGAACTATTAGCAATCGATGAAACAGATTTATTTTTTGATACTAATGAAGTCAGAATTGATGAGTCTTTACAATATACAAAGAAGAAAGGTTATCGGTTTAAAGATCCTAAAAGTAACTCTTTCCGTAAAGTTACGATGCCGCCTGATGTAATTCAAGAAGCAGCCATTTTGCTACGGGAGATCAAGAAGAATAAATTACTGTTGGGTGAACTGTGGAGAGGAATAGATAAGCTTTTGTTATTTGGTGGGGATATGGGGCAACCCTAGTATCCTACCTCACCTAATACTTGGTGGCAGAGATTCACTAAGAGGCACAATATCAAGCCAGGACGTCTTCATGATATGAGACACTCTCACGCAACAATGTTAATAAATCAAATTGGGAAAGTACCTGGATTAAACATTAAAGCTATTTCTCAGAGGCTTGGCCATGCTAACGTCCAAACCACGTTGAATATTTACACTCACGCTAATCGTGAATCAGATATTTTAGTCGCTGATGCAATCAATCATATATTAAAAACGGGGACATTTTAGAGAAATTCTCTAATTTGCCACCCGTATGACACCCAACTATTTTAGACAAAAAAATAACAGTTCCATATTTCGCAGAAACTGCATAAGATCAACGTATTTTAGATAAGCTTCCAAGCGGGCTCGAACCGCTGACCTCTTCCTTACCATGGAAGTGCTCTACCTGCTGAGCTATGGAAGCAATGGCTCCGCAGGTAGGATTCGAACCTACGACCGATCGGTTAACAGCCGATAGCTCTACCACTGAGCTACTGCGGAATAATATAAAGCTTCATAAACAAACATGGTAGAATTAATAAATCTGCTTGGCGGCGTCCTACTCTCACAGGGGGAAACCCCCGACTACCATCGGCGCTGAAGAGCTTAACTTCCGTGTTCGGTATGGGAACGGGTGTGACCTCTTCGCTATCGCCACCAAACAAATTGAGAGTGTTCTCTCAAAACTAGATAACAGGTGTGACATCATTCAAAAATATGGTTAAGTCCTCGATCGATTAGTATCTGTCAGCTCCATGTGTCGCCACACTTCCACCT
>NZ_CP150159.1:35000-162500 GCF_037963555.1 Bacillus sp. PS196 | reverse complement strand
CCTATGGCGGGCCTTTCCAGACCTCTTCATCTACCTCGTTCTTTTGTAACTCCGTACAGAGTGTCCTACAACCCCAAGAGGCAAGCCTCTTGGTTTGGGCTAATCCCGTTTCGCTCGCCGCTACTCAGGGAATCGCATTTGCTTTCTCTTCCTCCGGGTACTTAGATGTTTCAGTTCCCCGGGTCTGCCTTCTCATATCCTATGAATTCAGATATGGATACCACTCCATTACGAGTGGTGGGTTTCCCCATTCGGAAATCTCCGGATCAAAGCTTGCTTACAGCTCCCCGAAGCATATCGGTGTTCGTCCCGTCCTTCATCGGCTCCTAGTGCCAAGGCATCCACCGTGCGCCCTTTCTAACTTAACCGTTAAAAAGAATCACTATGTGATATCTTGTATTACTAATTGAATGTGATGTCTACTGTTATCTAGTTTTCAAAGAACACGTTTCGAAGGAATGATCCTTCAAAACTAAACAAGACAGGGAACGTTCTGTTTATAAGACCTAAGGTCTTATATTCCGTATAATATCCTTAGAAAGGAGGTGATCCAGCCGCACCTTCCGATACGGCTACCTTGTTACGACTTCACCCCAATCATCTGTCCCACCTTCGGCGGCTGGCTCCTAAAAGGTTACCTCACCGACTTCGGGTGTTACAAACTCTCGTGGTGTGACGGGCGGTGTGTACAAGGCCCGGGAACGTATTCACCGCGGCATGCTGATCCGCGATTACTAGCGATTCCAGCTTCACGCAGTCGAGTTGCAGACTGCGATCCGAACTGAGAACAGATTTGTGGGATTGGCTTAACCTCGCGGTTTCGCTGCCCTTTGTTCTGTCCATTGTAGCACGTGTGTAGCCCAGGTCATAAGGGGCATGATGATTTGACGTCATCCCCACCTTCCTCCGGTTTGTCACCGGCAGTCACCTTAGAGTGCCCAACTGAATGCTGGCAACTAAGATCAAGGGTTGCGCTCGTTGCGGGACTTAACCCAACATCTCACGACACGAGCTGACGACAACCATGCACCACCTGTCACTCTGCCCCCGAAGGGGACGTCCTATCTCTAGGATTGTCAGAGGATGTCAAGACCTGGTAAGGTTCTTCGCGTTGCTTCGAATTAAACCACATGCTCCACCGCTTGTGCGGGCCCCCGTCAATTCCTTTGAGTTTCAGTCTTGCGACCGTACTCCCCAGGCGGAGTGCTTAATGCGTTAGCTGCAGCACTAAGGGGCGGAAACCCCCTAACACTTAGCACTCATCGTTTACGGCGTGGACTACCAGGGTATCTAATCCTGTTCGCTCCCCACGCTTTCGCTCCTCAGCGTCAGTTACAGACCAGAGAGTCGCCTTCGCCACTGGTGTTCCTCCACATCTCTACGCATTTCACCGCTACACGTGGAATTCCACTCTCCTCTTCTGCACTCAAGTTCCCCAGTTTCCAATGACCCTCCCCGGTTGAGCCGGGGGCTTTCACATCAGACTTAAGAAACCGCCTGCGAGCCCTTTACGCCCAATAATTCCGGACAACGCTTGCCACCTACGTATTACCGCGGCTGCTGGCACGTAGTTAGCCGTGGCTTTCTGGTTAGGTACCGTCAAGGTACCGCCCTATTCGAACGGTACTTGTTCTTCCCTAACAACAGAGCTTTACGATCCGAAAACCTTCATCACTCACGCGGCGTTGCTCCGTCAGACTTTCGTCCATTGCGGAAGATTCCCTACTGCTGCCTCCCGTAGGAGTCTGGGCCGTGTCTCAGTCCCAGTGTGGCCGATCACCCTCTCAGGTCGGCTACGCATCGTCGCCTTGGTGAGCCGTTACCTCACCAACTAGCTAATGCGCCGCGGGTCCATCTGTAAGTGGTAGCCGAAGCCACCTTTTATGTTTGAACCATGCGGTTCAAACAACCATCCGGTATTAGCCCCGGTTTCCCGGAGTTATCCCAGTCTTACAGGCAGGTTACCCACGTGTTACTCACCCGTCCGCCGCTAACATCAGGGAGCAAGCTCCCATCTGTCCGCTCGACTTGCATGTATTAGGCACGCCGCCAGCGTTCGTCCTGAGCCAGGATCAAACTCTCCGATAAATGGATCACAGGTTAAGTTCACCGCATCCTGCGGCGACACCTGTGTGACCTGCGTCATACAGGCCCTAGTTTGACTGACTACGCACATCGCTGTGCGATTTATAAAAATGAATTAACAGGTACGTTTTGTCTTGTTTAGTTTTCAAAGATCATTACTGCCGCTTAACGAAGCAGCTTTATTACTATAACATTTAGCTTCTTTTAAGTCAACAACTTTTTTCAAAGTATTTAATGAAGCTTTTAGTTGATGTCAGCTGTTTATCAGCGACGAATAATAATATATCACGGATATTATCAAAAGGTCAACACCCAATTTAGGCTGTATGTGAAGAGACATTTTATCGGTTATATTCAATTGTCCATGCTCATAAGATGTAAAACAAGAATGATGGACAAGATAAGGAGGCATCATCAGTGAATCACTTCTATGTGTGGCACATTAAACGGGTAAAACAATTAATTATTATACTTATCGCCGCATTTGCAGCTGCCAGCTTTTTTTATATCCAAAGAGCTGTCCCGCTTCCCGTGTTTTCAACTGACACCGGACCTAAAGCCATTTATAAAGGAGAAACAGACTCTAAAGATATTTCACTTACTTTCGATATCAGCTGGGGTGATGAGAGAGCAGAACCGATACTTAATACTCTGAAAGCAAACGGGATTAAAAACGCAACGTTTTTCCTGTCCGCTTCTTGGGCAGAACGCCATCCCGACACAGTGGCCCGTATCGTAAAGGACGGCCATCAAATCGGGAGCATGGGCTACGCTTATAAAAACTATGCCAATTTAGAGAGCAGCGAAATAAAAAAGGACATGAACCGTGCGCAAACAGCCTTTGAAAAGTTAGGGGTCAAAGACATACAGCTATTAAGACCCCCTACCGGCCAATTCAATAAGAATGTTCTAAAGGTCGCAAAGCAATACAATTATACAGTCGTTCATTACAGTGTGAACTCTCAAGACTGGACAAATCCCGGAGTTGAAAAAATCATCGACAATGTGACCAAGCAAGTTTCCGGTGGAGACATTATTCTTTTACATGCCTCCGATTCTGCAAAACAAACAGAAGAAGCATTGCCTGATATCATCCATCAGCTGAAAGAAAAAGGATTAAAAAATGTAACCGTGGGTGATCTCATCGCAAATTCTGATGCCAAATCCGCAGAGGTAAAGTAATTACTTTGCTGCAAACTTCGGCAGCATCAGCAATTGGAAGGCATTACATGCCATTAACGGAAAAAGCATTAAATAAAGCCAGTCCTCATCATTTACTCTTAATGCAGGGAACCATTCTAATGCGGTAATCACAACCATCAAAAATAACGATGACACAAATGTTTTCTTAGAGGACTGCTTTTGCTTTATATAAGCTGTAATCACTCCAAAGATCAATAAAAACACCGGTAACCACGCATAGCCAGCCAGCGATTCTCCGCTCTCTCCAAAAAATAAAAAACGCACGTACATTAAATCAAAAGCAACAAACAGGATGAAAAACAACTGCAGCAAATTCCACAAAGAGGAGGACCTTAATATCTCAAGCGCAAACCGATGAACTGTTAAAAACACGAAAAAACCCATTTGGCTGATCACACTGAAAATCATGCCTACACCGATAAACCAAAATAAAACAGAGAAAATCTGTCCCGCTTCAAATGTTAGAAACAGCCCTCTATATTCTCCCCACTTTAAAGCAAAACCCACAATACTCGTGATAAGCGCCCCGACAGCTAAAATAGAAAAGAAAAAACGAACTAAACCACGGCTTTTCATTTCTTTATTCATCCCCTCAAAAATCGCGAACAGCGATATTTTGTTATGTATAATTCCAAACAGATGAATCATATTAAAGGTAAGACAAGTATGTGAAAGGAGCTTAAGCATGTCAAAAGCCAAAACGCTATTGATGAGCTGTTTTTTGTTATTATCTGTAACAGCTTGCGCTCCAAAAGACCAAGCAGCGGATATGGACTATGATCAGACCAAAAAAATGGTTGTTGATATATTAAAAACTGATGATGGAAAGAAAGCTATTAAGGAATTATTAAATGATGATGCCATGAATGAAGCGCTGGTGATTGACCAAGATGCAATTAAAGGAACAATAGAAAAAACACTCACATCTAAAAAAGGTGAAGAATTTTGGAAAAACATCTTTGAAGACACTGATTTTGCTGAGGGCTTTGCCAAAACTCTTCAGACAGAGCATGAAAAAGTGATTAAAAAGCTGATGAAGGATCCAGATTACCAGAAGATGCTGATGAGCGTTATGCAGGATCCCGGCATGGATAAAAAGTACAGCCAGCTGGCAAAAAGCCAAGAATTCCGCAGTTATTTAGAAGAGGTTATTAACGAAACACTTTCTAGTCCGCTTTACAAAAAGCAGTTCGAAGATGAGCTGAAAAAAGCAGCAAAAGACACAGCAAAAGAAAGTGAATAAAGGGAAAGCCGGGATCTGGAATCCCGGTTCACCTTTTATACCTGCACTGACATTTTTGCATCTATTTTTTTTGCGATGTCCTGATATATTTCTCCGATTGGATGATTTTCGTCATAAACAGACGGAGCAAATTGGTCCTTATCCCAATCGGGCTGTTTCAATGGGATTCTGCCGAGCAAAGGCACGTTTAGTTCCTCAGCCAGTTTATCTCCTCCGCCTTTTCCAAACACATATTCTCTTTCCCCTGTCTTTGCACTTTCATAATAAGCCATGTTCTCTATGACACCCACGACCTCATGATCGGTTTTAATCGCCATAGAGCCCGCTCTGGCCGCGACAAAAGCAGCTGTCGGATGTGGCGTAGATACGATAATTTCTTTGCAGCTCGGAAGCATTGTATGTACATCGAGAGCAACGTCCCCTGTACCAGGCGGAAGATCAAGAACGATATAGTCTACTTCTCCCCACTCTACTTCATGGAAAAAATTATTCAGCATTTTGCCGAGCATCGGCCCTCTCCATACGACCGGGGCATTTTCTTCTACGAAAAAGCCCATTGACATGACCTTTACTCCAAAGCGTTCAACAGGAAGAAGTTTCTCTCCTTCAATTGTTGGACGCACAGTGATACCCATCATGTCCGGCACACTGAACCCATAAATATCCGCATCAATTAAACCAACCTTTTTCCCTAGACGAGCCAGAGAAATAGCTAGGTTTACTGACACAGTTGACTTGCCTACGCCGCCTTTTCCACTTGCTACAGCAAGAAAGACTGGCGGGTTATCCATATTTAATAATGTTTTTTTCTCAGCTGACGGCGCCCGGAATTTAGCAACCGTTTCTTCAGGCAGCTCTTCAAATCGAAGGCCGACTGTCTCAGCTCCTGCCCCTTTTAATACGTTTACGATCTCTTGCTGAATCTGCATTTGTTCTGCAGTTCCTGTTTTTGCAAGAGCGACTTTTACACTGATATGCCGTTTTTCAGGCTTTATTTTAATTTCCTTAACGGCATCCAATTCTCCCAGAGGTCTTTGAAGAAAAGGTTCGCGCATTTCTCCGACTAGTTTTCTTACTTCATCTTCTCTTATCATCGAACCTCACCCTTTTGTGTATTCGTTTACAATTATTATTATATCATACATAAATGGCGGGTGTCTTATGCTTAGAACCACAAGAAAACCCTCCATTACTCCGGAGGGTCTCCTTTTTCTGTGAAATATCGCAAAATGCCTTTATATATGGAAGATGCCACCTTGTCTTGATATTTCGGTTTACCGAGCAGCGTTGCTTCGTTTGGATTGGATAAAAATCCGACTTCTATAAGCGCCCCCGGTTTGGTGACGTTTTGCATTAAGTAGATACCATGAATCCGCTTTGCTTTCCGGGTTGTGTTTTCCAGATTTCTTCTCAGCTCATCCTGGATGTATTTTGCGACTTTCTCATTTTCCGCATATTTCCCGTAATAAAAGCTTTGGGCTCCGCTCCATTTTTGTGACGGAATCGCATTAAGATGAATGCTGATATAGAGCTCCGCCTCTGAATGGTTTATTAATTTGACTCGTTGTCTTAGATCCTCAGCTTTTCGTCGACTATAGCCTTTTGTTCCTTCTGGAGCGAGATCAGTATCACTTTCTCTGGTCATGATAACAAGCGCTCCTTGTTCTTGAAGATAATCCCTGACTCTAAAGGCCACTTCCAGGGTAACATCCTTCTCTAACAGCTTTCCGCCGACTGCTCCGCCGTCAGGCCCGCCATGACCTGGATCTAGATAAATGATTTTACCGCTCAAGGGCAGGCTCCACGGCTTCCAAGAGTCGTTATTGCTGAACTGATATTTGAACAGAAATAGTAATACGATGAAGCCTAGCAAAAAACTGAGCCATTTAAGCTTTTTCCTCATCCCTTCCCCTCCCGCTTGTCCGTTATTACATAACTATGGGACAGGGCCGGGAAATATGATTACCGCATGCGAAGCTTACACTGTTTTTCTCTTTGAACAAACCCCGCTGTCCACCAATCTTTAATGAACTTGCGTGCCGCTTCATAAACCGTGTTTTTATCAAATGTTGCGTATTGCTCGTGTATCCAATTATAGAGATAATCAAAAAACTCCATACGAAGCTCTTCTTCTTCTCTTGCAGAGCGTGCACTGATACTCTGCATGGATTCTCCGTAATAGCCGAATATCCCAAAACGCCCGCCTAACAAATAGGCTTCTATAGCAAAATCAATACAGCCTTCGGTAATAATATCTCGCTCATCATGTAAAAATGGAAACAATGGTTCCAAACAATCCTTAACAGACTGGATAATTTGTCTCAGAGAGAGTTCTTTGAGCAAGTTCTTTTCTAATTCAAAATCCTTTTGGCGTTTCACATCCATAAAAGACAGTACTTCTGCCATATAAATTCACTCTCCTTTTACCGATTATTTTGAGGTTTGGATGATGAAACAATGCCCGAATTCGGTTGGAAATTCGCCCAAATGAAGGTGTAAAATCGATAAAAAATCAGCTTTCCGCAGGGTGCGGAACAAACGTTCTGTAATTGGTTATGAAAAAAGCAGCCCCTCTAACAGGTCGCTGCTTTTCATACTTTCACGCTTCTTGTTGCAGAATATGTATGGATATATTGGTCTAATACAAACCCGCCTTTATCTTCATAAAAACCAGTAACGATAAAACCAGCATCAATCTGGCCTTTGATTTGGTCTTCTAAGGAATGGCCGAATTCCAGAGCCTCATTATTTTCGATCAGTTTTTTCACTTTATGTTTCGGAAGATCTTCTGGGTCAGCGTATGGAATGGAGTGTTTTACTTTTAAAACACCTTGCTGTTCTAATTCTGTATCAAACAGAAATACAACAGGATTGACAAAACCCGAGATTAGAATGCCGTTCCTTTTCAACACACGGTGCGCTTCCTTCCATACCGGGAGGACATTCTCAACAAAAACATTGGCAACAGGATGTACAATGACATCAAATGATTCATCATTAAATACACTTAAATCGTCCATGCTTCCTTTGACAGTGTGTATCGTGAGACCATCTCGCTCAGCAATCATTTTATCCTGATTCAGCTGTTTTTCTGAGTTATCTAATACGGTGACATCCGCGCCTGCGGCTGCCAAAACTGGACCCTGCTGGCCGCCGCCTGATGCTAAACAGAGTACTTTCAGACCTTTGATAGGCGGAAACCAATCCTTCGGTACATCTTTCATTGGTGTTACCCTTATATCCCAATTGCCTTTTTTTGCTTGTTCGATAACCTGCTGTTCAACAGCAACAGTCCATTCATTGCCTGTTTCTACTTTTTTATCCCAGGCTTTGCTATTATGAGCTACTAACGCATTCATGAATCTTCTCCTTACTTTAATGTATAGAGTATAACAAATATTTCTAGATTGATATCGCTTTCCCTTTGCATATTTAGAAAAAAGTTCATAAAAACGCAAAAAAATCACAAAGGAGATATGTGATTTATATCATCAGATTTACTTTTACTTCGTTACATAAAGCCATTAGCAATGAGAGCTATTGTTTCTCCGGGTTAAGAATCAGCAGTGAACTTTAACGGATGAGATACAGTGGGTAGATGAAGCTGGGCTGATCACATAACGATAATAAACATTGACCGAAGTTCCAATTGAATAAGAATGAAAGCTATCATGATTATTACAAAGAGACCGTTTATAAACAAACAATTTGCTTAACCCCGCCAAGCGTCCATTCAGTTGTTATTTTTATGCGAGGCTGCCACGTTTTATTGAAAGAAAAAAGCTCCCAACCCAAGGTCGAGAGCTTTTTGAAAACGTAAAATTAACGTTTTGAGAACTGAGGTGCACGACGAGCGCCTTTAAGACCGTATTTTTTACGTTCTTTCATACGAGCGTCACGAGTCAGAAGACCTGCACGTTTAAGAGTTGTACGGTATTCTGGATCTGCTTCAAGCAAAGCACGAGCGATACCGTGACGGATTGCTCCAGCTTGACCAGATAAGCCGCCTCCATGTACGTTTACTAAAACATCATAAGTGCCAGCTGTTTCAGTCAAAGTTAATGGTTGTTTGATATCTTCGATTAAAGCTGCAGATGGGATATGTTCGCTGATTTCACGATTATTAACGACGATACGGCCTTCTCCTGGAACTAAACGCACACGCGCTACAGAGCTTTTACGACGGCCAGTACCGTAATATTGAACCTGTGCCAAATTGGTAACCTCCTTTTTAATTAACCGCGAAGTTCGTAAACTTCAGGTTTTTGTGCTTCGTGTGGATGCTCAGAACCACGGTATACGTTCAATTTTTTGAACATTTGACGACCTAGAGAACCTTTTGGAAGCATGCCTTTGATAGCAAGCTCAAGCATTTTCTCAGGGTAGTTTGTACGCATTTCAAGAGCAGTTCTTGATTTTAATCCGCCTGGATGTTGAGTGTGACGGTAGTAGATTTTGTCAGTTAACTTTTTACCAGTTAACTCGATTTTTTCAGCGTTGATGATGATCACATGATCTCCAGTATCAACGTGTGGTGTGTAAGTTGGTTTGTGTTTTCCGCGAAGGATAGCTGCAACTTCTGAAGAAAGACGACCTAAAGTCTTGCCAGCAGCATCAACAACTAACCACTTGCGTTCAATAGTACTTGCGTTAGCCATAGGTGTTGTACGCATTGAATTTCCCTCCTAAATGATCTGTCATTTTCAATAAACTTCGATTACGTTCTATTTCACAACACAATAAGTTCCGGGGCTTATCGTGGGGTTGAAATACATACCATATGATATCTTATAACTTTATGCAGACTCTGTCAAGAAAATATTATACACCTGGTTTAGTTGTCATAGTAAACGTTCCATAAATATAGCCCGTGCCCCGGCGCTGTGCGCCCTGCCGCTTCGCGATCCTTCGCTTCCAGCATGGATTTCACCTCATCGGGAGAAATTTTTCCAATACCTGCATCAAGCAAAGTACCCGCAATAATTCTGACCATATTATATAAGAAACCGCTGCCTGTGATCCGCATTTGCAGGCCGTCAGCCGTCTCAGTCCAATCAAGTTCGTATATCGTTCTTACCTTGTCCTGCACTTCTGTTTTAGCCGCGCAAAAGCTCGTAAAATCATGTGTCCCTATAAGATGCTTTGCCGCTTCTCTCATGTCCTGCACATTAAGGCGATATGAAAAATGGTAAGCGTAATGCCGTTTAAATACGTCCGGGTGTTTCTCCGTGTATACAAAGTAGCGATATTCTTTTTTGACTGCGCTAAATCGTGCATGGAACCCATCATCCGCAATTTCTGCCTGTTTGACTGCGATATCGTCCGGAAGCAGTGCATTTAAGGCATATGGCCATCTCTCAGCCGGGATAGACAGCGGAGTGTCAAAATGAATCACCTGTCCGGCTGCGTGAACCCCGCTGTCTGTTCTTCCAGACGAAACGACCGGAATTCTGTCTTTTGACTTATGCAGGACAGCCAAAGCCTTCTCCAGTTCATCCTGAACCGTTCTTTTGCCCGGCTGAACCTGATAACCGTTAAACAAATGTCCGTCATAAGAAATCGTGCATTTCAGTCTCATACAGCACCTCTAAGCCCTTAAGAAAAATAACAAAGCAGCTAATACAATTAAGCTGACAATGACAGAAGTGTCTTTTCCTGTCCATACAAGCTTTCTATATTTCGTACGTCCTTCTCCGCCTTGATAGCCTCTTGCTTCCATTGCCACCGCAAGCTCTTCGGCACGTTTAAATGCGCTGACGAAGAGCGGGACAAGAAGCGGGACAATAGCCTTCACTCTTTCTTTGACAGGCCCGCTTGTAAAATCAACGCCTCGCGCCATCTGAGCCTTCATGATCTTATCTGTCTCCTCCATCAGTGTCGGAATAAACCGTAAAGAAATTGACATCATAAGAGCCAGCTCATGAACAGGAAGCTTTAATTTTTTCAATGGGTTCAGCAGCTGCTCCATTCCATCGGTAATCTCAATCGGTGTAGTCGTAAGCGTTAATAAGGTTGTGATTAAAATCAAATAGACGAATCTAAGAGAAATGAATATCCCCTGAACCAGACCGCCCTCATAGACTTTGAAAAAACCTATTTGAAAGATAATCGGTCCTTCATGTGTCATAAGGATGTGAAGAAGGAACGTAAAAAGGACAATCCAGATTATTGGCTTCAGCCCTTTCATTAAAAAAGAGAAAGGAACTCTTGTTAAAGAAACGACGCCAATTGTAAATAAACCAAGCAACGCATATGTCTGAACATTATTGGCTAAGAATACGATGCAGACAAATAAAAAGATCGTGATCAGTTTTGTTCTGGGGTCAAGCCGGTGCACAAGTGAAGTCCCCGGTACATACTTGCCGATAATCATGCTGTCCATCATAAAGTCTTCTCCCCCTGAAAAAGAGCACGGATTTCAGCAGCGGCATCTTCGATTGTGAGCATAGGCTCATTAAATCTCACACCCAGTACAGCTTCAAGGTGTCTTTGGAATTTTATTGTTTCAGGAAGATCCAGCCCCCAGCCGGCCATCTCTTCACCCTTTAAAAACAGATCACGAGGACTGCCTGATGCTTGTATCGTTCCTTTATGCATAACAATCATTTCATCAGCGTATGCAGCTGCATCCTCCATGCTGTGTGTCACAAGGATCGTCGTCAGGTTCCCACGTTGATGAAGCTCATAAAACATGTCCATAATCTCTTTTCGCCCTCTTGGGTCCAATCCTGCAGTCGGTTCATCCAGAACAAGCACTTCAGGGTCCATTGCAAGTACGCCGGCAATTGCAACTCTGCGCATTTGTCCCCCGCTTAATTCAAAGGGTGACCTGTCCAAAAGCTCTTCTGATAAACCTACAAGCTGCAGCATCTCTCTCGCTTTTTGTTCAGCATCTTCTTTTTTAACACCAAAGTTCATCGGTCCGAATGAAATATCTTTAAGAACTGTTTCTTCGAATAATTGATGCTCAGGAAATTGGAAAACGATTCCGACTTTTTTACGAAGTTTTTTCAGTTCTTTATTCTTTTTCCCTGCCTGAATGACAGTGCTGCCTAGTGATATCTGTCCCTTCGTCGGCTTCAGGAGACCATTTAGGTGCTGAAGAAGAGTGGACTTACCAGAGCCTGTATGCCCGATAACGGCTACGTAGCTTCCTTCTTTAATCGATGCATTGATATCATACAGTGCTAGGCGCTCAAACGGCGTCTTCATCTGATAACGATGCTCTACATCTTTGATTGTAATGTCCACAGCTCTTTCACCAGCCCTTCCTGAGTCAAATGGTTTTCTTCCAAAGCCAGTCCATTTTCTCTTAAAAGCTGGCTAAGCTGGAATGAGAAGGGTAAATCAAGCCCAATTCGAACAAGTTCTTTATTCAATTTAAAAATCTCTTCAGGCGGCCCTTCAGCATATTTTTTACCGCCATTCATGACAATGATCCTGTCTGCTTTTGCTGCCTCATTCAGGTCATGTGTAATGGATATGACAGTCGCCATGCCCTGCTCTTTTAAATGTCTTACCGTTTCAAGCACTTCTTCTCGCCCGATCGGATCAAGCATGGATGTTGCTTCATCTAAGATAATAATATCAGGACGTGCGGCAATAACCCCCGCAATCGCAACTCTCTGCTTTTGGCCTCCGGAGAGATGGTGCGGCTCTTGATCGAGAAAATCTTGCATATTCACCTGTTTTACTGCCCAGTCTACTCTCTCAATCATTTCTTCCCGCGGTACACCATTGTTTTCTAAACCAAAAGCCACATCATCGCGAACAGTCGTTCCGACAAATTGGTTATCCGGATTTTGAAAGACCATACCTATCTTCTTACGAACTTCCCAAACAGATTCCTCTGTCAATTGAATCCCGGCAACCTCAATGTCGCCTGATTCAGGAAGAATTAAACCATTCAATGCCCGGGCCAGTGTTGATTTCCCTGAACCGTTATGACCTACGATTGCAAGCCATTCACCCTCATACACCTGCAGGGAGACGCCGTCTAGTGCTCGTCTTTCTGCGTCCTTCTGATATCGAAATACGATATCCTCTACCGATATCAACTGATTTTGATTCATGGAAAACCGGCCTCCTCTCAGCTAATGCTCTGCTTTTCTCTCTATTAAAAGTTGCAGTATCTAAAAAAAGGGCATAGATCCAGTTAGAAACTGTCCCGCCCTTCTTTAGATACACAAAAATATGTGATTAAACCAATTCGATAATTGCCATTGGTGCTCCGTCACCACGGCGAGGACCAAGCTTCATAATACGTGTGTATCCGCCTTGGCGCTCCTCGTAACGAGTTGCAATGTCAGAGAATAATTTTTGAAGTGCATCTTGGTTATTTTCTTCGTTTGCAACCTCGTTGCGGATGTATGCAGCAGCTTGACGGCGAGCGTGAAGATCACCGCGTTTGCCAAGCGTGATCATTTTTTCAACTACAGAGCGAAGTTCTTTCGCACGTGTTTCAGTTGTTTCGATTCTTTCGTTGATGATCAAATCAGTTGTAAGATCACGAAGCATAGCTTTACGCTGTGCACTCGTACGTCCTAGTTTTCTGTATGACATGTGATGTCCCCTCCTTTATTGGAATGCTGTTTCTGAATAATAAACACACGAAAATCCTAGTTCACAAGGGAAACTAGTCAATCGTCTTTGCGAAGTCCGAGTCCAAGTTCTTCTAGTTTCGCTTTCACTTCTTCAAGTGATTTGCGTCCTAGATTTCGAACTTTCATCATATCTTCTTCCGTCTTGTTCGCAAGCTCTTGAACCGTGTTAATACCCGCACGCTTTAAGCAGTTGTAAGAACGAACAGAAAGATCCAATTCTTCAATTGTCATTTCAAGAACTTTCTCTTTTTGATCTTCTTCTTTTTCAACCATGATTTCAGCATGTTGAGCTTCGTCAGTTAAACCAACGAATATATTAAGGTGTTCAGTTAAAATCTTTGAACCAAGCGCAATTGCTTCTTTCGGTCCAGTGCTTCCATCAGTCCAAACATCAAGTGTAAGTTTATCATAGTTTGCAACTTGGCCTACACGAGTGTTCTCTACCTGATAAGATACACGAGAAACTGGCGTATAGATAGAATCGATCGGAATCACGCCGATTGGCTGATCATCTCTCTTGTTTGCGTCAGCAGGCGTATACCCACGTCCTCTTTGAGCAGTAAGGCGAACTCGGAAACTCGCATTCTCACCAAGAGTCGCGATATGAAGATCAGGATTTAAGATCTCTACATCACTATCGTGTGTAATATCAGCTGCCGTTACAGTTCCTTCACCCTGTACATCAATTTCTAGCGTCTTCTCTTCATCAGAGTAGATTTTCAATGCAAGCTTTTTAATGTGTAAGATAATCGTTGTAACATCTTCCACAACGCCTTCAATTGTCGAGAATTCGTGCAGTACACCATCTATCTGGATTGATGTTACAGCGGCACCAGGGAGTGAGGATAAGAGGATACGACGTAAGGAGTTACCCAGAGTTGTACCATATCCACGCTCAAGTGGCTCTACGACAAACTTACCAAATTTGGCATCGTCGCTGATTTCAACCGTTTCGATTTTTGGTTTTTCAATCTCGATCATTACTTAAAACCCTCCTTCAAAACGTCGAAACCTCGAATAGAATCATATGAGATTCCATCCGAAATTCCCCATTGTTTAGTCCCGTATGTGCTCAGGCAACGAGTCGGTGCATTCGTTTCATAAATAACTGTATCATAACCCATTATTGACAGGGACACAAAATCTATACAAACAAATTACACGCGGCGACGTTTTGGTGGACGGCATCCGTTATGAGGAACAGGAGTTACGTCTCTGATAGCAGTGACTTCTAGTCCAGCAGCTTGAAGTGCACGGATTGCAGCTTCACGGCCTGAACCAGGTCCTTTAACAGTAACCTCTAGAGTTTTAAGACCATGTTCGATTGAACCTTTAGCAGCTGTTTCTGCAGCCATTTGCGCAGCAAAAGGAGTAGATTTACGAGAACCTCTGAATCCTAAAGCTCCGGCACTAGACCAAGAAATAGCATTACCATGAGTGTCAGTGATCGTAACGATCGTGTTATTGAAAGTTGAACGAATATGAGCAATTCCAGACTCAATATTCTTTTTCACGCGACGTTTACGCGTGTTAGATTTACGAGCAGCAGCCATTGTTTAAGAACCTCCCTTACTTATTTTTTCTTGTTAGCTACAGTACGACGCGGACCTTTACGAGTACGCGCGTTGTTTTTAGAGTTTTGTCCGCGAACAGGTAATCCTCTGCGATGACGGATTCCGCGGTAGCTTCCGATTTCGATCAGACGTTTGATATTAAGAGAAACTTCACGGCGAAGGTCACCTTCTACTTTCAGTTTGTCAATAATATCACGGATTTTACCAAGTTCTTCTTCAGTAAGATCGCGCACACGAGTATCTTCTGAAACTCCAGCTTCTTTTAAAACTTGCTGAGCCGTTGTGCGGCCAATTCCGAAGATGTATGTTAAAGAAATAACAACACGTTTGTCACGTGGGATATCTACACCAGCAATACGAGCCATTCTCTGGGCACCTCCTTATAAATTATCCTTGTTTTTGTTTATGCTTTGGATTTTCACAGATCACCATTACTTTTCCTTTTCTGCGAATAACTTTACATTTTTCGCAGATTGGTTTAACTGATGGTCTCACTTTCATGTGTTTCCAACCTCCTTCAGTTTCCGGAGTGCTTTATTTGTAACGGTACGTAATCCTGCCACGAGTTAAGTCATATGGAGATAATTCTACCGTAACTTTGTCTCCAGGTAAAATGCGAATGAAGTGCATGCGGATTTTACCAGATACATGAGCCAAAACAGTGTGGCCATTTTCAAGTTCAACTTTGAACATCGCGTTTGGCAGTGTTTCGACTATAGTACCTTCCACTTCAATTACATCGTCTTTCGCCATTCAAGTGTTCTCCCTTCTTCAAATCAGTAACTTGCTTTCTGACAAATTTCAAAAGAAGTTTGTCACACGCCCTGTTTCGTTTATACTGTTCTGAACTTCCGGAGATACGCAATCATAAAGGGTTAAATGATTGATATTCTTTTTCTTAGGAGAATGAAATGTACGCTTTTCTCCGTCTGCTGTTAGTACATTGATGATGGTTAAAATTCCAACGACAAGCAGCAAGATGAATTCGGTCTTGCCAATGTTCACCCAAGCTTTCTGCCCTATCAAGCTTGAAAAACATCTGTCTTCGGAATTATTTTCATCATCTAGACTCTCGTCAGTATATCAAAACCCGTTTCCGTAATCGCAATCGTATGTTCAAAATGAGCACACTTTTTCCCATCTACCGTTACAACCGTCCAGTTATCAGCCAATGTTTTCACGTAGCGGCTGCCAGCGTTCACCATAGGTTCAATAGCGAGAACCATGCCAGGTTTAAGCCGTGGTCCTTTGTTGGGCGGACCGTAATGAGGAATTTGCGGGTCCTCATGCAAGTCTTGACCAACACCATGTCCGACATACTCCCTAACAACTGAAAACTGCTCATTTTCGACATACGTTTGTATTGCGTGGGAAATATTCGACAAACGTTCACCTGGTTTTGCTTCCTGCAAGCCTTTATATAAAGACTCCTCTGTCACTTCCAGAAGTTTTTTGTCATCATCGCTGATGTTTCCTACCGGATATGTCCATGCAGAGTCACCATGATAACCATTTAATTTAGCACCGATATCAATACTGATGATGTCACCGTCCTTCAGCACCCTGCTGCCAGGTATGCCGTGAACGAGTTCTTCATTAACTGATACGCAAATGCTCCCGCGAAACCCATTATACCCCTTAAAAGATGGGATTGCACCCTGCTTCTTAATAAAACGTTCGGCAATTTGATCCAATTCTTTTGTCGAGATTCCTGGTTTAATGTGCTTTTTTAACTCTTCATGAGTTAAAGCCACGATTCGCCCTGCTTCCCGCATGATACCAAGTTCACGTGGGGTTTTACAGATAATCATTTTTTTAATCCTCCAAGAAGATCCTTCACATCTGCATAAACGTCTTGAATGTCCTGCTGGCCATTCACGTTTGCAAGATAACCTTTCTCTGAATAGAAATCGAGTAAAGGCTGAGTTTGCTTCATGTTTACCTCAAGCCGTTTAGAGACTGTTTCCTCATTATCATCTGCCCGTTGATAGAGTTCGCCTCCGTCTTTATCACAAATACCCGGCGTTTTCGGCGGATTAAAGACTAAATGATAGGTTGTGCCGCAAACACTGCAAATTCTGCGTCCAGTCAGACGTTCCATCAGAACATCTTTGTCGACTTCAATGTTAATGACATAATCAATCGGCTTGCCGTATTCCTCAAGAATTTCTTCAAGAGCTTCGGCTTGAGCGACTGTTCGCGGAAATCCGTCCAGAAGAAAACCTCTTTCACAATCATCTTTGCCAAGTCTCTCTTTTACAATTCCGATTGTGACTTCGTCAGGTACGAGCTCTCCCTTATCAATATAAGATTTTGCTTCGAGTCCGAGTGGTGTTTCTTCTTTCATAGCAGCACGGAACATATCTCCTGTTGAGATATGAGGAATCCCATAATCCTCAACAATTCGTTCGCCCTGTGTGCCTTTACCGGCACCAGGAAGCCCCATTAAGACTAAGTTCATTCGGATTTCCCCCGTCCTCTCTTTATTAAGAGGGAATGGATAAATCCATTTCCTCTAGTTTTTCATAAATCCACGGTAGTTTCGTTTCACCAACTGGCTTTCTAGTTGTTTCATTGTCTCCAAGGCTACCCCGACAACAATTAACAAAGATGTTCCGCCAATTTGTGCACTTTGAGGCAATCCAGCGAATTGAATGAAAAAGATAGGAAGAATGGAAATCACGGCTAAGAATATAGAACCCACAAACGTAAGTCGATACAAAATGCTCGTAATTCTATCTTGAGTCATTTTCCCTGGACGAACCCCCGGGATATAGCCACCCTGTTTTTTAAGGTTATCAGCCATTTGTTCAGGGTTTACCTGTACAAAAGCATAAAAGTACGTAAAGGCAATAATCAACGCAACATATATCGCCATACCCACCGGATGCGTATTATCAAAGTTGTTTTGAATCCACTTTGTCACATCGTTTGTTCCAAAGAATGACGCGATCGTCCGCGGCGTTATCAAAAACGCAACCGCAAAGATTACCGGAATAACCCCTGCAGGATTCACTTTCAATGGAAGGTGTGTAGACTGACCTCCGCCAGCAGGTGAACGACCTGTGCCTTTAGCATATTGAATCGCAATTTTCCGTACGGCTTGCTGAATGAAAATAACTCCAACAATAACTGCTAAAATCGCAATCACAAGAAGTGCGACTTTCACAATATGAATAAACAACTGATCGTTGCTGCCGACAAATTGAGTCTCATATATTTGCCCAATTGTTTTTGGAATACTAGACACAATCCCCGCGAAGATAATGATCGATATTCCGTTGCCTACTCCATGAGAAGTAATTTGTTCCCCAAGCCACATTAAAAAGGCAGTTCCGCCAGTGAGCACTAAAGCAATGATAAGATATGTCGATACACCGGATTTTTCGATCAGCATACCGTTTGCCAGATTGTTGAATCCATATGACATACCTAACGCTTGGATGAAACCAAGCACAATCGTAAAGTACCTTGTGAACTGAGCTAATTTACGGCGGCCAACTTCACCTTGCTTAGACCACTCGGTAAACTTCGGTACCACATCCATCTGAAGCAGCTGAATGATGATCGAAGCCGTGATATAAGGAGTAATTCCCATTGCGAAAATGGAAAATTGGTAAAGCGCACCGCCGCCAAATGTATTAAGGAGATCAAAAACACCCATTTGAGACTGTGCCTGTAACGCTTCAGCGTTAACGTAAGGCACAGGAATAAACGCACCTATGCGAAAGACGATAAGCATGAGTAAAGTGAATATGATTTTATTCCTGATATCACTCACACGCATAAAGTTGGAGATTGTTTTAAACAAGTTAGATCACCTCAGCTGTACCGCCAGCAGCTTCAACAGCTTCTTTCGCAGAAGCAGAGAATTTATTGGCTTTTACAGTTAATTTTTTCTCTAATTTACCGTTGCCAAGAATCTTTACTCCTGCATTAAGTTTGCTAATAACACCAGTCTCTAGAAGAAGTTCAGGAGTGACTTCCGTTCCTTCTGCAAAACCGTTCAATTTGTCTAGGTTGACTACAGCGTATTCCTTGCGGTTGATGTTAGTGAAACCGCGTTTAGGAAGACGTTGGAATAAAGGCATTTGTCCCCCCTCGAATCCAGGGCGTACACCGCCGCCAGAACGAGCGTTTTGACCTTTGTGACCTTTACCAGCTGTTTTACCGTTGCCAGAACCAATACCACGACCTACGCGATTACGCGTTTTGCGTGAACCTTCTGAAGGTTTTAATTCATGAAGTTTCATTAGGACACCTCCTTATCCGATCAAATATTTTTATTGTTCTTTAACAGAAACTAAATGAGATACTTTATTAATCATACCACGGATCGCAGCGTTGTCTTCATGAACAACAGTTTGGTTTGTTTTCTTTAAACCAAGTGTTCTTACAGTAACGCGTTGGTCTTCCGGGCGACCGATTACACTTCGTTTGAGGGTAATTTCTAATTTAGCCATTAATGTTCCCTCCTTATCCTAACAGTTCTTCTACAGATTTTCCACGAAGCTTCGCAACGTCTTCAGCACGTTTAAGCTCACTTAAACCTTGAAGTGTTGCACGAATCATGTTGATCGGTGTGTTAGAACCTAAAGACTTAGAAAGGATATCAGCTACACCAGCTAGCTCAAGTACCGCACGTACAGGGCCTCCAGCGATAACTCCAGTACCTTCAGAAGCAGGTTTTAACAAGATGTTACCTGCACCGAAACGTCCGATGATTTCGTGTGGAATTGTAGTTCCAACCATTGGTACTTCAATCAAATTCTTTTTCGCATCTTCAACAGCTTTGCGGATCGCTTCTGGTACTTCTTGTGCTTTACCAGTACCGAATCCTACGTGTCCGTTTTTGTCACCGACAACGACTAGAGCTGCGAAGCGGAAACGACGACCACCTTTAACAACTTTCGCTACGCGGTTAACCGTAACTAAGCGTTCTTCTAACTCTAATTTGCTTGGGTCAATACGACGCATAATCATGTGTCCCTCCTTCTTTTATTAAAATTTAAGTCCAGCTTCACGAGCGGCATCAGCCAAAGCTTTTACACGTCCATGGTATAAGTATCCGCCACGGTCAAATACTACGTCAGAAATGCCTTTTTCAGCAGCGCGTTTTGCAACTAATTCTCCAACTTTAGTAGCAGCAGAAGTATCTCCAGTGCTTTCAACGTTCAAGTCTTTATCGAGAGTAGATGCACTAGCAAGTGTTACACCATTTACATCATCGATGATTTGAGCGTAAATGTGCTTGTTAGAACGGAAAACGTTCAGGCGCGGTCTTTCAGCAGTACCGGAAAGTTTAGCGCGAACACGAGCGTGTCTTTTAAGACGAGCAGCATTTTTGCTAGTTTTCGTAATCATCTAGGTCACTCCTTTCTTCACTTTAAGCGATCTTACTTAGCAGATTTACCTTCTTTACGGCGAACAACTTCACCTTCGTAGCGGATTCCTTTACCTTTGTAAGGCTCTGGAGAACGTACAGCGCGGATGTTAGCAGCAATAGCTCCTACGCGTTCTTTGTCTGTACCTTTTACAACTACTTTTGTTTGAGAAGGAACTTCGATTTCGATGCCTTCTTCAGGAACGATCTCAACAGGATGAGAGTATCCAACGTTTAAAACAAGTTTATTTCCGGATTTAGAAGCACGGTAACCGACACCGACTAATTCCAAACCTCTTTCAAATCCTTTAGATACACCTTCAACCATGTTGCCAAGCAGACTGCGAGTCGTACCATGCAGGGCACGGTGCTCTTTTTGATCAGAAGGACGAGTGACTGTAAGCACATTGTCCTCTACTTTAATCTCCATATCAGGGTGAAACGTACGAGTTAATTCTCCTTTTGGTCCTTTCACAGCTACAGTGTTGTTATCATTTAACGTTACTGTAACATCAGAAGGAATCTCAAGTAGCTTCTTACCTACACGAGACATACCAAACACCTCCATTCATGTTAAACTTCTTACCAAACGTATGCTAGAACTTCTCCACCAGCTTGTTTTGCACGGGCTTCTTTGTCCGTTAAAACACCTTGTGATGTAGAAATAATCGCGATTCCAAGACCGTTAAGTACGCGAGGTACTTCATTAGATTTAGCATAAACACGCAAACCAGGCTTGCTGATTCTTTTAAGACCAGTGATAACGCGCTCGTTGTTTTGTCCGTATTTCAAGAAAACGCGGATGATACCTTGTTTGCTGTCTTCTACGAACTCAACGTCACGAATGAAACCTTCACGCTTTAAAATTTCAGCAATTTCTCTTTTCAATTTAGAAGCAGGAATTTCAAGCTTCTCATGACGTACCATGTTTGCATTGCGAATACGAGTTAGCATATCTGCAATTGGATCTGTCATAACCATTATATAATTACCTCCTTCCCTTTCTTGGGGATTACCAGCTGGCTTTTTTCACGCCAGGAATTTGTCCTTTATATGCAAGCTCACGGAAACAAATACGGCAAAGTTTAAATTTACGAATGACTGAATGCGGACGTCCGCAGCGTTCACAGCGTGTGTACTCTTGTACTTTAAACTTTGGTGTACGTTGTTGTTTCGCAATCATAGACTTTTTAGCCACGATTTCGCCTCCCTTTCATTGATTATTTCTGGAACGGCATACCTACTTGAGTTAATAGCTCACGAGCTTCTTCGTCAGTATTAGCAGTTGTTACGATAACGATGTCCATTCCGCGAACCTTTGTTACTTTATCGTAGTCAATTTCAGGGAAGATTAACTGTTCTTTGATACCAAGTGTGTAGTTACCGCGACCGTCGAAAGATTTTTTAGAAACCCCGCGGAAGTCACGTACACGCGGTAAAGATACAGAAATAAGTTTATCAAGGAAATCATACATGCGCTCTCCGCGAAGAGTTACTTTCGCACCGATAGGCATTCCCTCACGAAGACGGAATCCAGCAATTGATTTCTTCGCACGAGTAACGACAGGTTTTTGACCTGCGATAAACGTTAATTCCTCAACAGCACTGTCGATTGCTTTGGCGTTTTGAACAGCGTCACCAACACCCATGTTGATTACGATTTTTTCGATTTTAGGCACTTGCATGACTGAATCATAGTTGAACTTAGTCATTAAAGCAGGTGCAATTTCTTTATTGTACTTTTCTTTAAGGCGGTTCATGAGATAGACCTCCCTTCCTTTTAATACTATTTATCTAGAACTTGCCCAGATTTTTTTGCTACACGAACTTTTTTGCCATCTTCCACTTTGTATCCTACGCGAGTCACTTCACCTGTTTTAGGATCGAGCGGCATAACGTTTGATACATGAATTGGCGCCTCTTGATTAGAAATACCGCCTTGAGGGTTAGCTTGAGTTGGTTTAGAGTGTTTCTTTACCATGTTAACACCTTCAACTAAAACGCGGTCCTTTTTAGGGAAAGCAGCAAGGATTGTTCCTTGTTTGCCTTTATCTTTACCAGAGATAACCATAACTTTATCGCCTTTTTTTACATGCATCCTGATCGCACCTCCTTGAGTAAGGCATTTATTTCAATTAGATAACTTCTGGAGCTAGAGAAACAATTTTCATAAAGTTGTTTTCACGCAATTCACGAGCAACTGGTCCGAAGATACGAGTTCCGCGTGGGCTCTTGTCGTCACGGATGATAACACATGCATTCTCATCGAAGCTGATGTATGAACCGTCACTTCTGCGCGCTCCGCTTTTAGTGCGAACGATAACAGCTTTTACGACTTCACCTTTTTTGACAACGCCTCCTGGTGTTGCTTGTTTAACCGTGCAAACAATTACATCACCAATGTTAGCTGTTTTACGTCCAGAACCACCAAGAACTTTAATAGTAAGTACTTCACGTGCGCCAGAGTTGTCAGCTACTTTTAAACGAGTCTCTTGTTGAATCATTATTTGTTACCTCCCTTCGGAAAAAGAATTCCGAACTTTATTAGATAATAACAGCTTCTTCGACAACTTCAACTAGACGGAAACGCTTAGTTGCAGACAATGGACGAGTTTCCATGATCTTAACGATGTCACCGATTTTAGCTTGATTATTTTCATCATGTGCTTTGAATTTTTTTGAGTATTTTACGCGTTTACCGTAAAGTGTATGTTTTTTGTATGTCTCAACAACAACAGTAATGGTTTTATCCATTTTGTCAGAAACAACACGGCCTTGGTAAACTTTGCGTTGGTTACGTTCGCTCATGCTCACGACCTCCCCTCAGTGATTATTTATTAGCAGCAATTTCTCTTTCACGAATCACAGTTTTCATGCGCGCGATAGCTTTGCGCACTTCACGAATGCGAGCAGTATTTTCAAGTTGTCCTGTCGCTAATTGAAAGCGAAGATTGAAAAGTTCTTCTTTAAGAGACTTTACTTTTTGTTCAATTTCAGCAGTGGTAAGGTCACGAATTTCATTAGCTTTCATTTGATTCACCACCAATTTCTTCACGTTTTACGAACTTCGTTTTAATTGGCAATTTGTGAGATGCAAGGCGAAGCGCTTCACGAGCAACCTCTTCAGACACACCAGAAATTTCAAATAAAACTTTGCCCGGTTTTACAACAGCTACCCAACCTTCTGGAGCCCCTTTACCGGATCCCATACGTACCTCAAGTGGTTTAGCAGTGTAAGGTTTAGAAGGGAAAATTTTGATCCAAACTTTACCGCCACGTTTCATGTAACGAGTCATCGCAATACGTGCAGCTTCGATTTGACGGTTAGTAATCCAAGAAGCTTCTAGAGCTTGGATACCGAATTCTCCGAAATGTACTTCAGTACCGCCTTTCGCACGGCCACGCATTTTTCCGCGATGCTCTCTGCGATATTTAACGCGTTTTGGTAATAACATATTATTTTCCTCCTTCCTCATTTTTCTTCTTAGTAGGAAGAACCTCTCCACGATAGATCCAGACTTTTACACCAAGCTTACCGTAAGTAGTATCAGCTTCAGATGTTGCATAGTCAATGTCCGCACGTAATGTGTGCAATGGAACAGTTCCTTCACTGTAGTATTCAGAACGAGCGATATCTGCACCGCCAAGACGACCAGAAACCATTGTTTTCACACCTTGTGCTCCAGCACGCATAGTACGTTGGATTTGTTGTTTCTGCGCACGGCGGAAAGAAACACGGTTTTCTAATTGACGAGCGATGTTGTCAGCAACTAGCTGTGCATCAAGATCTGCTCTTTTGATTTCAAGAATGTTAATGTGTACACGCTTGCCAGTAAGGCTGTTAAGGGCTTTGCGAAGTGCTTCGACTTCAGAACCGCCTTTACCGATAACCATACCAGGCTTAGCTGTGTGGATCGTAATGTTAACGCGGTTTGCTGCACGCTCGATTTCTACTTTAGAAACAGAAGCGTCAGAAAGGCGTTTGCTAATGTATTCACGAATTTTTAAATCTTCGTGCAGGAAGTCAGCGTAATCTTTACCAGCGTACCACTTAGATTCCCAATCACGAATGACTCCGATACGAAGACCGACTGGATTTACCTTTTGACCCACTACTTATCCCTCCTTCTTTTCTGATACAACGATTGTAATGTGGCTCGTACGTTTGTTGATTTGGCTCGCACGTCCCATAGCACGTGGGCGGAATCTTTTTAACGTAGGGCCTTCGTCAACGAATGCTTGAGAAATAACCAGGTTGTTAGCGTCCATTTCATAGTTATGCTCAGCATTTGCAATAGCGGATTTTAATACTTTCTCGATAATTGGAGAAGCAGCTCTTGGTGTAAGGTTCAAGATTGATACTGCCTCACCTACTTGCTTGCCTCGAATCAGGTCCATTACTAGACGTGCTTTACGAGGAGCAATACGGACTGTTCTTGCAACAGCTTTAGCTTGCATTTAAAAGCCTCCTCTCTTAGCGTCTTGTTTTTTTGTCATCACTAGCATGACCTTTGTACGTACGAGTTGGAGCGAATTCACCCAACTTGTGCCCTACCATATCTTCAGAGATGAATACAGGCACGTGTTTACGTCCGTCATAGACTGCGATTGTGTGACCAATAAACTGTGGGAAAATAGTAGAACGACGAGACCAAGTTTTTACGACTTGTTTCTTGTCTGTTTCATTTAATTTCTCGATTTTAGTCATCAAGTGTCCATCGACAAATGGTCCTTTTTTTAAGCTGCGAGCCATTTTGGAACCTCCCTTCGTGATTGCACTACGGTCCGAAAAGAACCGTAGACAACCCCGTTATTTATTTTTACGACGACGTACGATAAATTTATCGGATTTGTTCTTTTTCTTACGAGTCTTGAATCCAAGAGTTGGTTTGCCCCATGGAGACATTGGTGATTTACGTCCGATTGGCGCACGTCCTTCACCACCACCGTGTGGGTGATCGTTAGGGTTCATTACAGAACCACGAACTGTAGGACGGATGCCTTTCCAGCGAGAACGTCCAGCTTTACCAATGTTGATAAGTTCGTGCTGTTCGTTACCTACTTGACCGATAGAAGCACGGCAAGCAGAAAGGATCATGCGAACTTCACCAGAGTTAAGACGTACAAGAACGTATTTACCTTCTTTACCAAGAACCTGAGCAGATGTACCAGCTGAACGTACAAGCTGTCCGCCTTTACCAGGTTTTAATTCAATGTTATGCACAACTGTACCAACAGGGATGTTGATAAGTGGAAGTGCATTACCTACTTTAATGTCAGCTTCAGGACCTGACATGATTTCAGTACCTACTTGAATTCCTTTAGGAGCAAGAATGTAACGTTTTTCTCCGTCTGCATAGTTGATTAGAGCGATGTTAGCTGAACGGTTTGGATCGTATTCAACTGTAGCAACGCGTCCAGGTATACCATCTTTATCGCGTTTGAAGTCGATAACACGGTATTGGCGTTTATGTCCGCCACCTTGGTGACGTACAGTCAATTTACCTTGGTTGTTACGTCCGCCTTTTTTGTGAAGGGGAGCAAGCAAGGATTTTTCCGGCTTGTCAGTCGTGATTTCAGCAAAATCTGAAGTTGTCATGCCACGACGTCCATTAGAGGTCGGTTTATACTTTTTAATCGCC
Organism: Bacillus sp. PS196; assembly: GCF_037963555.1. NCBI lineage: Bacteria > Bacillati > Bacillota > Bacilli > Caryophanales > Bacillaceae > Bacillus > Bacillus sp. PS196. The sequence goes on along the minus strand of NZ_CP150159.1, from coordinate 136,767 downwards.
ATTTTGAATTTCCCTCCTTCTTTTTACAGATAATTAAGCTTCAAAAATTTCGATTTCTTTGCTGTCTGCAGTAAGTTTTACGATCGCTTTTCTGCGACGGCTAGTCATACCAGTGTAGCGTCCAACACGTTTTGATTTGCCTTTGTAGTTCATGATGTTGACTTTGTCAACTTTCACTCCAAAGATGCTTTCAACCGCGTCTTTCACTTCTGTTTTGTTAGCTCTTACATCAACTTCAAAAGTATATTTTTTTTCAGTCATTAAATCGGCAGAACGTTCAGTAATGACGGGGCGCTTTAGAACATCACGAGGATCTTTCATTATGCAAGCACCTCCTCTACTTTTTCAACCGCTGCTTTTGTAATCAGAAGCTTCTCGTGGTTGACAACGTCTAAAACGTTGATTCCGTTAGCTTCAACAACAGTAACTCCAGGAATGTTACGAGCAGATAAAGCTACTGCTTCGTTTGCATCCGCAGTTACGATTAAAGCTTTTTTCTCAACAGATAATCCTTTAAGGATAGCTGCCATTTCTTTTGTTTTAGCCGTATCAAGAGTAAGATCTTCAAGAACGATGATGTTGTTGTCGTTCACTTTAGAAGACAATACTGATTTGATTGCCAAGCGGCGAACTTTTTTAGGTAATTTATAAGAATAGCTGCGTGGTGTTGGGCCGAATACGACACCACCTCCGCGCCATTGCGGTGAACGGATTGAACCTTGACGGGCACGTCCAGTACCTTTTTGACGCCATGGTTTACGACCTCCGCCGCGTACTTCAGAACGATTTTTTACTTTGTGAGTTCCTTGACGTAAGGAAGCTCTTTGCATAAGAATAGCGTCGAATACAACACTCTCATTTGGTTCGATACCAAATACAGAAGCGTTTAATTCGATGTCACCAGCAGTAGAACCGTTTTGGTTGTATAATGCTACTTTTGGCATAATCAATTTCCTCCTTTCCTAAGAGAATTATTTAGATTTAACAGCACTTTTAACAGTGATTAAAGATTTCTTCGCACCAGGTACGTTACCTTTGATCAAAAGAAGATTGCGTTCTGCATCAACTTTTACGATTTCAAGGTTTTGAACAGTGATTTGCTCTCCGCCCATACGTCCAGGTAATAATTTACCTTTGAATACACGGTTAGGATCTACAGGTCCCATTGAACCAGGACGACGGTGGTAGCGTGAACCGTGAGACATAGGTCCGCGAGATTGTCCGTGGCGCTTGATTGCACCTTGGAAACCTTTACCTTTAGATACTCCTGTTACATCTACGATTTCTCCAGCAGAGAAAATTTCAACCTTGACTTCCTGACCAACTTCATACGCATCCATTTCCACTCCGCGTAATTCTTTAACGAAGCGCTTAGGAGCAGTTTCCGCTTTTGCAACGTGCCCTTTTTCAGGTTTGTTAGAAAGCTTTTCACGCTTGTCGTCAAAACCAAGCTGGATTGCTTCGTAACCGTCGTTTTCAGCTGTTTTCTTTTGAAGAACAACGTTTGGAGCAGCCTCGATAACAGTTACCGGAATAAGATCACCATTCTCAGCGAATACTTGCGTCATACCAATTTTTCTTCCTAAGATTCCTTTGGTCATTCGTCACACCTCCTATTAAGATCATTCTATATTTTAGAATTAAAGTTTAATTTCGATATCGACACCAGATGGTAAGTCTAATCGCATAAGAGCATCAACAGTTTGTGGTGTTGGGTTCACAATGTCGATTAAACGTTTATGTGTACGCATTTCAAATTGCTCACGAGAATCTTTGTATTTGTGCACCGCACGAAGGATTGTGTAAACTGATTTTTCAGTTGGCAACGGAATCGGACCAGATACGCTGGCACCAGAACGTTTTGCCGTTTCAACAATCTTCTCTGCAGATTGATCAAGGATTCTATGATCATATGCTTTCAAACGAATACGAATTTTTTGTTTTGCCATTATTTTCCCTCCTTTTCGCCTACATCACGTTAGACAGTTCTCCGTGAGAAAAACCTGAACACCTTGCCATGGCAAAGCGGCCGGGTGTGTCAGCAACCTCTCACTTCATCGCAGTCAAAGACCAACATACACCATTATACAGAAAATAGGCGCATGTTGCAAGACTTATTTAAAATATGCATGGTTTGCACACTTTTTTTATTATACAGGGGTTTTTCTTATTTATCAAGGATCTATCATAAATGGTGTCGTGCATGTCGACTTAATGTGTTCGCGAATAATGCCGGCTCCTCAATATGCGGGGTGTGAGCTGAGTTCTCAAATTGAAACCAGCGCTTTTCGGGTGCCTCAAGCACTTGATAATACTGTTTCGATATTTCAGCAGGAACAATTAAGTCATGTTTCCCTGAAATGAAAACACACGGTACTTTAATAGAAGGAACTGATGTAAAAGCATTAAACCGGTACAACTCACCAGTTAAATGTTTTTTACTGAAGCGCAATCCATTTAGGAAGCTGTGCATGTTCCGCACTCCATACTCATTGCCAGTAAGCATTTGAAATAATACAGCTAGAGATTGACGATGACGGCGAGTGAAGCCTCCCCTGCTTAGCTCGACACAAAACCGATAGATAAGGTGCTGGATATCCTGCTTCCAAGGCGGGGCACCAATGAAACGTGTGAGGAAAGATAATAAACTGGCTTTTTTTGATTCAGAAATTTCACGAATATGTTGATAAGCAGTTGATTCTTCATCGTGAGGGTTAACAACCTGGCTGATTCCATAATACGCGTAAAATAAATCAGGACACTGCTGCAGCACATGAAGCGCCAGTATTGACCCCCAAGAATGACCGGCTAGGTAAAGTTTTGATTTTGAAAAATGAGCTAAAAGCCATTGAGTGACTTGGATTGTATCTTTAATGAAGTGATTTATTGTCATAGAGTGATGCGAAATTCGCTTAGAATAAGAAAGCCCCGATCCTCTCTGATCCCAATGAACTACTGTAAAATACTGTTCCAGCTCTTTTTGATAATGTCTAACATATCCGATTTGCGGCGTTCCCGGCCCGCCATGTAAAAAAAGCAGCAATGGATTTTTCACGTCAACTCCATTAATCATCAGCATTTGCTTTGTATTTCCAATGCTTAGTTCTTTCATGATTGCGATTGATTTCTTTTCAGGAATCATAAATATTAACCCCTCGAATATGATAGATCCTATTATACAAGAAAAAGATAAGCAAACAAAAAACGAGACCCACAGGGGTCTCGTTTAAAACCATACTATTACTCAGTGATTGTAGAAACAACGCCTGAACCAACAGTACGTCCGCCTTCACGAATAGAGAAACGAGTTCCTTCTTCGATAGCGATTGTAGAAATAAGTTCAACGTTCATTTCAGTGTTATCTCCAGGCATAACCATTTCTACGCCTTCTGGAAGATGGATGATACCAGTTACGTCAGTTGTACGGAAGTAGAACTGAGGACGGTAGTTAGAGAAGAATGGAGTATGACGTCCACCCTCTTCTTTAGAAAGAACGTAAACTTCAGCTTTGAATTTGCTGTGTGGAGTGATTGTACCTGGTTTAGCAAGTACTTGACCACGTTGGATTTCTTCACGAGATACACCGCGAAGAAGGGCACCAATGTTGTCACCAGCTTCAGCGTAATCAAGAAGCTTACGGAACATTTCAACACCTGTAACAGTTGTTTTCTTGTTCTCTTCTTGAAGACCGATGATTTCAACTTCGTCACCGACTTTAACTTGTCCGCGTTCTACACGGCCAGTAGCAACTGTACCACGACCAGTGATTGAGAATACGTCCTCAACTGGCATCATGAATGGTTTTTCAGTGTCGCGTTCTGGAGTTGGGATGTACTCATCAACCGCATCCATAAGTTCGAAGATTTTAGCTTCCCACTCAGCGTCTCCTTCAAGAGCTTTAAGAGCAGAACCTTTAACAACTGGTACATCATCACCAGGGAAGTCGTATTCGCTAAGAAGATCGCGAACTTCCATTTCAACTAGTTCAAGAAGCTCTTCGTCGTCTACCATGTCGCATTTGTTTAAGAATACAACGATGTATGGTACACCAACGTTTTTAGAAAGAAGGATGTGCTCACGAGTTTGTGGCATTGGGCCATCAGCAGCAGATACTACAAGGATAGCTCCGTCCATTTGCGCAGCACCAGTGATCATGTTTTTAACATAGTCAGCGTGTCCTGGGCAGTCAACGTGTGCATAGTGACGAGTTTCAGTTTCGTACTCAACGTGTGCAGTAGAGATTGTGATACCGCGCTCGCGTTCTTCTGGAGCACCATCAATTTGATCGTACGCCATAGCTGTACCTTTACCAGATTTCTTATGAAGTACTGTTGTGATAGCAGCAGTTAAAGTTGTTTTACCATGGTCAACGTGTCCAATTGTACCAATATTGGCATGTGATTTGGAACGGTCGAATTTTTCTTTAGCCATTCTAAAATCCTCCTTAAGAGCTTTTAATTAGTAATGTATAGAGTGATAGGAAGTGAAAGAAAGCTTTCACTTCCTCATCTTACAATAGTAGTTATACTTGAGTTAAGCGGCAAAATCAATTATTCGCCTTTATTTTTTTTGATAATTTCTTCTGCGACGCTCTTCGGCACTTCTTCGTAGTGATCCATGTGCATAGTGAACGTACCGCGACCTTGCGTATTAGAACGAAGTGCAGTAGCGTAACCGAACATTTCAGCAAGAGGAACCATAGCACGAACAACTTGAGCGTTACCGCGTGCTTCCATACCTTCTACGCGTCCGCGACGTGAAGTGATATCACCCATGATATCTCCCATATATTCTTCTGGAATAACCACTTCTACTTTCATGATTGGTTCAAGAAGAACTGGGTTACATTTGCTAACTGCATTTTTCAATGCCATAGAAGCAGCAACTTTAAATGCCATTTCGTTTGAGTCAACATCATGGTAAGAACCGTCGAAAAGTTTAGCTTTAATGTCGATAAGCGGGAAGCCTGCTAGTACACCATTTTCAAGTGCATCTTCCAGACCTGCTTGAACAGCTGGGATGTATTCACGAGGAACGACCCCACCGACAATCGCATTTTCAAATTCAAAGCCAGCGCCTTCTTCGTTTGGTTCGAATTCGATCCAAACGTGTCCGAACTGACCGCGTCCACCAGACTGACGTACGAATTTACCTTCAACTTTTGCACCGGTACGGAATGTTTCACGGTACGCAACTTGAGGAGCACCAACATTGGCTTCTACTTTAAATTCGCGTTTCATACGGTCAACAATGATATCAAGGTGAAGTTCACCCATACCAGAGATGATCGTTTGGCCAGTTTCTGGGTTTGTTTGAGTACGGAATGTAGGATCTTCTTCAGCAAGTTTCGCTAAAGCGATACCCATTTTATCTTGGTCGGCTTTTGATTTAGGCTCAATAGCAACGTCGATAACTGGTTCTGGGAATTCCATTGACTCAAGGATAACAAGATCCTTCTCATCACATAGAGTATCTCCAGTAGTTGTATCTTTTAGACCTACAGCAGCTGCGATATCCCCTGCGTATACAGTAGAGATTTCTTCACGGCTGTTAGCGTGCATTTGAAGAATACGTCCAACACGCTCACGTTTGCCTTTAGTAGAGTTTTTCACGTATGAACCAGAATCAAGTGTTCCAGAGTACACACGGAAGAACGTCAACTTACCAACGTAAGGGTCAGTCATAACTTTAAATGCTAATGCAGAGAATGGCTCTTCGTCAGAAGAATGACGCTCAATCTCTTCATTTGTATCAGGACGTGTACCTTTGATTGCAGCAACGTCAGTTGGTGCAGGAAGGTAGTCAAGAACAGCATCAAGTACTAGTTGAACACCTTTGTTTTTGAAGGCAGAACCAACAAGAACAGGGTAGAATTCAACATTTAATGTACCTTTACGAATTCCTGCTTTTAACTCGTCAATTGTGATTTCTTCACCCTCAAGGTACTTATCCATAAGCTCTTCATCAAGCTCACATACAGCTTCAATAAGGCTGTTGCGAAGTTCTTCAGCTTGCTCTTTGTACTCTTCAGGGATTTCTTTTGCATCAGAACGAGTTCCGAGGTCATCTTCGTAGAAATACGCAACGTTTTCTACAAGGTCAATGATACCTTCGAAGTTATCTTCAGCACCGATCGGCAATTGAATTGCATGAGCGTTTGCTTGAAGACGGTCTCTTAAAGTTCCTACAGAGTAAAGGAAGTCTGCACCGATTTTGTCCATTTTGTTAACAAAAACGATACGCGGTACTCCATAAGTTGTTGCCTGACGCCAAACAGTTTCTGTTTGAGGCTCAACGCCTGATTGCGCGTCAAGTACAGCAACAGCACCATCAAGTACACGAAGAGAACGTTCAACTTCAACTGTGAAGTCTACGTGTCCTGGAGTATCGATGATGTTTACGCGGTATCCTTTCCACTGTGCAGTTGTCGCAGCGGAAGTGATTGTGATACCACGTTCTTGTTCCTGCTCCATCCAGTCCATTTGTGAAGCTCCTTCATGAGTTTCACCAATTTTGTGGATACGACCAGTATAGAACAAGATACGTTCTGTAGTTGTCGTTTTACCGGCATCGATGTGAGCCATGATACCGATATTACGAGTTTTTTCTAAGGAGAACTCTCTTGCCATTGGGTAATTTCTCCTTCCTTATTAGGAAATTGTGTTTTGTTAATCTATAAATCCTACCAGCGATAGTGTGCAAATGCTTTGTTTGCTTCAGCCATCTTATGAGTGTCTTCACGTTTCTTAACAGCAGCACCAGTGTTGTTAGCTGCGTCAAGGATTTCGTTAGCTAAACGCTCTTCCATCGTTTTTTCTCCGCGAAGACGAGCGTAGTTAACTAACCAGCGAAGTCCAAGAGTCGTACGACGTTCAGGACGAACTTCTACAGGAACTTGGTAGTTCGCACCACCTACACGGCGTGCTTTTACTTCAAGTACAGGCATGATGTTTTTCAATGCTTGTTCGAAAACCTCCATTGCATCATTGCCAGTACGTTCTTTAATGATATCGAATGACTTGTATAGGATTGTTTGAGACTTACCTTTTTTACCATCGATCATCATTTTGTTGATTAGACGAGATACAAGCTTAGAGTTGTAAATCGGATCAGGTAAAACATCTCTTTTTGCTACAGGACCTTTACGTGGCATCTGAATATCCTCCCTTCATCAATTATGCGTATTTTCGTATATTATTTTGCTTTAGGTTTTTTCGTACCGTATTTAGAACGGCCTTGTGCACGGTTTTCAACTCCAGCAGTATCAAGCGCACCACGAACGATGTGGTAACGTACCCCTGGTAAGTCTTTTACACGTCCGCCGCGGATAAGTACAACACTGTGCTCTTGCAGGTTGTGACCGATACCAGGAATGTAAGCAGTAACCTCGATTCCGTTAGTCAAACGAACACGAGCATATTTACGAAGTGCTGAGTTCGGTTTTTTCGGTGTCATTGTACCAACACGAGTACATACCCCGCGTTTTTGTGGAGAAGATACGTTAGTGTGCTCTTTTTTAAAGCTGTTGTATCCTTTGTTAAGTGCAGGAGACTTTGAGTTTTCTACTTTACTCACGCGTCCTTTGCGAATTAGCTGATTAATTGTAGGCATGAATTTTTCCTCCCTTCATTACGTTTTATAACCCACATACCCAGGTGGTTCATCAAAAGGCAAAAAACAATGTCTTTACACAAGATGGAATCTTACGCAAAAACAAAAGTACGTTATAAAATAATGGCAACAGCGGCTGCTCCTACCTCAATTCCGCAGGCTTTGCCGAGCTTTTTCATGGATTCAACCATTGAGACAGAGATACCTTGATCTTCAGCAAGTGAAACAACACTTGACGTGAGTATCGGATCTGCGTCTTTTGCAACGACTACTTCCTTTACTGAACCTCGCTTTAGAGCTTTCACTGTTTGCTTCGTACCAATAATAATTGATTTGGCCTGTGATACTTTATCATAAGACATAAACATATCCTCCAAAGTAACAGGTTTATTTCGAGCACCTTGGTTATATTATCATTCTAGGAGACGAATGTCAACAAGGTATGACATTTTTTAGATTCGTTCTTCTCATAGAGTGACTTTTTCATAAATATATCTGCTGAAAGACTGTTTTTGCAGTCTTTCAGCAGAGTTAAATCAGTTATTCAACCGGGACCATATCGTCAGTCGGCTGAACATTTGATACTGGTTTTACTTTACGGTATTTCATCATTCCTGTACCTGCTGGAACAAGCTTACCGATGATAACATTCTCTTTCAAGCCGAGAAGCTCGTCACGCTTACCTTTGATCGCTGCATCTGTAAGGACACGTGTTGTTTCCTGGAAGGAAGCAGCAGATAAGAATGAATCAGTTTCAAGAGATGCTTTTGTAATACCGAGTAAGACAGGACGGCCTGTAGCTGGTCGGTTGCCTTCAAGCAATACCTTTTTGTTCGCTTCAGTAAATTGGTGAATATCAAGCAATGTACCTGGAAGCACATCAGTGTCACCGGCATCAATCACGCGTACTTTGCGAAGCATCTGGCGAACCATTACTTCTACGTGTTTATCACCGATTTCAACACCCTGCATACGGTAAACCTTTTGAACCTCATGGAGAAGATACTCTTGAACAGTCGTCAGGTCAGTCACTTTAAGAAGTTCTTTCGGATCGATTGAACCTTCTGTCAGTACTTGGCCTCGAGTAATTTTATCTCCTTCCGCTACTTTCAGGCGGGAGTTGTAAGGTGCCGTATAAGAACGTGTTTCCACTGCGCCTTGAACCACAATTTCCTGTTGCTTATCACGAACTTCATTGATCTCAACGACTGTACCGTCGATTTCCGTAATTGTTGCCTGACCTTTCGGATTACGCGCTTCGAAAAGCTCTTGGATACGCGGAAGACCCTGTGTGATATCGTCTCCGGCAACCCCGCCTGTATGGAATGTACGCATTGTTAACTGTGTACCAGGCTCACCGATTGATTGGGCAGCAATGATTCCGACAGCTTCACCGACTTCAACATCGGAGCCAGTTGCAAGATTTCGGCCATAGCATCGTTTACATACACCATGAGGCGTATTACATGTGAAGGCAGAACGGATCCACACTTCTTCAATGCCGGCTTCGACAATCTCCAGTGCTTTATCTTCATCGATCAGTTCGTTTTCATTCACAAGCACTTCACCTGTTTCAGGGTGCTTCACTTGTTTTCTTGCAAAACGTCCGATTAAGCGTTCTTCTAAGCGCTCAATTGTTTCAGTTCCTTCTTTAAGAGGCTTAGCAAGAATGCCTCGGTCAGTTCCGCAATCAGTTTCACGGATGATAACATCCTGAGCAACGTCAACGAGACGGCGTGTAAGGTAACCTGAGTCAGCAGTTTTAAGAGCGGTATCGGCAAGACCTTTACGCGCACCGTGTGTGGAGATAAAGTACTCCAATACTGTCAGACCTTCACGGAAACTTGATTTGATCGGCAACTCAATGATACGTCCAGCCGGGTTGGCCATCAGGCCGCGCATTCCGGCAAGCTGCGTAAAGTTAGATGCGTTACCACGGGCACCAGAGTCACTCATCATGTAGATCGGGTTGAGTTCATCAAGTGATTTCATCAGTTTGCCTTGGATAACGTCTTTTGCAGCACTCCAGATAGAGATGACTCTCTCATAGCGTTCTTCTTCAGTGATAAGACCGCGGCGGAATTGCTTCATAACGTTGTCAACTTTGCTTTGCGCTTCCTCAAGAATTTCTTGTTTATCATCGAGTACGACGATGTCAGAAACCCCAACTGTAATACCAGCTTTAGTTGAATATTTGAAACCTAGGTTTTTCATGCGGTCAAGCATTTTAGACGTTTCCGTAATATGGAATCGTTTAAAGATTTCCGCGATGATTTTACCCAGAATGCCTTTTTTAAACGGCGCATTGATTGGCTGCTGTGCGATAACAGCTTTAACATCAGCACCTTTTTCTAAGAAGAAACGGTCAGGTGTTTTCTCTTCAATGTTGCTCTTCGTTGGTTCATTCATGTAAGGGAATGATTCCGGAAGAATTTCATTGAAGACAAGCTTACCGACAGTTGTAATTAACAATTTTGAGCGCTGTTCTTCGGTAAATGTCACATTCTTAAGTGAGTTAGCTGCAACAGCTACTCTCGTATGAAGGTGAACATATCCGTTTTGATAAGCAAGCAGCGCTTCGTCTGTATTCTTGAAGACCATGCCTTCACCGACAGCACCGGCACGCTCAAGTGTCAGGTAATAGTTACCCAGTACCATATCCTGAGACGGTGTTACAACCGGTTTACCATCTTTAGGGTTCAAGATGTTTTGAGCAGCAAGCATCAAGATGCGTGCTTCAGCTTGTGCTTCAGCAGATAATGGTACGTGAACCGCCATTTGGTCACCGTCAAAGTCAGCGTTGTAAGCTGTACATACGAGCGGGTGAAGACGGATTGCGCGTCCTTCAACAAGCGTTGGTTCAAACGCCTGGATACCTAATCTGTGAAGAGTAGGGGCACGGTTCAGCAGTACCGGGTGCTCCTTAATAACTGATTCTAGTACATCCCAAACTTCAGGCTGTACGCGCTCAATTTTGCGTTTCGCACTCTTAATGTTGTGAGCAAGACCTTTTTCAACAAGTTCTTTCATAACGAAAGGTTTGAAAAGTTCAAGTGCCATTTCCTTCGGTAATCCGCATTGGTACATTTTCAAATGAGGACCAACAACGATTACAGAACGTCCGGAGTAATCGACACGTTTACCAAGAAGGTTTTGACGGAAACGGCCTTGCTTCCCTTTCAGCATGTGAGAAAGAGATTTTAACGGTCTGTTTCCAGGACCTGTTACAGGGCGTCCGCGGCGGCCGTTGTCAATTAGGGCATCGACAGCCTCTTGAAGCATACGCTTTTCGTTTTGAACGATGATGCTAGGCGCACCAAGGTCCAAAAGGCGTTTCAAACGATTGTTACGGTTGATGACACGACGATAAAGGTCATTCAAATCAGAAGTCGCAAAACGTCCGCCATCTAGCTGAACCATCGGTCTAAGCTCCGGAGGAATAACAGGAAGCACATCAAGGATCATCCAAGAAGGCTTGTTTCCTGAGTTACGGAAGGCTTCTAAAACTTCAAGACGTTTGATCGCACGAGTACGGCGTTGTCCTTGTGAAGTTTTCAGCTCTTCTTTTAACATATCAACTTCTTTGACAAGATCGATATCTTGAAGAAGTTTATGAATTGCTTCAGCACCCATAGATGCTTGGAATTTATTACCGTATTTATCAAGATAAGCACGATATTCTTTCTCAGACAGAAGCTGTTTCTTTTCAAGCGGTGTATTCGCCGGATCAGTTACAACGTAAGAAGCAAAGTAAATGACTTCTTCTAAAGCACGAGGTGACATATCCAGCACAAGACCCATACGGCTTGGAATACCTTTGAAATACCAAATGTGGGAAACTGGGGCAGCCAGTTCAATGTGCCCCATTCTCTCACGACGGACTTTAGCCCGTGTTACTTCGACTCCGCAGCGGTCACAAACTACGCCTTTATAACGAACTCGCTTGTACTTCCCGCAATGACATTCCCAGTCCTTAGTCGGTCCGAAAATGCGTTCGCAGAATAGACCGTCCTTTTCAGGTTTTAACGTACGATAGTTTATCGTTTCAGGCTTTTTCACTTCACCAAAAGACCATGAACGGATTTTATCTGGTGAAGCAAGACCGATGTTCATATACTCAAAATTGTTCACATCTAGCAAGGGGCCTACCTCCCTTTTTATCTTCGGATTAACCGATGTCACTTGCCTTTATAACTAGAGATTATTCTTTTGTTACTACATCGCGTTCAACGTCTGCAGATGCTGTTTCTTCCGGCTCTTCATCACCTGATAATGCCAGGCCGTCAGCTTGTTTCGCATCTTCTTCGTCTTCTAAATCTCTCATTTCTATTTCTTCTTCATCACCAGAAAGGATTTTGACATCCATACCTAAGCTTTGAAGTTCTTTGATTAATACTTTGAATGATTCCGGAACACCTGGTTCAGGAACATTGTCGCCTTTAACGATGGCTTCGTATGTTTTCACACGTCCAACCACGTCATCAGACTTAACAGTCAGAATTTCTTGAAGAGTATAAGCCGCACCGTAAGCTTCAAGTGCCCAAACCTCCATCTCACCAAAACGCTGTCCGCCAAATTGCGCTTTACCGCCAAGAGGCTGCTGCGTAACAAGTGAGTAAGGACCTGTAGAGCGTGCATGAAGTTTATCGTCAACCATGTGAGCCAGTTTGATCATGTACATGATACCGACAGATACACGGTTATCAAACGGCTCTCCAGTACGTCCGTCGTAAAGCACTGTTTTGGCGTCACGAGACATGCCGGCTTCTTCAAGTGTTTCCCAGACATCCTCTTCTCGCGCTCCGTCAAATACAGGAGATGCAATGTGAATGCCAAGGTAACGAGCGGCCATACCCATGTGAAGTTCCAATACCTGCCCGATGTTCATACGTGATGGTACGCCCAGCGGGTTAAGCATGATATCAATTGGTGTGCCGTCAGGAAGGTAAGGCATATCCTCTTCAGGAAGAATCTTAGAGATAACACCTTTGTTACCGTGACGACCGGCCATTTTATCCCCTTCAGAAATCTTACGTTTCTGAACGATATATACGCGTACTAACTGGTTAACACCTGGAGGAAGTTCGTCTCCGTCTTCACGGTTGAAGACTTTAACGTCATGGATAATTCCGCCGCCGCCGTGAGGCACACGAAGAGAAGTATCACGAACCTCGCGGGCTTTCTCGCCAAAAATGGCGTGAAGAAGGCGTTCTTCTGCAGTCAGTTCAGTTACGCCTTTAGGCGTTACTTTACCAACAAGAAGATCTCCGTCTTTTACTTCTGCCCCAATACGGATGATTCCGCGGTCATCAAGATTGCGAAGCGCATCTTCACCGACGTTTGGAATATCGCGAGTGATTTCTTCAGGTCCAAGTTTCGTATCACGTGCTTCTGATTCGTATTCTTCAATGTGGATAGATGTATAAACATCATCCTTCACTAGGCGTTCACTCATGATGATGGCATCCTCATAGTTGTAGCCATCCCACGTCATGAAGCCGACCATTACGTTACGGCCAAGTGCAAGTTCACCAAGCTCCATAGAAGGACCGTCAGCAAGGATTTCTCCTTTTACCACTTCATCGCCGACACTTACGATCGGACGCTGGTTGTAGCACGTACCTTGGTTAGAGCGGACAAATTTCAGCAGGCTGTATTTATCCAGGTTTCCTTTTACTTTTTGACCGTCTACTTCTTCATAACGGCGAACCCAAACGTTTTTCGCTTCTACGCGTTCAACGATACCAGGGTGTTTACAAATAACAGCGGCACCAGAGTCTTTTCCTGATACGTATTCCATACCAGTTCCAACAAATGGCGCTTCCGGTTGCATCAAAGGCACAGCCTGACGCTGCATGTTCGCTCCCATGAGGGCACGGTTGGAGTCATCGTTTTCTAAGAACGGGATACATGCTGTCGCAGCAGATACAACCTGCTTAGGCGATACATCCATGTAGTCTACACGATTTCTGGAAACAACGGTGTTCTCCCCGCGGAAACGAGCTACGATGCTGTCATCAATAAAGGCGCCTTCGTCATCAAGACGAGCATTCGCTTGAGCGACAACATAGTTATCCTCTTCATCAGCAGTTAAGTAATCGATTCTGCCCGTTACCTTCCCTGTTTCAGGGTCAACGCGGCGATATGGCGTTTCAATAAAGCCAAAACGGTTTACTTTTGCATAAGATGATAGTGAGTTGATCAAACCGATGTTCGGGCCCTCAGGCGTTTCAATCGGACACATACGGCCATAGTGGGAGTAGTGAACGTCACGCACTTCCATTCCGGCACGCTCACGTGTCAATCCGCCCGGTCCTAATGCTGACAGACGACGCTTGTGCGTTAATTCAGCAAGCGGGTTCGTCTGATCCATGAATTGAGAAAGCTGTGAGCTTCCAAAGAACTCTTTAATGGATGCAATAACAGGACGAATATTGATCAGCTGCTGAGGCGTAATTGTATTCGTATCTTGAATTGACATTCTCTCACGAACCACACGCTCCATACGGCTTAAACCGATACGGAATTGGTTCTGGAGAAGCTCGCCTACAGAACGTAAACGGCGGTTTCCAAGATGATCGATATCATCTGTGTCGCCTACTCCGTGCAGCAGGTTGAAGAAGTAGCTGATTGAAGAAATAATATCAGCAGGCGTGATGTTTTTAATCTCTTCTTCGATGTAAGCATTGCCGATTACATTGATAACCTGTTCTCCTTCTTGATCAGTCGGAGCAAAGATTTTAATTGATTGAAGAGTCACTTCATCTTCAACAACGCCGCCATTCGGATACAGCTTTCTGAAACCGATTCCGTTTTCTAAGTATGGCAGTACTTTATCAAGTGTTCTTCTATCAAGAATCTGGCCTTTTTCAGCAAGGATTTCTCCTGTTTCAGGATCAACAAGCGTTTCAGCAAGTCTCTGATTGAAGAGGCGATTCTTAATATGAAGTTTTTTATTAATTTTATAGCGTCCTACATTGGCAAGATCGTATCGTTTCGGATCAAAGAAACGAGAATCAAGCAAGCTTTTCGCATTTTCTACTGTAGGCGGCTCTCCAGGACGGAGACGCTCGTAAATTTCCAGCAACGCTTTGTCGCTGTTTTCTGTGTTATCTTTATCAAGCGTATTTCGCAGGTATTCGTTTTCTCCTATGAGATCAAGAATCTCTTGATCGGAGCCGAAGCCGAGAGCACGCAAAAGAACCGTAACCGGCAACTTACGTGTGCGATCAATGCGGACATAAACAACATCTTTCGCATCAGTTTCGTATTCTAACCATGCGCCACGGTTTGGAATGACAGTTGCGGTAAAACCTTTTTTACCGTTTTTGTCTACTTTACCACTGAAATATACACTTGGAGACCGAACAAGCTGGGAAACGATAACGCGTTCCGCACCGTTAATGATAAAAGTACCTGTATCTGTCATAATAGGGAAATCACCCATGAAGACATCTTGGTCTTTTACCTCTCCAGTTTCTTTGTTAATTAAACGAACCTTCACTCTTAGCGGAGCTGAGTAAGTCACATCACGTTCTTTTGATTCCTCTACAGGATATTTAGGCTCACCTAAACTATAATCAATGAACTCAAGAGAGAGGTTACCAGTGAAATCCTCAATTGGTGATATGTCTTGAAACATCTCTCTAAGACCCTCATCAAGAAACCACTGATAAGAAGAGGTTTGAATTTCAATGAGATTTGGTAATTCTAACACTTCGCTAATGCGAGCATAGCTTCTGCGCTGGCGGTGTCGTCCATACTGAACTAGTTGACCTGTCAACTGATTCACCCCTCAAATCATGCGTATTATATGTGTAATAAGCATTTCTTCCAAAGAAAGAAAATACTTTTACAAGACAAAAGAAAAAAGGGTTTCTAATTAAGAAAACCACATCCAAAAACAAATACCGATTTTATTAGCATTTCCATACTTGTATAATTTATACATAGATATTGACAATTCATCATATCAAGCAAAATATATACATTGGCATTTTACAATATTAACATAGTTAAAATACCGAGTCAAACTTTTTTTGCTTTTATGATATAATAGCCTTTCTTTTTTTGAACGACGGAAACTTCATCGAACAGTTCCTCGAGCTTTTCAATGGCAGAAGGCGCGCCTTGCTTTTTCTGTATGACGATCCACAATTCACCTGAAGCTTTTAAGTGTTCAGCGCTTTTCTCAAAGATAGCATGGACAACTTTTTTTCCGGCTCGGATTGGGGGATTTGTAAGAATAGAAGCAAATGTTTGAGCAGAATCAACGTTTGAAAACAAATCGCTTTGATAAATCTTAACGTTTGTTATTCCGTTATGTTCCGCATTTTCATTTGATAGTTCTACGGCTCTCTCATTAACGTCAATCATGTGGATAGTCCGGTCTTTAAAGTCGCTGGCGAGCGATAAACCAATCGGGCCGTATCCGCAGCCTACATCCAAAATGCCGCCCTCAACCTCAGGCTCTTCAAAAGAATCAATCAGCAGGCGGGAGCCGAAATCAACTTCTTTTTTAGAAAAAACCCCGCTGTCGCTGGTAAACGTGAAATCTTTATTCCGAAGCCTAAAAGACCAGGTTTGCTTGTTGCTTTTCACTGAAGGTTTTTCTGAATAATAGTGCTCACTCATTATTAGAACCTCCTTTTTTCATGGCTTAAAGAATGGCAAAGAAAAAGCTCGCCTCATAAAAGCGAGCTTCCCCTACAGGTAAGTGAAGATTACTTAACTTCTACAGAAGCGCCAACTTCTTCAAGTTTAGCTTTAAGCTCTTCAGCTTCTTCTTTAGCAATACCTTCTTTAAGTGGTTTTGGAGTGTTGTCAACAAGTTCTTTAGCTTCTTTCAAGCCAAGACCAGTGATTTCACGTACAACTTTGATAACTTTGATTTTTTGAGATCCTGCACCAGCAAGGATAAGATCGAATTCGCTTTGCTCTTCAGCAGCTCCGCCAGCAGCAGCTCCGCCAGCTACAGCTACAGGAGCAGCAGCAGTTACGCCAAATTCTTCTTCGATTGCTTTTACTAGGTCGTTCAATTCAAGTACAGTTGCTTCTTTAACGGAAGCAATGATTTCTTCGATATTTAAAGCCATTTGTAATTCCTCCATTTTGTTTTAATTTATGAAAAACTGATTAGATTAAGCGCCTTGTTCTTCCTTTTGTTCTGCCACAGCTTTTGCAGCAAGAGCAAGGTTGCGAACTGGAGCTTGAAGTACGCTAAGCAACATAGAAAGCAAGCCTTCGCGTGATGGAAGTTCAGCAAGAGCTTTCACTTCTTCAACAGTAGAAACTTTACCTTCGATAACGCCAGCTTTGATTTCAAGAGCTTCGTGATTTTTAGCGAAGTCATTAAGAACTTTAGCCGGAGCGACAACATCTTCAGTGCTGAATGCGATCGCGTTCGGTCCAGTTAAGAAATCATTCAAACCATTAAGCTCAGCTTGTTCAACCGCACGGCGAGTCATCGTATTTTTGTAAACTTTGAACTCAACGTTAGCTTCGCGAAGCTGTTTACGAAGTTCAGTTACTTCAGAAACGTTAAGTCCGCGATAGTCAACGATGATCGTTGACTTACTTTCTTTCAGTTTAGAAGCAATTTCTTCAACAACAACTTTTTTTGTTTCAATTGCGCTGCTCATGGTTACACCTCCTGTAGATTCTTGTGTAACACTTATACCGTTAGGTGATCACGACTGAGACGACGGATTCCATATAAAAAGCCTCCATGAGACATGGAGGCTGTATATACAAGCATACGTAACGTAATAGCTGTGATAATATACACCTCGGTAGGATAATTAAGCGGTTAGGCCCCTACTGTCTACGGTATAAATGATATTCTATTTTACAACATTTTGAATAATATCAGAATGTTGATGTCATGTCAATATTATTTTACGTTAAAAGTTGAAGAGTCTACTTTGACACCAGGTCCCATAGTAGAAGTTACAGCAACGTTTTTCACGTAAACGCCTTTAGCTGCAGCAGGTTTAGCTTTAAGGATTGTATCGTACATTGTTGTGAAGTTCTCAACAAGTTTTTCATCCTCGAAAGAAACTTTACCGATAGGAACATGAATGTTTCCAGCTTTATCAACGCGGTATTCAACTTTACCAGCTTTGATTTCGCCGATAGCTTTTTCAACTTCGAAAGTAACTGTACCAGTTTTAGGGTTTGGCATTAAACCTTTTGGTCCAAGTACACGACCGATTTTACCAACTTCACCCATCATGTCAGGTGTAGCTACGATTACATCGAAATCGAACCAGCCTTGTTGAATTTTGTTGATGTAGTCAGTATCGCCTACGAAATCTGCACCAGCAGCTTCAGCTTCTTTCGCTTTTTCGCCTTTTGCGAAAACGAGAACGCGCTGAGTTTTACCAGTTCCGTTTGGAAGCACAACTGCTCCACGGATTTGCTGGTCGTTTTTACGAGGGTCAACCCCTAAACGGAAAGCCACTTCAACTGTAGCGTCGAATTTAGCTGTGTTTGTTTTTTTAACGAGAGCTACTGCTTCAGAGACGTCGTAAGCTTTAGAACGGTCTACAAGCTTAGCAGCTTCAACGTACTTTTTACCTTTTTTAGCCATTTCAAAATTTCCTCCTTATGTGGTTATAGCGGAATAACCTCCCACGAATAAGGGTTGCGAACTTGTTAAAACTCGCAACCCGACAAGAAACAAATTAATCCTCGATTACAATACCCATACTGCGGGCAGTACCTTCAACCATGCGCATTGCCGCTTCAACGTCTGCTGCGTTTAAGTCAGGCATTTTCGTTTCAGCGATTTCGCGTACTTTATCGCGCTTAACGGTTGCCACTTTATTACGGTTTGGTTCACCAGAACCAGACTCAATTCCAGCTGCTTTTTTAAGCAATACTGCAGCAGGTGGAGTTTTTGTAATAAATGTAAATGAACGGTCTTCGTAAACCGAAATTTCAACAGGAATGATTA
Source organism: Bacillus sp. PS196 (assembly GCF_037963555.1). Taxonomy (NCBI): domain Bacteria; kingdom Bacillati; phylum Bacillota; class Bacilli; order Caryophanales; family Bacillaceae; genus Bacillus; species Bacillus sp. PS196. The sequence goes on along the minus strand of NZ_CP150159.1, from coordinate 118,199 downwards.
AACCAGCTTGGTCAGCTGTACGAGCGTTAAACTCCTTACAGAATCCCATGATGTTAACACCGGCTTGACCAAGTGCAGGTCCAACTGGTGGTGCTGGGTTAGCTTTTCCAGCAGGAATTTGCAATTTTACAACTTTAACTACTTTTTTAGCCACGAGACACACCTCCTTAAGTCCGTGATGTGGTAATAGGGTAAACCCTCCCACTCAAGGTTTCATTCTTTATATGAATGACGAAATATCATGCTAGTTGCCTTGGATAAGTCCAAGACGTACCTTTGCTATATTATCATTTATATATAGCAATTTCAAGTTTTTTCACATTACAATTTATCGATTTGGGTAAATTCCAGCTCAACCGGCGTTTCACGGCCAAACATATTAACGAAAACTTTGACCTTGCTTTTATCATAATCAATCTCTTCAATTGATCCTGTAAAGTTAGCAAAAGGTCCGTCTATTACTTTCACTGTCTCTTTCAGTTCAAAGTCAATATCAGTTTTTCGCTCATCCATGCCCATTCTCTTCAGAATGGTTTCTGCTTCGCCCGGAAGAAGCGGCGTCGGTTTTGAACCTGACCCGGCAGATCCTACGAATCCAGTAACGCCCGGCGTGTTGCGGACAACATACCAAGAGTCGTCTGTCATTACAATTTCAACAAGCACATAACCAGGGAATACTTTCTTTTTCACGACTTTTTTCTTGCCGTTTTTGATATCCGTTTCTTCTTCTTCGGGTACGACTACGCGGAAAATTTTATCCTGCATCCCCATTGATTCAACACGCTTTTCCAAGTTGGCTTTTACTTTATTCTCATAACCAGAGTACGTGTGAACAACATACCAATTCTTTTCCATTCTATTCAGGACTGTCCAGTCCTTCCCTCCCCGCATTTGGTTTTAGTGAATTACCATAACGCTTCAAAAAATAGGCGGCAAGCCTATGATAACTTTCATTTTAAGCCACAATAAAAAACCCGCTGAACGGGTTTTGGCAAGTAATATTATGATCTATTATAGCACGTATTGCTGATCATTATTCAACTATTAAACGAATTAATTGAGAAATTCCTGTGTCAAGGAGGGCAAAAAAGATAACAAAAAAGATAACTGTTGAAATTACCGTAATGGTATAACGCGTTAACTCTTTTCCTTTAGGCCAGCTTACCTTTTTCATTTCTTTCCCAACATCTTTAAAGAATTTCATAATACGCATGTAAAAGACCTCCACAATTTAAAAGCGCAAAAACTATTTTGTTTCAAGATGAGCTGTATGTGAATTGCAAGTACTGCAGTATTTCTTTACTTCTAATCGCTCAGCCGCTGATGCAGAGCTCTTCATTGTCGTATAATTACGGTTTCCGCATGTCTTGCATGCTAACGTAATCTTTTTTCTCATGTCATTACACCTTTTTCTAAATAGACATTAGTTCTTATCTTTAGTAACATATCATAGTCAGAAAAATACTGTCAATATAGCATAAATTCCTATTACAAACTGATTTCGCGAATTTCCAAGTACTTCTCCAGCTTGCGTTTCACACGCTGAAGGGCATTGTCGATCGATTTCACATGTCGGTTCAGTTCATCAGAAATCTCTTGGTAACTTCTCCCGTCGAGATATAAGACGAGTACTTTTCTCTCTAAATCACTTAATAGTTCTCCCATTTTCATTTCAATATCATCAAATTCTTCCTGATTAATGATCATTTCCTCAGGATTTAAGGTTTTCGCTCCTGAAATGACATCCAGCAGCGTTCGGTCTGATTCTTCATCAAAGATCGGTTTATCTAATGAGACGTAGGAATTCAAAGGAATGTGTTTCTGGCGAGTAGCTGTCTTTATTGCGGTAATAATTTGGCGGGTAATACATAATTCTGCAAAAGCTTTGAATGAGGTAAGCTTGTCCTCTTTGAAGTCACGAATAGACTTATAGAGGCCTATCATGCCTTCCTGAACAATATCCTCTCTGTCCGCCCCTATTAAGAAATAGGATCTTGCTTTTGCCCGAACAAAGTTTCGGTACTTCGTAATCAAGTAATCTAACGCATCACTGTCCCCAACATGAACCTTTTCAATGACCTGCTCGTCCTCCAACTGGCAAAACTGCTCTTTGTTGAATTTTCCCTTGTTGTTCTGTAGATTCACTCCGATCCCCCCGGCGCACGTAGATAGAAATATTATACAGTATTGGGCAAAAAAGCGTCAACTTAATCTAAGTCTCCCCGCCTCCACTTTTCAAACGTTTTCAAAACCTCTTCCGATAAAGCAATTTTACCCGCCGGCTTTTCGGAAGTGATTTTTCTTACCCGTCTCTCTATTCGCCTTTCAATCGTTTCTACCTCTCTCAAAAGCTCCCGGGCCGATTTCCGCAATGCCCCCTGTCCGAAAATCGCCCACTGCTCAGTATAGTCAGAGGTCGCAACGTGAATTTGAGTCGCAATATTATTCAAAGCCTGAGCGAGCTTTTCTATCCGCTCATCAGCCGTCTCATTTTCTTTTGTAAAAATCACTTCAACTCTATGGTTGGTCTGTTTTTTCTCAAGCCCTTTTACGAGATGCGCGTCAAAAACAACAATAACCCTGTTTCCTGTATACGATTGATATTCCGCCATTTTCTGAATCAGTACGTCTCTCGCCTCTTCAAAACTGTTCGCTTTTAAATCCTTCAGCTGCGGCCAGGCTCCAATCATGTTGTACCCGTCTACTAACAGGATATCCATGGGTCTTTATTCTCCCAGAGGGTTTCGTTTCCGGTAGACTTCATACATCAAAAGACCAGCCGCGACAGATGCATTTAGTGAAGTTACCTTTCCGACCATCGGGAGTTTAATGAGAAAATCGCACTTTTCTTTCACAAGGCGGCCCATCCCTTTTCCTTCACTTCCGATGACTAGAGCCAAAGGCATATTGCCGTCCATATTGCGGTAATCCTCACGCGCTGACGCATCCGTTCCGACAACCCAGATTCCCCGCTCTTTCATCTCTTCTAACGTCCGTGCCAAATTGGTGACTCTTGCTACAGGAATGTGCTCAATTGCTCCTGTTGAAGCTTTTGCCACTGTTGTTGTCAGCCCGACAGCTCTCCGTTTTGGAATGACGATGCCATGAGCGCCGACCGCATCTGCTGTCCTCATAATGGAACCAAGATTATGAGGGTCTTCAAGCTCGTCCAGAATGAGGAAGAAAGGCTGTTCATTTTTTTCTTCGGCTGCTTTATATAAATCGTCCAGTTCTGCATATTCATACGCTGCAACCTGTGCCACTACGCCCTGATGCTGTCCTGTCACCATTTGATCGAGTTTTTTTCTCGGGACGTATTGAATCGTGATTCCCTGCTTTTTGGCAAGCTCAATCACTTGCTGTGCTTGTCCCTTTACGGTGTTTTCCGCCATCCACAGCTTATACAGCTTCCGATCAGATTTTAACGTCTCGATCACTGCATTTTTCCCTATGACGTAATCATGTTGCTGACTCATTTGTTTTCCTCCCTGACGTCCCGAATTGTATAGCTTCGGCTACGAGCTGACTAAGTCGTTCCTCTTTTTTCTCTAGAAAAAGGTAGCCCAGAAGCGCTTCAAATGCTGTACTGTAGCGGTACGTCTGAACATCTGTATTTTTAGGTGTTGTCCCTGACTTGGCATTTCTGCCTCTTTTCAGCACCGCTTCCTCTTCTTCCGTAAAAAATGATTGATTCTGCAGAAAAAATAGGATCTCAGCCTGTGACTTTGCTGAAACAATCCGGCTTGATTTCTTATGAAGATCATTTGGTTTGGTAAAGCCCTGCTTAAGCAGGTGATGCCTGACATACACTTCAAAAATGGCATCACCTATATAAGCAAGCGCAAGACCGTTAAGCTGCTTAGAATCTTTTATCGTATCAAATTCAAGCATCTGTTATTCTCCCCGTTTCCAGCGAGTGCCTTGAGCCGTATCTTCAAGAATGATATTCATGCTTTTCAGCTGGTCGCGGATCTGGTCTGACAATGCAAAATCGCGATTCCGGCGCGCTTCATTTCGCTTTTCGATTAAGTCTTCAATCTCTTGATCGAGAAGTTCCTGCTCACCCAACGAAAAACCGAGGACAGAAACAATGCGGTCAAACATCTCAATAAACGCCGTAATCACATGATCAGCCGTATGATCTTTCTGAAGATAATAATTGGCGTGTTTCGCTAAGTCAAACAAGACTGAAATGGCATTCGCCGTATTAAAATCATCGTCCATCGCTTCTTCGAATGCTTTGCGGTGTTCTTCAACTTTTTCAAGCCATTGATCGTCATCTTCGGTTAAATTCGTACTGCTGTTCAGACGGTGCTGAAGATTGCTGTACGCTGTTTTTAAACGGTTGAACGCGCTTTTCGTATTCTCCAGAAGCTCTTCTGAATAGTTAATCGGATGGCGATAATGAACAGATAGCATAAAGAATCTCAAAAGCTGCGGATCATGCTGTTTAATGATGTCATGCACAAGCACAAAGTTGCCTAGTGATTTTGACATTTTTTCATTATCAATATTGATATAACCATTATGAAGCCAATACTTCGCAAACGTTTTGCCTGTTAGCGCCTCAGATTGCGCAATTTCGTTTTCATGGTGAGGGAATGTTAAATCCTGTCCGCCCGCATGGATATCAATCTGGTCACCGAGATACTTTTTCACCATTGCTGAGCATTCAATGTGCCAGCCCGGACGTCCTTTCCCCCAAGGGCTATCCCAAGAGATTTCTCCTTCTTTTGCCGCTTTCCACAGTGCGAAATCAAGAGCATCTTCTTTTTTCTCGCCGACTCGGATGCGTGCACCTGATCTAAGTTCATCGATTGATTGCTGAGAAAGCTTTCCGTACCCTTCAAACGCTCTGGTTTTGAAATATACGTCACCTTCTGATTCATATGCGTAGCCCTTTTTCACGAGCTGATCTACGAATTCGATAATGGCATCCATGTTCTCCATTACTCGCGGATGAAGGTCGGCTTTTCGGCAGCCGAGCGCACCTACGTCTTCAAAGTATGCTTTAATAAAACGCTCTGAAATGGTGGGTACATCCTCACCGAGTTCATTTGCCGCTTTAATTAATTTATCGTCTACGTCTGTGAAGTTAGAGACATACTGCACATCATAGCCTTTATACTCTAAATAGTTTCGAACCGTATCGTAAACGATTGCCGGACGCGCGTTCCCGATATGAATGTAATTGTAAACCGTGGGTCCGCATACATACATTTTCACTTTTCCCTCTTCAAGAGGAACGAATGTTTCCTTCTGTCTAGTCAATGTATTATAAAGTGTGATTGTCATTTTTGATTGATCCTTTCTTTTCTGTCTTCAAGTTCTGCCTTCAGCTCTAAAATCTGCTGTTCCAAAGACTTAAAGCGGTCAGCAACTGGATCGGGCAAATCCTGATGGTTTAAATCGCGTCTTACTTTCTTGCCATTTTGTACAACGACCCGTCCAGGGATACCGACAACTGTTGAAAAATCAGGAACATCATGCAGCACTACTGAACCAGCGCCAATCTTTGAGCCTTCACCGACCGTAATAGAACCGAGCACTTTAGCACCTGTGGCTATCAATGCGTCATCTTTAATCGTTGGGTGCCTTTTTCCCTTTTCTTTTCCCGTTCCCCCGAGGGTAACCCCCTGAAAAACGGTTACGTTATTGCCGATTTCACATGTCTCCCCAATGACAACCCCCATGCCGTGGTCTATGAAAAATCTTCTCCCGATTGTAGCGCCGGGGTGGATTTCTATCCCGGTAAAAAATCGGCTTACTTGAGATATAAGGCGTGCAAGGAAATAAAATTTTCGTTTATATAAAGCATGTGCAATCCGATGCGCCCATATAGCATGTAAACCGGAATAAGTTAAAATCACTTCAAAATAGCTTCTTGCTGCGGGATCTTGATCGAACACAGTATCAATGTCTTCTTTGAGCATTCTAAAAAACACATGCTTCCCCCCGTTTCTCTATCTGATTTCCTCTACCCAATAAAAAAAGCGTCTCTGCATGTAAACATGACAGAGACGCTTTAACCGCGCGGTTCCACTCTGTTTGAAAAGCAGACTTCTGCTCTCCCAACTTCAGCCTGTAACGGCGGCGGCCGCCTTTGAATACTGGTTTCAAAAAACGTTCTTCAAAGGTCTTAAGGGCGCACTTCTAAAACCCGGCTCATGGATCTCTCTCAGCCAATGAAGATCCTTTCTGTAATGGCCTAAAGCTTTATACTCTTCCCTGTCAACAATCATTTATTTAGATATTCTTTAAACGCTGAATTGCAGTCTCTTTACCGATCAATTCAATTGATTGCGGCAGTTCCGGACCGTGAGTTTGCCCTGTTACAGCAACACGAATCGGCATAAACAGTTTTTTCCCTTTATGGCCAGTTTCTTTCTGCACTGCTTTGATTGATGCTTTGATATTATCCGGAGTGAACTCCTCAAGCTCTTCAAGCTTCGCTGCGAATGTGCTGAGCACTTCAGGAACCTGTTCTTCTTCCAGAACAGCTTTCGCTTCTTGATTATACTCGATCTCATCCGTAAAGAACAAATCAGTCAGCTCAACAATTTCCGCACCGTAGCTTAATTGCTCATGATACAGGGAAATCAGTTTACGAACCCACTCTTGTTCTTCAGCAGAAAGCTCAGTGCCAACTTTGCCCGCTTTTTGCAAATGCGGAAGCGTCAGTTCAACAACCTGATCAAGATCCAGCTTCTTCACATATTGGTTGTTAACCCATTTTAGCTTATGCATATCAAACAAAGCTGGTGATTTAGATAAACGATTTACATCAAAAATTTCAATAAACTGCTCTTTTGTGAAAAGCTCTTCTTCTCCAACCGGTGACCAGCCTAGCAGTCCGATAAAGTTGAACAGCGCTTCTGGCAGGTAGCCAAGCTCTTTGTACTGCTCAATGAATTGAATAATGGATTCATCACGTTTGCTGAGCTTTTTACGGCTTTCGTTTACGATCAGCGTCATGTGTCCGAACTGAGGAATATCCCATCCGAATGCTTGATAAATCATAATCTGTTTCGGTGTGTTAGAAATATGATCCTCACCGCGCAGCACGTGTGTCATTTTCATTAAGTAGTCATCAATCGCTACCGCGAAGTTGTAAGTCGGCGTTCCGTCCTTTTTCACAATAACAAAGTCGCCGATGCCATCTGATTCAAAAGAAATTTCGCCTTTTACGATATCATTGAAGGCGATAATTTTTCCTTCCGGCACGCGGAAACGAATACTTGGTTTTCTGCCTTCAGCGATAAATTTCTCCTGTTCTTCCTGAGTCAGGTCTCTGTGTTTTCCGGAATAACGAGGCATTTCTCCGCGGGCAATCTGTTCTTCACGCTCTTTTTCAAGCTCTTCTTCCGTACAGTAACATTTATAAGCAAGCCCTTTTTCAAGAAGCTCTTCATAGTACACTTTATAGATATCGTTACGCTCGGATTGACGGTATGGGCCGTACTCTCCTCCGACATCCACACTCTCATCCCAGTCAATACCTAGCCACTTCAGATAATTCAGCTGGCTTTGTTCTCCGCCCTCAATATTGCGCTTTTTATCTGTATCCTCAACTCGGATGATAAACTTACCGCCTTGATTGCGGGCAAATAAATAATTAAAAAGCGCCGTTCTGGCATTTCCAATATGCAAATGTCCGGTTGGACTCGGTGCATAACGGACGCGTACTTCGTTTCCCATTTTCAAATACTTCCTTTCATGTCATGTATGGCCTCAGGCAAAAATGTATGAATCTATTCTACCACCAAATAGACCCGGCATCAAAACAAGTTAGCCTTTTTGTATCAGTACTGTCGCCTGAGCCGCTATTCCTTCCGCCCGGCCTGTAAATCCAAGCTTTTCTGTCGTTGTTGCTTTTACATTTACTTGAGAAACATCTGCCTCAAGGCCTTCAGCAATTCTTTTTCTCATATCTTCTATGTACGGCAGCATCTTCGGCTTTTGCGCTATGATGGTGCAATCAATGTTCCCAAGGACATACCCCTTCTGTTTCACGATTCCCCAGACATGCTGAAGTAATTTGAAAGAATCTGCGTCCTTGAACTCGGGATCTGTGTCAGGAAAATGCTTGCCGATGTCTCCTTCACCCACAGCTCCCAGGCAGGCGTCAGCGACGGTATGCAGCAAAACGTCTGCATCAGAATGGCCAAGCAGCCCTTTTTCGTACGGGATTTCAATTCCGCCAATAATGAGAGGACGGCCCTCCACTAATTGATGCACATCAAATCCTTGTCCAATTCTAAACATGTTTATTCCCACTTTCTGATTCCATGATAGCTTCAGCTGACGTCAAATCGTCTGGCGTCGTCAGCTTAATATTTGTATAGCTGCCTTCTACAACACGGACCGAACCGCCCTCCATCTGTTCAACGAGGCTGGCGTCATCCGTCCCTAAAAATCCCTTGCGCTCAGCCTCAGCGTGAGCCTTCATCAATAAAGAAAGACGAAAAGCTTGTGGCGTTTGGACAGCCCACAAGCTTGAACGTTCAATCGTCTCACTGACTTGTAAATCTTGAACGCGTTTAATCGTATCTTTTACCGGAACAGCAAGGATGGCCGCTCCTGTCTGTTCCGCCTCTGCGATCAGTTCGTCAATTTGTTCATGTTTTATAAATGGGCGGGCACCGTCATGTACAAGGACAATCTTTTCCTGCTTTACGGCTTTCAGCCCCTTATACACACTGTGCTGCCGCTCTTCTCCGCCTGCAACAAGCTCAATTGAAGTTTGAAACGGGTAATCGGACAGCAATTGCTGAAAGTGCTCCCGCTCCTGCTCGTTAATCACCAAAATGATTTTATCGCACTGCCGGTGGCTGTCAAACACTCTTAACGTGTGTATGATCACCGGGTCTCCCTTCAGCTCAATGAACAGTTTATTTCTCCCTGCCTTCATCCGCTTTCCCTGTCCGGCTGCAGGAATCACCACATCATAACTCATTGTTTCTTCTCCCTTTACAGCGCCTTCTCCAACAGCTTAGGCTTCGCAAAAATCATTCGTCCCGCTGCTGTCTGCAGCACACTTGTGACGAGTACATCAATATGCTTGCCGATATAATTCCGTCCTTCTTCAACGACAATCATCGTACCGTCATCCAAGTAGGCAACTCCCTGATTATGCTCTTTCCCGTCCTTAATGACCTGAACATTCATTTCCTCGCCAGGAAGCACAACAGGCTTAACCGCATTGGCAAGGTCATTAATGTTTAATACTGCTACCTTCTGAAGCTCGCACACTTTATTTAAATTAAAATCATTCGTCACAACGACCCCGGATGTCAGCTTAGCAAGTTTGACGAGCTTGCTGTCAACCTCCTGAATATCTTCAAAGTCGCCTTCGTAAATTTCAACTTCAATGTCTAATTCTTTCTGAATGCGGTTCAGGATATCAAGACCGCGGCGTCCTCTGTTTCGTTTTAAAACATCTGAAGAGTCTGCAATATGCTGCAATTCCTCAAGGACAAACTGCGGAATCACGATAACTCCCTCTAAAAAACCAGTCTGACAAATATCTGCTATTCTCCCATCAATAATAACACTAGTGTCCAAAATTTTCAGCTTCTTGTCTTGAACCTCATGTTCTTCATCAGCTGTTCCTTTTTTCTTTTGCATTCTGGCGGAAATGGAAAACAGGCTGATCAATTCATCCTTTTTCTTAAAGCCCACCTGGAAGCCGAGATAACCGAGGAAGAAAGCCAAAAATACAGGAATTATTGTGCTGAATATGCGGTAAGGTATATTGTCTAAAGGAATAACATTTACGATAAGATAAGCAATTATAAGTCCAAAAACTAAGCCAAGACTTCCAAATAACAAATCTGGAACCGGCGCTTTTAACAATGAATCCTCTATCCACTTCACCCAGTTCACAACGTATTCTGTACCCCATATACTGATGAGAAAAAAGATAATTGCTCCTATTGCCGCAGACGTATATGCGTTTGTTATTAAAGGTATGTCCTGTATATTTAACAGTACAAACAATTCAGGTATCAAAAATATACCAACAACGCCGCCAAAAATAATGAAGAACGCCTGAACTATTCGTTTTAACATACCCCCACCTCCTTTTTTAACATTTTAATTTCACAAAGTCTTATGCATCCTACGAATATCAGAATAAACAAAAACCAACATTAATATACCCGTATTCATAAGGTTTTAACCGAAATCACAGTTGTCTGTCTAAATAATGCTTCTCTTGCAGGCGTTTTAATCCTTTTTTGATTTTTTGGGCTCGTACTTCACCGATTCCCTCTACTTCATCTAATTCTTCTGCACTCGCCTCAATAATCCTTGGCAGGACTCCAAATGCTTCTACAACATTTTCAACAATCGGCATCGGAAGACGCGGTATCTTATTTAACAGCCTGTATCCTCTCGGCAATACATAATCATCAAGATTAGTAGAAGCAGGGTAACCGAGAAGCTTATACACAATGGAATCATCCAGCAGATCATAACTGGACATATCCTGCAGCTCCTTCAAGAGAACAAACGGATCTTTAATCTTTTCTTTTACATAGTCCTTAATAAATAAAGCGGCCTCTTCTTCCATATCCGTAATCAATTCAATGACTTGCAGTTTGATCAGATGCCCTTCTGTCCCCAGCTCTTTGATATACATATTAATTTCGTTTTTGATTCTCAGTACCATTTCATAACGATGCATGACAGACAAGACATCACTGAAGGTAACAAGTTCCTCAAACTCTAACGCGTTCAGTGCATTAATCGTTTTATCGAGGATTGTCTTATATTTTTCAAGTGTTTGAATGGCTTGGTTCGCCTTGGTTAAAATAAATCCTATGTCTTTTAGTGTATACTTCATGTTTTCCTGATATAACGTTATGACATTTCTTCTTTCAGAAATGGCGATTACAAGACAGCCAGTTTGCTTAGCTACTCTTTCGGCAGTTCTGTGCCGCATTCCTGTTTCTGATGAAGAAATTGTGGCATCCGGCATCAGCTGAGTATTCGCGTAGAGGATCTTTTGACCCGAATCACTTAAAATGATCGCTCCATCCATTTTAGCCAACTCATATAAATGCGCCGGAGAAAAAGCCGTGTTTATGTGAAAGCCGCCGTCCACCACTTCTTTTACTTTATCATTATATCCAACAACAATCAGACCGCCTGTATTTGCTCTCAAGACGTTTTCCATCCCCGCTCTGAGCGGTGTACCCGGAGCAACAAACTGCAATATAGATGACAGGTCTAACTCGTGTTTCGCCCCTTTTTTCTCTTTTTCCATCTATTATCCTCCTAATGAAGTACGAAGCGCTTCTGCAACATTTGCTACTCCGATAACCTCAATCCCTTTTGGTTTTGTCCATCCATCCAGATTTGCCGCGGGTATGATCATGCGTTTAAAACCAAGCTTTGCCGCTTCTTTCACACGCTGTTCAATTCTTGAAACCCGCCGGACTTCTCCGGTTAATCCCACTTCTCCAATAAAACAATCTGCAGGATTTGGAGGTGTGTCTCTAAAGCTTGATGCGATACTAATCGCAATGGCAAGATCAATTGCCGGTTCATCAAGCTTAACGCCGCCAGCCACTTTCAAATAAGCATCCTGATTTTGCAGCAGCAGTCCAACTCTTTTTTCTAACACAGCCATTAACAGAGAAACCCTGTTATGGTCTATTCCCGTTGCCATACGCCTTGGGTTGCCAAAGCTTGTTGGCGAGATGAGCGCCTGAATTTCAACGAGAATCGGTCTAGTGCCCTCCATAGAGGCAGTGATACTCGAGCCTGCGGAACCAGCAGAGCGTTCTTCTAAGAAAATTTCCGAAGGATTCAAAACCTCAGTGAGCCCCTCTTCCCGCATTTCGAAAATGCCCATTTCGTTTGTAGATCCGAAACGGTTTTTTACAGCCCGCAAAATACGGAAAGTATGGTGGCGTTCTCCTTCAAAATATAAAACAGTGTCAACCATATGCTCCAACAGTCTTGGACCTGCAATAGACCCTTCTTTCGTTACGTGCCCTACGATAAAAATCGGAATACCTTTTGTTTTTGCAATTTTCATCAGCTCAGCGGTACATTCTCTGACCTGTGACACACTGCCTGGAGCCGATGTAATATCGCTTTGGTAAACCGTTTGAATAGAGTCAACAACGACAAACGCTGGATTCATCTCTTGTATAGCAGACGAAATATACTCCATATCGGTTTCAGATAAAACATGCAGTGACGGATTATTAATGCCGAGACGGTCTGCTCGCAGCTTCGTTTGCTTTACAGATTCTTCTCCCGAAATATACAGGACACTGTTTGATGAGCCTGATAATTGAGCGGAAACCTGCAGTAATAGCGTTGACTTTCCGATACCAGGATCACCGCCAATTAAAACGAGGGAGCCTTTAACGACACCTCCGCCGAGTACTCTGTTAAACTCGCCAAGCTGGGTTTTGACGCGGGGTTCTTCTGATGTTTCGATTGATGTAATAGGTGAAGGTTTCTGTACAGTTTGAACAGAATGAGAAAAAGCCGCTCTCCGATTGGCCGGTGCTTTTTTAATCATTTCTTCCACCATTGTATTCCAAGCACCGCAGCCCGGACATTTCCCCATCCATTTTGGAGACTCGTAGCCGCAGGATTGGCAGATGAATTTCGATTTTGTTTTAGCCATATATAGTGTAAGACCTCTCCCTTGTTCTATTTCTTGATATGAAAGTGAGGCATACACTTACATGCTGTATGCCTCATTTCCGTCTTCTATATTAATTCGTTTTAGCAGTCGTTTTTACGACAAATTCGCCATCTTCTACATCAAGAACAATATGCTGTCCTTTATGAATATTTCCTCTGAGGAGTTCTTCAGATAAACGATCCTCGACATGTTTTTGGATCGCTCTTCTTAACGGACGGGCACCGTATTCCAGGTCAACGCCCTCTTCCGCGACTTTCGCTTTTGCAGCATCTGTCAATTCGATAGAAAGATCTTGTTCTTTCAGGCGTTTCGTTAATTGATCAGACATTAATGACACAATTTCAGTAAGATGTTTTTTCTCAAGTGAATGGAAGACAATGATTTCATCAATACGGTTGATGAACTCAGGTCTGAACGCTCGTTTCAATTCACCCATCACTTTATCTTTCATGTCTTTATGATTTTGAGTTTCATCCTGAACGTTAAAGCCGACATATTTATTGCGTTTCAGCTCACTTGCTCCGACGTTTGATGTCATGATCAGAATGGTATTGCGGAAATCGACTGTGCGTCCTTTAGAATCAGTCAATCGCCCGTCTTCAAGAACTTGCAGAAGGATATTGAAGACATCAGGGTGCGCTTTCTCGATCTCATCAAGAAGCACGACAGAGTAAGGTTTTCTTCTGACTTTCTCTGTCAATTGACCGCCTTCATCATATCCCACATATCCCGGAGGTGAACCAACAAGTCTTGAGGTTGAGTGTTTTTCCATGTATTCAGACATATCAATTCTGATCATGGATTCTTCATCGCCAAAAATGGATTCAGCGAGTGCTCGTGCAAGCTCTGTTTTACCTACACCTGTAGGGCCTAAGAAAATGAATGAGCCGATTGGGCGTTTAGGATCTTTCAATCCTGCTCTCGCACGTCTGACGGCTTTTGCAACAGCTACAACTGCTTCATCCTGGCCGATGACGCGGGAATGAAGAATGTTTTCCATATTGAGAAGCTTATCAGTTTCAGTTTGGGCGATTTTAGATACAGGCACACCGGTCCAGCTGGATACAACCATCGCAATATCATCCACAGTAACCTCTGAGTTTTCCTGCCCTTGCTTCTCTTTCCATGATTTCTTCGTATCCTCTACTTGCTCGCGCAGGCGTTGTTCAGTATCACGCAAGGAAGCAGCTTTTTCAAACTCTTGGCTTTGCACTGCCGCATCCTTCTCTTTACGAACCTCATCAAGCTTCTGCTCAAGCTCTTTTAAGTTAGGAGGCGTTGTAAATGAGCGCAGTCTCACCTTTGAACCTGCTTCATCGATCAAGTCAATTGCTTTATCCGGAAGGAAGCGGTCAGAAATATATCTGTCAGAAAGCTTAACCGCAGCTTCAATGGCATCATCAGTGATAGAAACGCGGTGGTGGGCTTCGTATCTGTCACGCAGACCTTGTAAAATTTGAATACTTTCATCTACAGATGGCTGATCAACCTGAATCGGCTGAAAACGGCGTTCCAGTGCTGCATCTTTTTCAATATATTTACGGTACTCATCAAGAGTCGTTGCACCAATACATTGGAGTTCGCCGCGAGCAAGTGAAGGTTTTAAAATATTAGATGCATCAATAGCACCTTCTGCTCCGCCTGCCCCGATTAATGTATGGAGCTCATCGATGAATAGAATGATATTTCCTGCCTGGCGAATTTCATCCATGACCTTCTTCAGGCGATCCTCAAATTCTCCGCGGTATTTTGTGCCGGCAACAACTGTTCCCATGTCTAATGTCATCACACGTTTATCACGCAAAATTTCGGGTACTTCATTATTGATAATTTGCTGTGCCAAACCTTCTGCGATAGCCGTTTTACCTACACCTGGTTCCCCAATGAGAACAGGGTTGTTTTTCGTTCTGCGGCTTAACACTTCAATGACACGCTGGATCTCCTTGCTTCTGCCGATTACAGGGTCAAGGCTGTCTTCCTTCGCAATAGCAGTTAAGTCTCTTGCCAAGCTGTCAAGCGTAGGCGTATTCGCATTGCTGTTTGTTCCTGCCGCTGATGATCCTGTTTCATTACTTCCTAGAAGCTGGAGCACCTGCTGTCTTGCTTTATTTAAGCTGACACCGAGATTATTCAAAACTCTCGCAGCAACACCTTCTCCTTCACGAATCAGTCCAAGAAGAATATGTTCTGTTCCAACATAAGAATGACCGAGTTTTCTTGCCTCATCCATTGAAAGCTCAATGACTTTTTTAGCTCTAGGAGTATAATGAATCGTTTGAGACATTTCCTGCCCGCGCCCGATCAAACTTTCTACTTCTTTCTGAATTTTATCTGAACCGAGTCCAAGCGCTTGAAGAGCTTTAGCAGCAATGCCCTCTCCTTCTCTTACCAGTCCTAATAAAATATGCTCAGTGCCAATGTTATTATGACCTAACCGAAGTGCTTCTTCCTGTGCTAGCGCCAGTACTTTTTGAGCTCGTTCTGTAAATCTTCCAAACATCATATCGATTCATCCTCCTGTCTTTTCCCATTCATTTCTAAGTGAAGCCGTTCTCTGATGAGAGCCGCTCTTCGAATGTCCCTTTCGTTCGGACGCAAAGCGCCTCCCGAGTATTGCTGTAAAAAACCTGGCTGCGTCAAAATCATAAGTTCGTTAAGTATGTTGCTTGAAAGTCCTTTTATAATGCCTAAGTCTATGCCTAACCGAACATCTGAAAGGCACTTTGCAGTTTCTTTCGATTCTATCATCCGGCAATTAGACAAGACCCCATAAGACCGATATACCCGATCCTCAAGTTCGATTTTAGAAGTTTGATAAATCGCTTCTCGGGCGGATCGTTCTTGTTCAATCAACTGAGCAGCAACACTGTTAAGATCCTCTACAATATCCTGCTCTGACTTACCAAGCGTGATCTGATTTGAAATTTGAAAGATATTCCCTACTGCTTCGCTGCCTTCCCCATAAATTCCTCTAACAACTAAGCCTAATTGATTAATTGCCGGTATAATTCGATTTATTTGCCTAGTTAAAACCAGCGCCGGCAGATGCATCATGACCGAAGCCCTTAAACCTGTACCTACGTTTGTAGGACAGCTGGTTAAGTATCCTCTTTGCTCATTGAATGCATAATCAACTTTTTCTTCAATCCAGTCGTCGACCTGGTTTGCGGCTTTCATTGCTTCTAAAAGCTGAAATCCAGGGAAAAGACACTGAATTCTAATATGGTCCTCTTCATTTAGCATGACGCTTACTTCCTCATTTTCAGAAAGCAAACAGCCGCCAAAAGGAGACTCTGTCAGATTCGGACTGATTAGATGTTTTTCAACAAGTACACGCTTCTCTAAAGGCTGTGCATCATTCATTCTAATCAAAACAAATTTGCCGATTCCGGGAATTTCTTGCTCTGAAAACTGATCTTCAAATTGCTGTATGATGGATGAGGCTTCTTCATTGGAATACCGCGTAGGGAACCGAATATGCTCAAAGTTCCTTGCTAAACGTATGCGGCTGCTGAGTACAATGTCACTTTCAGGTCCTTTCTGCTTCATCCAACTGCTTAGTGCGTCCTGAATAAAATGCTTTAGCGACATTACTCCTGTTCCTCCTCACTATCTGTACTTTTGAGTGATTGTTCTAATGAACGAATTTGATCTCTTACATGAGCTGCATTTTCAAATTCTTCTTGATGGATTAAGGATTCTAATTCCTTTTTTAGCATATCAATCTGCCGTCTGACATGAAGATTGCCGCCTATTCGTTTCGGTATCTTACCTGCATGCACAGTGTTTCCGCTGTGCACTTTACGTAGGATTGGTGTAATGTTGCTATGAAATGTTTTGTAACATTCAGAACATCCAAAACGGCCAATTTTTCTGAATTGCTGAAAAGTCATTCCGCATTTCGGACAAGCAGATATTTGCTCCGAGTGACTGAACATTTGAGTTCCTGCATTTTGAAATGAAGAATCCATGTTCAGTAGACCCGAAAGTAAATTATGAATAGAGAAACCCTGATTTGCACTTATACCATATGAATCACTATTTTCTTTGGCACATTGTTCACAAATATGAACTTCTATTTTTTCTCCGTTAACAACCTTTGTAAAGTGAAAAGTGGCTGGTCTCTCGTGGCACTCTTGACAAATCAATCTTTTCACCCGCTTATTTTAATTTTAAAGAAGTCAGCATTGCCTTCATCATTCTCGCTCTTAATTCATCACGTTCAGGTAAGTCAATGTGTAAAACTGAGCGGTCCATTACGCTGACCATCATTTTTGCTTCTCTTTCTGAAATTACCTTGTCTTCTAATAGCCTTAAAATAATGTCATCAGAGGCTGCTTGAGACAAATGGGTATTAATTTGAGAAATAATATTATTGATCAGGACAACTTCATTGTTCATTTTAATTTTAATGATTCTGATGTAACCGCCGCCCCCGCGTTTGCTCTCAACAATATATCCTCTTTCGCTTGTAAATCTGGTGTTGATGACATAATTTATTTGGGAAGGAACGCATTGAAATTTATCTGCAATTTCACTTCGTTTAATCTCTAAAATTTCCTTGCCATTTTGATCTAACACTCGTTTTAAATATTGTTCAATGATGTCAGAAATATTATGTCCCACTCAACCCCCTCCTTTACTGACTTTGACTATATTTGACTATAATCTTACTATAAGCCGTTTCTCGAGAATTTTCAACTTTCTCGCTCTATCCTTTATTATTTCCATTTTCCCGGTCCACAAAACCTGATTGCTGATTTAAAATTCGGTATAAAGTTATTATATTATACAGTTAAGTGGAATTTTATGATACTAATAAACCAAAATACAAAAAACCCAGCTCAATGAGCTGGGTTTAAGCTTGCTTGGCGGCGTCCTACTCTCACAGGGGGAAACCCCCGACTACCATCGGCGCTGAAGAGCTTAACTTCCGTGTTCGGTATGGGAACGGGTGTGACCTCTTCGCTATCGCCACCAAACAAATTGAGAGTGTTCTCTCAAAACTAGATAACAGGTGTGACATCATTCAAAAATATGGTTAAGTCCTCGATCGATTAGTATCTGTCAGCTCCATGTGTCGCCACACTTCCACCTCAGACCTATCAACCTGATCATCTTTCAGGGATCTTACTTCCTTGCGGAATGGGAAATCTCATCTTGAGGGGGGCTTCATGCTTAGATGCTTTCAGCACTTATCCCGTCCGCACATAGCTACCCAGCGATGCCCTTGGCAGAACAACTGGTACACCAGCGGTGCGTCCATCCCGGTCCTCTCGTACTAAGGACAGCTCCTCTCAAATTTCCTGCGCCCGCGACGGATAGGGACCGAACTGTCTCACGACGTTCTGAACCCAGCTCGCGTACCGCTTTAATGGGCGAACAGCCCAACCCTTGGGACCGACTACAGCCCCAGGATGCGATGAGCCGACATCGAGGTGCCAAACCTCCCCGTCGATGTGGACTCTTGGGGGAGATAAGCCTGTTATCCCCGGGGTAGCTTTTATCCGTTGAGCGATGGCCCTTCCATGCGGAACCACCGGATCACTAAGCCCGACTTTCGTCCCTGCTCGACTTGTAGGTCTCGCAGTCAAGCTCCCTTGTGCCTTTACACTCTGCGAATGATTTCCAACCATTCTGAGGGAACCTTTGGGCGCCTCCGTTACCTTTTAGGAGGCGACCGCCCCAGTCAAACTGCCCACCTGACACTGTCTCCCCGCCCGATAAGGGCGGCGGGTTAGAAGGTCAATACAGCCAGGGTAGTATCCCACCGATGCCTCCACCGAAGCTGGCGCTCCGGTTTCCAAGGCTCCTACCTATCCTGTACAAGCTGTACCAACATTCAATATCAGGCTGCAGTAAAGCTCCACGGGGTCTTTCCGTCCTGTCGCGGGTAACCTGCATCTTCACAGGTACTATAATTTCACCGAGTCTCTCGTTGAGACAGTGCCCAGATCGTTGCGCCTTTCGTGCGGGTCGGAACTTACCCGACAAGGAATTTCGCTACCTTAGGACCGTTATAGTTACGGCCGCCGTTTACTGGGGCTTCAATTCGCACCTTCGCTTACGCTAAGCGCTCCTCTTAACCTTCCAGCACCGGGCAGGCGTCAGCCCCTATACTTCGCCTTACGGCTTCGCAGAGACCTGTGTTTTTGCTAAACAGTCGCCTGGGCCTATTCACTGCGGCTCTCTCGGGCTTGCACCCTAACAGAGCACCCCTTCTCCCGAAGTTACGGGGTCATTTTGCCGAGTTCCTTAACGAGAGTTCTCTCGATCACCTTAGGATTCTCTCCTCGCCTACCTGTGTCGGTTTGCGGTACGGGCACCTCTCACCTCGCTAGAGGCTTTTCTTGGCAGTGTGGAATCAGGAACTTCGCTACTATATTTCGCTCGCCATCACAGCTCAGCCTTATGGGAAACGGATTTGCCTATTTCCCAGCCTAACTGCTTGGACGCGGATATCCAATACCGCGCTTACCCTATCCTCCTGCGTCCCCCCATTGCTCAAATGGTGAGGAGGTGGTACAGGAATATCAACCTGTTGTCCATCGCCTACGCCTTTCGGCCTCGGCTTAGGTCCCGACTAACCCTGAGCGGACGAGCCTTCCTCAGGAAACCTTAGGCATTCGGTGGAGGGGATTCTCACCCCTCTTTCGCTACTCATACCGGCATTCTCACTTCTAAGCGCTCCACCAGTCCTTCCGGTCTGGCTTCACAGCCCTTAGAACGCTCTCCTACCACTGTTCGAAGAACAGTCCGCAGCTTCGGTGATACGTTTAGCCCCGGTACATTTTCGGCGCAGAGTCACTCGACCAGTGAGCTATTACGCACTCTTTAAATGGTGGCTGCTTCTAAGCCAACATCCTGGTTGTCTAAGCAACTCCACATCCTTTTCCACTTAACGTATACTTTGGGACCTTAGCTGGCGGTCTGGGCTGTTTCCCTTTCGACTACGGATCTTATCACTCGCAGTCTGACTCCCAAGGATAAGTCATTGGCATTCGGAGTTTGACTGAATTCGGTAACCCGGTAGGGGCCCCTAGTCCAATCAGTGCTCTACCTCCAAGACTCTTACCTTGAGGCTAGCCCTAAAGCTATTTCGGAGAGAACCAGCTATCTCCAGGTTCGATTGGCATTTCACCCCTACCCACACCTCATCCCCGCACTTTTCAACGTGCGTGGGTTCGGGCCTCCATTCAGTGTTACCTGAACTTCACCCTGGACATGGGTAGATCACCTGGTTTCGGGTCTACGACCACGTACTCATGCGCCCTATTCAGACTCGCTTTCGCTGCGGCTCCGCATCTTCTGCTTAACCTTGCACGGGATCGTAACTCGCCGGTTCATTCTACAAAAGGCACGCCATCACCCGTTAACGGGCTCTGACTACTTGTAGGCACACGGTTTCAGGATCTCTTTCACTCCCCTTCCGGGGTGCTTTTCACCTTTCCCTCACGGTACTGGTTCACTATCGGTCACTAGGGAGTATTTAGCCTTGGGAGATGGTCCTCCCGGATTCCGACGGAATTTCACGTGTTCCGCCGTACTCAGGATCCACTCAGGAGAGAACGAAGTTTTGACTACAGGGCTGTTACCTCCTATGGCGGGCCTTTCCAGACCTCTTCATCTACCTCGTTCCTTTGTAACTCCGTACAGAGTGTCCTACAACCCCAAGAGGCAAGCCTCTTGGTTTGGGCTAATCCCGTTTCGCTCGCCGCTACTCAGGGAATCGCATTTGCTTTCTCTTCCTCCGGGTACTTAGATGTTTCAGTTCCCCGGGTCTGCCTTCTCATATCCTATGAATTCAGATATGGATACCACTCCATTACGAGTGGTGGGTTTCCCCATTCGGAAATCTCCGGATCAAAGCTTGCTTACAGCTCCCCGAAGCATATCGGTGTTCGTCCCGTCCTTCATCGGCTCCTAGTGCCAAGGCATCCACCGTGCGCCCTTTCTAACTTAACCGTTAAAAAGAATCACTATGTGATATCTTGTGTTACTAATTGAATGTGATGTCTACTGTTATCTAGTTTTCAAAGAACACGTTTCGAAGGAATGATCCTTCAAAACTAAACAAGACAGGGAACGTTCTGTTTATAAGACCCAAGGTCTTATATTCCGTATAATATCCTTAGAAAGGAGGTGATCCAGCCGCACCTTCCGATACGGCTACCTTGTTACGACTTCACCCCAATCATCTGTCCCACCTTCGGCGGCTGGCTCCTAAAAGGTTACCTCACCGACTTCGGGTGTTACAAACTCTCGTGGTGTGACGGGCGGTGTGTACAAGGCCCGGGAACGTATTCACCGCGGCATGCTGATCCGCGATTACTAGCGATTCCAGCTTCACGCAGTCGAGTTGCAGACTGCGATCCGAACTGAGAACAGATTTGTGGGATTGGCTTAACCTCGCGGTTTCGCTGCCCTTTGTTCTGTCCATTGTAGCACGTGTGTAGCCCAGGTCATAAGGGGCATGATGATTTGACGTCATCCCCACCTTCCTCCGGTTTGTCACCGGCAGTCACCTTAGAGTGCCCAACTGAATGCTGGCAACTAAGATCAAGGGTTGCGCTCGTTGCGGGACTTAACCCAACATCTCACGACACGAGCTGACGACAACCATGCACCACCTGTCACTCTGCCCCCGAAGGGGACGTCCTATCTCTAGGATTGTCAGAGGATGTCAAGACCTGGTAAGGTTCTTCGCGTTGCTTCGAATTAAACCACATGCTCCACCGCTTGTGCGGGCCCCCGTCAATTCCTTTGAGTTTCAGTCTTGCGACCGTACTCCCCAGGCGGAGTGCTTAATGCGTTAGCTGCAGCACTAAGGGGCGGAAACCCCCTAACACTTAGCACTCATCGTTTACGGCGTGGACTACCAGGGTATCTAATCCTGTTCGCTCCCCACGCTTTCGCTCCTCAGCGTCAGTTACAGACCAGAGAGTCGCCTTCGCCACTGGTGTTCCTCCACATCTCTACGCATTTCACCGCTACACGTGGAATTCCACTCTCCTCTTCTGCACTCAAGTTCCCCAGTTTCCAATGACCCTCCCCGGTTGAGCCGGGGGCTTTCACATCAGACTTAAGAAACCGCCTGCGAGCCCTTTACGCCCAATAATTCCGGACAACGCTTGCCACCTACGTATTACCGCGGCTGCTGGCACGTAGTTAGCCGTGGCTTTCTGGTTAGGTACCGTCAAGGTACCGCCCTATTCGAACGGTACTTGTTCTTCCCTAACAACAGAGCTTTACGATCCGAAAACCTTCATCACTCACGCGGCGTTGCTCCGTCAGACTTTCGTCCATTGCGGAAGATTCCCTACTGCTGCCTCCCGTAGGAGTCTGGGCCGTGTCTCAGTCCCAGTGTGGCCGATCACCCTCTCAGGTCGGCTACGCATCGTTGCCTTGGTGAGCCATTACCTCACCAACTAGCTAATGCGCCGCGGGTCCATCTGTAAGTGGTAGCCGAAGCCACCTTTTATGTTTGAACCATGCGGTTCAAACAACCATCCGGTATTAGCCCCGGTTTCCCGGAGTTATCCCAGTCTTACAGGCAGGTTACCCACGTGTTACTCACCCGTCCGCCGCTAACATCAGGGAGCAAGCTCCCATCTGTCCGCTCGACTTGCATGTATTAGGCACGCCGCCAGCGTTCGTCCTGAGCCAGGATCAAACTCTCCGATAAAGTAGTTTGACTGACTACGCACATCGCTGTGCGATTTTTTAAAAACTGAATTAACAGGTACGTTTTGTCTTGTTTAGTTTTCAAAGATCATTTTGTTTGTTTGCTTTGTTAAAGCAACTTTATTAGTATACAACGTCACTTCTTCAAAGTCAACAACTTTTTAAAAACTTTTGGTGGAGCCTAGCGGGATCGAACCGCTGACCTCCTGCGTGCAAAGCAGGCGCTCTCCCAGCTGAGCTAAGGCCCCATAAAAAATGGTCGGGAAGACAGGATTCGAACCTGCGACCCCATGGTCCCAAACCATGTGCTCTACCAAGCTGAGCTACTTCCCGATTTCCCATCTATTCTATTAAAAGATATGGCGCGCCCGAGAGGAGTCGAACCCCTAACCTTTTGATCCGTAGTCAAACGCTCTATCCAATTGAGCTACGGGCGCAAAACATAATGCCGAGGGCCGGACTTGAACCGGCACGGTAGTCACCTACCGCAGGATTTTAAGTCCTGTGTGTCTGCCAATTCCACCACCCCGGCGTGGATGGTATAGTTGGAGCGGAAGACGGGACTCGAACCCGCGACCCCCACCTTGGCAAGGTGGTGTTCTACCACTGAACTACTTCCGCAGACAGGATGTCCAGTTTTTCTAACTGTTATCCTATATAATGCGGGTGAAGGGACTTGAACCCCCACGTCATAAAGACACTAGATCCTAAGTCTAGCGCGTCTGCCAATTCCGCCACACCCGCGTAAAATGGTGAGCCATGAAGGACTCGAACCTTCGACCCTCTGATTAAAAGTCAGATGCTCTACCAACTGAGCTAATGGCTCTTCTACAAGAGACTTGAGTATTATATCATATAAAAGTGGTGCCGGCAAGAGGACTTGAACCCCCAACCTACTGATTACAAGTCAGTTGCTCTACCAATTGAGCTACACCGGCATAATGGTGGAGGATGACGGGCTCGAACCGCCGACCCTCTGCTTGTAAGGCAGATGCTCTCCCAGCTGAGCTAATCCTCCATAATTGCACTAACGTGCAATTGCTTGGCGGCGTCCTACTCTCACAGGGGGAAACCCCCGACTACCATCGGCGCTGAAGAGCTTAACTTCCGTGTTCGGTATGGGAACGGGTGTGACCTCTTCGCTATCGCCACCAAACAAATTGAGAGTGTTCTCTCAAAACTAGATAACAGGTGTGACATCATTCAAAAATATGGTTAAGTCCTCGATCGATTAGTATCTGTCAGCTCCATGTGTCGCCACACTTCCACCTCAGACCTATCAACCTGATCATCTTTCAGGGATCTTACTTCCTTGCGGAATGGGAAATCTCATCTTGAGGGGGGCTTCATGCTTAGATGCTTTCAGCACTTATCCCGTCCGCACATAGCTACCCAGCGATGCCCTTGGCAGAACAACTGGTACACCAGCGGTGCGTCCATCCCGGTCCTCTCGTACTAAGGACAGCTCCTCTCAAATTTCCTGCGCCCGCGACGGATAGGGACCGAACTGTCTCACGACGTTCTGAACCCAGCTCGCGTACCGCTTTAATGGGCGAACAGCCCAACCCTTGGGACCGACTACAGCCCCAGGATGCGATGAGCCGACATCGAGGTGCCAAACCTCCCCGTCGATGTGGACTCTTGGGGGAGATAAGCCTGTTATCCCCGGGGTAGCTTTTATCCGTTGAGCGATGGCCCTTCCATGCGGAACCACCGGATCACTAAGCCCGACTTTCGTCCCTGCTCGACTTGTAGGTCTCGCAGTCAAGCTCCCTTGTGCCTTTACACTCTGCGAATGATTTCCAACCATTCTGAGGGAACCTTTGGGCGCCTCCGTTACCTTTTAGGAGGCGACCGCCCCAGTCAAACTGCCCACCTGACACTGTCTCCCCGCCCGATAAGGGCGGCGGGTTAGAAGGTCAATACAGCCAGGGTAGTATCCCACCGATGCCTCCACCGAAGCTGGCGCTCCGGTTTCCAAGGCTCCTACCTATCCTGTACAAGCTGTACCAACATTCAATATCAGGCTGCAGTAAAGCTCCACGGGGTCTTTCCGTCCTGTCGCGGGTAACCTGCATCTTCACAGGTACTATAATTTCACCGAGTCTCTCGTTGAGACAGTGCCCAGATCGTTGCGCCTTTCGTGCGGGTCGGAACTTACCCGACAAGGAATTTCGCTACCTTAGGACCGTTATAGTTACGGCCGCCGTTTACTGGGGCTTCAATTCGCACCTTCGCTTACGCTAAGCGCTCCTCTTAACCTTCCAGCACCGGGCAGGCGTCAGCCCCTATACTTCGCCTTACGGCTTCGCAGAGACCTGTGTTTTTGCTAAACAGTCGCCTGGGCCTATTCACTGCGGCTCTCTCGGGCTTGCACCCTAACAGAGCACCCCTTCTCCCGAAGTTACGGGGTCATTTTGCCGAGTTCCTTAACGAGAGTTCTCTCGATCACCTTAGGATTCTCTCCTCGCCTACCTGTGTCGGTTTGCGGTACGGGCACCTCTCACCTCGCTAGAGGCTTTTCTTGGCAGTGTGGAATCAGGAACTTCGCTACTATATTTCGCTCGCCATCACAGCTCAGCCTTATGGGAAACGGATTTGCCTATTTCCCAGCCTAACTGCTTGGACGCGGATATCCAATACCGCGCTTACCCTATCCTCCTGCGTCCCCCCATTGCTCAAATGGTGAGGAGGTGGTACAGGAATATCAACCTGTTGTCCATCGCCTACGCCTTTCGGCCTCGGCTTAGGTCCCGACTAACCCTGAGCGGACGAGCCTTCCTCAGGAAACCTTAGGCATTCGGTGGAGGGGATTCTCACCCCTCTTTCGCTACTCATACCGGCATTCTCACTTCTAAGCGCTCCACCAGTCCTTCCGGTCTGGCTTCACAGCCCTTAGAACGCTCTCCTACCACTGTTCGAAGAACAGTCCGCAGCTTCGGTGATACGTTTAGCCCCGGTACATTTTCGGCGCAGAGTCACTCGACCAGTGAGCTATTACGCACTCTTTAAATGGTGGCTGCTTCTAAGCCAACATCCTGGTTGTCTAAGCAACTCCACATCCTTTTCCACTTAACGTATACTTTGGGACCTTAGCTGGCGGTCTGGGCTGTTTCCCTTTCGACTACGGATCTTATCACTCGCAGTCTGACTCCCAAGGATAAGTCATTGGCATTCGGAGTTTGACTGAATTCGGTAACCCGGTAGGGGCCCCTAGTCCAATCAGTGCTCTACCTCCAAGACTCTTACCTTGAGGCTAGCCCTAAAGCTATTTCGGAGAGAACCAGCTATCTCCAGGTTCGATTGGCATTTCACCCCTACCCACACCTCATCCCCGCACTTTTCAACGTGCGTGGGTTCGGGCCTCCATTCAGTGTTACCTGAACTTCACCCTGGACATGGGTAGATCACCTGGTTTCGGGTCTACGACCACGTACTCATGCGCCCTATTCAGACTCGCTTTCGCTGCGGCTCCGCATCTTCTGCTTAACCTTGCACGGGATCGTAACTCGCCGGTTCATTCTACAAAAGGCACGCCATCACCCGTTAACGGGCTCTGACTACTTGTAGGCACACGGTTTCAGGATCTCTTTCACTCCCCTTCCGGGGTGCTTTTCACCTTTCCCTCACGGTACTGGTTCACTATCGGTCACTAGGGAGTATTTAGCCTTGGGAGATGGTCCTCCCGGATTCCGACGGAATTTCACGTGTTCCGCCGTACTCAGGATCCACTCAGGAGAGAACGAAGTTTTGACTACAGGGCTGTTACCTCCTATGGCGGGCCTTTCCAGACCTCTTCATCTACCTCGTTCCTTTGTAACTCCGTACAGAGTGTCCTACAACCCCAAGAGGCAAGCCTCTTGGTTTGGGCTAATCCCGTTTCGCTCGCCGCTACTCAGGGAATCGCATTTGCTTTCTCTTCCTCCGGGTACTTAGATGTTTCAGTTCCCCGGGTCTGCCTTCTCATATCCTATGAATTCAGATATGGATACCACTCCATTACGAGTGGTGGGTTTCCCCATTCGGAAATCTCCGGATCAAAGCTTGCTTACAGCTCCCCGAAGCATATCGGTGTTCGTCCCGTCCTTCATCGGCTCCTAGTGCCAAGGCATCCACCGTGCGCCCTTTCTAACTTAACCGTTAAAAAGAATCACTATGTGATATCTTGTGTTACTAATTGAATGTGATGTCTACTGTTATCTAGTTTTCAAAGAACACGTTTCGAAGGAATGATCCTTCAAAACTAAACAAGACAGGGAACGTTCTGTTTATAAGACCCAAGGTCTTATATTCCGTATAATATCCTTAGAAAGGAGGTGATCCAGCCGCACCTTCCGATACGGCTACCTTGTTACGACTTCACCCCAATCATCTGTCCCACCTTCGGCGGCTGGCTCCTAAAAGGTTACCTCACCGACTTCGGGTGTTACAAACTCTCGTGGTGTGACGGGCGGTGTGTACAAGGCCCGGGAACGTATTCACCGCGGCATGCTGATCCGCGATTACTAGCGATTCCAGCTTCACGCAGTCGAGTTGCAGACTGCGATCCGAACTGAGAACAGATTTGTGGGATTGGCTTAACCTCGCGGTTTCGCTGCCCTTTGTTCTGTCCATTGTAGCACGTGTGTAGCCCAGGTCATAAGGGGCATGATGATTTGACGTCATCCCCACCTTCCTCCGGTTTGTCACCGGCAGTCACCTTAGAGTGCCCAACTGAATGCTGGCAACTAAGATCAAGGGTTGCGCTCGTTGCGGGACTTAACCCAACATCTCACGACACGAGCTGACGACAACCATGCACCACCTGTCACTCTGCCCCCGAAGGGGACGTCCTATCTCTAGGATTGTCAGAGGATGTCAAGACCTGGTAAGGTTCTTCGCGTTGCTTCGAATTAAACCACATGCTCCACCGCTTGTGCGGGCCCCCGTCAATTCCTTTGAGTTTCAGTCTTGCGACCGTACTCCCCAGGCGGAGTGCTTAATGCGTTAGCTGCAGCACTAAGGGGCGGAAACCCCCTAACACTTAGCACTCATCGTTTACGGCGTGGACTACCAGGGTATCTAATCCTGTTCGCTCCCCACGCTTTCGCTCCTCAGCGTCAGTTACAGACCAGAGAGTCGCCTTCGCCACTGGTGTTCCTCCACATCTCTACGCATTTCACCGCTACACGTGGAATTCCACTCTCCTCTTCTGCACTCAAGTTCCCCAGTTTCCAATGACCCTCCCCGGTTGAGCCGGGGGCTTTCACATCAGACTTAAGAAACCGCCTGCGAGCCCTTTACGCCCAATAATTCCGGACAACGCTTGCCACCTACGTATTACCGCGGCTGCTGGCACGTAGTTAGCCGTGGCTTTCTGGTTAGGTACCGTCAAGGTACCGCCCTATTCGAACGGTACTTGTTCTTCCCTAACAACAGAGCTTTACGATCCGAAAACCTTCATCACTCACGCGGCGTTGCTCCGTCAGACTTTCGTCCATTGCGGAAGATTCCCTACTGCTGCCTCCCGTAGGAGTCTGGGCCGTGTCTCAGTCCCAGTGTGGCCGATCACCCTCTCAGGTCGGCTACGCATCGTTGCCTTGGTGAGCCATTACCTCACCAACTAGCTAATGCGCCGCGGGTCCATCTGTAAGTGGTAGCCGAAGCCACCTTTTATGTTTGAACCATGCGGTTCAAACAACCATCCGGTATTAGCCCCGGTTTCCCGGAGTTATCCCAGTCTTACAGGCAGGTTACCCACGTGTTACTCACCCGTCCGCCGCTAACATCAGGGAGCAAGCTCCCATCTGTCCGCTCGACTTGCATGTATTAGGCACGCCGCCAGCGTTCGTCCTGAGCCAGGATCAAACTCTCCGATAAAGTAGTTTGACTGACTACGCACATCGCTGTGCGATTTTTTAAAAACTGAATTAACAGGTACGTTTTGTCTTGTTTAGTTTTCAAAGATCATTTTGTTCACTTCGTTCAAGCGACTTTATTATTATAACTCGTTGACTCAGTGAAGTCAATAACTTTTTTGAAGTTCTTTTTTTCGTTATCGCCTTGTTTAGCGGCAACGAATAATAATATACCACCTAGTAAATAATAGTGCAATAGTTTTTTTGAAGAAATACTAAGGAATTTAAAAAGAGCGGCATCCTTTCCCTATGGAGGATACCGCTCTTCTTTATTAGCGTTGTCTCATTTGCGGGAATAACAGCACATCGCGAATAGAAGGGGCATTCGTCAGCAGCATAACCAGACGGTCGATACCGATGCCTAAACCTCCTGTTGGCGGCATACCGTATTCCAGAGCTTCAACAAAGTCTTCATCCATTAGATGAGCTTCATCATTACCGGCTTCACGCTCTTTTAATTGCGCTTCAAAGCGTTCTCTTTGATCAATAGGATCATTCAGCTCTGTAAACGCGTTGGCATGTTCACGGCCAACGATAAACAGCTCAAAACGGTCTGTAAAACGCGGGTCCTCAGGGTTTTTCTTAGCAAGAGGAGAAATTTCTACAGGATGCCCGTAAATAAACGTTGGCTGAATAAGCGTTTCTTCAATTTTTTGTTCGAAGAATTCGTTGATGATATGCCCTACTGTCATAGAATCTTTAATTTCTACACCATGTTCTTTTGCATATTCACGCGCCTGCTCAACAGTAACCTCTTCCCAGAAATCAACGCCAGTCGCTTCTTTGACTGCGTCAACCATATGGATTCTTTTCCACTCCGGTTTAAGGTCGATTTGCTCTTCCCCGTATTGAATCGTAGTTGTGCCAAGCACTTCTTGGGCGATATGAGCGACAAGGTTTTCAGTTAAGCTCATGATATCTTTATAGTCCGCATATGCTTCATATAACTCAATCATTGTAAATTCAGGGTTATGGCGTGTAGAGACACCTTCGTTACGGAAAACACGGCCGATTTCATATACTTTTTCTAAACCGCCGACAATTAGACGTTTTAGGTGCAGTTCGATAGCAATACGCATATAGAGTGGAATGTCTAACGCGTTGTGGTGAGTGATAAACGGACGTGCAGAAGCTCCCCCAGGAATGCTGTGCATTGTAGGTGTTTCTACTTCTAAGTATCCATGATCATCAAGGTATCTTCTCATAGCTTGAATGATCTTACTTCGTGTAATAAACGTATGTTTGCTGTCTGGGTTTACGATAAGATCCAGGTAGCGCTGACGGTAGCGCTGCTCAACGTCTTTTAAACCATGGTATTTGTCAGGAAGCGGACGAAGCGCTTTTGTCAGCAATTCAAAGGAAGTTGCTTTAACAGACAATTCGCCTACATTTGTTTTGAAGACTTTTCCGGTTACGCCGATAAGATCACCGAGGTCAGAAGACTTGAAGATTTCATATTGGTCGTCACCGACACTGTCTTTTCTTACGTAGATTTGGATTTGGCCTTCTAAATCCTGAAGATGGGCAAAGCCGGCTTTTCCTTTGCCGCGTTTTGTCATCATGCGGCCTGCGATTGTAACTTCAATCGCTTTTTCTTCTAACTCTTCTTTGGTTAGATCTTGATATGCCGAAATAACTTCTTGAGACTGATGAGTTCTTTCAAAACGTGCGCCGAATGGATCGATGCCGTTATCTCTCAGCTGATTCATTTTATCGCGTCTGACTTGCAGCTGATCATTCAATTCTTCATGGTTATGCTCTTCTTGACTCATTGTTATCACTCCATTACAGATATTGTTTCATGAAAAAAGCAGAAAAACTGCCAGCGTAAAACTAGCAGTGAGCAGCAAATAGAGGTGAGTATTATCCTACTTTTGCATTTTGAAGCTCTTTTGCCTCAACTTCAACCGTAAATGCATCTAAAAGCTGTACAAACTCTTCTCTCGTCTCGCAATGATTGATTTCATTACGAACGTTCGCATTGCCTTTCACGCCTTTCAGATACCATGCAGCGTGCTTTCTCATTTCTCTTACCGCTACGTTTTCACCTTTTAAGTCAATCAGGCGGTCAAGATGCAGTTTGCATACGGCCATTTTTTCGCGTACTTGCGGCTCTTCTTTTAATTCACCTGTTTCAAGATACTGAACCGTACGGTAAATCATCCACGGGTTGCCCAATGCAGCGCGTCCGATCATAACCCCGTCTACTCCTGTCTCATCGAGCATACGCTTAGCATCCTGCGGTGTCTTAACATCGCCGTTTCCGATAACCGGAATCGATACTGATTGTTTTACTTCTTTGATGATATCCCAGTTTGCCGTTCCTTCGTACATCTGCACTCTCGTACGGCCGTGAAGCGCAACTGCTTTACCGCCCGCACGTTCTACAGCCTGTGCATTTTTCACTGCGAAAATGTGGTCTTCATCCCAGCCCATTCTCATTTTCACTGTAACTGGTTTATTAACAGCATCCACTACTGCAGAAACCATTTCGTAAATCTTATCAGGATCGAGAAGCCATTTGGCTCCCGCATCGCATTTTGTAATCTTCGGCACGGGACATCCCATGTTAATATCAATGATATCAGCAGTTGTGTTTTGGTCTACAAACTTCGCCGCTTCCACAAGGGTTTCCTTTTTTCCTCCGAAAATTTGAAGGCTCAGTGGTTTCTCACGTTCATCAATATAAAGCATACCCATTGTTCTTGCATTGTTGTAAAGGATCGCTTTGTCACTGACCATTTCAGCGCATACCAATCCGGCTCCGAATTCCTTTACAGTCAATCTGAACGCAGAGTTGCAGACACCAGCCATAGGTGCGAGCACAACCCGGTTTTTCAATTGAATATCTCCGATTTTGAACAATTTTTCTCCTCCTTTCATTTGTTCTATTTTTCTGGCGGCGCCAATTCGTCCGCACTTATATTTAAAACATCTGCTGCATCTTGAATGATGGCAGCTGACGGCAATCGGTTTCCGCGTTCAATTTCGCCGAGAATAGAAACTGATATACCTAATGCTTTTGCAAATCCTTCTTGAGTATAACCTTTCAGCTTTCTGAATGCACGAATTCGTCTACCCCAGATTTCTGCTTCCATACTCTTACACCTTCTTGGTCTGTTTCGGCGCTTGTAGCCTCTTTTTCAACCTGCTGGCAAATTTCCGCAAGCGGCGCAAGGACAAACAAACGCTCATACATTCTCGGATGCGGAACAATTAGTTGCTCTGTTTCAATATTTTCACGATTAAATAACAAAATGTCAAGGTCTGCCGTCCGCGGCCCCCATCTTACTTCCCTTGTTCTGCCTAATTCATTTTCTATCTGCTGCGTCAGTTCAAGGAGTTCAAAAGGGTTCAGTGATGTCTTGATTTCAACAGCCATATTCAAAAATTGAGCTTGATCTTCGTATCCGACCGGGTCAGTTTCGTAAATAGACGACACTTTAGTGACTGTCACCGCAGCATGCTGATGCAGTAAAGCCACTGCTTGCCTTAAATACGTTTCTCTATCTCCAATATTAGATCCAAGTGCAATATAAGCTATGTTGTTCATGACTTTTTTCTCGTAATTTCAATTGCTACTGATTTATAGTGTCCGGGAATTGGCGGGTCTGGCTTAATCACTTTCACCGTACATTGCTGAACAGGCTGAAATTTTTCGAGAACAGTGCCAGCAATACGTTCCGCCAGCGTTTCTACCAATTTTACAGGCTCCCCTTCCACGATATCTTTACATACGTGATAGAGCTCAGCATAGTTGATCGTTTGCTCAAGGTCGTCTGTTTGTCCGGCTTTGCTTAAATCCAGCTCAGCGGTTAAATCGACTTTAAACCGCTGGCCAAGTTTGTTTTCTTCTTTGAACACACCGTGATATCCGTAAAACTCCATACCTTCTACATAAACTTTATCCATGGTGCACCCCTCCCTTATTCAGCATCGCGTCCATCATTTTCGCCATTCTGGCAATTTGCTTTACATCATGGACCCTGACAATGTCACAGCCTTTTTGAATGCCGAGACACACAGTCGCGCCTGTGCCCTCAGCCCGCTCCTCAGGCGGAAGATCCAGAACACGTCCGATGAATCTTTTTCGGGAGGTTGCCAGAAGAACCGGATACCCCAGCCCGCTGAAAATCTCTAGTTTGTTCATCACTGCCAAGTTATCGTGATAGGTTTTCGCGAAACCGATACCGGGATCAAGAATAATGTTCTTCTCGTCTACTCCGGCCTCAACAGCAATTTTTACACTCTCCATTAAGTCCGACAGCATATCCGGCAATAAGTCATTGTAGTTTCTTTCAGGGCGGTTATGCATGAGTACAATTGGAACATTATGTTCAGCTGCAACGGAAGCCATCTTCGGATCATGTTTGGCTCCCCAAATATCATTGATAATGGATGCACCGGCTTTCACTGCTTCATCTGCGACAGAAGCCTTGTACGTGTCTACAGAAATAGGAACACCAAGCTCTTTCGTAATCCGCTCAATCACCGGAATGACTCTGGACATCTCCTCATCCTCAGATACGCACTCAGCGCCAGGCCTTGTCGATTCCCCTCCAATATCAATGATATGGGCACCATCATCGATCATCTCTTTCGCGTGCAGCAGCGCCTTGTCCAAGCTGTCATATTTTCCGCCGTCCGAGAAAGAGTCAGGCGTTACGTTTAAAATTCCCATCACCAGCGTCTTCTCTTTATATGATAAAGCGCTGGGCTTAGTGTGGATTACTTGTGTTTGATCTATTGTGTGCTGCGCCATGCTCTTCCTCCCTTTTCATACATCATGTTCTTTATTTCTTTTTTGTATAACAATTGAAGAGCGGAGGTTGCTTCTCCGCTTTGGCTTCCATAGTTTACTTCTTCTATTTTAGTAAACGGGATGATTTCAAGAACCGAGTTCGTCATCCACGCTTCGTCAGCTGTCAAGAGAGCTTCTGGCTCATATCGGCCCGTTTTGAGCTCCAGGCCGATATTCTTTGCATTTTCTATGATAAAACGTCTCGTGACGCCGTCCAGAATACCGGTATCAAGCGATGGCGTATAGATACAGCGACCTTTTCTCCAGAAGACATTAGATATGATACCCTCTGCAACAGCTCCATCCTCCGTTAAGAAAATTCCCTCGACACGCGGATCATTTCCAATTTCCCGTTTCGCATACATATTATTTAGATAATGATGAGATTTTAACCGGAACGATCCCTCTGGAGTGTTTCTCCGTATCGATAAAACCTTTCCTTCTTTTTGCAAAGGAAGACTTTCTGGTTTCAGCTGATTCACAAAGCATAAAACGGTGGGCTTATCGTACGTCTGGGCGACAAAGCCTTTATCGCTGATTCCCGCTGATATGTTCAGTCTGACGCGGGCATTGCCATCCTTGATATCATTTAGCTTAAGCAGCTTGTCCAGCATCTCAAGGATCTCATGCTTTGAAACAGTATATTCGATTTGCAGATCCTTAAGCGCGCGTTCAAGCCTCTCTATATGCCAATCAAGCAAAAACGGGCAGCCTTCGTAGAGCCTGAAGGTTTCGAAAACACCGATCCCATATAAAAACCCATGGTCAAAAGGAGAAAGAACTGCATCTTTCTCCTCCATATACCGGCCGTTCACATATATCATCACGCAATAACTTCCTTGCGATATGTCTCAATAAAATTTCTGAGCATTTCTTTCCCAAAGGAGGTCATAATAGACTCTGGGTGAAATTGCACACCCTCTATCGGGAGGTCATTGTGGCGAATAGCCATGATTTCTCCTTCTTTCGTTTGTGCTGTTACTGTAAAACAGCTTGGCAGCGTCTCAGGTTTTACGATCAGCGAATGGTATCGCGTCGCAACAAGGGGGTTTTTCAACCCTTCAAAAATGGTTTTGCCGTCATGCTCAATATCCGAGG
This sequence comes from Bacillus sp. PS196, assembly GCF_037963555.1. NCBI lineage: Bacteria > Bacillati > Bacillota > Bacilli > Caryophanales > Bacillaceae > Bacillus > Bacillus sp. PS196. The sequence continues at coordinate 84,049 of NZ_CP150159.1, read as the reverse complement.
TTTTCCCGTGCATAAGCCGTTCTGCCCTAACAACATCACCGCCGAACACTTGTGCGATGGACTGATGTCCGAGACATACACCGAAAATAGGAATTTTCCCTGCGAAATGTTTAATTGCTTCGAGGCTGATTCCCGCCTCATCAGGGCTGCACGGTCCGGGAGATATCATCAGAAAGTCCGGAGACAGTTCTTCGATTTCTTCGATTGCGATGCTGTCATTGCGTTTCACAACCAGCTCTTCCCCAAGCTCGCCCAAATACTGTACCAAGTTGTACGTGAATGAATCGTAGTTATCAATCATTAAAATCATTTCTCCGCTCACCTCATCTAATTTTTGTCTCTTCTTTGCTCAGCTCTAATGCTCTTTGCATCGCAAAAGCTTTTTTGAATGATTCCTTGTATTCGTGCTTCGGAACAGAATCAATCACAACTCCTGCGCCGGACTGCATAAACGCCTGCCCTCCGGTTGCATAAATGGTTCGAATGACGATATTAAACTGCAGATCGTGATTATATCCAAACCATCCTATAGATCCAGTATAAAGCCCTCGGCGTGTCGGCTCAAGTTCTTCTATAATTTCCATCGTTCTTACTTTCGGTGCACCAGTAATGGTTCCTCCGGGAAACACAGCATGAATAATATCTACAGCATCATACCCATCCTGCAGTTCACCTTGGACATTAGACACAATGTGCATCACATGCGAGTATTTTTCAATTGCCATGAATTCATTTACGCGCACAGACCCGTAACGTGATACTCTTCCCAGATCATTTCGCTCAAGATCAACCAGCATGACATGTTCCGCGCGTTCTTTTTCATTGTGTATCAATTCGTTTGCAAGCGCCTCGTCTTCTTCATTTGTTTTCCCTCTGGAACGGGTGCCCGCAATCGGTCTTGTCTCTAATAGCTTGCCCTTTTTGCTGACAAGCAGTTCAGGCGATCCGCAAATGATTTGGAAATCAGGTGTTTCTAAATACGCCATATAAGGAGAAGGATTTACTTCTCTCAAGGTTTTGTAAATTTGATATGGGTGGACAGACAGTGACTGTGACTGCCTTATTGATAGATTGACTTGAAACACATCTCCGCTGGCAATGTATTGTTTGATTTTCTCTACAGCTTGTGAGAACCCATCCTCGGTAAATGGCGCCGCGAAAGAACCAGCTGTTTCAGGCTTCATCTCTCGCGAAGTGACAGCGGGAAGCTCAGTCAACCACATCTGCTCTAACTCAGATAGCTTCACATCCGCTGTTTCCTGATCAGAACCATTAACATGAGTAATCAGCCATAGAGACTCTTCTTGATGGTCATAAACTGCTATATCATCAAAAACAAGAAAATAAATATCTGGTGTTTCTAAATCATCTAATGAGAGCATTTTAAAATTTTCAATGTACCGTGCGTAATCATAGCTGAGAAACCCGATTGCCCCGCCTTGAAAGTCAGGGAACTCATGATTCGTTTCTGTTTCCAGTGTTTTAAACCAGCTGTGGAAGGCCCGTAATGGATCACCTTCTTTAAACAGCATCTCATCACCATGCTTAATTGTAGTTATTCCGTCTTTTCCTTTCACAGTCGCAATTGGATCAAGACCGGCTATACTATATCTGCCGCCTCTTGCACTTTCGAGAAGTACATGATGTTTTCGGGATTGCGCAAGTTTCTCAAATTGTTGTAAGAATGAGTCTTTTTGAAAAGGTACTTTTTTGCCTGCCGGTCTGCGTTGTGCCATTTGTATCATTCCTCTATTTTCTTTTTTACTTGTTTTTAATTGTAAAGCAATGTGGTTAGTGAAAAAAGTGAATTTCTCTTCCAAGAATAACATTCGTCGCAGACATGGCATATTTGATGCACGAAATATAAAAAAACTCCCGGCGGACCGGGAGTTTTGGCTTTTTTTAATCGAATTGATACAGCGGCGTGCTTAGATAACGTTCGCCGTTACTTGGAATGATGGCCAATACTTTTTTGCCTTTTCCGAGTTTTTTTGCTACTTGAAGAGCAGCATAAATTGCCGCACCTGATGAGATGCCTCCGAGAATTCCTTCTTCACGTGCAGCTCTGCGGGCATATTCGAATGCTTCTTCATTCTTCACAGGGAAGATTTCATCATATACTTCAGTGTTTAAGATGTCCGGCACGAATCCAGCTCCTATTCCCTGAATTTTGTGGGGGCCTGGTTTTCCTCCTGAAAGCACTGGGGAATCTGACGGTTCAACAGCGTAAATCTTGATGGAAGGGTATGCTTCTTTCAGCACTTCGCCCGCTCCCGTAATCGTTCCGCCCGTTCCGATTCCGGCTACAAATGCGTCAAGCTGGTCATCACCGAATTGCTCAACGATTTCTTTACCCGTTGTTTGGCGGTGAATTTCTGGGTTAGAAGGGTTGTTAAACTGCTGCGGCACAAAGTATCCGTGTTTTTCAGCAAGCTCTTCAGCTTTCTTAATGGCGCCTTTCATGCCTTCCGCACCAGGAGTCAGCACAAGCTCAGCACCGTATGCGCGAAGAAGGTTGCGGCGCTCCATGCTCATTGTATCAGGCATAACCAAAATGGCTTTTAATCCTTTAGCAGCAGCAACCATTGCAAGCCCAATTCCAGTATTTCCGCTTGTCGGTTCAATGATTGTATCACCGGCTTTTAATTTTCCTTCTTTTTCAGCCGCTTCAATCATGGCTAAACCGATACGGTCTTTTACACTGCTTCCAGGGTTCATGTATTCAAGTTTTAGATATACATCCGCACTGTTTTCATCTGCAAGGCGATTTAATTTAACGATTGGCGTATTCCCAATTAATTCAGTAATGGAGTTTGCTACACGTACCATTCTCGACACCTCAATTTCCGACTATTTGTATTGGTATTATGTATATAATCTATCAATTTCAAAATTTTTTGTCAATCACTTAGTACTTTTTTCCCCATAAAACCAAGATACATCGGCTTCTTTCCAAAGTGTCTTAACTGTCGCTTTATCACCTAGCTGATCCATTGCGATTTGCCGTCTGATCTGATCCTTTACTTCATCAAATGAGAACGTTCTTGCCTTTAGTTTTTCTTTCAGCTGGATAATGGCATATCCGTTGCTGACCTTTATTGGTTCCTGAGACCATTCATCCTCTTTGAGTGTTTTCGCCTCTTCAATGTATGCTGATGGAATGTTGTCTGATGCCTCTGTGACAAAACCTAAATCTCCGCCGTATGGTGATGTATATCTGTCTGTAGATCTTTCGGCAGCGACAGCTTCAAAGCTTGATCCGCCTTTCAGTTCTTTCAGGACTTCTCTCGCTTCTTCTTCATCTTTTACAACAATGTGCCGAATTCGATACGAATCATCAAACTGATATAGTTCCTTATTTTTATTATAGAATGATTCCAGTTCTTTGTTTGAAATATCGATATCCCTTGTTAACAATTCTTCAAGGAGGATATTATAACGAATTTGGTCTTTCCACTCTTTCTCCGTCGTATGTTCATCTTCGTAAAAGGAATTATTGACCGCTTTAATCAGTAAAAACTCACGATCAACTTCGCTTTTGGATATTTTAAGGTTGTTCTTTTTAGCCAGCTGCTCAACAACTCGGACATTGATCATATCTTCAAGCGTTGACTTACCATACTGATCTTCCATTTCTTTCAGCCATTCTTCTCTTGTCACACTCTTGCCCCCGATAGTCGCAATAGACTCACCGGATGACGATGCGCCGGCTTGGGATTTCGTCAGCGTATATGCAACAGCAATACAGCAAACCAACAGCGCCCCTAAAATAATGGTCCAGATTGTTCTTGATTTCAAACCTGCTTTCAGCCCCTTTTCTCAAATTAAAAACCCGCTAAAGAGCTTAGCGGGTAGTTTGGTCACGAAGCCCTTCCAGCTCTTCTTTTGTAAATAAGTACTTTTCATTACAAAAATGGCATACTGCTTCGGCTTGTCCATCTTCTTCTATCATATCTTGAATTTCTTTTTTGCCTAGTCCCAAAATGGCTGTTTCGAACCGTTCTTTTGAACAAGGGCAATGGAATCTGACAGGCATGGTTTCCAAAATCTCAGGTTTCTCGCCTAGGACTTCTTCTAAAATTTCTTCTGGTGTCAGCCCTTTTTGGATGAGCTTAGAAATCGGCTCTACTTGAGATAGACGCTGTTCAATTTTTGTTATTGTTTCATCATCTGTTCCCGGCATCAGCTGAATAATAAAGCCCCCTGCCGCAAGAATGGTATTGTCAGGATTTACGAGCACACCTACGCCCACTGATGAAGGAACCTGCTCAGATGATACAAGATAGTAAGTGAAATCATCGCCTAATTCTCCTGAAACGATTTCTACTTGTCCTGTGAAGAACTCGCGCAAACCTAAATCTTTTACGACACTTAACGTTCCGTTTGTTCCAACCGCACGTCTGACATCAAGCTTGCCTTGTTCATTTAAATCAAAATGAACTTGCGGGTTAGAGACATAGGCTCTGACTTCTCCTTTGGCATTGGCATCAGCTACAATAGCTCCGATCGGACCTCCGCCCTCGATTTTCACGGTCAGCTTATCATCGCCCTTCAGCATAGCGCCGAGCATAAGTGAAGCTGTCATTGTGCGGCCCAATGCAGCGGATGCTGTCGGCCACGTACCATGGCGTCTCTGCCCCTCATTTACCATATCAGTCGTTCTCGCCGCATAAGCCCGAACTTTTCCGTCATACGCAAGTGCTTTTACTAAATAATCCATTACTAAACCTCCTATACACTTCCTACGCGGTTTCTTTCATAAATCAATTCCAGCCCTTTTAGGGTTAAGAATGGATCAACGATGTCTATACAATCTGATTCGTTCGCAATGAGCGGCGCCAGGCCTCCTGTCGCAATGACCTTTGGTTCCTGTTTTGCCTGCCATTTCATTCGCTTAACGATTCCTTCCACTTGGCCGACATAGCCAAATAAAATTCCAGATTGCATCGCGCTAACAGTGTTTTTTCCGATAATATTGTCGGGCCGGGTGATTTCGATACGCGGAAGCTTTGCTGCACGCGAGTAAAGCGCCTCTGTCGAAATTGTAATCCCAGGGGCAATCGCCCCGCCCATGTATTGTTTGTTTTCATCAATATAGCAGTACGTTGTGGCGGTTCCGAAATCGACAACAATTAATGGATTGCCGTATAAGTGTATCGCAGCGACAGCATTTACGATTCTGTCTGCCCCCACTTCTTTCGGATTGTCATATTTTATATTTAAACCGGTTTTCATACCTGGACCAACAATTTGAGGCTCGATATGAAAGTATTTTGTGCACATTCTTTCTAACGCAAACATGATTGGCGGCACTACTGACGAAATAATAATGCCATCTATCTGTTCAAACATAAGCCCGGAGTGATCAAATAAGGAGCGCAAAATCATCCCAAACTCATCTTCTGTTTTATGCCTGCTTGTTTCTATACGCCAGTGATATTCTAATTTTCCATCATGATATACACCAAGTACAGTATTGGTGTTCCCCACATCGATAACCAGTAACAACCTCTATCACCACTTTTGAATAGTTTCTCTACTTTACTTTTTACAAACATTCTACAATACCATACACGATCAGCGGCTCATTTGTAAACAAATCGATACCAGAATTGGATGATTGCAAAAGCCGCACCTGAGCCCATAATTTACATAAAAAAACTGCCAGCGTCAGCCGGCAGTTTTTTTAGAAAGAAAGCGAATTACTCTTTCGTATCGTCTTTCTTTTCTTCTGTTTTTGTCAGAATGTTTACTTTCACATCATCGTTCTTTTCATCATCTGAGAAATTACGCTCAGGTAATGTTCCATGATCGATAAGGTGTTTGATCTGTTCAGCGTCAAGCGTTTCAACTTTCAGAAGCGTTTGGGCAATCAATTCAAGCTTGTCACGATTTTCAGTCAGGATTTGTTTCGCACGCTCATAACATTCTTTGATGATGCGCTGAATTTCCTGATCAATTTCGTAAGCGATTTGATCACTGTAGTTCTGTTCGTTGTTGAAATCACGGCCTAAGAATACCTGACCGCCCTGAGACTGTCCAAATTGCAACGGTCCCAATTTTTCTGACATACCGAATTCCGTAACCATTCGTCTTGCAATATTCGTCGCACGCTGGAAGTCATTGTGCGCCCCTGTGCTGACTTCACCGAAGATAATCTCTTCAGCAACACGTCCGCCCAAGAGGCCGACAATTTTATCAAGCAGCTCCGGCTTTGTTTGGAAATAACGGTCTTCTCTTGGCAGCATAACAGCATAACCGCCAGCCTGGCCCCGAGGAACAATCGTTACTTTATGAACCATATCTGCCTCATCTAAAACGAGACCGATAACGGTGTGTCCGCCTTCGTGATAAGCCACGATATTGCGTTCTTTCTTGGAGATAACGCGGCTCTTCTTAGCGGGTCCGGCAATTACACGGTCCGTCGCTTCGTCAATATCACGCGCATCGATTTTTTTCTTGTTTTGACGAGCCGCTACAAGCGCAGCTTCATTCAAGAGGTTTTCTAAGTCAGCGCCTGAGAAGCCTGGTGTTCTCATGGCAATTGATTTTAGGTTAACCGTTTCATCCAGCGGTTTGTTTCTCGCATGGACTTTCAATACAGCTTCACGGCCAATGACATCTGGGCGGTCCACTGTGATTTGACGGTCAAAACGTCCCGGACGAAGTAAGGCTGGGTCCAAGATGTCCGCACGGTTCGTCGCAGCAATGATGATAATTCCTTCATTAGCGCTGAATCCGTCCATTTCAACAAGCAATTGGTTTAGCGTCTGTTCACGTTCATCGTGTCCACCGCCGAGACCAGCGCCACGCTGGCGTCCGACTGCGTCAATTTCATCAATGAAGATCAAACAAGGCGCATTCTTTTTCGCATTTTCAAACAAGTCACGCACACGGGAAGCACCGACCCCTACAAACATTTCAACGAAATCAGATCCGCTGATGCTGAAGAAAGGTACGCCGGCTTCTCCTGCACAAGCCTTGGCAAGCAATGTTTTACCGGTACCCGGAGGTCCGACTAAAAGCACGCCTTTCGGTATTCTGGCGCCGAGCTCGGCAAACTTGCGGGGATCTTTCAGAAACTCAACAACTTCAACAAGTTCTTGCTTTTCTTCGTCAGCCCCTGCAACGTCTTTAAATTTGACGCGTTTCTTTTCCTCTGTATACAGCTTCGCTTTACTCTTGCCAAAGTTCATGACACGGCTGCCGCCGCCTTGAGCCTGATTGAGCAGGAAGAAAAACAGAATAAAGATAATGACAAATGGGATGATGGTCGTCAGGAACGTCACCCATCCGCTTGTTTCTTGCGCGGGCTCAACCTTTACGTCTGTCTTTTTCAAAGCGTTAAATATCTGGTCTGCTCCCTTTCCTTCAGGAACATGAGTCAAAAAGTATTGATCTTTGTCGTAGTTTTTCAGCTGCCCTTTTACCTCATAAACACCTCTGACAGGCTGAACCGATACGCTATCAACTTTCCCGTCATCCAGGTTTTTGATGAACGTACTGTACGACATATTTTCTGTTTTCGGATTTGAGGTCTGGAAGTAGCTCACAACCCCGATTACTACTAATAAAATAAGTAAATAAAAAATGGTATTACGGAAGACCCGATTCATTCCTTACCTCCTCCCACAGTAAGCACAACTATGTTCAATAGTACCATAGAAAATCATTCCAATACAAACAATAACCATCTCGGAAGCAGGCTGCCGATCAGCTTTCATAAACTGCCGGTTTTAACACTCCGATATAAGGCAGATTGCGATAGCGCTCAGCATAATCAAGTCCGTAACCCACTACAAACGCGTCAGGAACTTCAAAACCGACAAAGTCTGCTTTGATGTCCGCTTTTCTTCCGCTCGGTTTATCCAAAAGGGTAACAATCTTAATTGATTTTGCTTTACGGTATCGGAAGAGCTCTACGAGATAACTTAAGGTTAACCCACTGTCGATGATATCTTCAATAATTAAGATGTCCCGGCCCTCTACAGATGTATCCAAATCTTTAATGATTTTTACTTCTCCAGAAGAAACCGTAGAATTTCCGTAGCTTGATACATCCATGAAATCCATTTCCAAATATGTATCAATATGCTTGATAAGATCCGCCATAAAAGGAAGTGCTCCTTTTAACACACCGATTGCCAACGGAAATGTATCTTGATACTCGCTCGTTAATTCTGCACCTAACTCTTTTACTTTCTTTTGTATCTCTTCCTCTGAGATCAGTACTTTCTCGATATCATGTTTCATCATGATTTTGCTTGCCCCCTACACTTTTCATGCTGTCTATATTGTAATACAATGCGGTCGCTGTTTGGAATCACAAGATCTTCAAAAATTGATTTTTTCAAGCCAGGTATCCAGATAATTTCACCGCTTGCGTCCGTCACAATCGGCCAGTTGTCTCTTTCTTGGAGAGGCAATTTCTTATCAATAAATATATCCTTTACCTTTTTTGAGCCGTTCATCCCTTTTAGTTTGATCCGGTCTCCAGCTTTTCTCGTCCGGATTGTTAAGGGAAATCGCACCTTTTTTTCACTTGTGATAAAAACAGCATTCCCATGTTCTTCAGGCGAGTCCGCATAATGCCTTGCCTCTATCAGATATCCATTAGGGAGCACTGCCGTTTCATCAGAAGCTCCGCTAATTTGGTATTCAAAGGGAACATTTTTGCACTGCCATTGTTCAAATGTAAACAAACATGTCTGATATGATTTGACCACCTTCAGCCCTTTCGGAAAGTCCAGTACTCCTGAAGGACTGCCATTTTCCGCCCAATCGAGAAACTGCTGAATGTGATGGGCTGAAAAGGATGATGGAACGTTTTCATAAAGATAGTTTAATATTAGTTGAACTCCTCTTCTTTGTAAAGGCATCGGGAGGGCAAGCAATTGAGAGGAATTGATTTCAACTGATGTATTAGACTGGCTTGTGATTACTTTATTCATTTCATCTTTCGTTAATGACTGTAAGAATTGCTCATCTTCCGTCAGTGCTTCACTCACTTTCTGAAACCTTTTATGCACATCCGGAGATTCCTGCTTCAAAAACGGGAGCACTGTTTTTCTGAATCTGTTTCTTGTGTAGTCATCTTTGGCGTTGCTTTCATCCGTCCGGTAGCTCAAGCCGTTTTCACGGCAATAGTGAAGGATCTCTTCCTTTGTAATGGTTAAGAACGGCCTGATAATCCGCCCCGTCCCAAAACGTCTAACCGGTTGCATTCCCGCAAGTCCCGTTCCAAGCGTACCCTTAGCCAGTTTCATAAGCATTGTTTCAACCTGGTCATCACCATGATGCGCAAGAGCCAGATAGTCCGCTTGGTGCTTCGACATGATTTCCTCAAAAAACTGGTAGCGGCAATCGCGTGCTGCAGCCTGCTTATTGAGTCCTTTTTCCTGTGCATATGCGGTTACATTGATTTGAGCCGTTTCGCACACGAGCTGTTCAGCTTTACAATAAGCTTGGACAAAACGCATGTCCTCCTCGGATTCCGCACCTCTGAACCGATGGTCAACGTGAGCTGCAATAACATTCGCTGAACGGCCGCATAACGTATGCAACGCGTGAAGAAGAGCCATTGAGTCCGGACCGCCGGAAACGCCTACAATGATTGTCGCCCCTTTTAACGTAAGATTCTGTTTGTTTAAAAAATCTTTGACACTTTTCACAATGTCCTCCTCACAATGAGCAGGTATTTTAAAGATATTCATATCCTAACACTTTCAACCCCTCCAAGCAAAGAAGAAGCATAGGCTCTGCAGTTTGCGCCATTCAGATTAAGAAAAAGATAATATAGGCGAAATAAAGCGCTAAAACACTGATCACGATAAGCGTTGTTTCAAATAACCCCCCCGACTTAGCCGGTTTCTGTTTTGGGGTATATCGCGTCTTCGTTATTTTTCCTTGGCGCGGTATTTGCTGTCTTTGTCGTGTGGCAGGCTGCGGTGATGCTTTTATAGGCTGTTTTCTTTGTGCTGCTTTTTGCCCCGCGTCTAGCATATCCTTTTTCATTTCATCTGCGGATTGATAATCTCCGTTCAAGGCTGAAAAAAGCGCTTTTTTATACTTTTGAAGCAGCGGGTTTCCTTCGATGAGAGACCTAAGCTGTTCTTTGGGCTGGTTCGTTTTCTTAAATTCTTTTTTATGCACACTGTTGATCATAATCATGGCAACTGCGAACAGATCATAGGATGGCTCTGCCTTTCTTGTTCCATACCCCCAATAGCCTCTGTCATAAAACTCCGTATACTCTTTTATCGCCCGGCCTTCCTTTGTCGTGCCGCCCACATCAATGCAGCGGATCCTTGCGGGCGGACCAGTTACGATCAGATTATCAGGTTTAAGATCGCCGAATATCCATCCTTGCTGGTGAAGCACCGATAAGCTGGATAACAGCTGAATCATTAATACAGGTATCCACTCTGCTCCTTTATCACTGACATACTTCAAAAGCAGCGGCCCTTTTATGTATTCCATTGCATAAAATGAAACTTTCGTATTGGTACCGGGAATATAAGCATCATCCGTATCAAAAAAAGAAGGCCCCATCGTAACGGACTGGGCCTTTGAGAAAGATTTCAAGACATTCACTTCAGAAGTAATAGACAGGCTGTCATCACTCACCTTTAAGGCAACATGTCCATCTGATGCTTCTGCCAAATACACAATTCCATTGGCCCCTTTACCAAGCTGTTTACGCAATGTATAAGTGTTTCCATTCCACTTGCCTTTGATTGTCGTACCCGGCTTGAGGCTACATGCCAAACTCGTCAAAGCGTCGTTCATCATCTGCCAGCATGCCCCTTCTTGAGCGTATTTTTTCAAACTGCAGTGTCGCTTCACGAATCGCCGGACCTGTCGGCGTGATGCCGCCTGTCGAAAGCTTTGCAAAGAGTGTGGAAAGAGATTGCAGCTTCGGTGTCCAGTTCAGCACAAGCTCGACCTCTTGTTTTTTCCCGGGAAATATACACATCGCAAATTCGTTATTCCCAATTCGGGAATTGAGGCTTACAGACAAATCAATCAGGGCCTCTTTTACTGTTGGAAGCTTTGGCGCCATACTTGCACTTGTATCAACAAGAACCAAAACCTGAAGATGCACCGTTTCTCCAAGCTCGTCTACCACTTCCATGACTTCGCCGCGTTTTTCCGGAGAAAGCTCTTCCATTTCCACATTCTTTCCGAGAATCTGTTTCAGTTCTTGATTGACTACACCTTGTAAGGTTTGCGTCATCGCTTTCTTTGTTACCATTTGAACAGTTTGTGAAAGCTGAGATGCATAAACGACTTGGTGCACGCCTCCTCCGGCAAGTGCAATCCCTTCGACTTCCTTCATTGCCTCAGGGTCAATTTGATTTTCTTCCATTATACCAATGACATTTACCGTAATCCCCTGCTCTTTAGCAAAAGCAGCCATTGCAAGCGGGTCTTCCCCATGGTTTGAGCAGCCATCCGTTATCAGCAAAATTTGATTTAAATGTCCGTTGTTCACATTCATTCCTCCTGGAGAATACGAGGATTCTCAGATTCATATATTCCCATCTTCGCCAGAAGAAATTTGATTTATACGGAAGCGTTATGAAATTTCTTGTTTGTTTTGAAAGATTGCCGGAACAGGAATGGATGCCCACTTCGGTGTATTGTGATCAATCCGGACGACAACAACAGTCATATCGTCCTCAATTTGGCCGGATCTTGTGCGGATGACTTCTTCCATAAGCAAATCGGCAATCTCCTGCGGGTCATTTGTTTTCAACCCTTTCATTTTACGCTTCATCCATAAGTCGTGATTTTCCACATGCTTAGGCCCCTCAAAAATGCCATCACTCATCATAATTAAGAGGTCACCCGCTTTCAGCTGTTCACTCACAACCTCCACATCGAATTCATTAATAATACCGATTGGCAGATTGCTCGCTTGAACTTTCATGACCTGGTCACCCCGTTTGATAAAGCTGGGCGTCGATCCAACCTTCAAAAATTTACAGCTGGCATCTTGAAGATCGATAATAGATAGGTCAAGCGTGGAATATATTTCGTCAGTTGTCCTTAGAGACAGTATGCTGTTGATCGTTTTAATTGCTATTTTTTCATCAATGCCCGATTCAAGGATTTTTTCAAGAAGCTTGATCGTTTCATTGCTTTCAAAGTGCGCTCTTGCGCCATTGCCCATTCCGTCACTGATTGCTGCAGCATATTTTCTGGCTCCAAGCTCCATCATGCTGTAGCTGTCACCGGAGACAAGGCCGCCGCCCTTCGCAGCGTGAGCAGCTCCCGTGGACACCCTGTATGATTTTGTTGATCCAAAGGCGACATGGCTGTATCCATTCGGATGCGGAGAGTGCTGTTCGGCTTTCACAAGAATTTGTTCCTCCAGAATGTCAGAAAGCATAGGAGCAATGATTTTTTCACTTTCTCCATGTCCGCTGAACGGAATGGTCATTTCAATATCGATATTTCCTTGTTCAAGACTATAGATCTCGACATGCTGAATCTCAATTCCGAAATGCTGAAGCGCTTCTATGATTTGCTCTTCCTGCAGAAAGTGCTGTTCTCGCTCTCTTTTTATTTCCCGAGAAAAGTCGGCCATAACCTCAGAAACGCCTAAAAGCTGTTCAGCAACAAGGCGCCTGCTGTCTTGGACTTTTTTCTTGAGTGTCAAATGGGCATGATGATGTGCGAGCTCATCCTCAATCAGCTCTTCAACCTGCTTGGATTTAGAACAATACTGTTGAAACTCTTTTTTCAGCCTTCGGTTTGATGCATATTCTTTTTCCTCTGTTTCAAGCATAACTTGTTTCATTAAGTCATATGTTTTATCAAAGTTCTGTACCCAGCACCTGTTTTTCTTGTAGCACGTCTGGCAGGAATGCTCCGTGATTTTGCTTAAGAACAGATCAACTTCGCTGTCATCTGTCTGTTCGTCTGATGCTTGATAAAAGGTTGCAAAGCTTTCAGACAGCGCGTGAAATACATTGGAGAATTGGTCTACCTTCTGAGCAGTGACATCACGGATTTTTCTAGCGTATTGCTGTTGCTCTTGAAGATGCTCGACAGTTCCCGGAATATATCTCGCCACTTTCCTCGTAATAGATTGAGGTGTGAGCAAAAACAGGCCGACTGCGATTAATGACTCATAGAGCGTTGTCATCAGACCGGCAGAGCCTTCACCATATAAAGATATAAGAAGTGATCCAACGATCAAACCAATTGCTGCACCCGCTTTTTTCCCTTCCTTCAGCAAACCGCCCAATAAACCGGAAAAAGCAAGCAGACTCATTTGATATAGGTTTCCGATATTCGCCAAGCCAAGAATCAGGCCGGTCACAACCCCAACCGTACAGCCGATGCTTGCTCCGCCAATAAAGGAAAAACTCAACACAACATAACGAGCCAATATATGCTCTGCCTGCATCCCTTGGTAGGACAAGCCAGCCAGCCCCGTTAAAACAGAGGCAATAAGAATCATAAAGCAAATGATTTCCTCTATTTTTAATGATTGTTTCACTTTTTTCACAGTAAAAATCGGAAGGCTCTGAAGAAAAATCAGTGTTAAGATAAACGAAAGTCCAGCCTCAACGATAGCCATTACATAATCATAGGTTGTAAATACGCCATTTTGGGCATAAACAAACCCGGCTCTTGCTGCAGCCATGGAGAAGAACACGACAATCGGGAGTGCTTTTACACGATCGTCGGTAATGAAGGCAGCCACTTTAGAAAATACGAAGAATGCCATCAATGCCGCCAGTATGAGCAATGAGTGCTTTGGAGATATGGTCAGCGCACCTGCAAGCACAGCCAAAACCGCATAAAACGCTTTGTCTCTTCTGATGAGAAGCATCGCTCCAAAGAAAGGAAGTGCGAAAGGAAGCACCTCGGATAATATGAAAGCCCGTCCAAGCAAAAATCCGATGACAACATAAATGAATCCTTTATAGAAAAACAGTGAATGCAAATGATGAGTCACCAGCTTCGTGCCCCTGTTAAAAAACGATTGGAGTTTTTCCAAAGCTTGTCCCGCCATTGGCCCGTTCACTCTTCTTTCTGCTTTTTCCATTCCTCTCATCTCCCACCTGTTATATTCGTTGCCTGTCATTATAGCGAAAGCACAGATAGGATTTTGTCAAAAGAAGGTAACAATACCAAAGAAATCTTCGACGGTTTCTGCCTTGATATTCGTTTATCAAAAGAATTTCCGGAATGTTGTCTAAAAATGAAAAAAATCGGCTTCTGCAAGAGAAACCGATTTTTTAGGATGACCCGTACGGGATTCGAACCCGTGTTACCGCCGTGAAAGGGCGGTGTCTTAACCGCTTGACCAACGGGCCAAACAAATATGGTAGCGGCGGAGGGGATCGAACCCCCGACCTCACGGGTATGAACCGTACGCTCTAGCCAGCTGAGCTACACCGCCATATTGTTTTGTGCTTCTAAGCACAAGTTATATAATACAAAGGTTTGTCACTTTCGTCAACAGAAACTTTAATGTTGTAATTTTCTGACTCTTAAAGAGGATGAGGATAATAAAAAAGCATCCGTCGGGATGAACGGATGCTTCATTTATTTTATAGAAAGCAGCAAGTTATCCTCTTCTTGCTCCGCGCCCTCCACGTTTTGATTCCGTATTGCGTTTTAAAGATGACAAGCGATCTTCGCTGTCTTTTAAAAACTTATTCATTTTCTGTTCAAAAGATTCTTTCGGACGGAAATCATTTCTAGGTCTGGCTTGCGGACGGTCTTTAGCTTTTTTAATAGATAAACCAATTTTCCCGTCTTTTTCAACGTTGATGACTTTCACTTCAACTTGGTCGCCGACTTTTAAGTGGTCGTTAATGTCTTTGACATAATTATCAGCTACCTCACTAATGTGAACGAGACCGGTTGAGCCTCCAGGCAATTCAACAAATGCTCCAAAATTTGTAATACCTGTAATTTTCCCTTGCAACTTGCTGCCAACTTCAATCGACATAAAAAAAGTGCTCCTCCTTAGGCTTATAAAAAGATCGTTTGCTTAATTATACCTAAATAAAAATTTAAGTGTCAACAAGGCTACTTGCTCTTCTTCTCCACATTGAAGATAATTTCTCCGTCTCCAGACATGAATAAGTCCCTTCTGGCAAGCTCTGTGACGTAATCCTCATCCTTCAATTTGGATATTTCTTCTTTTAAATCCGTTTGTTTTGTCTTTAAACTTTTCAGTTCTTTTTCAAGCTGTTCTTTCTTTTCTTCTTTTGCACTAAGGGAAGATGTTTGGGACCATACAGAGCTTGCCAGCACAATTGCCGTCAGGAATACTAGGGCGCCGAATACAGTTAACCGTCTGTACAGCCCTTTGCGTCTTCGTTTCTTCAGCTGATTTTGCCGTTCTACTTGTTCTTTATAGTCGTTTTGTATTTCAGTTATCGTTCGTTCCCTGGAAAAATTCAAACCAGACGGTCCTCCTTTCATCTCTTCAAAAACCGTGTGATGGTCGTTCTTATGGTTATCAATAGTTTCTTCTTCTTTTTGAGAAATCCTGCACCTTTTTCAAAATAACGTCTAAAAGTTAGACGCATTTTCACAGGAAGAAGTTTCAAACATTGTTTCGCGATAAAACGGATCGGAAAACACAGAACCATGACTATTTTATATAGACACAGCAGGAGAAAACCTATCAGGCTGTATGTTTTCTTGAATAAAAATGCCGCCAGCCAGATGATCGCTCCGCATGTCCACACAATAGGACGAAATAACACGTGCTGAATGAGTTTTTTGAAGAATTGATAAACAGAAACAACAAGGTAAATGACGAATTTCAGTATTTTTATATAGATTCGTTTGCAAAGGCTCTGATACGTCGCAACGCCCAGCAGAACCGCTAAAAAGATGTAAATCCTGAATTCTCCCTCATTTACATGAAGCAAGACATAAAAGAAAAGCAGCCCTTGCATAATCCAGAAAAGAATATCATGAATAAATAATAGCCATCTGGCTGTTTTGGCACGAATGACAAAGAGCCGGTATGTATCAAGCGAAGCACCAAGCCAGAGACCCATACCGGACATCGCCAGCATTGTATAGAATTGTGTCGTCAGCGTCATTTAAACAACTTGCTAAAAAACCCTTTAGCTTTATCCCCTTGTTGTTCGTCTAAGTACACTAAATCAAATACCCTGCCTTTAATCGAAACAATCCCTTTTTCCACATCAAGATTTTTCATCTGCAGGTTTTGGCCTCTGACGGAGAGCATTCCCATCACCGTTTCCAGCAGGAATTCTTCGTTATCAAAACTCTCCACATGCTTAACCCCAGAAATATCTAAATGCTTCCGGCCTTTCATTGTCACATCATGCTGTTCCGGAACAGACGAAGAACCTTTTTGATCATAATATGAATTCATCTATTCAGCCCCCATATCCTCGATACTTTTAGCATTATTACTGCATTGTATGAGGAGGGGGATTTTTTTAGAACAAGCCTATTCGCCGAGTTTTTCTTCTTTTAGAATCGTGTACATGTTTGCAGCTTCTTCTTTTTTCGTCGTGTCTTTCAATTCATTAACTTGAACCGTTACAAGCTTTTGGCCGAAGCGGACCGTTAGTTCATCTCCCGGTTTTACGTCAGAGCTAGCTTTAGCTTGGTTTCCGTTAATAGAGATTCGTCCTTGGTCAGCTACTTCCTTCGCTAGTGTACGCCGTTTGATCAGCCGTGATACTTTCAAAAATTTATCTAATCTCATATCTATGATCTCCTCTCAGTTTCTTTTGCTTCATTCCACAGTTTGTCCATGTCCTCAAGGGACATATCAGCCAACTCGACTCCCTCTTCCTTCGCTGTTTCCTCAATGTATGAGAACCGTCTCCGGAATTTGTCATTAGTCATGGCCAGCGCTTCCTCTGGCTCTATTTTGTAGAAGCGGGCTACATTCACCAGCGCGAATAAAATGTCGCCAAACTCAGCTTTAAGATTGTGTTCGTGAGGAGCTTCAGAAACCTCAGAAGAAAATTCCTTCATTTCCTCACTTACCTTTTCCCAAATATCGCTGACGTCTTCCCAGTCAAAACCGACATTCGCTGCTTTTTTCTGCAATTTAGCAGCTTTCGAAAGAGCTGGAAGGGTTTTCGGTACGCTGTCTAGTAACGATGATTCAGATGTATTTTTTTCGGCCTTTTTTATATCTTCCCAATTGGCCAAAACATCGTTTTCATCCTGAACCTTAACATCTTTAAACACATGGGGATGTCTTCGGACCATTTTTTCACTGATTCCTTTTATGACATCATCAATTGTGAAATAACCTTCATCTTCACCAATTTGTGCGTGAAGCAAGACCTGAAGCAAAACGTCGCCAAGCTCTTCGATCATATGGTCTGTGTCTTCTTCGTCAATAGCTTCGAGAAGCTCATAACATTCTTCAATCATGTACTGCTTTAATGACTGATGCGTCTGCTTTTTATCCCACGGACATCCATTAGGTCCGCGAAGCTCTCTGATGATGCTTCGGAACGTGGAGAATTCGTGATAAAGCAGCTTCTCTTCTTTAATCGGCGGAATATACACACTTGTTAAGTTGTTCAAGGCGACATTGCGGTCCAGCTCAAATAATGGCACTGTCCTGATCTCCTCGCCACGGCTGCCTGCTGCAGTCACAATGACGACCTCATAATCATCAGGCAGCTTCTCCATCAATGTCAGCTTGACTTCAGAAGCCGTCATTTGGTCGTAAACCTGACATATGATCAGATGATGTCTGAGCTCAAGCTCATCCGCGGACAATGTGCCGGCATCCACAAATTGAAAACCTTCAATCGGGTCAATTTGCAAGGCATTGAATGTGGCATCAAGGAAACTTTGTCCCCCCGCGACTTTCACTTGAACGTTTTCCTTTTCCTGCCGCTCCGTCAGCAGCTGAACTGTTTTTTCTGCGACAAAAGGATGTCCCGGCACAGCATAAACCACGTCCTCACGCCGCGCCGCTTCAAAGAGGGTATCCGCAATTTCTTCATATACCGCCTCGAACTGATCATGTTTCTCATATATATCATCAAAGAAACGGATGTTCTTCGTTTCTTTTTCAAGCTCCTCAATTAAAGGATGATCCTTGGTTCTGACATACAGCGTATCTGCCTTCGTCAGCAGCTTGTGTATACCAATTGTCAATTGGTCCATGTCTCCGGCACCAAGTCCGACGACTGTAATTTTACCCGCCATTTTGTTCTCTCCTTCTCATGAATTTGCTTAACTTGCTGCCGAATGGCACACTGTTCAGCTCTTCATCTGTAAATATTCCCAATCTCATCATACAATAAATAAACACCGCGCCACCAATGGCAACAGCAGAAAGACTCTCAATCACAGCCGCTCCTCTTCCTGTTGCAGGAAACAAGAAAGTCCAGAGACGCGTATACGCAAGCAAAACAGCTGACATCAAAAGAGCAGATCCAATAATCGGAATCAAAACGCCTCTAAGCTTATCGAGCCATTCCTTTTGCCGAAGCTGATACAAGTTAAGGCCGGCGACAGCCGCAAAGGAAGCAGCTGTCGCAAGCGATGCGCCTTCAATCCCATAGCGCGGAACCAAAAGTGTGTTTAACACCCATTTCACCGCAACACCCGCGCCCACCGCTATCGCAGGAAAAACTGTGTACCCCGCTCCCTGTAAGACTGCCGCTGCCGTTACCGCCATAGATGCAAACAAAATGGAACAGCTAAATACTTGTAACGCACCTGTCCCTTCTCCATTTTGAAACAGCATGATATTTACCGGCTTTAGAATGCAAATCAACCCAACCGATGCGCCTGTACCGAGCACAAGGCATAGTTTCAAAGATGACGTGATTTTTTCTTTCATGATCTTCAGCTCTTTGTTTTTTACAGCCATAGAAATATACGGAACGAGAGACGTCGCAATGCTTACGGCAAAAACTGAGCCGAGCTGCAGCAACGGTTGTCCCCGATCATAGATCCCCTTCAGGCGTTTTGCTTCTTCGCTTGCCTCACCACCTGAAAGCAATGCATATAAATTCAAAGCATCAACAAGCTGGATAAACAAAAGCAGCAAACTGCTTACACAAATTGTAACCGAATATAAAAGCAGTTTTTTCGTCAATTCTTTTGTTGTGATGACATTTTCGTTTTGCCTATCCGTTTGGTTGTCTCTTTTCGTTTTGAACCAAAAAAACCCCAGTATTATCAATGCAACCAAACTTCCGGCAAGAGAGCCTGAAGCGGCTGCCGCTCCCGCAGTATAAAGCGAGGCTCCCTTTTTCACGAGCCAAAATGATAAACCCAAGAGCACCGCAACACGCAGAAACTGCTCTGTCATCTGTGATAAGGCTGAAGGGAGCATTTCGTGCCGCCCCTGAAAACCGCCTCTAAGCAACGCGACAAATGGGAACAGCAGAAACGCGTATGCGGTCACTTGAATTAACACGGCTAGATGCGAATCCCCCATAAAGAGTGCAATAGGAACAGCACCCAGATATAAACAAAGAAATAATAAAATACCGATTAAAGACAAAAATAACGCTGATATTTTTAATATAGTGTGATGATTTTTTTCACTATAATCATTCATCAGTTTTGAAATAATGACTGGAAATCCTGATGTGGACAGCATGACCGCAATACCAAGAAAGGGATATACCTGCTGATATATATAAAATCCAACATCGCCGACAATGTTTTGAAACGGGACTCTGTAAACAGCGCTTAAAATTTTTGTGATGACGCCTGCCAGAATTAAAACAAAAGCCCCCTGCCAAATCCAATGCCGTTTAACGCCTATTGAATCGTCCATCCAAAAGCTCCTTCCCAACGTCAGGGGCAATACGGTTCACGTATTACCGCGGCACAAATAAAAACGAGGTTATTATACCACATCCCAACCCTTGGATTCCTTTTTCGGCACGCATGAAAAAGAACAGCGTCCCAAGGAGAGCTGTTCTTTACATACCTATTTTCGAAGAAAGGAATAAGACCTACTGTTCCATTTGACGAGCCAAAAATCCAGCTGCTGTTTCAACGGCTTTATGCTCTACTTCGCCCATTGTCTGATCTTTTGAAAAGATCACCACAGCACCTATCGGATCACCGTTCGCCACAATTGGGCCGACAGTATAAGAATTCATGTCCTCATCAATTCCATTCACAAGCTGTACTGATTTCGCATCACTCTCAAGCACGGAGCTGCGCTGATCCATTGTTCTTTCCAGCATTTCGCTGATTGACTTGTTTAAGTAATCTTTTTTGGAGCTGCCGGACACGGCAATATATACATCACGATCACAAATCAGCACTGAATGGCCGAGGCTGTCGTAAAGCGCGTCTGCATACTCCTTTGCAAAGTCTCCAAGCTCACTGATCGGAGAGTACTTTTTCAAAATCACTTCTCCGTCACGATCTACAAAAATCTCAAGCGGATCGCCTTCCCTGATTCTCAGAGTTCTTCGAATTTCTTTAGGAATCACGACCCGACCTAAGTCATCAATACGACGTACGATACCGGTTGCTTTCATCTCTGGTGCCTCTCTTTCATTTGATGGTATATACATGTGGGAAAGACCTAAAGCAGTTACTTTATGTACCTTCCGCCTCGCTTGAAATTAGTATCCGTCACATCAAATGTAATATACACCAGAGAGTAACAAAATTTACGTTGATGAAATGGTTTGTTTTTTCACATCTTTTAAGCCCTTCAGCATGCCCAGCACGGTGTCGAGCCATTCATCAGCACTACGGCCTTTCGTCTGTATGGAGATTTTGAGTTTTTTGCCTTCCATTCCCAGTCCGATTTGTCTGCCATATTGATTGCCAAGCTCAAACAGCTTCTGCCCGTCAATTTCAGCACTTGCTTCTTCAGAAATCGTCAATCTGACAGCATCTTTATCCTGCTTAATCAGCTCGACACGTTCCTGTCTCGCATAGACTTTCATTTCTGCAACAGTAAACAAGTATTCGACTTCTTTTGGATAGTTTCCAAAGCGGTCGATCATTTCATCTTGAAGCTCATTCTTCTCTTCGATTGTCGCCACAGACCTGAAGCGTTTATACATATCAATTTTCTGTTTGCCGTCTTGAATATAAGTTTCCGGAATATACGCATCAAGCTCGACATCAATTTCTGTTTCAAACTGCTCTGTCTTCGCTGTGTCTCCTTTACGCTCCTCAATGGCCTCCTTCAGCATTTGTGAATAGAGGTCAAATCCGACCGAATCGATGAAGCCATGCTGCTGGGCACCAAGAAGATTTCCGGCTCCGCGAATCGTTAAGTCACGCATTGCGATTTTAAAACCGGAACCTAGCTCTGTGAATTCTTTAATAGCCTGCAGCCTTTTTTCAGCCACTTCTGTCAGCACTTTATCCCGGCGATACGTGAAGTACGCATACGCCACACGGTTAGAACGGCCGACACGCCCCCGCAGCTGGTAAAGCTGAGAAAGTCCCATCTTGTCGGCGTCAAATACGATCAGCGTATTGACGTTCGGGATGTCCACGCCAGTTTCGATAATGGTTGTGCTGACGAGAACGTCTGATTCTCCTTCAAGGAAACTTAGCATAACGGTTTCTAATTCATTTTCTGTCATTTTCCCATGCGCATATGCTACCTTCGCGTCAGGGACTAGCATTGAAATTTCATCCGCTTTCCGCTCAATGTCCTCTACCCGGTTGTACAAGAAATAGACCTGGCCTCCGCGTGCAAGCTCACGTTCAATCGCCTCTCTGACAAGAGCGCCGTTATATTCCACAACATACGTCTGTACGGGGAAGCGATTTTCCGGCGGAGTCTCGATGACTGAAAGGTCCCTTACGCCAAGCATAGACATATGCAACGTACGCGGAATCGGTGTTGCTGTTAACGTTAATACATCAACATTGGCTTTTATTTGCTTGATCTTTTCTTTATGGGTTACACCGAAACGCTGCTCTTCATCAATGATGAGGAGCCCTAAGTCTTTATACACGACATCCTTTGATAGCAGCCGATGCGTCCCGATGACGATATCAACCGTTCCGTTTTTCAGCCCTTTGATTGTTTCGTTTGCTTCTTTTCGCGTTCTGAACCTGCTGAGAAGGCCGATATTAATCGGATAGTCCTGGAAGCGCTCTTTTATGGTTTCATAGTGCTGCTGTGCCAAAATTGTTGTCGGAACGAGCAGAGCTACCTGCTTTCCGTCACCGATCGCCTTAAACGCGGCACGTATGGCAACCTCTGTTTTACCGTAGCCCACATCTCCGCACAGCAAGCGGTCCATCGGACGTTCTCTTTCCATGTCTTTTTTGATTTCGTGAATCGAACGGAGCTGATCCTCAGTCTCTTGATAAGGGAAAGCCGATTCGAATTCACGCTGCATCTCATGGTCAGGAGAAAACGCATAGCCCTTGCTCGCTTCTCTTTCGGCATACAGCTTAATTAAGTCGTCAGCAATATCCTGAACGGATGTCTCTACTTTTTTCTTGACCCGCTTCCATTCACTTCCGCCTAATTTATACAGCTTTGGCTCTTTTCCTTCGGAGCCGACATATTTTTGGACCTGATCAATTTGTTCTACAGGGACGTAAAGCTTGTCACTGCCCTGATAATGTATATTTAAATAGTCTTTATGAATGCCGTTGATTTCAAGAGTTTCGATCCCCAGGTATTTTCCGATCCCGTGATTAATATGAACGACATAATCTCCAATTTGAAGCTCAGAATAGCTTTTGATGCGTTCTGCATTGGTAAGCTTCTGTTTTCGCGGCTTCTTCTTTACACGGTTTTTGAACAGTTCTTCTTCCGTGATAACGGCAAGCTTCATTAACGGCAGCTCAAATCCTGATTGGAGCTCGCCTTCCATGATATAGACCTGTCCCTGAACAAGCGCTTTTTTGCTGTCTGTCATGGCAGCCTCGATATCATAATCAGCCAAAACAGATGACAATTTCTGTGTACGTTCCTTGTTTGCTCCTAAGAACACAACAGTGAAATTTGATTTTTTAAAACGTTCCATTTCGCCCGCAAGCACGTTCATTTGGCCATGGAAACTCTGCATTTGCCGGCCTGACACATTGACGATATTTTGCGGGCTCGTATGGTGTACATGCCGCAAAAATAAAGAGTAGTACAGCAGAGGCCGTTTTTGCTCAGCCACTATTTTTTGGAAGCTGAATGACAAACGAATGTCATGCAAAATCTTCCCTTCCT
The DNA here is from genome assembly GCF_037963555.1 of Bacillus sp. PS196. Taxonomy (NCBI): domain Bacteria; kingdom Bacillati; phylum Bacillota; class Bacilli; order Caryophanales; family Bacillaceae; genus Bacillus; species Bacillus sp. PS196. The sequence goes on along the minus strand of NZ_CP150159.1, from coordinate 60,882 downwards.
CAAGAAGATTTGTTATAAACTCCGCTTCTTCTTTTTGAAGCTGTTCTTCCATCTCATGGATCCGACTGACTTCATCCAAAATCAGAAGTGTATTATCAGGTGTATAATCTAGTAAACTAGCAGGCTTTTCATAGAAATATGAGAGATACTTCACGAGCTCCTGATCTGTCTGGCCTTCAGACAAGCGTTCTTTATCGTGAGAAATATTCGCATGAAGTATTTCTTTTTGTTTGTCAGCCTTTAATTTTTTCAAGCTCGCGGCAAGACCACTATCGATTTTCTCCATCGCCCGCGCTTTTTCTTCCGGTCTGATAATTAATTCCTTCGCGGGACCGATATTGATCGAGGTAAGGGTCTCAATTGACCGCTGATCATCTGAATTAAAGCTGCGGATTGAATCCACCTCGGTGTCAAAAAGTTCAATTCTCACCGGATTCTCTGAAGTCAACGGATAAATGTCAATGATTCCCCCGCGAATACTGAATTCCCCGGGCGCAGAAACCATATCAGACCGCTCATACCCTACCTCTACCAGCCGTGAGGCAAGCTGGTCAGGTTCAATATCATGGCCTACTTGAATGAGCATCTGGCTGCTTTTCCACACCTCAACAGGCGGCAGCATTCTTCTGATTGCAGCTACCGGAGCAACGACAATTGGCGCTTCTCCATTCGTTAGTCTATTAATGACATCTAATCGCTGCGCCCGCAATTCAGGGCTTGCAACTGCGATTTCTGATGAAATGAGTTCATTGACGGGGTACAAAAGGACAGACCGATCCTCTAGAAGTGAAGTCAGATCATCTGTTACTTTCTGGGCTTGATATAAGTTATGGGTGATTAGAAAGATAGGCTTATTGGTTTCATTAGCCAGAGCAGAAGTAAAAACAGAACGCGCGGAACCCGACAGACCCGCGAGCAGCTGTTCCTTCAGGCCCTCGTGTAAACCGTTGATGATGGATTTAAAGTCATCGCTTTCTTTTATAAAGGTTTGAATGTTGTCCATATGGCCCCTCCTCTCTGTTTCCTGCGAGAACAGAAAAACGCTTTGGTCTAGTGTCTACACCAAAGCTTTTTATTGAATAAATGTGTGATATTCGTGGTAATGCGGATTTCGGTCAAGCGCCTCTTGGCAGTCTTCACATATCGTCAAAACATGGACATCTCCATTTTCTTTATAAGAAATCATATCGTTTCTTTCCTCATTTGTTAAGTGCTGAAATCCAAGTGAGTCTGTCGATACCATTGAAGATTCGAGACTGCCTACTTTCACTCCGCAATGACGACAATAATAATGCAAAGCCATACAAGGGACCTCCTGATGAAAAAGTCATTTTGGTGTAGTATGGACTTTGTTGTTACATTTTATACCTTTGCGTTAAATTCGTTCATGACTTCTAAAAACGGTTTACTCAAAGAAGCCTCACAAGCCTTTACAGATTTATCAACCGCTTCTTCGATCTCAGGTGCCTCCTCCTTGGTAAAGGAGCCTAACACATAATCAACGACCTTCATGCCGTTTACAGGCCGGCCGATTCCGATGCGGATACGGTCAAACTCGGACGTTCCAAGATGCTGGATCAGTGATTTGATGCCATTGTGCCCTCCGGCGCTTCCTTTCGTTCTTAAACGGATCTTGCCAGTCGGAAGGTCAAGGTCGTCGTAAATGACTGTCAAATCTTCGTTATCGACATCATAGTAGTCCATTAAAGGCCGCAAACATTCTCCTGATAAATTCATATATGTAAGCGGTTTAACAAGTAGAACCTTTTTGCCGGAAACAAATCCGGTTCCGTATAATCCGTTAAATTTATTTTGATTCAGCTCTATATTCCATTCCTTTGCAAGCTGATCTATCACCATAAATCCGACATTATGCCGTGTGTTTTCATAGTTCTTCCCCGGGTTTCCGAGACCGGCAATCACAAGCATGGCGAATCCTCCCTTAGTCACATAACTCCCGTCTTCATAAACGGGCTATAATTCTTCTCATTCTAGCACAAAAGACGTAACCGCGGGAGGGTTACGCCTTAAGCTATTATTGTTCGTTTTCACCTTCTGGCTGAGCATCGGCAGATTCCTCTTCATCGACCTCAGCTGCTTCCTGCTGCTGCGGAGGAAGGATTGAAGCCACAACCTCATCTGATTCATGATTAAAGGAGTAGTCACCGCCAGCAGGCAAATCTGCAATCGTCAGTACTTCATTTACATCGAGGCTTGAAATATCAGCCTCAATCGTTTGCGGAATGGCTTTTGGCTTGGCCTTTACAGTAAGTGCATATAACGGCTGCTGCAGTACGCCTCCGTTTTTCACTCCAATGGCTTCTCCGGTCAGATGAATCGGAACTTCCACTTCAATGTCCTCACTCATATTAACTACTTGAAAATCAGCATGAGTGATTTCATTTTTCAGCGGGTCCGTCTGCAGGTCTGTTACCATGACTGAGTGCTTTTCTCCGCTGACCTCAAGCGTAATGACTGCATTTTTGCCTTCGTCCCTCAGCGTTTTGATGAGCTCAACACTGTCTAATGACACAGGTTTGTTACCCGTATCCTTCCCATATATGATACCTGGAACATGTCCTGAAGTACGGATATTCCGAAGAGACGAACGAGTAAAGTCCGTTCTTTCTTTTGCCGTTAAAGTTGCCATATTCAGCACCATCCTATTGTCGTTTTAGTTGTCCTATTACAAACAATACCCATAACGATAAGGATTTAAACCTCGAAAAATGGTTTAGCTGAACAGATAGCTGACTGATTGCTGCTCATGAACGCGAATAATCGCTTCGGCCAGAAGCGGTCCGACTGAAAGCTGCTTAAAGCGTTCAATTTTCTTTTCTTCAGGAAGCTTGATGCTGTTTGTCACAACAAGCTCTTTAATTGTTGAATTATTAATCCGTTCAACCGCAGGGCCTGATAGTACAGGGTGTGTACAGCATGCATATACTTCTTTCGCTCCGTTTTCAACGAGCGCATTAGCAGCAAGTGTAATCGTACCTGCAGTATCAATAATGTCATCGATGAGGATAGCAGTCTTCCCTTCGATGTTACCTACAATATTCATGACTTCCGCCACGTTTGGACGCGGACGGCGTTTATCGATAATCGCAATTGGCGCTTTTAGTCGGTCAGCCAGTTTGCGGGCACGTGTCACACCGCCATGGTCTGGTGAAACAATGACGATATCTTCAAGATTTTTGCCTTCAAAATATTCTCCTAAAATCGGAACACCCATTAAGTGGTCAATCGGTATATCAAAGAATCCTTGAATTTGCGGCGCATGCAGGTCAAGTGCAATCACACGAGTCGCACCGGCTGTTTCAAGCAGGTTAGCGAAAAGTTTAGCTGTGATTGGCTCACGGGATCTTGCTTTTCTGTCTTGACGCGCATAACCGTAATAAGGAATAACAATGTTAATCGTTTTTGCAGAAGCGCGTTTTAACGCATCTACCATAATCAGCAGTTCCATAATATGCTCGTTAACGGGGTCACTTGTAGACTGGATGATGTAACAATCACATCCGCGAATACTTTCTTCGATATTAATTTGGACTTCCCCGTCACTAAATCTTGTGACAGAACATTTCCCTAATTGAACTCCAACTATATCTGCGATTTCTTTTGCAAGCTCTGGATTCGAATTCAAAGAAAAAATCTTTAAATTCTTATCTCCGTATTGATTAGACATGGATAAACCTCCGAATTTAGGATTATTTTTTATGAATATTTTTCACATAATCGTCTTTATTTACTTGTCTCGCTCTGGCAATAGCAAGTGCTTTTCCAGGTACATCTTCCGTAACAGTTGAACCTGCCGCCACATAAGCGCCTTCTCCGACTGTGACAGGGGCAACCAAGTTGGAATTGCAGCCGATAAACGCGCCATCTTCAATTTTTGTCAAATACTTATTCTTTCCATCATAATTGACAGTAATTGAACCGCAGCCCAGGTTTACATCAGTGCCTACCTCAGCATCGCCGACATAGCTTAGATGAGATGCCTTGCTTCGGTCTCCGAATTGAGTCTTTTTAATTTCTACAAAATTCCCGATCTTCACTTCATTCCCGATGACAGAATCAGGTCTGATGTGAGCAAAAGGTCCTATGTTTACATCATTCCCCACTTTACTGTGATTGACTACCGATTGTTTAATAACCGTACGGCTGCCAATGGCACTATTCATAATCTCCGTATGAGGGCCAATAATCGTATCTTCTCCGATTTGCACCTCACCTTTGATCATAGTTCCAGGGTAAATCACAGTATCGCTTCCGATAACAGCGTCAGGAGAAATATACGTATTCATCGGGTCAATCAACGTCACGCCATTTTGCATATGCCGTTTATTAATGCGCTCTTTCATAAATTGTTCTGCCTGAGAAAGAGCAACTCTATCATTAACTCCGAGCGTTTCTTGGAAATTACCAGTCTGGTAAGCGGCAACAGTTTCGCCTTCATTTTTAAGAATCTCTATGACATCCGGCAAATAATACTCGCCTTGTGCATTGTCATTAGACACCTGATCAATAGCCCGAAATAGCGCTTCATTGTCAAAACAATACGTACCGGTGTTGATCTCAGTTACAAGACGTTCTTCTTCAGAGGCGTCCTTATGCTCAACGATTTTTTGAACCGCTCCGTTTTCGCTGCGAATAATGCGGCCGTATCCAGTTGGATCTTCTGCAACCGCAGTTAAAATCGTAGCTTTCGCTTCTCTTTGTGTATGTTCTTTCAGCATCTGTTCCATCGTCTCTGCTGTCAAAAGCGGCGTATCTCCGCAAATGACAATCGTGACGCCTTTTTCGTCAGCAAGAAATGGCTGTGCCTGTTTTACAGCATGAGCAGTGCCAAGCTGTTCTGCTTGAAGCGCGTACTCGCTTTTATCACCAAGCTGCTTTTTCACTTCTTCCGCACCATGTCCGACAATCGTGACAAGCTTTGATAAAGATAATTTTAAGGCTTCGTCCACGACGTGCTCTACCATAGGCTTACCGCAAACTGGATGAAGGACTTTATAAAGCTTCGATTTCATTCTCGTTCCTTGTCCAGCCGCTAAAACAACTGCAAACCGCTTATCCATTTATTGGCCTCCAATATCCCTTTTATCCATAGAAAAATATATCCTAAATATCTTCTGATTTCAAGGAGACTTCATGAAGTGCAAGAATTTTCTATTGAGTGCAACTAAGTTTGAAAAATCAGAATTAAAAAAGGACCGCCGGCAAAAGGCTTATGTCAGCCCTTTCAGCAGTCCTTGCTTTTTGGTTATTTTTTAAGAAGCTCCAGCTTCTTCGAATTCTAATGCTTCAGTGTCACCCAGACGATGATACTCATTTAACACGGCATCTTGAATCTTTCCTCGCGTGCTTGAATTAATAGGATGAGCAATATCGCGGAACTCTCCATCAGGGGTGCGTTTACTCGGCATCGCAACGAAAAGACCATTGTTTCCATCAATCACACGAATATCATGTACAACAAATTCGTGATCCAGCGTGATGGATGCAATCGCTCTCATGCGACCATCGGTATTCACGCGGCGTAATCTTACGTCAGTAACTTCCACAGTAGTTCACCACCTTTTCCCTATATAAAAGCATTAGTGTATCAATTCCACGATTTTTTCTGAAATCCTGCTCGTTTTTAAAATATTTTTTGAAAAAATAGGATATAGTTACACAATTAGGTCATAAAGCTTTCATTTTGGGCATAAGGTAAATAAAAAAGTGATCCCGGGCTCTCCCAGAATCACTTTTCTTATTATTTCACCAGTGCAATAACTTCAATCTCGACTAACGCATCCTTCGGGAGTCTCGCGACTTCAACACAAGATCTCGCCGGTTTGTGAGTGTCAAAGTATTGTCCGTACACTTCGTTTACTTCCGCAAACTGTTCCATATCCGCGATAAATACAGTTGCTTTTACAACTGTTTCAAAAGAAGCACCCGCTTCTTCCAGAACCGCCTTTAAATTGCTGAATACTTGATGAGTCTGCTCCTTAATATCGCCGTTCACCATTTCGCCTGAAGGAGTCAAAGGGATTTGACCTGAGCTGTAAAACATATTGTTGACGATAATCCCTTGTGAATAAGGCCCGATTGCCGCTGGGGCATGTTTTGTGTGGACTGCTTTTGTCATGATTCTGTCTCTCCATTCTTTAAAAGATTGTCTTTAAAAAAACGCAGAAAATTGCCATTCTGAATTTCAATGGACTTCTCTTTCATGTTGATGGTTGAAAGAGTAAGAAGTGACATATATTCGTCAACAAGACGTTCATCTACTCCTTCGGCTTCAACTAAGACGCCGATTCCCGCCACATTTGCGTTAAACTCATCCAACAGGTTAATCATACCATTAATTGTGCCGCCTGCTTTCATAAAGTCATCAATAATGAGTACGTTTGAACCCGTTTTCATGCTTCTTTTCGCAAGTGACATTGTTTGAATGCGGTTTGAGGAGCCTGAAACGTAATTAATGCTGACTGTGGAGCCCTCTGTTACCTTATTGTCTTTACGAACGATCACAACAGGCACATTCAAATAGCTTGCAGCTGCGTACGCAAGAGGGATGCCTTTCGTGGCAACGGTCATGACAACATCAATTTCGCGCTCTGCAAACACGGAAGCAAACAGCTTCCCTACCTTGGAGAGTACAGATGGCTTTCCTAAGATATCCGTTAAATATACATAACCGCCCGGAAGGATACGCTCAGGATTTGCCAGCGACTGTCCAAGTGTCTGCACAAACTCTTCAGCTTCAGCCTGCTTCATTTTCGGAATATATTTAACGCCTCCGGCAGCTCCGGGAACAGTAAGCAAAGTACCAATCCCCTGCTGTTCAAAGGTTTGTTTAATAATTGTTAAATCTTCACTGATCGATGATTTTGCAGATTCATACCGCTCAGAGAAAAAGGTTAGCGGTATTAACTCGTGCGGATGGGTTAACAAATAATTTGTTAAGTCCACCAATCTGCCGCTGCGACGAAACTTCATGAACTTACCCCCAAAATCCGAATATTTTAAGATCAATATAACTTAACATACGGATTTAATCAAGAGCGTTCTGTTCGCCGATCATTCTCACCGCATAAACTTGATCGCAGAAGCCTCTTAACCCGTTATAAATTCTCTGCACCTTCGACTCATACTGAACCAGTCCAAATACTGTCGGGCCGCTCCCGCTCATTAACACGGCATCTGCACCAAAGCGTTTCATCTGGTTTTTGATCATCGCAACTTCAGGATGCATATCGAGTGTAACAGATTCAAGCACATTGCCTAACCGGCTGCACATCTTCTGAAAACTCTTCTCTTCTATCGCCTCGATCATGCCTTGTACATCGGGATGCTCTATACCATCCAGTTTCAGCGCTCTGTACACTTCAGCAGTTGAAACACCGATTGTCGGCTTCGCTAAAATGACCCAGCAGTGCGGAGGCGTGCTGATATGTTTAATTTTCTCGCCGCGCCCTGTTGCTAATGCAGTTCCGCCATAGACACAAAATGAAACGTCAGAGCCAATTTCCGCTCCAAGCTCAGCAAGCGTTTCCGCGGACAGATTTAAATTCCACAGTCTGTTCAGCCCTCTGAGCGTCGCCGCCGCATCACTGCTTCCGCCGGCAAGACCGGCAGCCACCGGAATTACCTTCGTAATCATGATGGAAACTCCCTTTTTCACGTTGTATCTGTCCTTGATCAGCTTGGCAGCCTGATAAGCTAAGTTTCTTTGGTCATCAGGCACAAATCGGTTGTGGGAGGAAACCCTCACTTCATCCTCTGCAAGCTCCGTCAATTCAATTCGATCAGCTAAATCAATTGTCGTCATGATCATTTCGACTTCATGATAGCCATCCGGGCGTTTTCGGGTGACGTCAAGTGACAGATTGATCTTAGCTGGCGCTTTTTCTAAAATACGCATAGCTTTCACCTACTTCTCCATCTAAACATAAGTATGAACATTGTATCACATTTGAAGTACAGGATGAACATATCCATATTCAGCCCATTATGTATTTATATCCAAAATAAAAAAACCAGGGAACAGCACGTCCCCCGGGTCACATCCTTATCGGTTATTCTGATTCTGAGCCATTTGCTGTTCGGCGATTTCTATAGCGCGCTTTACCATGTTACCGGCATCGCGAGCCCGAATTTCGCCCCAGCCGCCATTTTTTACTGTGTCATAAAAACCAAGGTCTTTAGCCAGCTCATATTTAAACTCATCTGACATAACTCCACGACGTCTGCCCAAACGAAACAACCCCTTTTTTAGAAGTGATAGCCATTCGTGCACGTCACGATAATATGTGACTGTTTTATCTTTTGTTAAATCAGATGGAACTTTCGTTAAAATTATTGGAAACCAAAAAAGGGCAAAACAAAAAGCAGTAAACAAAAGGTTCACTGCCCGTTAAAATGCCACTGAGCTTGCGGCGTCATCATTAAATGTCAGCTCAACAGTCTCAGTCAAAATATCAGCATAACTGTATGAAACTCTTTCAAACGAGTTCTCGTCTTGATCTAGTTGTATCACAAAAACAGAAGGGTACGTCTCAGCTAAAATGCCCGAACGCTCAATCGTTTTTCGGCGGCCACCGTTTGCTTTTAACGTCAGCCTTTTACCTAAATTCCCATCAAGCGATCTTTTAATATCGGACAACGTCTTCGCCATTGCATCCACCTCACTACATTTATTGTACAACACGAGCCCATTTTTGTCAAATAAAATTTAAATTATATCAACGTTAATAAGACGTTGTCAATAAAATTATTTTGACAAAATTCTATGATTCCTCAATTATGTTCCGCAAGTTTCGGTAAATTATGTATCATTATGTAAAATAAAAAACCCGCATAGCTCTCCTATGCAGGTTTTCAACTGTTAATTGGACTTATAAGGCATACCAATTCTCAGAACTCCTCTTGTTTCAATACCTCCAAGCCCTTTCTCTCTTGTCAGCGTATTACGGAGCACTTCCCATACATTAATCCGTTCCATAAACGGCGTAAAGCTGATCTTCGCGACGATATATACCGGATCAAGCGCATGAATATTGACTCTTGACGGTGAACTTGCAAAATTCGCACCCGCTCTGATGAGTGATTCAAAATGGGATTGGCAGGCCCCCGCAAAAATAACAAGCTGATCTAAGTGAGGGATCTTTTTTCGGGCTGTTTGAACAGTTTCAACAAAGTGCTTAGAATGTCTGTACGCATTCAAATCATCAATGCCGCCCTTTTGCTTCGAATACGCATCATGCCCTGTGATCACCAGGATATCAGGTCGATATTTGTCGAGCAATTCTTCAATAGAAGCAGACATTTTCTTTTCATGGCAATGGATGCCATAGACCGGCACTCCAATTTTTTTATAGACATTCAGGCATTTTTTCAGATATGCTTCGTCACCATCCAGATGAAGCACTTTGCCCGGCATATGGAAATAATGCTCCTGATGCTGATATTGGCTTGTCGCATAGTACTCCTGTTTTTCTCTGAGCAGCTTATAATCCTGGCGGAGCAATTCGAGCGACTCATTCATTCTGCTCTCATCTTTCTTTTTCCGCATCATCTGCTCATCTTTTTTCACTGCTACCAGATCAGAAAAATCCGAATCAGCAATCAGCCTGACTTCATCTCCATGCAAAATGGCAATTGAATTTCCTTTGCTTGTTTGCTCTATTCCTATAATTCGAAACAAAACATCCATCTGATAGGATTTTCTGGCTACCATATCCCCTATTTGAAATTGCACATTCCTCACTCCACACATAGACTAAGCCTCATCATGAAAGAAAGAGCCTTGAGAAAGCGCCTTTTTTCGCTGAGTCCAAGTTTTTTCTTATCATTGAATGAAAGGTCCTTCTCTAGCCTATGTAGCGGCAGTCCATGTGGTGCGCAAAACAAAAAGCCCTTTTAGAAAAGGGCTTTATACAATCCGTTAGACAGCGCTGCGAACTCCTCAATAGACAGGGATTCACCTCGGCGCTTACCGTCAATATTTGTTTCTTCAAGCACTTGCTCAATTGTTGATTTTTGCGCTTTTCCTTCAGGCAGATTGTTAACTAAGTTATTGAGCAGCGTTTTACGACGCTGTGCAAAGCTTGCCTTGATGAGCTTAAAGAAAAAGGATTCGTTTTCCACGTCCACTGCCGGGCCGTCTCGGAGAACCAGACGGATGACTGCGGAATCGACATTAGGCTGAGGAACAAATACGGTTTTCGGAACGATCATCACCGTTTTGGCTTCTGTATAAAACTGCACCGCGATTGAAAGCGAGCCGTACTCCTTAGATGAAGGATCAGCCGCCATGCGCTCAGCCACTTCTTTTTGCAGCATGACCACAATTCCTTTCAGCGGAAGATGTTCTTCAAGCAGTTTCATGATAATCGGTGTTGTTACGTAATAAGGAAGGTTGGCAACTACCATGATCTCATCACAATCTTGAAATTGTTCTTCAATGACTGATTTGACATCAGCCTTTAACACGTCCTGATGAATGACAGTGACATTTTCGTAAGGTGACAGTGTATCCTTCAGAATCGGCAATAGCCGCTGGTCAATCTCAAATGCCACGACCTTTTTCGCCCGCTTGGCAAGCTGTTCGGTTAAAGCCCCGATTCCCGGGCCGATTTCAATGACACCTGTTTTCTCCGTCACTTCCGCGTGATCAACAATTCTGTTTAAAATGTTCGTATCAATTAAGAAATTCTGTCCTAAGCTCTTTTTAAAAGAAAAACCGTATTTCTTCAGTATCTCTTTCGTTCTAATCGGTGTCGCAATATCTTTATTCATTCTGTTCCTCCCGCATAACGGTATCGAGCGCACTCATAAAATCACTTTTTTTAATTTGAAACATTTGCAGCCGTTTTTGAAGCTGTTTGCCATTTGTATAGCCGATTTTCAACAGATCACCCAGTCGTTCCCGTCGGCGTTTGGCCGCAGGCCAGCCTATTAGTCCGGCATGAATCAAATCCTCAGCTGAAATGTCACTCGGCTGCGCTTCCATCTCCTCATGCACATTTTCTAAACATGCCCTAATGCTTTCAACCGATGCATGCTCTACACCAATTCCCCGCTTGTTTTTAGGTTTGGCAAGATGTTTTGGCAAAAATGCATGCTTACAGCCGGGTACAGCCTCTGAGATGGTTTTGCGAATCTTCTCTCCCGGAAAGTCCGGATCCGTTAAAATAATGACGCCTCTGGTCTTCTGGGCCAAACGGATTTGGTCAATCACATGATCATCGATGGCTGAACCATTTGTTTCAATTGTGTCTGCATCAACAGCCAATTTGATGCGGGCCGTATCGTCACGCCCCTCGACCACAATGATCTCTTTAATTTTCATTATTTCCTCCAAGACAAAATAAAAACTTTTGTATATTCATGAAACTTTTTCTTATATCGAGCGTCTAATAAGCAGAAAATGCACTTTGTCTATTATAACGAAAAAAACAGAGGGCGCAAAACCCTCTGAATACATAAGTATATATTAATTTAAGATTTTAATTTTGACTGTTTTATTTCCCCATCGGTACGCCGATGATTTCTCTGGGAAAAAGACGTCTATCTTGTTCCCTTTAATCGCTGAACCGGTATCTGCAGCGATGGCATATCCATAGCCTTCCACGTGGACTTTGGAGCCTAGCGGAATGACATTTGGATCCACAGCGATGACTTTGGCATTCGGATTATTTTTTAAATTGACGCCTGTCGCTGTATGTCCTGAACAACCGCTGCAGCTTGCCGTATAAGCCGTAGATGATACAGTCATGACTTTGCCTGTTGATTCATTGCTGCGGGACACAACTGTTTTTGAATCACCTGAAGCACTGACCGTTTCAAATTTTGGACTGCTTTGCTTTGTGCCGACAGCAATCACTTTATCTTTGCTTTGTTCAGCTGTTTCTTCTTTTACAAGCTCTCTGGACACTTCTTTACCGTTTTCTTTAACGACTTCGAAATGTTTTTTTAGCTTGCCTTCTTTTCCTTTTTGGACGACCTTTTCTTTCCCTTTTTCAAGAGAAGCGTCTTCTTGCTTTTTCACATCGAACGCAATCTTCTCTTCAACTACATCGGTGACCTTTTCGATACGAGTAATTGTAATATCAGCCTTTCCTTTCGTCAGCTTTGCATCTAACGCAGGCTTGATTTTATCTTCGTCTTTTATGTTCATCTTTTGCTGTTTTAAAAAGTCAGCGACCGTAGTCGAAGTCGTCCAGATCTTCTTTTGTTTCCCTGCATCATTCACAGTAACCTGAAATGCGGGCTCTATGTTAATCTTCATGTCTTTCGAAATATCTGTATCTATTGCGGGATCAATTTGATCTTGTTCTTTCACATCAACATCTTGTTCGTCCAGTAATGCACCGACCGTTTTTGCTGTTGACCATAACGCCTTTTCTTCCCCGTTTATTGTAAGCTTCACAGGTTTTGCAGCCTCATACACAACGTCCATGTCTGCTGTTATCTTTGTCTGTTTAGCAGGTGTGATCTTGTCTTCGTCTCTTGTCTTTATATCAAGCGTCTCCAAAAGATCACCGACTGTATTTGCATGTGTGCGTATATGTTTCTTTTTGCCATTGATAGAAACTGAGACTGATTGTTTCGTCAGCTCATGAGCCGCGTACGCAGTCCCGCTTCCTGCCAAAAGCAAACAAGCAGCAACCAGAATGACTTTGCTTTTGCTAAGCTTTACGGAAAACAGCTTTTTCATTTTTTGTGTGATGAAAAACGCCTCCTTCTCCTCGGAGAGATTATATAGAGTATCTAAAAGGCTGTCAACCCTCCCTTCTCTTTCTCCCAAAAGCTCAGTGTCCTCTTCATTATCCTGAAATACACTGAGAAACGGAAGAAAGACTTGTCGACAAACCTATCCTATGAGGAGAAGAAAGCATGTAGAACTTTTATAGAAATACGCTGTAAGGGACAAGCTCTTACAAAACCCGCTAGCGTTTTTTGTCAGTTTATACGGAAAAGTCTTTTCGCATTTTCAGTCGTGATGGAAGCAATCTCTTCAAAGGTCATTTCTTTTAATTCGGCGATTTGTTCTGCCACATATTTCACATAGCTTGGCTCATTTCTTTTCCCGCGGAAAGGGTGCGGTGTGAGAAACGGGCAGTCCGTTTCAATCAGCAGCCGGTCATTGGGAATTTCCTTCACTACTTCCTTCGGTTTCTTCGCATTTTTAAATGTCACCGGTCCCCCAAATGATAAATAAAAATTCATTTTCATGCATTCTCTTGCCACTTCCGCACTTCCTGTAAAGCAGTGCATGATTCCGCCCACAGCTTCTGCGTCTTCCTCTTTCAAAATGGTCACGACATCCTCCGTTGCATCACGGTTATGAATGATAATAGGCAAATTGACCTCTTTCGCTAAGGCGATTTGTTTTCTAAACACCTCTTTTTGAATATCTTTAGGTGATTTATCCCAATGATAATCCAGTCCCATTTCCCCTATCGCTACCACTTTCTCATGAGCAGAAAGCTCTTTAATCCACACTAAGTCTTCCTCTGTCATGTCAATAGCGTCAACAGGGTGCCAGCCAATGGCTGCATAAATAAAATCATATTCCTCAATCATTTCCATCGCACGGGTAATCGTCGGACGGTCAAAACCAACTACGACAATTCGTTCAACTTTTTCAGCTTTTGCCCGTTCAATAACCTCTTCAAGATCAGTATCATATTGTTCTGCATTTAAATGCGCGTGTGTGTCAAACAACATAAGTGAAAAACTCCTTTCTTGTCGAAACACAAAAGGTGTTCGACGAATTGTTACACGTGAAACACCTTTTGTTTTATCATTATTTAATTCTTGTGCCTTTTGGTAACGACTGATCGATAGACACGACCTTTAAAACGCCGTCTGCTTCTCCTGCAAGGATCATACCTTGAGAAAGCTCTCCTCTGAGTTTAACCGGTTTTAGATTTGTTACACAAACGAGTTTTTTTCCAACAAGCTCTTCAGGCGTATAATGCTTCGCAATGCCGGATACCACTTGGCGCTTTTCAAAACCAAGATCAAGCTGCAGCTTCAATAAACGGTCTGCTTTTTTCACTGGCTCTGCCTCAATGACCTCAGCTACGCGAAGCTCTACATCCATGAATTGATCAATCGTAATTTCAGGTAAACGATTGACCTCTTGAGGCTCTTCTTCTTTTGTTTCTTCTTTCGCTGGTGCTGAACCTTGCATTTTCCCTTTGATGTAAGCAATTTCTTCTTCTGCCTCTAAACGAGGGAACAATGGATCGCCTTTTTGTACTTTTGTATCTTTCAGCTGGCCGAAAGCTGTAATGCTGTCCCAAGCTTTTAAAGATTCATCAGTAATGCCCAGCTGCTCGAACATTTTTTCAGGTGTTTTTGTTAAGAATGGCTGAAGCAGTACCGCTGAAATACGCAATGATTCAGCGAGGTGATACATAACTGATCGCAATTCTTCTTCTTTTGCCGGATCTTTCGCAAGCACCCATGGAGCTGTCTCATCAATATATTTGTTTGTGCGGCTGATGAGCTGCCATAAAGTCGAAAGTGCTACCGAGAACTCCATATTTTCCATTGCTTTCTCATAAGCTTTCACTGTTTCTTCAGCAACAGAAGTGAGCGTTTGGTCAAATTCCGTAACAGCACCTTTGTAAGAACCAATTTGTCCGTCAAAATACTTATTGATCATCGCAACAGTACGATTCAATAGATTTCCTAAATCATTCGCTAAATCATAGTTGATTCGCTCAACAAATCCTTCCGGCGTGAAAACACCGTCTGATCCGAACGGCACTTCGCGAAGCAAGTAATAGCGAAGTTCGTCTAAACCATAGCGTTCAATTAATGTAACCGGATCTACAACGTTTCCTTTTGATTTCGACATTTTTCCGTCTTTCATCAAAAGCCATCCATGCGCGAATACTTGCTTTGGCAGCGGAAGATCCAGCGCCATCAGCATAATTGGCCAGTAAATAGTATGGAATCGTACAATCTCCTTACCGACTAAATGAACATCGGCAGGCCAATATTTTTGATAAAGCTCATCATTTTCTGTATCATAACCGAGTGCCGTTAAATAGTTAAATAGTGCGTCAATCCAAACATATACAACATGCTTTGGATTTTCCGGCACCTTCACGCCCCAATCAAAAGTGGTACGTGATACTGCCAAATCCTCAAGTCCAGGTTTGATAAAGTTATTAATCATTTCGTTTTTGCGTGATTCTGGCTGAATGAATGTCGGGTTTTCTTCATAGTATTTCAGAAGTCGATCCGCGTATTTCCCCATGCGGAAGAAATAAGATTCCTCTTTGATCAATTCAACTGGGTGACCGCTGTCAGGGCTTTTTCCGCCGATGACCTCTCCCTTTTCATTCCGCTCAATATCAACGAGCTGAGTTTCCGTGTAGAACGTTTCATCAGGGATGCTGTACCAGCCTTCATACTCATCAAGATAGATGTCCCCGTTATCAAGAAGCTTTTGAAACACTTTTTCAATGACAACTTTATGCCGTTTTTCTGTCGTGCGGATAAAGTCGTCGTTTGAGATTTCAAGCTGCTTCCACAGTTTTTTAATATCTGCCGCTGCACGATCCACATACTCCTGAGGTGTAATGTTTTCCTGTTCAGCTTTTTGCTGGATCTTTTGTCCATGCTCGTCCGTTCCCGTTAAATAGCGAACATCGAACCCTTTTAATCTTTTGTAACGTGCCATTGCATCTCCCGCGACTGTCGTATATGCATGGCCGATATGTAATTTTCCGCTCGGATAATAAATCGGTGTTGTAATGTAAAATGTATTGTTTTCTTGCGGCATCTTGAAACCTCCTAATCAGAATGTCAAAAAGCTCCCGCCCAAAGGACGAGAGCGGCGATAAGTGCAAATCATATATGAATATTATTTATATTTATCCTTTATCTATGATACCATCTTAGCCTTTAAGATCAAGAATATATACATACACCCTGAAAAAGAATAATTAAAATTAAAAATCTTTAATGAAAATAAAAAAAGTCTGTTCATGTCGAATTTTGTCGTATATAATCAAATGAAATAAAAAACTTTGGTTCGAAAGTCTTGATTTAAAAGGATTTTTAGTAGGATAATAGCTTTATTAAATATTTATAAAATGCTGTTATTTCGGTAGTTTCTAAGACATTACTGACTATAAGAACTAATTCTTACAATCAATAGTAAACAAAATGATTGACGATTATTGGAAACCTTGTTATGCTATGAAGGTAAGGATTTTGTCGAATAATGACGAAGAAAAATATAATTTAAACAAATAAGTATCTCTTGGGAGGAGAATGTTTATGAAATCTACTGGTATTGTACGTAAAGTTGATGAATTAGGACGTGTAGTTATTCCTATCGAACTGCGTCGTACTCTTGGAATCGCAGAAAAAGATGCTCTTGAAATCTATGTTGATGATGAAAAAATCATCCTTAAAAAATATAAACCAAACATGACTTGCCAAGTAACTGGTGAAGTTTCTGATGATAACCTTAAACTTGCAGGCGGTAAATTGGTTCTTAGTAAAGAAGGCGCTGAGCAAATCATCAGCGAAATCCAAAACCAGCTTCAAAACCTTAAATAATCATTTCTTGTACAAAAAACGTTCTTGTTATGACACAAGAACGTTTTTTTATTGCTTAATATGGTAAGCATCGTACACTTCACGCTTTGGTACATTGCGATCGACTGCTGCTTTTTTAATAGCTTCTTTAGACGTAGCGCCTTTCGAAATGTAATGCTCGACATGTTCTTTCGCAGTGAGGGTTTCCCACCATTGTTCTTCCTCATCTACCTCTTCATTATTACTTCCTTCTACGACAAGACAAAACTCGCCGCGTATCTGATCCTCGTTTGCCCATCCAATGACCTCAGATATGGTTCCTCGGATAAACTCTTCATATTTCTTAGTGAGTTCACGTGTTACAGCAATTTCCCGATCTCCTAATATCTCTGCCATCGCTGACAAGGTTTCCTTCAATCTGTGGGGCGCTTCATAAAAAATGATCGTTTCCTGCCGTTTTTTAAGGGCTTCAAGCTCCTTCTTCTTTTCTTTTTTCTGTCTGTTGAGAAAACCGTAAAAGAAAAAAGGCTGCGGTACAATACCTGAAGCAATAAGAGCTGTTAATGCAGCATTTGCTCCCGGCAACGGAACAACATAACCGCCTATATCCGTAAAATCCTTTACAATTTCCGCTCCGGGATCAGAAATCGTCGGCAGACCGGCATCACTGACAAGAGCAATGTTTTTTCCCGATTTCAGCCATTCAATAATTTTGTGCCCACTGCTTTCTTTATTGTGTTCGTGATAGCTGACGAGCGGTGTTTCAATTTCATATACATGACAAAGCTTTTTCGTTTGCCTCGTATCTTCCGCAGCAATCGCATCCACTGATTTCAGCGTGTCGATCGCCCGGAATGTCATATCCTCTAAATTTCCGATTGGGGTTGGGACCAAGTAAAGAATCCCCATGTCCGACTTTCCATTAAAGCTCATTTGGCGCCTTAACATATACAGCCTCCTTGCTGTTCCGCTTTTCTTCTATATAAAGCTCTTTTTTCTTCCGAGTTAGTTTTTTGAAATAATATTCCGCCTGCATAGCTTCCCGCTTTGTTGAAAAGCTCTCGGCAAAAATTAATTCAACCGGACGTCTTACTTTTGTGTACTTTGCGCCCTTTCCATCATTGTGCGTTTTCACTCGTTTATGCAGATCGTTGGTATACCCGGCATACCAGCTATTGTCCTTACATTTCACGACGTAGAAGAAATGGTTATTTGTCTCCATATAAAATGGTCCTGATTTCTTTTGTATATTCATTTTGATCATCATAAACGAATAAAGGAGGAAGAATTTTTAAATCCGGGCGCCCGCCTTTGATACCTTCAACCAAAATGGTATTGGCTTCTTTCCCTTGCTTCGGATAGACAAATTGTACACGTTTCGGCTCGATTTGATAAGCCTTCATCAGTTCAAAAATCTCCAGAAGCCTTCCCGGCCGGTGAACAAGAGCTGCTTTTCCCCCTTGCTTGAGCAGCTTGCTGCTGACTGAAATGACATCCTCCAATGTGCAGTGGATTTCATGTCTTGCGATTCGGAGATGCTCGTTCATGTTTTGTTCAGTTTGTTTCGGCGTTTTAAAATACGGCGGATTACAGGTGACAACATCATATCGATTATGTCCAAGTTTCTCCGGCATGTTTTTCAGGTCATCATGTATGATCTGGATCTGATCGTCCAACTTATTATACTCCACGCTGCGAACAGCCATATCATGCAGTCTTTCTTGAATTTCGACTCCCAGAATGTCTGCTTTTGATCTTGTACTGAGCAGCAGCGGCACAATACCATTGCCGGTGCATAAATCAACAATTTTCCCTTTTTGAATCGGAACGTACGCAAATTTGGACAGAAGCACAGCGTCCAACGAAAAAGCAAACACTGTTGGGCTTTGTATGATTTTCATGTCCTCTGCCAGCAAATAATCTAATCTTTCATCATCATGTAATGAAACCATCTTCTTATCCTTTCAGTACCTTTGAAAAAGGCTCCCGTCTTATGCGGAAGCCTTTTCCCTATTTTTTATTTAAGAATGACAGACAGAAAAGACAATCCTCTTTTCGAACACTTCCATAGTGGACATTGCAGATATGAAATCCTTCTTGATACAGACGTGCCAGATTATCATATCCTTCCCCTATATCAGTTTGCTCTGTCTTCTGTGTTTTTGATTCTTTTTTATCAGCTTTGAACTTTTCAATCTGTTGCGTCGTATCGTCCAGCCGTTTGCGCAAATGCTTGTTTTCAAGCTGTAAATGATGATTTTCCTCAATCATCTCACCGATATGCTGCTTCAAATCCCCCAGCTGCCGGTACAGTGAGCCAATTTGTTCTTCTAAGTTAATGACTGTATCAAATAACTCTTTTTTATCCAAGGTTCCACACCTCGTTAATCTGTGGTTTGTGCGGATACGACGCCCTCTTCCAAGAGCTCTTCCCAAGTATATTCTATCACTTTTTCACGGTTTATCAGTTCCACCTGAAGCACCCGTTCCAGAATATTTAGTCCGACTACCTTCGCGGGACCGTTTGCTGTCGTAATCATTTCTCCTATATCAGGAAGCTGTTCTTTTGCCGTCTCATACTCATCGTTCTCATATTTTAGACAGCACATCAATCGTCCGCAAAGACCCGAAATCTTCGTAGGATTTAAAGACAAGTTCTGATCCTTGGCCATTTTAATGGAAACGGGTTCAAAATCTCCAAGAAACGTTGAACAGCAAAGCATTCTTCCGCAAGGACCGATTCCTCCGAGCATTTTTGCCTCATCCCTCACTCCGATTTGGCGCAGCTCAATTCTTGTCTTAAAGATAGAAGCCAAATCCTTTACAAGCTCTCTAAAGTCAACTCGGCCGTCAGCAGTGAAGTAAAAAATGACTTTATTGCGATCAAACGTGAATTCAACATCGACCAGCTTCATATCCAAGCCATGCTCAATCACTTTCTTTTGGCAGATATCAAATGCTGATAGTGCTTCCTGTTTATTTTCTTCTACAATGAGAAGATCGCGCTCGTCTGCCACACGTATCACTTTTCGAAGGGGAAGCACCACATCATGCTCATCCACCTGTTTATTTGCAATTACGACCTGGCCGTACTCAACGCCTCTGACAGTTTCTACAATTACGCAGCTGTCATGTTCTATATGAAATCCATTCGGATCAAAATAATATATTTTACCCGCTTTCTTAAAGCGGACACCAATTACATTGTACAAGCTTATCCCTCCTGCAACATTAACACCAAGTGCTCCATTAATCCTTGTACATTCACATTGGAATGAAGCCGTTTCTTTGCTTCTAAAACAGCAAGTATCTGATTCGTAACGCTTTGTTGTGTTGATTGTAGCGCATGCTGTTTTATTGATTGGAATAAGTCTTGATAAATCAATTTATCTTCATTTCCTATTTGGATGGACAACACATCACGATATATCAATAAGAGCATATCAAGACCCATTTCTTGATGGGTTTTTTCTTTGAAAAAGGGCATCCATTGATCTTGAATAAAGAAAAAAGCATGTCCTTTCCGCTGGTGTAGGACTTCATACAATTTTATCACTTTCGCTCTAGACTCTGCAAACTCATCATTTCGACTTAATTCGACTGCTTCTGCTACATTATTAGTCATGTTGGCCAGAAGCCTTGCCATATGAGGCGAGACGTCCTGTTCGATCAGTCTATCTTCAATTGCTTTCGGTTGCAAAGGCTGAAAAGGAAGGGTTTGGCATCTTGAAATGATGGTATCCAATAACCTTTGGGGCTGCTCAGTGATGAGGACGGCCATTGTGTCTTTGTTCGGTTCTTCTAAAAATTTCAGCAGGCTGTTCGCCGCATTTGCTGTCATTTGATCTGCGTGCGAAATAATATACAGCTTTTTATGCGATTCAAGTCCTGTCTTAGAAAACTCTTCTTGGAGTGCTTGAATTTGCGCCTTTTTGATTGATAAGCCATCAGGCTGAACAAGATGGAGATCAGGATGGTTCCCTGACTCTATCCGTTTACAGTTTCGGCAGCTCTCACAAGGCTCCGCGCCACCCTCCAGACAAAAGAAGCTTTTTGCAAGAAGCAGCGCGGCATCAAGCTTGCCTGTTCCTTTTTTCCCCTCAAACAAATAAGCGTGTGATAGTCTGTCCTTCTCAATACTA
This sequence comes from Bacillus sp. PS196, assembly GCF_037963555.1. Taxonomy (NCBI): domain Bacteria; kingdom Bacillati; phylum Bacillota; class Bacilli; order Caryophanales; family Bacillaceae; genus Bacillus; species Bacillus sp. PS196. Next base: position 40,174 of record NZ_CP150159.1, on the reverse strand, counting down.
TTATATAAAAGCTTCATCACTCTGGGCTGAAGCTCGTTCATTTCCTTCCAGGATATTGCCATTGTATCACTCTCTATGTGTAAAGGTTAATTAATAAACCTTTTATTTCGCCAATACGCTCCAGCAAATCAATTGCCGGTTTTTCCTGATCCATCATCTCTTCCGTAAGCTGTATCAACTTGTCATCTATTTCTTTCACAAGTCCCAGCGTTCTGCTGTTCCCATAAAGGTCAAAGCTTTTCGATGTTTCATGTGAAAGGCCGCTGTCCACAGCTTCTTTGACAAAACGTTTCACAAGTCCTTTAAATCTCGCTAAGTCTTTAAAATTCCGAGATTTCGTTAGCCTTTTTCCGAATGCCTCTATATCAGATAACAGCCTGGTAAGCTGATCAAGCTTCATTTTGCTGCTTTGGTTTTCCATTGATGTTTTAAACGATGCTGTGATCTCAGATGTTTTCACAGAGGGAATCTGCTTATTATCTATAAATGTACGTATATCTTTATTAATTTTCACAGTTTCAGATCCTTAAAATTGATGAAATTCATCGACTGGAAGGACAAATACTGTCGCTCCGCCAACTTCAACTTCGACTGGATAAGGGACATAGGAATCAGCATTTCCGCCCATTGGAGATACAGGGGCAATCATCTGATCACGTTTCTGCCCGTTTTCTTTAATGAGACTCAACGCTTTATTGACGCGTATATCCTCGACACCGATCATAAACGTTGTATTGCCTGATTTAAGAAATCCTCCTGTCGTCGCAAGCTTTGTGACTCTGAAGTTGTGATCCGTTAAGGTTTTCAAAAGTCTGTTGCTGTCCTGATCTTGTACAACTGCCACTATCAATTTCATCTGTGAAGGCCTCCTTTAGATTGGAAACAACGTGATCTCGTTTACATTATTATATCAACTATTGGGAAACAGGTCACAATTGAATTTTTTTCAACGCTTCATCGATCACCTTTAGAACATCCTGAACGACGAGGTCTTTGGATTGCCCGGCATCAACTGAATGAAATCTTTCCGGAAATCGCTTCATCAGCTCTTGATAACCTTCTTGTACTTTTGTATGAAAGTCCAGTTTTTCTAAATCGAGCCTGTTTTTCTCCCGTGAGCCGTTTGCGTAAATACGCTTCAGTCCTTCTTCCGGATCAATTGAAAAATAAACCGTTACATGGGGCATCATATCTCCAATGGCAAATTCATTAATCGACAGAACCTCATCAATTCCAAGTCCTCTTGCATATCCTTGATACGCAAGAGAACTGTCTATAAATCTGTCGCAAAGAACGATAAACCCCTGTTCTAAAGCAGGTTTTACTTTTTCAACTAAATGCTGGCGCCTTGCAGCCGCATATAAGAGAGCTTCTGTTTTTGGGTCCATTAATGTGTTGTTCTCATTCAGAATAACCTCTCGAATTTGTTCTGCAATATCTATTCCGCCTGGCTCTCGAGTTGCCATAACCTGAAGGCCTTCTGCTGTCAGTATGTTTTTGATCTCCTGCAGAACAGTCGTTTTTCCTGCACCTTCAGGACCTTCGAATGTAATAAATAAACCGCTCATGATTTCTCCTCTTCTATATAAACAAGTAGTTGTTTCTCTTTGGTTTTCATATTCCCTTGAACATGCGTTTTCATGCTGATCAAGCGGCTGAGCTTTTGCACACTTTCTTTTGTTATTCTTTCTCCCGCCATAATCATCGGGATACCCGGAGGATAAGGGATGATATCTTCTGCATTCAGCCGGCCAGCTGCTTCCTCAAAGCTCACATATTCTTTCTTAAACGAATGTAAGACCTTTTTTGGATAAGGCAAGACAGTAACAGGCTGCACACCCCATTCTGCAGAAACAAACGTCTGATCCGGAGGCGTTTTCTCAATCTCTTCATCGATGCTTCTAATGGTTTCAGCGTTTATGCTCCGTTTTCCTCCCAATGGGAGAACGAGCAGAACTTGATTTTCATCAGCAAGCTCAGTGAATATGTTGGCACGCTCTAAAATGCTTTGCAGCGTATAGCCAGAATGCCCGCGTTTTGAACGAATTGTGAGCTTCAGCGGGTCCGTGATGATCAGTGGATTAGCAGGGTTAACAGCTTCAGCATTTGCAAGTGAATCAAACGTTTGTTTAAGTGTTTGTATCCGCTGCAGAATGTCAGAAAGCTTTTGTTCTTCTATAATATGCTGTACATAAGCGCGGGCAATATCTAACGAAGCCATAATCGGATAAGACGGGCTGCTGCTTTGTAATCGGTTTAAATACTCTGCCACCCGATCCCTGTTAATCCTGCAGCTGCTGTTGAGATGCAAATAAGAACCCATCGTCATGGCAGGCAACGTTTTGTGGGCCGACTGAACAACAATATCTGCCCCCATTTTTAAAGCTGAGACCGGAAAAGGCTCACCTAAAATAAAATGTGCGCCATGAGCTTCATCGACCAAAACAGGAATTCCGTAATGATGGGCTTCAGTAATGATCTCAGTCAAATCAGCACTATGTCCGTAATATGTCGGATTGGTCAGTACCAAGCCTTTCGCATCTGGATATGCTGCCAGGGCCTCTTTAATTGTTCCAAGCGGAACATGCGTAGGCACATGCATCGCTGAATCAACGTCAGGTGCAATATAAACCGGCTCAGCACCGGCCAAATCAACAGCATGAAATACAGATTTATGACAGTTTCTTTGAACCAGAATTGTATCACCAGGTTCACAAACAGATAAAATCATCGCTAAGTTTCCGACAGTCGTACCATTTACCAGAAAAAAACTTTCCGCCGATCCATATAATTGACTGGCAAGCTCCTGAGCTTCCTTAATCACCCCAGAAGGATGATGGAGATCATCCAGTCCTGCCAGTTCAGTTACATCAATGGTGAGAAGCGGATCGAATATTGACTTAGCGTCATCAAAAAAGACATCTCCATTGTGATGTCCCGGAACATGAAATGAATGAGAATTTCTTCTCGCATGTTGAATTAATGCTTTATATAAAGGTGTGTTCATGAAAACAATCCTTTGAATGTGTCTTCTTACACCTTATTATATCGTGCCTCTGACAGAACTTAAAGCCAGACTTACTGGTAACTATCTTTCCTTTATTGTAATCAGCTTTTGCTTCAGGTCGCCTTCCATCATCATGAGCTCTTCTTCTGCCTGACGGCGTTTGATTCGTCCTTCTTCTTGTATAGTCAGTGTTTCTTCAAGCGTGCTTATTAAACTTTCCTGCACCTTCTTCAAGGTATCTATATCAACAAGGCCTCTTTCATTTGCCCGTGCAGTTTCAATTGTATTGGTTTTTAAAAGCTCCGCATTTTTCAGCAAAAGCTCATTGGTTGTATCAGATACTTTCTGTTGTGCATCCACTGCATTGCGCTGCCTTAAAAGCGTCAGTGCAATGGCAACTTGATTTTTCCATAACGGAATCGCTGTCACAATGGATGACTGAATCTTTTCAGCTAACGCTTGGTTTGTATTTTGAATCAGCCTGATTTGCGGTGCACTTTGGATTGTAATTTGCCTGCTCAGCAGCAAATCATGCACCCTTTTATCTAACCGGTCAGCAAATTGAATTAAATCATTCACCTCTTGAACGGCCATTTGGTTATGATCACTCGATTCAGCCTGTTGCTTCAGTTCAGGAATCGTTTTTGTTTTTAATTCCTCCAGCTTCAGTTCTCCTGCAGCAATATAAACATTCAGCGCGGCAAAATATTCTTTATTTTTTTCATATAACTGCTCTAACAGCTTGTTGTCACTGATTAAAGCATTTTTAGAGTGCTCCAGCTTCAAGCTGATTTTGTCTATCTGCACACTGGTCTTTTGGTATTTAGACAGCACCTCTTGAAGAGAACTTGATACTCTTCCAAACATGCGTGCCAAAAAACCCTTTTTCTTAGATTGGAGATCATCAGGATTTACTTGCTCCAGCTTTTTCATCAGCTCTCCAAGTATTTCGCCAATCTCCCCGACATCCTTCTTTTGAACATGATTAATCATATCATGAGAAAAGTTCAGCAGTTTAGATTGAGCTTGTGAACCGTATAAGACAATGCTTTGCATATTTTTATGATCAATCTGTCCAGCAAGCTGAATTGCTTTTTCCTTGTTTTCCTCAGGAAGAACATCAACAAGCCGTACTTGCTCTTTCTCTGCTTTTACAGCCTCCGAACCTGGTATCTCTATGTTACCACCAAAAGGATCTGCCAATAATTCATCTATATGAAGGTCGCTTTGGTCTCGGTTCATCGCTCTTACCCTCTTCCCTTATTTCTTTAATGAATGTTTTGCTGCGTCTAATTCAAACTGCAACTCGTCAATTTCATCACCCATTACTTGAGTTAAATCTTCCTCTAAACGCTTGGTCAATTCAGTAAGAGTGATGCGTGTCTCACTTAACGACATCGACAGTTCTTTGCTTTTTTTTGGGTGAGATGATAGAAAAGCATACTTCTCTGTCAATTCAACAACCGAATCGAGAGTTTGATAAAAAAATCGTTCTGCCTGATAAAACCGCTTTGGCTCTTTTTTGGTGAGGAGATAAATCCTTCTCACAATCCTTAGCATTTCTGCATTTTGCTTAAACATTTGAATGCTTTTAGCCTGAAACAAGGCTTTCCTAAGACGGATCATTTTCTGCCTTGCTTCCTCTAAATTTTTCTTAATATAAGCATACTCTCTTCCTGTCAATTCATGCTTTTTAAGAAATAACCGTCTTGCATTCCAGATGCCAGCTATATATACGGCTGCTCCAGAAGCAAGCCCATAAACAATAGATAAAAAAAGCGACTGGTTTAAACCAAAAAAGCTCAATATTCCAATGAAAACAAAAGTCGCACTGCTAGTTAAACTCCACATCAAAAAGTGAAAAAATCTCTGCATGAGATAATCGACTCCTGTGTCTATACTCAGTTTTAATATTATTATCTACTACGTTCAATCCTTAAACAAGTTTCATCTTCTTTTTATTATTAAGAGTACAAAAAAAGACCTTTTCAGGTCTATGAATATAATGGCGGTGTATGAATGCTCTTTAGTTTTTTTACGTAAAACGCATAGTCAGGATCAGAAGTTGATGTAGAAATTACTTTTCTCTCACAATCTAAGCATATGAATTTCGTATAAAGATGAATGCCTCTATTCTTCTCTTGATCACAAATCACACATGTATGAT
>NZ_CP150159.1:0-32500 GCF_037963555.1 Bacillus sp. PS196 | reverse complement strand
TTTTCAACGTGCGTGGGTTCGGGCCTCCATTCAGTGTTACCTGAACTTCACCCTGGACATGGGTAGATCACCTGGTTTCGGGTCTACGACCACGTACTCATGCGCCCTATTCAGACTCGCTTTCGCTGCGGCTCCGCATCTTCTGCTTAACCTTGCACGGGATCGTAACTCGCCGGTTCATTCTACAAAAGGCACGCCATCACCCGTTAACGGGCTCTGACTACTTGTAGGCACACGGTTTCAGGATCTCTTTCACTCCCCTTCCGGGGTGCTTTTCACCTTTCCCTCACGGTACTGGTTCACTATCGGTCACTAGGGAGTATTTAGCCTTGGGAGATGGTCCTCCCGGATTCCGACGGAATTTCACGTGTTCCGCCGTACTCAGGATCCACTCAGGAGAGAACGAAGTTTTGACTACAGGGCTGTTACCTCCTATGGCGGGCCTTTCCAGACCTCTTCATCTACCTCGTTCCTTTGTAACTCCGTACAGAGTGTCCTACAACCCCAAGAGGCAAGCCTCTTGGTTTGGGCTAATCCCGTTTCGCTCGCCGCTACTCAGGGAATCGCATTTGCTTTCTCTTCCTCCGGGTACTTAGATGTTTCAGTTCCCCGGGTCTGCCTTCTCATATCCTATGAATTCAGATATGGATACCACTCCATTACGAGTGGTGGGTTTCCCCATTCGGAAATCTCCGGATCAAAGCTTGCTTACAGCTCCCCGAAGCATATCGGTGTTCGTCCCGTCCTTCATCGGCTCCTAGTGCCAAGGCATCCACCGTGCGCCCTTTCTAACTTAACCGTTAAAAAGAATCACTATGTGATATCTTGTATTACTATTGAATGTGATGTCTACTGTTATCTAGTTTTCAAAGAACACGTTGGTGGAGCCTAGCGGGATCGAACCGCTGACCTCCTGCGTGCAAAGCAGGCGCTCTCCCAGCTGAGCTAAGGCCCCGTTATATAAGATGGTGGGCCTGAGTGGACTCGAACCACCGACCTCACGCTTATCAGGCGTGCGCTCTAACCAGCTGAGCTACAGGCCCATCTTAACTTATTCAAGGAACAAAGTTCCTTCAAAACTAAACAAGACAGGGAACGTTCTGTTTATAAGACCCAAGGTCTTATATTCCGTATAATATCCTTAGAAAGGAGGTGATCCAGCCGCACCTTCCGATACGGCTACCTTGTTACGACTTCACCCCAATCATCTGTCCCACCTTCGGCGGCTGGCTCCTAAAAGGTTACCTCACCGACTTCGGGTGTTACAAACTCTCGTGGTGTGACGGGCGGTGTGTACAAGGCCCGGGAACGTATTCACCGCGGCATGCTGATCCGCGATTACTAGCGATTCCAGCTTCACGCAGTCGAGTTGCAGACTGCGATCCGAACTGAGAACAGATTTGTGGGATTGGCTTAACCTCGCGGTTTCGCTGCCCTTTGTTCTGTCCATTGTAGCACGTGTGTAGCCCAGGTCATAAGGGGCATGATGATTTGACGTCATCCCCACCTTCCTCCGGTTTGTCACCGGCAGTCACCTTAGAGTGCCCAACTGAATGCTGGCAACTAAGATCAAGGGTTGCGCTCGTTGCGGGACTTAACCCAACATCTCACGACACGAGCTGACGACAACCATGCACCACCTGTCACTCTGCCCCCGAAGGGGACGTCCTATCTCTAGGATTGTCAGAGGATGTCAAGACCTGGTAAGGTTCTTCGCGTTGCTTCGAATTAAACCACATGCTCCACCGCTTGTGCGGGCCCCCGTCAATTCCTTTGAGTTTCAGTCTTGCGACCGTACTCCCCAGGCGGAGTGCTTAATGCGTTAGCTGCAGCACTAAGGGGCGGAAACCCCCTAACACTTAGCACTCATCGTTTACGGCGTGGACTACCAGGGTATCTAATCCTGTTCGCTCCCCACGCTTTCGCTCCTCAGCGTCAGTTACAGACCAGAGAGTCGCCTTCGCCACTGGTGTTCCTCCACATCTCTACGCATTTCACCGCTACACGTGGAATTCCACTCTCCTCTTCTGCACTCAAGTTCCCCAGTTTCCAATGACCCTCCCCGGTTGAGCCGGGGGCTTTCACATCAGACTTAAGAAACCGCCTGCGAGCCCTTTACGCCCAATAATTCCGGACAACGCTTGCCACCTACGTATTACCGCGGCTGCTGGCACGTAGTTAGCCGTGGCTTTCTGGTTAGGTACCGTCAAGGTACCGCCCTATTCGAACGGTACTTGTTCTTCCCTAACAACAGAGCTTTACGATCCGAAAACCTTCATCACTCACGCGGCGTTGCTCCGTCAGACTTTCGTCCATTGCGGAAGATTCCCTACTGCTGCCTCCCGTAGGAGTCTGGGCCGTGTCTCAGTCCCAGTGTGGCCGATCACCCTCTCAGGTCGGCTACGCATCGTCGCCTTGGTGAGCCGTTACCTCACCAACTAGCTAATGCGCCGCGGGTCCATCTGTAAGTGGTAGCCGAAGCCACCTTTTATGTTTGAACCATGCGGTTCAAACAACCATCCGGTATTAGCCCCGGTTTCCCGGAGTTATCCCAGTCTTACAGGCAGGTTACCCACGTGTTACTCACCCGTCCGCCGCTAACATCAGGGAGCAAGCTCCCATCTGTCCGCTCGACTTGCATGTATTAGGCACGCCGCCAGCGTTCGTCCTGAGCCAGGATCAAACTCTCCGATAAAGTAGTTTGACTGACTACGCACATCGCTGTGCGATTTTTAAAAACTGAATTAACAGGTACGTTTTGTCTTGTTTAGTTTTCAAAGAACTTTGTTTACCGCTCGTTTAAGCGACTTTATTATCATAACATTTACCGTCGCTACTGTCAACAACTTTTTAACATTTTCTTTTCAAAAAAGCTGTTCGTCATCAGCGACGTATACTAGAATAACACCTTCGGTTGTCTAAGTCAATACATAATATCAATTAAATGATAAATTGCTTAATAACGACTAACGCAGCTATTCCGGGTATCCCTAAAATTCCGCTGATAGCTGTTGTAACCAGATTAATCGGCACATGAATGCCAAGACTGCCGCCAAACATATTTACACAAACCAGCAGCAAAGCACCTGCCACAAATTTAACAGCTGTGATGCCAATCCACTTTAAAGGCTTCGCAGCTGAACCTGATAAAAAAAGAAGAATAACCAGTCCTAAAATAATCCCGATAATAAAAATAGGCTCCATGAATCTTCTCATCTCCTTCGCTTGTTCTAGTACAAGCTTATGAGAAGATCCAGGAGTTTAGACCACTTACTTCCACCGGCTGATTTTTACATTTCGCTGCTTCGCTTCCCTTAAGTAAAAAAAATACTTCGCTTCAGCTACTTTCAGTTCGTATAACACTTCAGCAGACGGTTCTAAGCTTTTTTCGACCAGCTTTTTTTGCCTGTTCCACTCTTCCTTTTGCTTAAAAAGCTGCTCGGTTAGTTTTTCATCAAACTCTCTTCTTAATGTTTTCTTGCGAAGAAAACCCATGGATCGCTTTTTCCTCCTTACAATTCACGTCTTCCTTCAAGTGCTTTAGAAAGAGTGACCTCGTCAGCATATTCCAAGTCACCGCCGACGGGCAGTCCGTGGGCAATACGGGAGAGCTTAATACCAGACGGCTTGAGGAGCCTTGATATATACATCGCCGTTGCTTCCCCTTCTATATTAGGGTTTGTCGCGAGGATCACTTCTGTCACTTGATCATCCTGTAATCGTTTTAACAATTCTGGTATTTTAATATCCTCCGGTCCAATGCCGTCCATTGGAGAAATAGCGCCGTGAAGAACGTGATACTGTCCGTTGTATTCCTTCATTTTCTCCATAGCGATAACATCCTTAGGGTCTTGCACAACACAGATAACAGACTTATCCCTGCGCGTATCTTCACATATATAGCAAGGGTCCTGATCTGTAATATGCCCGCAAACTGAACAATATGTCAGGTTGCGTTTCGCATTTACTAATGCTTTCGCAAAATCTAATACTACATCTTCTTTCATACCTAGAACAAAAAAAGCCAGACGAACCGCTGTTTTCGGTCCGATCCCTGGCAATTTCATAAAGCTGTCAATCAGCTTTGATATTGGTTCAGGATATTGCATGTTCTTTTATCCCCCTAGAATAAACCTGGCATGTTCATTCCCTTTGTAAATTGACCCATTGTTTCGTTTGTGATTTCGTCAACTTTTTTCAAAGCTTCATTCGTTGCAGCAAGCACTAAATCTTGAAGCATATCAATATCTTCAGGATCAACGACTTCTTCTTTGATGATAACATCCAGGATTTCTTTTTGGCCGTTTGCTTTTACTGTTACCATACCGCCGCCTGCAGTTCCTTCAACAACCTTTTCTGCAAGCTCTTCTTGAGCCTTCGCCATGTCCTTTTGCATTTTTTGCATTTGTTTCATCATTTTTTGCATATTACCCATTCCGCCACGCATAGCATTCACTCTCTTTCATTTTGTTAGTCTTTTATTTCAATTAAATCCGCTCCAACAAGCTTTTTCGCTTCGGCAATAAGCGGGTCTTCTTCAGCCGGTACATTTGATCCTTCATTTTCCTGCTGATGATCTTCTAAAAATTCTTCTCTTATTTTACCCCATTGTGCTTCTGGAACGCCAATCAAATCCATTCTTTTTCCGAGCATCGATTCTAAAATCTGTTCAAGATTAGTCCGGACTCCGTTGTTATCCTCAGCGACCATTTTACAATGAATTTCATATTTGAATTTCAGAACAAATGCCGCCGATCCGGCAGCCACAGGTTCACTGTCATTCAGCAAAGCGGCATGTGATACTTTGTTTTGCTGTTTGAGATGAGCAAGAAGCTTGCCCCAACTGTTTCTGAGCAGATCAAGATCCGGTCTTGTGGCTTCCTTCAAAATCTCATGAATTCTGCCTACTGGCGCTTTGTAATTGGATTTCCCGCCCTTTGGCACACGCGGCGCTTCTTTTTTCGGGCTTTCCGCAGCTGCTTTTATGCCCGTTGTTTTGAGCCGCTCTACTTCCTGTTCGAGCTGCTGGATTTTTTTCATCAGCATATCCACTTCCGGGAGATCAGCAGCAGATTGATGTGAGGTTTGGCAAATCTTCACAACGGCCACTTCGAAAAAGATACGCGGATGATTTGTCCATTTCATTTCCTGATGGCTCTTGTTCAGAATATCAATCATTTCATATAGGGCCTGAGCCGGAATTTGTTCACTTAGTTCCCGGAACGTTTCATCGACTTTTACTTTCTCAAGCACTCCCTCTAAGCCAGGGGCTGTTTTGTACAGCAGCATGTCCCTGAAATAGAAAATCATATCTTCTATCAGCTTAGCTGGATCTTTTCCTTGCTGAAGCAATTCATTTAATGTTTCCAGTGCGTCAGAAACGTTTTTATCATGCAGGGATTGTGCAAGCTTCCCGATATATAATTGAGAAACAGCACCCGTAATTAAAAGCGCATCTTCGACTTTCAGGATATCGCCGCTGAATGATATGGCCTGATCAAGAAGGCTCAGGGCATCCCTCATCCCTCCGTCTGCAGCACTCGCGATGATATCCAGCGATCCTTCCTCCACTTGCAGCTGTTCAGCATCAACAATTTTATTCATGCGGCCTACAATCGCTTGGGAGGTAATTCGTTTAAAGTCAAAACGCTGACATCTAGAGATAATGGTTAAAGGAATTTTGTGCGGTTCAGTTGTTGCTAATATGAAAATACAATGCTCAGGCGGCTCTTCTAATGTTTTTAGTAATGCATTAAAAGCGCCGATAGAAAGCATATGCACCTCATCTATGATATATACCTTATATGTGACGGCCGATGGGGCAAACTTCACTTTATCGCGAATGTCACGAATCTCATCAACACCGTTATTAGAAGCGGCGTCAATTTCTATGACATCGGATATTGACCCGTTTGTTATCCCTTTACAGGCCGCACATTCGTTGCATGGCTCATCAACAGGAGCATGTTCACAGTTGACAGCCTTAGCAAATATTTTGGCTGCACTGGTTTTTCCGGTTCCTCTTGGCCCGGAAAACAGATAGGCGTGAGAAAACTTTTTTTGCAAAAGGGCATTTTGCAGCGTTTTTGTAATGTGTTCTTGTCCGACCACATCTTCAAAGCGCTGAGGCCTGAATACTCGATATAAAGCTTGGTAACTCACGGGTTTGCCCTCCTCCGTTATTCATCATTCCCATTATACATGAACCTTGTTTCGATTCCAAAAGCTCTTTTTACATAACAAAAAACTCACCTAATATTAGGTGAGTCTGAAAATTTGATGATTGATTTACCGTGCACCTTCTGTCGATTCGCTACCCTAAGCGTTACTTAAGCAGTTAGCTCGGCCCAGGCAACCCTGCGGCACATGAGAGGTTTCACTTAATGCTGCTTCCTTCCGGACCTGACATGGTTCATGAATTCCCATTGCGCAGGACCCAAACGTCAACACCACTTACTTAAGGCAGGCCTTAAAGTAAACGAACCTCGAGAAGGGATTCGGCCCTGCTAGAGCGGATTGCAGGTACAGGGCACCGCTACCTCCCCGCTTAGCACGGCAAAATAAATATCAAATTTTAAGTTGCATCTATTACGATGCACACTTAAGTATATCTGTTTCCCCTAAAAATTGCAACCGTACTATTCAGACAAGTTTTTCCTGGCAGCTTTCTTCTTTTTTCTTAGTTCTCTGAAAAACGCACTGAGCATTCCGCCGCATTCTTCCTCAAGTACACCGCTCACCACTTCAGCCTGATGATTAAAGCGTTCCTCCTGGAGAAGGTTCATTAGCGTGCCTGAACAGCCGCCTTTCGGATCAAATGCGCCAAAAACCACTTTTTCCACTCGAGAAAGTACGACTGCACCAGCACACATTGGACAAGGCTCAAGCGTCACATAAAGAGTCGCACCTTCCAGCCGCCATGTTCCCAGTGCCTTACACGCTTCATCCATTACAAGCATTTCTGCATGGGCAATAGATCGCTGTTCAGTCTCTCTTAAATTATGTGCACGCGCTATAATTTCATCATTAACGACAAGCACCGCACCTATTGGCACTTCACCTTTCTCTTCAGCCTTTTTCGCTTCTTTAATTGCTTCTTTCATATAAAGTTCATCTTGTGTCATAAGGATAAGCTCTCTTTTCAAAGTTTTTTCATTGCCTAAAAAGGCTACATATTAACTATAACTGAAACGGAAAGGAGACTGTCGATTGTCCAAAGCAGATACAGCCCTTCTCATTGTAGACATGATCAATAATTTTGAATTCGATATGGGAGAAACCCTCGCTAAAAAAACAGAAAAAATCGTTCCTCATATTTTATCATTAAAGGAGCACGCGAGACAAAATGAATGGCCGATTATTTACATCAATGATCATTATGGACTTTGGCAAGCTGACATTAAAAACATTCAGCAAGAATGCACAAATGAAAGAAGCAAGGATATCATCACAAAGATAGCTCCGGAAGATGCTGATTATTTTTTAATCAAACCAAAACATTCCGCTTTCTACGAAACTGCACTTCACACCCTTCTTACTGAGTTGCAGGTGAGACATATTATCTTAACAGGTATAGCCGGCAATATATGTGTGCTGTTTACCGCTAATGACGCTTATATGAGGGAATACAGCATCACGATTCCTAAGGACTGTATCGCGTCAAACAGTGACGAAGATAACGAATTCGCCTTAACTATGATGGAGAATGTTCTTTTCGCAGAAATTACGACGGAAGAACAAATTACAGAAAAATAAACATGATCAGCGCTTTTCTTTCATACATTGATAGCGATATGAAAGGAGGCGTTTTTCATTCAAATTTATGTGGTAAAACAAGGCGACACTCTTTCTGCTATCGCTTCACAATACAGAACAACCGTAAGTGAGATCACTGAAACGAATGAAATACCGAATCCCGACAGCCTTGTTGTCGGACAAACCATTGTCATTCCAATAGCCGGCCAGTTCTATGATGTGAAGCGAGGTGATACCCTGACATCCATCGCCCGGCAGTTCAATACAACAGCAGCCGAGCTCGCAAGGGTTAACCGCATCCAGTTAAATACCGTGCTTCAGATTGGTTTCCGTTTATACATCCCTCCAGCTCCTAAACGAGACATCGAATCAAATGCTTATTTGGAGCCCCGAGGAAATCAAGTCAGCGAAAATCTCCAGCAGGCGGCCAGAGAAGCGTCACCCTACTTAACGTACCTTGGCGCATTCAGCTTCCAGGCACAGCGGAACGGAACCTTAGTCGCACCGCCTTTAACGAATTTAAGGAGCATTACAGAAAGTCAAAATACAACATTGATGATGATTATAACGAACCTAGAAAACCAGGCATTTAGTGATGAACTTGGCCGGATCCTTTTGAACGACGAAACTGTAAAAAGAAGGCTTCTAAATGAAATAGTGGAGAATGCCAAGAGATATGGCTTCCGTGACATTCATTTCGACTTTGAATATTTGCGGCCCCAGGATAGAGAGGCCTATAATCAATTTCTCCGCGAAGCAAGGGATCTTTTTCATCGAGAGGGCTTAGAAATTTCTACGGCTCTTGCTCCTAAAACAAGTGCAACACAGCAGGGCAGATGGTATGAAGCTCATGATTACAGGGCGCATGGCCAAATTGTCGACTTTGTTGTTCTCATGACATATGAATGGGGCTATAGCGGCGGGCCGCCTCAAGCGGTTTCTCCAATTGGACCTGTCCGTGATGTCATAGAATATGCTTTGACTGAAATGCCTGCGAACAAAATTGTCATGGGCCAGAATTTATATGGATATGACTGGACGCTGCCATATACAGCAGGGGGAACTCCGGCAAGAGCAGTAAGCCCTCAGCAAGCCATTGTCATAGCTGATCAGAACAATGCTTCCATTCAGTATGACCAAACCGCTCAAGCTCCTTTCTTCCGCTATACTGATGCAGAAAACAGAAGGCACGAGGTATGGTTCGAGGATGCCCGCTCGATCCAAGCAAAATTCAATCTGATTAAAGAGCTGAATTTAAGAGGCATCAGCTATTGGAAGCTGGGTCTTTCCTTTCCACAAAACTGGCTGCTGCTGTCTGATCAATTTAATGTTGTCAAAAAGACGTTTCGATAATTTGGAAACGTCTTTTTTTCATGGGGGCACCTAAGGGTTGTGATACAATATGAAGGTCGGTAACTGACGCACGTTTTTCAGATATAAGGAGGATTCCGATGAATACAGCCCCTTTTATTGCAATAGAAGGTCCTATCGGGGCAGGAAAAACAACTCTCGCAACGATGCTCTCACAAGAGTTCGGATTCCCTATGATCAATGAGATTGTAGAGGATAACCCGTACCTTGATAAGTTTTATGACAATATAGAGGAATGGAGCTTCCAGCTCGAGATGTTTTTTCTTTGTCACAGATACAAACAGCTTGAAGACACCAGTGATCACTTTTTAAAAAAGGGACAGCCTGTAATAGCTGATTATCATATTTATAAAAATGTGATTTTTGCGGAACGCACCTTGTCTCCACATCAGCTGGAAAAATACAAAAAGATATATCACCTGCTAACGGATGATCTGCCAAAGCCGAATTTCATCATTTACATAAAGGCCAGTCTGCCTACATTGCTACACCGCATTGAAAAACGCGGGCGCCCCTTTGAGAAAAAAATTGAAACTAGCTATTTGGAGCAGCTGATTTCAGATTATGAAGTCGCCATCAAGCAGCTGCAGGAAGCAGACACTGAACTTACAGTGTTAACCGTAGATGGTGATTCAAAGGATTTCGTTTTGAATAAGAGCGACTTTGAACGCATTGCCGCCCATGTAAAGGAGCTTATCGTATGAAGGAACATCATATCCCTAAGAATTCAATTATTACAGTAGCAGGAACAGTAGGTGTCGGAAAATCGACTTTAACAAAAACTTTAGCTAAACGGCTTGGATTTAAAACATCTTTGGAGGAAGTCGATCATAATCCATATTTGGAAAAGTTCTATCATGATTTTGAACGTTGGAGCTTTCACCTTCAAATTTACTTCTTAGCTGAACGCTTCAAAGAACAGAAAACAATTTTTGAAGCCGGCGGAGGTTTTGTACAGGATCGTTCGATTTATGAAGATACAGGAATTTTCGCAAAAATGCATGCTGATAAAGGGACAATGTCAAAGGTTGATTATAAGACTTACACAAGCCTTTTCGAAGCAATGGTAATGACACCGTATTTCCCACATCCAGATGTGTTGATCTATTTAGAAGGAGATCTGGAGAACATTTTAAACCGGATTGAACAACGCGGCCGTGAGATGGAGCTTCAGACAAGCCGGTCTTATTGGGAAGAAATGCATACACGCTACGAGAACTGGATAAGCGGTTTTAATGCCTGCCCTGTTTTAAAACTTCGCATTGAAGATTATGATCTTCTGAACGACGAAAACTCGATTGAAAATATTGTAGATCAAATTGCTTCAGTTATTCATGATAATCAAAAAAAGTGAATCTCAGTCGAGATTCACTTTTTCTTTAAAATAAAAAATCCGCCGCACCGAATGCAACGGACAAAACAATCTCCAATATATGCTTGTGTTTCATTAGAATTAAAATCAATATGGCGGAGGAAGAGGGATTCGAACCCCCGCGGGCTTTGACACCCCTGTCGGTTTTCAAGACCGATCCCTTCAGCCGGACTTGGGTATTCCTCCGTATCGACAAGACTTACTATATCACGTATGTTCTCGTGTGGTCAAGCATTTTTAAAAACTTTTTTTGTTTTTATGAAAATGCCGTTTTTACATAAGCAAAAAGGCGCACCTTGTCAGGCACGCCTTTCCATAATTTACGGTTTCATTACTTCTCTATTCCCCATATAAGGACGAAGCACTTTCGGAATCACAACGCTTCCGTCTTCCTGCTGATAATTTTCTAAGATAGCGGCAACTGTTCTTCCAACCGCCAGTCCTGAACCGTTCAGTGTGTGTACATGCTCAGGCTTGCCTTTCGCTTCACGTCTGAAACGAATATTCGCACGTCTCGCCTGGAACGCTTCGAAGTTGCTGCAAGAAGAGATTTCTCGATATGTGTCTTGGCTTGGAATCCAAACTTCGATATCGTATTTTTTCGCAGCCGTAAAGCCTAAGTCACCCGTACACATACTCATGACACGGTATGGAAGCTCAAGCAGCTGAAGAACCCGTTCTGCTTGGTTTGTAAGCTTCTCTAATTCTTCATAAGAATCTTCAGGCTTCACAAACTTTACAAGCTCAACTTTATTAAATTGGTGCTGACGAATTAATCCGCGTGTGTCACGTCCTGCTGAACCAGCTTCAGAACGGAAGCAAGCACTGAATGCCGCATAGTTGATCGGCAGGCTGTCACCTGAAAGGATTTCATCGCGATGCATGTTTGTAATCGGCACTTCCGCCGTTGGAATTAAGAAATAATCTTCTTCTCTGATTTTAAATGCATCTTCTTCAAATTTAGGAAGCTGCCCCGTTCCCGTCATGCTTGCGCGGTTTACCATATATGGCGGGATCACTTCAGTGTAGTTATACTCATCCACATGCAGATCAAGCATAAAGTTATAAAGCGCACGCTCCAGACGAGCACCTAAGCCTTTATAGAACACGAAACGGCTTCCTGTTACTTTGGCAGCACGTTCAAAATCCAGAATACCCAGCTCATCCGCAATATCCCAGTGCGGCTTCGGCTCATAAGCAAATGAAGGCTTTTCACCCCATTTACGCACTTCTACGTTGTCGTCTTCTGTTTCACCGACAGGTACAGACTCATGCGGAATATTCGGGATTGAGAGAAGGATTGTATCAAGCTCAGCTTCCACTGTTCGCAATTCTTCATCAAGCTTTTTAATTTCCTCGCCGACTTCACGCATTTCTTTAATAATGTGATCCGCGTCTTTTTTCTCACGCTTCAGCACAGCGACCTGCTGAGAAACTTCATTTCGTTTTCCTTTTAACTCTTCAACCTTGCCGATGAGCTCTCTTCGTCTATCATCCAGCGCCTCAAACTTATCAAAATCAGTTAAGTCTTCGCCTTTGTGTACAAGCTTTGCTTTAATTTCTTGAAAATTTGCTCTCAGCATTTTCGTATCAAGCATGCGAAACACTCCTTTTTTTATTGATTTGTCGAAAATAAAAAGAGCCCTCATCCCCATAAAGGGACGAGAGCTCTCGCGTTGCCACCCTGATTGAAAACAAATCAAAGACTCGTTTTCCACTTTCAAACATAACGGTTATCCCGTAAATGCCTACTTGTTTCAGCATTTCGCTCAAGGATGGATTCAGACAGCATCTTTCACCGATTCGCACCAACCATCGGCTCTCTTAGAAAGAGAGGCTCCCTACTAGTTCCTATCAACGCTTTTCGATCTTTATTTGTGCTTATAATGTACTATAAGTTTCCACAGCTTTCAACTGTTTTATACAAGTGCCTTTTGCTTATATTCCTCAACCATTTCAACAAACAGCTGTGTCACTCGGTGATCTTCTGTCAGCTCCGGATGGAATGAGCAGCCAAGGAATTGCCCCTGTTTCGCGGCTACAATACGACCATTATGCTCCGATAGAACTTCAACATTTTCACCAGCTTCTAAAATATGCGGAGCACGGATGAATACCCCTGTAAAAGGCTCGTCCAAGCCTTTAATTGTTAAATCAGCTTCAAAGCTGTCAACCTGCCGGCCAAATGAATTACGTTCTACAACCACATTCAGAAGACCTAAATGAGGATTATCTGAACCGGCAATTTCTTTTGCTAATATAATTAATCCGGCACATGTTCCAAACATCGGTTTGCCCTGAGCAGCGAATTCACGAAGCGGCTCCATGAATTGATACGTATCGATCAAACGGCGCATCGTCGTGCTCTCACCGCCCGGCAAAATCAACCCGTCAACTTCGTTCAGCTGCTCCGGACGTTTTACGACAAGACCAGCCGCGCCGCATGCTTCAATCGCATGGATGTGCTCTCTAACTGCTCCTTGAAGTCCTAGTACACCTATTGTTAACATGTCAGCAGCGCTCCTATGTTCTTACCAGCCGCGTTCTTGCATACGCTGTTCTGGAAGTAAGTTTGAGATTTCAATCCCTTTCATTGCAGTACCAAGCTCTTTTGATAGCTCAGCGATCAATTTGTAATCAGTAAAGTGAGTTGTTGCTTCCACAATTGCTTTCGCAAATTTAGCAGGGTTGTCTGATTTGAAAATACCAGAACCAACAAATACTCCGTCAGCACCGAGCTGCATCATGAGAGCAGCATCAGCTGGAGTTGCTACGCCGCCAGCGGCAAAGTTAACGACAGGAAGCTTGCCGTCTTTTTTAATTTGAAGAAGAAGCTCGTAAGGAGCACCTAGGTTTTTCGCTTCTGTCATTAGTTCATCCTCACTCATCGCAACTACTTTGCGCACTTGAGCGTTAACTTTGCGCATATGGCGAACAGCCTCAACAATATTACCTGTTCCAGGCTCACCTTTTGTGCGAAGCATAGAAGCACCTTCCGCAATACGGCGTGTTGCTTCACCAAGATCGCGACAGCCACAGACAAAAGGAACTGTGTATTCATTTTTATTTAAATGAAATTCTTCGTCAGCCGGCGTCAGAACTTCACTTTCATCAATATAGTCAACACCCATAGCTTCAAGCACACGCGCTTCAACAATATGTCCGATACGCGCTTTTGCCATTACCGGGATAGATACTGCATTCATTACTTCTTCCACGATTGTAGGGTCAGCCATACGGGCAACTCCTCCAGCCGCGCGAATATCTGCTGGCACACGTTCTAGCGCCATTACAGCGACAGCTCCAGCTTCTTCAGCGATTTTCGCTTGTTCCGCATTGATGACGTCCATGATGACGCCGCCTTTTTGCATTTCTGCCATTCCGCGTTTTACACGTTCAGTACCTGTTTGAGCCATTTCTTGGTCCCCCTAATCAAGGTATAGTTATATGATTTCTAATCCTTATTGTATCCTAGAAATCCAATAATTCATATGGATATATACTATTTTATTCGGTTTTTAGCGCTTTGAAAATCATTTTTTATTAAAAATTGGGTTTTTTCAGTATATTACGCGAAAGAGCCCTAACATCCATCAGAGCTCTTTCAATTGATTAAAACCAGCCGGTTACCGTATCAACAATGCTTCCCCAAATTCCGGAAAAAAATCCGCCGATACTGCGCATTGTCAAAACAAACCAGTTTGCTTTTTCTACATTTTCTTTTGTAACAAGGTCTACGCCAGCCAGATCGCTGTTAAGGAATCCGTAATCCTTTTCATCACCTGTGTATTCCGCAGTCAGCTTCCCAACCTTGGTTCCTTTTTTCACAGGAGCAGTTAAGTTGTCTTTATTCAGTGTGACCTTCGCTTTGTAATTCTTTTCTTCACCATTTTTGACAGGAAGAGAGAACGCCTTGTTTGTCACAATGCCTACTTCTTTCTCTTTACCCTTATCAACTGAAATTGTTTTATGGCCTTTTACTTGATCGCCTTCAGCATAAATTTCTTTCATGAAGAAATTGTCGAAAGCATAATCAAACATTTTTTTCGTTTCATCGAAACGGCCTGTATGAAGGTTGCCCTTCGCGTTTAAAACAACAGTGATGACACGCATACCGTTGCGTTCAGCTGTTCCTGTAAAGCATGAACCCGCAGAGTCAGTAGAACCTGTTTTCAGTCCGTCTACAGTCGCTTTTTTATACTCGCTGACAAGCCCCTTCAGCATAAAATTCCAGTTCGGCATGTCCATTTCATCATCGGTGCCTTCTCTGAATTTCGTTTTGGCGATACTGGAAGTCTCCAGTATCTCAGGGTAGTCAGTAATCAAGTGATCCGCAAGAATTGCCATATCCTTTGCAGAAACTTCACTTTCTTCATTTACGCTTGTCCCCTCAGGCTGATGCCCGTGAAGATCTTTGTTTTCAAGACCTGTTGCGTTAACAAATTTGTAATCTGTTAAGCCTAGTTCTTTTGCTTTTGCATTCATTTTTTCAACAAACTTAGTTTCAGAACCGGCAACTATTTCTGCAATCGCAATAGCAGCAGCATTTGCAGAATAAATTGCTGTAGCTTGATATAATTCTTTTACTGTGTATTTCCCGTCTTTCCGAAGAGGAACGTTTGATAAGCTGTTATCTTGGGAAATTTCATACACATAGTCATCAGGCGTATAGGTTTGGTCCCATTTCACTTTACCTTGATCAATTGCTTCTAATAACAGATACTCTGTCATCATTTTTGTCATACTCGCAATTGGCAGTCTCTTATCTGCATTTTTACTGTAAAGAATTTTACCTGAAGAAGCTTCGATCATAATAGCAGCAGATGCATTGATATCAATTGGATCGCTGGCTGCTTTTGCTTTTGACATTGGAGCCAGACACGTGACAGCTAGAGTTAACACAACCAATGACATCAGTAGCTGTTTACATTTCTTGATGTTCAATCGTACGACCTCCGTATTTCATTTTCTTCATCTATAATTAAGCCGTTAAGGACATTTTCAATGCACAACAGTATAAATTTTATCATAATCAGTATAAAAAAAATAGACAGAGTCAGAGACCCTGTCAAATGTTTTTAATTTGTAACAATTTATTATGAAATTGTATAGTTAGGTGATTCTTTTGTAATCTGTACGTCATGCGGATGGCTTTCGCGAAGTCCTGCGCCAGTCATGCGAATGAACTGAGCTTCTTCTCTTAGCGCACGCAGATCTTTGGACCCGCAATACCCCATACCAGAACGAAGGCCTCCGACTAGCTGATAAACGGTTTCTTCAACTGGCCCTTTGTAAGGTGTGCGTCCTTCAATTCCTTCAGGAACAAATTTTTTATTTTCTTCTTGGAAGTAACGGTCTTTACTTCCTTTTTCCATTGCAGCAACTGATCCCATGCCGCGGTATACCTTAAATCTTCTGCCTTGGTAGATTTCAGTTTCACCAGGGCTTTCTGATGTGCCTGCAAGCAAGCTTCCGAGCATAACAGCATGTCCGCCGGCTGCCAATGCTTTAGTGATATCGCCAGAGAATTTAATCCCACCGTCGGCGATGATTGTTTTGCCGTGTTTTCTTGCTTCAGTTGCACAATCATAAATTGCTGTAATTTGCGGAACACCGACGCCGGCTACAACACGTGTAGTACAAATTGAACCAGGCCCTATTCCAACTTTGACAACGTCTGCTCCAGCTTCGATAAGCGCTCTTGTCGCTTCAGCTGTTGCCACGTTTCCAGCAATAATGTTTAATTCGGGATACGTTTCACGGATTTTTGTAACTGTGTTTAAAACGCCTTGAGAGTGTCCGTGAGCTGTATCGATAACAATCACATCAACATTGGCTTCAACAAGCTTTTTGACGCGAGTCATTGTATCGCCAGTTACACCAACTGCCGCGCCAACGATCAGGCGGCCGTGAATGTCTTTAGATGAGTTCGGGAACTCAATGACTTTTTCAATGTCTTTAATTGTGATAAGACCTTTTAATTTATTCTGGTCATCTACGAGAGGAAGCTTTTCAATTTTATGTTTCTGCAAAATCTTTTCAGCTTCATCCAGAGTAGTTCCTACAGATGCAGTAACTAGCTCTTCTTTCGTCATGACGTCGCTGATTTTCATTGAGTAGTCAGAAATAAAACGAAGGTCACGGTTTGTAATAATTCCAACAAGCTTCTGGTCTTCTTCGTTATTTACAATCGGAACACCGGAAATTCTGTATTTCCCCATCAAATGCTCCGCATCAAATACTTGGTGATCAGGAGTTAA
The DNA here is from genome assembly GCF_037963555.1 of Bacillus sp. PS196. Lineage (NCBI taxonomy): Bacteria > Bacillati > Bacillota > Bacilli > Caryophanales > Bacillaceae > Bacillus > Bacillus sp. PS196. The sequence continues at coordinate 15,742 of NZ_CP150159.1, read as the reverse complement.
AAAGAAGGGATTTGTGATAACGCCGCGCTCAGAACGCTTTACTTTATCAACTTGTTCAGCCTGCTGTTCAATGGACATATTTTTGTGAATGATGCCCAAGCCGCCCTGTCTTGCCATTGCAATTGCCATTGCTGATTCTGTTACAGTGTCCATACCTGCGCTGATGACAGGAATATTTAGCTTTAACGTTTTTGTAAGTTCTACAGATAAATCCACATCACGCGGAAGTACCTCAGACTTTGCTGGCACAAGCAGCACATCGTCGAACGTTAAGCCTTCTTTTGAAAATTTACTTTCCCACATTAGTAAATCCCCCTCTTTTCGGCAAAATATTATATGTAGATTATCAACTAGCCAAGAGCATGTCAAGGAAGCGGGAAAGAGTTGAAATATTTAGATAACGGAAAGGATTAAGAAATATACATGACATATCATGAGTGGAAAGACTTAGCGCTATTTTACTCCGTTGAATCAACCCAGAAATTTCTAGAAAAGGTTTATATCTTAAACGGTATTGACGATGCGAAAAAAAACTCTTTTAAAAACAGTGAACGGTTTATTTATTTCTTAAAGCATGCCGAATCGTTTTATAAACAAGCCGCATATTCTCCCTTAGAAATCAAACCGATTCTTTTATTTTATGGAATGGCACAGCTTATCAAAGCATGCTTAATTACACGTGATCCTCATTATCCAAGCCATACATCAGTACTGGCACATGGCGTAACAACAAGAAAACGAAAGAAACAAAATTATTGTTTTAGCGATGATGAAGTGAAAATACAACGAAATGGCCTATGCGTGCATTTTATGAAACATTTATTCGGACAATCGGATATAGTAGATGAACGGTATACCATGAAAAAATTATTAATGGCCATTCCAGAACTTAGCGATATTTTCTACTTTCAGCAGAAAGAACGATTTATGACAAAAGTTGAGAAGGATAAGAACGAAATTTTTGTACCGGAGGAAGTAGTAATCAATTACAAAATGTCTGATTCAAGGTTTGCTGAACACATGTCCCATCATTATCAATGGTCTTTTACAAAAAAAAATGAACACGGGCTGCTGTTCGAAATTTCACCACAAGACAAGGAGCCATGGACATCGACCAGCTTATTGTTTGACATGGAAAAGAACCAATATTATATCCCTTCTCAAAGGGAGCAATTTCTGAGGCTTCCCGAAATGACAATTCATTATTTGATTTTGTACAACGTTGGGATGATTGCAAGGTATGAAACAGAATGGTGGTATGAGTTATTAACACAGCATATAAGTGATGACTACGTGTTAATTCAGCAGTTTTTATTAGTATCAGAAAAGAAATTCCCTAAATACGCTTCACAGTTTCTTCTTCATTTTTAACAAACAAAAAACCCAGCTCATTGAGCTGGGTTTAAGCTTGCTTGGCGGCGTCCTACTCTCACAGGGGGAAACCCCCGACTACCATCGGCGCTGAAGAGCTTAACTTCCGTGTTCGGTATGGGAACGGGTGTGACCTCTTCGCTATCGCCACCAAACAAATTGAGAGTGTTCTCTCAAAACTAGATAACAGGTGTGACATCATTCAAAAATATGGTTAAGTCCTCGATCGATTAGTATCTGTCAGCTCCATGTGTCGCCACACTTCCACCTCAGACCTATCAACCTGATCATCTTTCAGGGATCTTACTTCCTTGCGGAATGGGAAATCTCATCTTGAGGGGGGCTTCATGCTTAGATGCTTTCAGCACTTATCCCGTCCGCACATAGCTACCCAGCGATGCCCTTGGCAGAACAACTGGTACACCAGCGGTGCGTCCATCCCGGTCCTCTCGTACTAAGGACAGCTCCTCTCAAATTTCCTGCGCCCGCGACGGATAGGGACCGAACTGTCTCACGACGTTCTGAACCCAGCTCGCGTACCGCTTTAATGGGCGAACAGCCCAACCCTTGGGACCGACTACAGCCCCAGGATGCGATGAGCCGACATCGAGGTGCCAAACCTCCCCGTCGATGTGGACTCTTGGGGGAGATAAGCCTGTTATCCCCGGGGTAGCTTTTATCCGTTGAGCGATGGCCCTTCCATGCGGAACCACCGGATCACTAAGCCCGACTTTCGTCCCTGCTCGACTTGTAGGTCTCGCAGTCAAGCTCCCTTGTGCCTTTACACTCTGCGAATGATTTCCAACCATTCTGAGGGAACCTTTGGGCGCCTCCGTTACCTTTTAGGAGGCGACCGCCCCAGTCAAACTGCCCACCTGACACTGTCTCCCCGCCCGATAAGGGCGGCGGGTTAGAAGGTCAATACAGCCAGGGTAGTATCCCACCGATGCCTCCACCGAAGCTGGCGCTCCGGTTTCCAAGGCTCCTACCTATCCTGTACAAGCTGTACCAACATTCAATATCAGGCTGCAGTAAAGCTCCACGGGGTCTTTCCGTCCTGTCGCGGGTAACCTGCATCTTCACAGGTACTATAATTTCACCGAGTCTCTCGTTGAGACAGTGCCCAGATCGTTGCGCCTTTCGTGCGGGTCGGAACTTACCCGACAAGGAATTTCGCTACCTTAGGACCGTTATAGTTACGGCCGCCGTTTACTGGGGCTTCAATTCGCACCTTCGCTTACGCTAAGCGCTCCTCTTAACCTTCCAGCACCGGGCAGGCGTCAGCCCCTATACTTCGCCTTACGGCTTCGCAGAGACCTGTGTTTTTGCTAAACAGTCGCCTGGGCCTATTCACTGCGGCTCTCTCGGGCTTGCACCCTAACAGAGCACCCCTTCTCCCGAAGTTACGGGGTCATTTTGCCGAGTTCCTTAACGAGAGTTCTCTCGATCACCTTAGGATTCTCTCCTCGCCTACCTGTGTCGGTTTGCGGTACGGGCACCTCTCACCTCGCTAGAGGCTTTTCTTGGCAGTGTGGAATCAGGAACTTCGCTACTATATTTCGCTCGCCATCACAGCTCAGCCTTATGGGAAACGGATTTGCCTATTTCCCAGCCTAACTGCTTGGACGCGGATATCCAATACCGCGCTTACCCTATCCTCCTGCGTCCCCCCATTGCTCAAATGGTGAGGAGGTGGTACAGGAATATCAACCTGTTGTCCATCGCCTACGCCTTTCGGCCTCGGCTTAGGTCCCGACTAACCCTGAGCGGACGAGCCTTCCTCAGGAAACCTTAGGCATTCGGTGGAGGGGATTCTCACCCCTCTTTCGCTACTCATACCGGCATTCTCACTTCTAAGCGCTCCACCAGTCCTTCCGGTCTGGCTTCACAGCCCTTAGAACGCTCTCCTACCACTGTTCGAAGAACAGTCCGCAGCTTCGGTGATACGTTTAGCCCCGGTACATTTTCGGCGCAGAGTCACTCGACCAGTGAGCTATTACGCACTCTTTAAATGGTGGCTGCTTCTAAGCCAACATCCTGGTTGTCTAAGCAACTCCACATCCTTTTCCACTTAACGTATACTTTGGGACCTTAGCTGGCGGTCTGGGCTGTTTCCCTTTCGACTACGGATCTTATCACTCGCAGTCTGACTCCCAAGGATAAGTCATTGGCATTCGGAGTTTGACTGAATTCGGTAACCCGGTAGGGGCCCCTAGTCCAATCAGTGCTCTACCTCCAAGACTCTTACCTTGAGGCTAGCCCTAAAGCTATTTCGGAGAGAACCAGCTATCTCCAGGTTCGATTGGCATTTCACCCCTACCCACACCTCATCCCCGCACTTTTCAACGTGCGTGGGTTCGGGCCTCCATTCAGTGTTACCTGAACTTCACCCTGGACATGGGTAGATCACCTGGTTTCGGGTCTACGACCACGTACTCATGCGCCCTATTCAGACTCGCTTTCGCTGCGGCTCCGCATCTTCTGCTTAACCTTGCACGGGATCGTAACTCGCCGGTTCATTCTACAAAAGGCACGCCATCACCCGTTAACGGGCTCTGACTACTTGTAGGCACACGGTTTCAGGATCTCTTTCACTCCCCTTCCGGGGTGCTTTTCACCTTTCCCTCACGGTACTGGTTCACTATCGGTCACTAGGGAGTATTTAGCCTTGGGAGATGGTCCTCCCGGATTCCGACGGAATTTCACGTGTTCCGCCGTACTCAGGATCCACTCAGGAGAGAACGAAGTTTTGACTACAGGGCTGTTACCTCCTATGGCGGGCCTTTCCAGACCTCTTCATCTACCTCGTTCCTTTGTAACTCCGTACAGAGTGTCCTACAACCCCAAGAGGCAAGCCTCTTGGTTTGGGCTAATCCCGTTTCGCTCGCCGCTACTCAGGGAATCGCATTTGCTTTCTCTTCCTCCGGGTACTTAGATGTTTCAGTTCCCCGGGTCTGCCTTCTCATATCCTATGAATTCAGATATGGATACCACTCCATTACGAGTGGTGGGTTTCCCCATTCGGAAATCTCCGGATCAAAGCTTGCTTACAGCTCCCCGAAGCATATCGGTGTTCGTCCCGTCCTTCATCGGCTCCTAGTGCCAAGGCATCCACCGTGCGCCCTTTCTAACTTAACCGTTAAAAAGAATCACTATGTGATATCTTGTGTTACTAATTGAATGTGATGTCTACTGTTATCTAGTTTTCAAAGAACACGTTGGTGGAGCCTAGCGGGATCGAACCGCTGACCTCCTGCGTGCAAAGCAGGCGCTCTCCCAGCTGAGCTAAGGCCCCGTTATATAAGATGGTGGGCCTGAGTGGACTCGAACCACCGACCTCACGCTTATCAGGCGTGCGCTCTAACCAGCTGAGCTACAGGCCCATCTTAACTTATTCAAGGAACAAAGTTCCTTCAAAACTAAACAAGACAGGGAACGTTCTGTTTATAAGACCCAAGGTCTTATATTCCGTATAATATCCTTAGAAAGGAGGTGATCCAGCCGCACCTTCCGATACGGCTACCTTGTTACGACTTCACCCCAATCATCTGTCCCACCTTCGGCGGCTGGCTCCTAAAAGGTTACCTCACCGACTTCGGGTGTTACAAACTCTCGTGGTGTGACGGGCGGTGTGTACAAGGCCCGGGAACGTATTCACCGCGGCATGCTGATCCGCGATTACTAGCGATTCCAGCTTCACGCAGTCGAGTTGCAGACTGCGATCCGAACTGAGAACAGATTTGTGGGATTGGCTTAACCTCGCGGTTTCGCTGCCCTTTGTTCTGTCCATTGTAGCACGTGTGTAGCCCAGGTCATAAGGGGCATGATGATTTGACGTCATCCCCACCTTCCTCCGGTTTGTCACCGGCAGTCACCTTAGAGTGCCCAACTGAATGCTGGCAACTAAGATCAAGGGTTGCGCTCGTTGCGGGACTTAACCCAACATCTCACGACACGAGCTGACGACAACCATGCACCACCTGTCACTCTGCCCCCGAAGGGGACGTCCTATCTCTAGGATTGTCAGAGGATGTCAAGACCTGGTAAGGTTCTTCGCGTTGCTTCGAATTAAACCACATGCTCCACCGCTTGTGCGGGCCCCCGTCAATTCCTTTGAGTTTCAGTCTTGCGACCGTACTCCCCAGGCGGAGTGCTTAATGCGTTAGCTGCAGCACTAAGGGGCGGAAACCCCCTAACACTTAGCACTCATCGTTTACGGCGTGGACTACCAGGGTATCTAATCCTGTTCGCTCCCCACGCTTTCGCTCCTCAGCGTCAGTTACAGACCAGAGAGTCGCCTTCGCCACTGGTGTTCCTCCACATCTCTACGCATTTCACCGCTACACGTGGAATTCCACTCTCCTCTTCTGCACTCAAGTTCCCCAGTTTCCAATGACCCTCCCCGGTTGAGCCGGGGGCTTTCACATCAGACTTAAGAAACCGCCTGCGAGCCCTTTACGCCCAATAATTCCGGACAACGCTTGCCACCTACGTATTACCGCGGCTGCTGGCACGTAGTTAGCCGTGGCTTTCTGGTTAGGTACCGTCAAGGTACCGCCCTATTCGAACGGTACTTGTTCTTCCCTAACAACAGAGCTTTACGATCCGAAAACCTTCATCACTCACGCGGCGTTGCTCCGTCAGACTTTCGTCCATTGCGGAAGATTCCCTACTGCTGCCTCCCGTAGGAGTCTGGGCCGTGTCTCAGTCCCAGTGTGGCCGATCACCCTCTCAGGTCGGCTACGCATCGTTGCCTTGGTGAGCCATTACCTCACCAACTAGCTAATGCGCCGCGGGTCCATCTGTAAGTGGTAGCCGAAGCCACCTTTTATGTTTGAACCATGCGGTTCAAACAACCATCCGGTATTAGCCCCGGTTTCCCGGAGTTATCCCAGTCTTACAGGCAGGTTACCCACGTGTTACTCACCCGTCCGCCGCTAACATCAGGGAGCAAGCTCCCATCTGTCCGCTCGACTTGCATGTATTAGGCACGCCGCCAGCGTTCGTCCTGAGCCAGGATCAAACTCTCCGATAAAGTAGTTTGACTGACTACGCACATCGCTGTGCGATTTTTAAAAACTGAATTAACAGGTACGTTTTGTCTTGTTTAGTTTTCAAAGAACTTTGCGCGCTTCTCTCGAAGCGACTACTTAATAATAACATTTTTAGTTAACTAGGTCAATACTTTTTTGAAAAAGTTTTTACTAGTCATAATGGTCATGTTTGTGTCTTTTAAAAGACAACAGAAATGATTATACCATAATTTTTATGACTGTAAAGGGTTATGACACAAAAAAGCGCAGCTATTTCAGCTGCGCTTTTTCTCACACTTCTTCTTGTTCTTCTTCATTCTCATCTTCTTCGTTTTTCTCTACTAAAGCTACTGTAGCAACATGCTCTTCTTCTGCCATTCTGATGAGACGCACACCTTGAGTGACACGTCCGGTGATGGAGATATCATTGATGTCCATTCTGATGAGTACGCCGCTAGCTGTAATAATCATTAGATCCTCTTCACCTTTAGTAGCTTTCACTGCTACTAGTTGACCGTTGTTCTCGGTGATTTTCGCTGTTTTGAGTCCTTTTCCGCCCCGGCTTTGGGTTCTGTACTCTTCAGCCGGAGTTCGTTTTCCGTACCCTTTTTCAGTTACGATAAGGACGTGTGATTCTTCCTCTAAAATTTCCATGCCGACAACAACGTCGTCATCCGTCAGGGTGATGCCTTTTACGCCCGCCGCAGTTCTTCCCATCTCCCGGACATCTGTTTCAGGGAAACGGATCAGTAAACCGTTTTTCGTTCCAATGATGATTTGTTTTGTGCCGTCAGTCAGACGTACACCCATCAGTTCATCATCTTCACGAAGACCCAGAGCGATTAGACCATTGTTGCGGATATTAGCGAATTGAGATAGCGATGTTCGTTTTGAAACCCCATGCTTTGTAGTGAAGAAAAGGTAAAGCTCCGCATTGAATTCCGTGACTGGAATAATCGCGTTGATCCACTCACCCTTTTCTACCTCCAGCAGGTTAATAATCGGGATTCCTTTTGCCGTTCTGCCGTATTCAGGGATTTCATACCCTTTTGCACGATACACTTTCCCCTTGTTCGAGAAGAAGAGAATCGTGTCATGAGTTGACGTAGAGATCAAATGTTCAACGAAATCATCTTCGTTTGTTCCCATACCTTGTACACCTTTTCCGCCCCGTTTTTGACTGCGGTAAGTTGATGCAGGAAGACGTTTGACGTATCCGTTGTGCGTCAGAGTAACTACGATATTTTCTCTCTCGATGAGATCTTCATCTTCAATTGTCTCCAGTCCGGAAGTGACGATCTCAGTACGTCTTTCATCGTTAAAACGCTCTTTGATTTCCGTGAGTTCTTCACGAATGATCTCAAGCACTTTATATTCATTTGCCAAGATGTCTTTTAGCTCTGCAATTAATTTAACAAGAGATTGGTATTCTTCTTCTATCTTTTCACGTTCCAGTCCCGTTAAACGCTGGAGCCTCATATCAAGGATCGCTTGTGCTTGCTTCTCTGTCAGTGAGAATTGTTCAATTAAACCTGTTCTCGCAATTTCAGCCGTTTGAGAATTACGGATAAGGGAGATAACTGCATCGAGATGATCCAGTGCAACTCTCAATCCTTCCAGGATATGAGCTCTCGCTTCCGCTTTACGCAATTCATAAGCAGTACGGCGTCTAATGACAACTTTTTGATGGTCGAGGTAATGCTCTAGGCATTTCTTAAGAGTTAAAACTTTCGGCTGGCCATCAACAAGTGCAAGCAGGTTGATGCCAAAAGATGTTTGTAGAGCAGTTTGTTTGTACAGATTGTTTAAGATGACATTTGCATTGGCGTCGCGTCTGATTTCAATGACAATTCTCATACCTGTACGATCTGACTCATCACGCAGATCTGTGATACCCTCTATCTTTTTGTCCCTTACGAGATCGGCAATTTTCTCAATTAATTTCGCCTTATTTACTTGGTAAGGTAACTCTGTAACGATAATTCTTTCTTTACCCGAAGATGTTTGTTCGATCTCAGCTTTTGCCCGGATCGTGATAGAGCCTCGGCCTGATTCGTATGCTTTCCGGATACCGCTGCGTCCCAAGATTTGACCCGCGGTCGGGAAATCAGGCCCTGGAATGACTTCCATAAGCTCTGGAATTGTAATGTCCGGATTCTCACTGACAGCAAGTACACCGTCAATGATTTCTCCCAGCTGGTGCGGAGGAATGTTTGTTGCCATACCTACCGCAATGCCGGCAGCACCGTTCACGAGCAGATTCGGGAACCTTGAAGGCATAACGACAGGTTCTCTTTCTGACCCGTCATAGTTATCCTGGTAATCGATTGTGTCTTTTGTGATGTCACGAAGAATCTCCATTGAGATTTTAGACATTCTTGCTTCTGTATAACGCATGGCCGCCGCTGAGTCTCCGTCAACAGAACCGAAGTTTCCGTGACCGTCAACGAGCATATAACGGTAGTTGAAATCCTGAGCCATTCTGACCATGGATTCATATACCGCTGAATCACCGTGCGGGTGGTATTTCCCGATAACTTCTCCAACGATACGCGCGGATTTTTTATAAGGTTTGTCACTTGTCATGCCCAAATCATTCATTGCGTATAAAATCCGTCTGTGAACCGGTTTTAAACCGTCACGAACATCTGGAAGAGCACGGGACACGATAACGCTCATTGCATAATCCAAGAAGGACGTACGCATTTCCTGACTGATATTTATTTCACGAACTTGTGGTGTGTTTTGTTCACTCATTAAAAAACCTCCCTGAAGTATCACATGAAATATGTGGGAGTAGATTGTCCATTATGACCTTCAATACGATTTCACTATTCTCCATTATATCAATAAACTTATGATTATACACATTAAATTGCTAGAATATATAGGTATTGCAAGCATTGCTGCATCTGATCTTGTTCAGAAAAAAGCCTTATTTCTTATTGGAAATAAGGCTTTTTATGATTAGATGTCAAGATTTTTAACGTATCTCGCATTCGCTTCTATGAAGTTTCGGCGCGGTTCTACCTTGTCGCCCATAAGCATTTCAAAAGTCTCGTCCGCATCCATTGCATCTTCAAGAGTTACCTGAAGAAGTGTTCTGGAACTAGGATCCATGGTTGTCTCCCATAGCTGGGTGGCATTCATTTCACCAAGACCTTTGTAACGCTGCAGTCCAGGCTTAGGCGTTTGAGGAAGAGTTTTTAACAGCTCTTCAAGCTCCTTGTCATTGTACGCATATTCAACGCGTTTCCCCTGTTGAACCTTGTAGAGCGGCGGCTGCGCAATGTACACGTAGCCATTTTCGATAATTTGGCGCATATATCTGTAAAAGAACGTTAACAGAAGTGTTCTGATGTGCGCGCCGTCAACATCGGCATCTGTCATAATGACAACTTTGTGGTAACGGGCTTTCTCAAGGTTGAAGTCTTCCCCAATACCTGTGCCGAGCGCTGTGATCATAGAGCGAACTTCGTTGTTAGAAAGGATTTTATCCAGTCTGGCCTTTTCAACGTTTAGGATTTTACCTCTAAGCGGCAAAATGGCTTGGAAATGTCTGTCGCGTCCTTGTTTAGCAGATCCTCCGGCAGAGTCACCCTCTACGATATATAACTCGGAGATGCTCGGATCTTTTGAAGAGCAGTCCGCTAACTTACCGGGCAGGTTTGAAATTTCCAAAGCACTCTTACGACGTGTTAGTTCACGGGCTTTTTTCGCAGCCATTCTTGCTCTTGCCGCCATTAAGCCTTTATCGACAATTTTTTTGGCTGCATCTGGATTTTCCAGCATAAATGTTTCCATCGCCGTAGAAAATAACGTATCGGTGATCGTCCGTGCTTCTGAGTTGCCCAGCTTTGTTTTCGTTTGGCCCTCAAACTGCGGATCAGGGTGTTTGATTGAAATAATCGCTGTCAGCCCTTCCCTTACGTCATCTCCGCTTAGGTTTGGATCATTTTCTTTAATAAGCCCTTTTTTTCTGGCGTAATCGTTGATAACACGAGTCAGGCCCGTTTTGAAGCCAGCTTCATGGGTACCGCCTTCGTACGTGTTAATGTTGTTTGTAAACGAGTAAATGTTGCTTGTGTAGCTGTCATTGTATTGCAAAGCCACTTCAACCGTAATGCCGTCCTTTTCGCCTTCAATGTAAATCGGCTCTTCATGGACAACCTCTTTAGAGCGGTTTAAATACTCTACATAACTTTTAATTCCGCCTTCGTAATGGTATTCATTTTTGCGCTCTTGTCCTTCACGTTTATCCTCAATCGTGATGTTTACGCCCTTTGTTAAAAAGGCTAATTCACGTACGCGGTTGGCAAGCAGATCATAATCATACTCGGTTGTTTCTGAGAAAATTTCAGGGTCCGGGACAAAATGTGTCGTCGTTCCTGTATGATCCGTTTCGCCAATGATTTCAAGGTCTGTAACCGGAACTCCGCGTTTATAAGTTTGGCGGTGAATTTTACCATCACGGTGAACCGTCACATCAAGCTCTGTTGATAGTGCGTTTACGACAGACGCACCTACACCGTGTAATCCTCCGGATACTTTATAGCCGCTTCCGTCAAATTTTCCTCCGGCATGAAGTACCGTCATAATGACTTCTACCGCAGGACGGCCCATTTTTTCATGAATACCGACTGGAATACCGCGGCCATTATCTACAACCGTGATACTGTTGTCTTTTTCGATTTGGATATTGATATCCGTACAATAACCGGCGAGGGCTTCGTCAATACTATTGTCGACAATTTCCCATACCAGGTGGTGAAGGCCTTTGCTGTTTGTCGAACCGATATACATCCCCGGTCTTTTACGAACAGCTTCCAATCCTTCTAGTACCTGTATCTGATTTTCATCATAACTGTTTTGCTGCTGTTCCATAGCCACGTCATTCACCTACACTTTTCTAAACGATATATTCGTGATAAAAAATTTCTAAGAATCTATTTCAAACATAAATTGCGCACGTTTTTTTAATGTGCTGGAAGATAAGGGAGAGTAATATATATTCTGAACCGTGACTACGATAGATTTGGGCGTGCCGTTTACGGAAGGCACCACCTTGTGTTTCTGTTTTTTCAGAAATTCTTCAACAATAGGCGACATGTTGGCTTTAAAGTCAAAAATGCCGACAATATCTCGTGTTGAAACCACAAAGTCATCACCTAAATGAATATACAATTGCTCACCTCATTTCTTCACTTCACTAACGCACCATTTTGCACACGGAACATTCCTGCTTGACGTAAGGTTTCGTGATCAATGCCATCAACGCTTGTCGTTGTGACAAACGTTTGTACACGGCCTTGGATCGTATGAAGCAAGTGTGACTGGCGATAATCATCCAGTTCACTCAGTACATCATCCAATAGTAAAATGGGATATTCTCCGATTTCTTCATGGATCAGGTCAATCTCCGCCAGCTTAAGGGACAACGCCGTCGTTCGCTGCTGTCCTTGAGAACCATACGTCTGCACATCGCGTCCGTTCACATAGAAAAGAACATCATCGCGATGAGGCCCTGACAGCGTCACACCACGCTCAATTTCTTTTTCTCTTAATTTAGAAAACGCTTCTTGATAGCTATCTCCTATTTTCGACAAATCTAGGGGATCTGATACATCAAGAGCTGTATGGTATTTCAGGGTCAGTTCTTCAAGCCCTCTTGAGATGCCTGCATGGATGGGCTGCGCCCATTTCTCGAGCTGTGCTGTAAACTGCAGGCGTTTTACGACGACTTTTGCTGCAACTTCTACAAGCTGATCGGTCAGAACATCGAGCATCGTCCGGTCAGTTTGTTTTCTTGTTTGCAGCTGTTTCAAAAAATGATTCCGCTGGGAAAGGATTTTCTGGTAAAGAGAAAGATCATGAAGGTAGACGGGAGAAACCTGTCCGATTTCCATGTCAAGAAACCGCCTTCTCACTTGAGGGCTTCCCTTTACAAGATTTAAATCTTCCGGCGCGAACATAATGGTGTTGAGGGCCCCGACATACTGGCTGAGCTTTTGCTGTTCAATATGATTGACCTTGCCCTTTTTACCCTTTTTGGAGATGACGAGCTGCATCGGGATTGCCCCGTTTTGCTTCATCACTCTTCCCTCTATTTTAGCATAGTCTTTGTCCCACCGTATAAGTTCTTTGTCATTTGATGTCCGGTGCGATTTCGCCATGGACAAGACATAGATCGCCTCCATGAGGTTTGTCTTCCCCTGGGCGTTTTCTCCGATGATCACATTTACTTTATTTTCAAATTGAAGTTCAGCATGGTCGTAGTTGCGGTAAGATGTCAGTTCTAAGTTCTGGATATACAATCAGTGTCACCCGCTTTAATTGACGACTTGAAATGAACCAAATCCTTCAATCTCTACCACATCTCCAACATACAGTTTTCTGCCCCGGCGGTTGTCCGGCTCATCGTTCACAAGCACTTCATGCTCGCTTAAAAACCACTTCGCCATACCGCCAGACTGAATCACATCGGCTAATTTTAAGAATTGTCCGAGTGTAATCATCTCTGTATCAATTGAAATCGGATTTGCCATTATATCGACCTCTTTCAAATATCACTAATATCTAATTGTACTAAAAAAAAACGAATTAGGGAAAGGGAAAACTTGTCGGAGCAGATACCGAATAGAAAAGCTGCCGACAGGTCGGCAGCAGTGTATCGGATTAATAGGTTCTGACAGGGAGGATAAGCTGTACAATCGTTTCATCATTCGGCGTGCGAATTAAGAAGGGTCTCATTGCACCTGTAAAGCTTACGCGTATTTCTGCTCCTTCAAGCACCTTTAGTGCATCCAGCATATATTTTGGACTAAAAGAGATATTTAATTCCTCACCTTCAATTTGATCCGCAACAATCGCTTCCACAACTTTACCGATTTCCGGCGAGTTAGAAGAAATTTCAATGGATTCAGCCGGTTTTGCAGACAGTTTTACCACGTTGTTGCGTCCCTCTCTGGCTAAAAGAGATGCACGATCAATGGCCTGAAGGAATTCTTTTGTGTTCACAATGATTTCTGTTTTGCTGTCTTGCGGAATCAGGCTGGTTGTGTCTGGATAATTCCCGTCCAGAAGCCGTGAGAAGAATAAGACGTTTTTCGCTTTAAACAGAACTTGGGTTTCTGTGATGACGATATCTACAAGTTCCTGGTTGTCATCTAAAATCTTGCTGAGTTCAGTTAAACTTTTTCCCGGAATCACGACGTTATAAGATCTGTCTTCTGGAATATCAAGTTTCGCCTTTCTTAATGCAAGACGGTGGCTATCCGTTGCAGTGCATAATAATTCACTTTGCTCCACTTTCCAGTTTACACCTGTCAAGATAGGGCGTGTTTCTGAGGTGGACACTGCAAATACTGTTTGTCTGATTAGATTTTTTAACAAATCAGTTGGGATCTGAATCGCATGATGCTCTTCAATCTGCGGCAAGTGCGGATACTCATCAGCATCCAGTCCGTTTAGATTAAATTCAGCTTTACCAGAACGGATAATCGTCAAATACTGATTTTGGACTTCGATTTCTACAGTTGCCATCGGCAATTTTTTTACAATTTCACTAAAAAAGCGAGCCTGTAAAACGATGCTTCCGGGCTGTTCAATAGTGACGATTTCTTTATCTCCTTCTTCTTTTGGAATGAAGGATTCAATAGAAATATCTGAGTCACTCCCTGTAAAGGATACTCCATCATCTGATGCAACAATTTTAATACCAGTCAGAATGGGAATCGTGGTTCTGGATGAAACTGCTTTTAATACATCTTGGACACTTTCAACAAGACGATCTTTTTGAATCGTGAATTTCATTTTTATCCTCCTAACGGATAATGTATTAATATATATATTTATAAAAAATAGTAGAAGTAATAGTAGGGCCTGTGGATTTGTGGATAAGTTGTGAAAAAGACAGGAAACACAGCCTATCCACATGTGGACAGACTGTGTATGACTTCCGAAAAGTTATTCACACTTTCCCCGATTCCCCGGTCCTGCTATTTAAGCTGTTCTTTAATTTCTTTTACATGCTGCTGAAGCTGTTCATCATCTGCCAGCAGTTTTGAAATTTTTTCATGCGCATGAATAACGGTCGTATGATCACGTCCTCCAAACTCTTCACCGATTTTAGGAAGAGAGGAATCAGTCATTTCCCTTGATAAGTACATGGCGATTTGACGCGGAAAAGCTACTGACTTTGTCCGTTTTTTTGCTTTGAAATCCTCGAGTTTAATATTAAATTGCTGGCCTACTACCCTCTGAATTTCTTTTATCGTAATGACTTTCGGTTTTGAGGAAGGAATAATATCTTTCAACGCCTCAGCGGCTAGATCAGCATTAATATCTTTATTAATTAAAGATGAATAAGCGACAACTCTGATTAATGCTCCTTCGAGTTCCCGAATATTGCTGTCGATTTGATTCGCGATGTAAAGCATAACCTCGTTCGGAATATCGAGGCCTTCTGCTTTGGCTTTTTTTCTTAAAATCGCAATTCTCGTTTCTAGATCAGGCGGTGTGATATCTGTAATAAGTCCCCATTCAAAACGTGAGCGCAATCTGTCCTCAAGTGTCGGAATTTCCTTTGGCGGCCGGTCACTTGAAATGACGATTTGTTTGCTTTCTTCGTGCAATGTGTTAAATGTATGGAAAAATTCTTCCTGGGTTTGTTCTTTCCCCGCTAAAAATTGAATATCATCTATCAAAAGCACATCAACATTTCGATAGCGATTGCGGAAGTCGACGGCTTTATTATCTCGGATAGAGTTGATGAATTCGTTTGTAAATTTCTCAGAAGACAGATAAACCACTTTGGCAGAAGGATTATGATCTATTACATAATGGCCGATCGCATGCATTAAGTGCGTTTTCCCTAAGCCGACGCCCCCATAGATAAATAAAGGGTTGTAAGCTTTCGCGGGTGCTTCCGCTACTGCGAGGGAAGCTGCGTGTGCAAATCGGTTTCCAGATCCGATGACAAAAGTATCAAAAGTATATTTTGGATTGAGCATATTTTGAGGAAAATCAGATGTATCTTCTTTGACCGCTTTTTTGACTTGCGGTTTCGGCATAAAGTCCTCAACATCTTGATTTTGAGGAATGACAAACTTAATGCTCAATTCTTCCCCGGTTAATTCATATATAGTATCTGCAATCAGATGCAAGTATCTGGACTCCAGCCAGTCTCTGGCAAATTCATTGGGAGCCGTGATTGTTAATGTATCGCCTTGCAGTGAGTGGGCTTTGGTTGACTTCATCCAAGTCTCAAAACTCGGTTTGCTCAACTTTTTTTCGATTTGAGCAAGGGCTTGGTTCCACAGGTCTAATATATTTTCCAT